>NZ_JAAGNX010000003.1:0-600000 GCF_010500615.1 Oceanipulchritudo coccoides
TGTAAGCGTCATTTCACCCGATGACGCTTTTATTATGTCCGAATACTTTGTCTATGTCTTGGAGAATCAAAAAGGCCGACTCTACATCGGTCAGATCAGCAATCCCCCTCGGGAGATTCCGGGCAGGAAATGGTGCTATTTCTTTTCTTCTGGATGAATGACCTTCCAGTCGCTCTGCATACTGATTATCTTCCAACCGCGCTGCGGGCCTTCATCGAGGACTCGCGCTGATCGGCCTATCGAAGAATCGCGGTCATAGGCAAACTCTCGCTCAGGGTCATCGTGATGAATGATCATTCCGAGCCGTGGGCCATCACCAGTTGTCACATACTCAAGCATCTCGAAGTCCCCGTCCGAGTTTCCTATGGCCAATATGGGGCGGCGGCCGATGTAGCGGTGAATTCCCACTGGTTTGCCCGCGTGGTCATCAATCAAGTCGATCGATGCCTGCTTGACGATAACCGGCTGTCCGTCCCGGAATTCATATTTTGCATCAAGGCTGGACCCGACTACCCTCTCGGGCGGAATGCCGTATAAGTTCTCAGAAAAAATCCGCACAAATTCGATGCCACCACCGGAGACAATGAAGACCTTGAAATTGTTCGCCTTCAGGAAATCCAGCAGTTCGAGCATTGGCTGGTAGACCATGTCGGTGAGCAGGTGTCCAGTGGTTGGGTGGCGTGCACTGGAGAGAAACCTCCTGACAGAGTCGGAGAATTCATCCTCGGTGAGACCGGCATGCGTGGCCAGGGTCATTTCGAGGAGCGCCTTCTCGCCCCCGGAAAGGGCTTTCTTCAAATTACCCTGCAAAACAGAGGCAAAGGGTTCTTTTGTCTTCCACTCGGGATGCTCTGGAGCGATTTCCTTGATCCGTTGCAAAAGGTAGAGAGCCTGAAAATAGAGGGGTTGCTCGGTCCACAATGTACCGTCATTGTCGATAGCGGCTATTCGCCGGGATTCTGGGACAAATTTGGGAGATCCGGGAGTGGTCACCGTTTCCACAAACTCGATGATGGAGGCCTTGTTGGGTCCTTCGGTCCATGAAGGGAGAGGATCCCGCTGCTTACCATAAGCCACCAAAGCAGCACCGAACAGCGCCAGCGCTAGACAGTTAATGGATCTTTGAGTAATTGGAAGGTGCATTGAGAATGGGGATACTAACCGTTACAGCTGAGAGTCAGTCACGCAGGCTGCGCATCATCTCCAGTTCAAGATCAGTATAGGCTGCCTCATCCACGACCACCTCCACGGACTGGATCTCTCCACCGGTGAAGCGCCCGGGCGTCTCGTACAACTCGCTAACGGCATCCCCGCTATCATATCCGATGCACAGCCCGTCGCCGGAGAGAGTGAACTTCCCAAGCTGGGTCCGCATTTCACCTGCGTCCACCACTTTGTCATTCACATACAACTTCGCGTTGCCGATGCTTTCCCGGTGTTCGCCAGCGCCAGTTCTGATAAACTCCATCCCTAATATATAATTACCGGACTCAAGTGCCTCCTGTGAGGCAAAATGCTGCTCGGGCTTGATGCCCAGAAAATTGTATACGTAATGCAATTTCCCATCCTTTATGAACAGTGAGTGGCCGCCGAATCGCGAACCATGGGCAAAAATGACCCCGGCAGCACCTTCCTCGATCTTTACGTTGGCCAGGATTTTGTAGGACCGGTTGCGGATGCTGACTGCGACACCCTCCGGAATGGCGGATGTTCCAGGAAAGTAGGTGTAGCGTGTCCGGACAGGCTCTGCACTCGGCCGCTCAACGGTTAGAATTTTAGCTGCTGTACGGTCGTCGAGCGGGTAGACGAGATTTCTTTCGGCTTCCGTGTTCCATGCTGCGACCAAGGCCTCCAGCTTGTCCGGATATTTCTCGGCGAGGTTGTTATTCTCCGAACGGTCCTTTTCAACGTGGTAAAGCTCCCATTCATCATCGTCGAAATGTCCCCGGTCTGTCAACGGGGCGTGCAAAGCCACCGCTTTCCAACCCTTTTCCCAGATGCCCCGTGTGCCAAGCATAGCGAAATACTGGCGTTCCCTGACGGTCGGGCCGTACGGGTCGGCATCAAAGCTGTAGACCATGGACTTGCCCGACAGTGGCCACTGCTGAACTCCACGATAGACACTCGGCATCTCGAGGCCGACTGCCTCCATAATGGTTGGCGTAATGTCCACCGAATGGGCATACTGGTGACGAATTTCACCACGGGCCTTGATCCCCTTCGGCCAGTGGATGACCAGTGGCGAGCAGGTGCCACCCGAGTGCGAGTAACGCTTGAACATTTTGAAGGGGGTCGAAAATGCTGCCGCCCAGCCCGTGGGCATGTGATTATAGGTCTCCTGACTGCCGAGACTGTCGAGATATTTCATGTTCTCCTCGAGGGAATCCGGATAGTCATTGAAAAATTTGTTTTCGTTTACCGATCCACTGGGACTGCCCTCGCCTGAGGTGCCGTTGTCCGCGGCGTAAATAATCAAGGTATTGTCCAGTTGCCCGGTTTCCTCCAGATAGTCGATGACTCGGCCGACTTGCGCGTCCGTGTATTCCGAAAAAGCGGCGAATACCTCTGCCATGCGTGAGAAGAGCTTTCTCTCGTCTGCATTCAGCTCATTCCAGGGGCGGACATAATCTGCTTTATTGGCAAGCTCTTCGGGAAACGGATTAAGCGGAGTCAACTCAGTTCCCTCCGGCATGATACCTTTACTGATCATTCGCTCCAAGACCCATTCGCGGTAGGACTCGTAGCCATCGTCAAACTTGCCCTTGTATTTGGCGATATAGTCATCTGGCGCATGGTGTGGAGCGTGATTGGCTCCCGGGCACAACCACATAAACCACGGACGAGATGGATTGGAGGCACGCTGGTTGCGCAGCATCCGGATAGCCTGGTCTGCCAGATCCTTGGAGAGGTGGTACCCCTCCTCAGGGCCGTATGGTTGCTCGATAAAGTGGTTGTCCTCTACCAAGTCCGGGAACCACTGGTTGGTTTCGCCACCAAGGAAACCGTAAAACCTATCAAAGCCCTTCTGCAGGGGCCATTCAAGCCTCCCAGCCCCTGGGGCCACATCCTGCTCTGCAACGTTGTGGTTTTTACCCAGCCAAAAGGTGCTGAAACCGTTGGCCTGTAGAACTTGGGCCACTGTGGCACACTCATCGGGAATGCGTCCACTCCATCCAGGATAGCCCTGGGCACCTTCGGTGATGGCAGACATCCCGTTCAGATGATGGTTGCGGCCTGTCAGGATTGTCGAACGCGTTGGTGAACAGAGGGCGGTATTGTGCCACTGGGAGTAGGTCAATCCGTTCTCAGCGAGGCGATTCAGGGTGGGCATCTGGATGCGTCCCCCGTATGGCGACCACGCTGCCAGACCCGTGTCGTCGTAAAGGATAAATAAAACATTGGGCGCTCCTTCAGGAGCAGCTTTGGGAATGTATGGTCCCCAGTCGGGCTCCGAGTCCCGTATGTCAACAGCGATTTTTCCCTGGAAGTCGGGGGGGGGTGCCGGATCGACAAATCCTGCGGATTCATCAGCTACAACAGGCAAGGATACAAGTGTTATTGCAACCAACGTCGCCGCAACGTGCGTGACATTTGAAAAAATAAAGCACCGTTTTACAATATCATTTAAGTAAAATAAAAAGCTCATTTTATCATATCGTAATTAGGAGTCCATGTTACGCAAGCGATTGCTGAAATTTGGAATAATAATCCATTCCAAGATCTACACAGCGTAAAAAGTTCTCCCATTCATCCTAATCGGTGAATGCGCCCAGCCATTTTAACCGCATCCATTTCGGGAGCGCTTTTTTTGTTTCAGCGGTAGAGTCCCGACAGGGTCGGCACCACCCCTTCTCAGAGGTAGTCCCGGTCTCCTGCGGGGGCTTTCCCGTAGTGCACGTCCAGCGCCTCGTAATGAGGGCGGCTCTTGAACAGGGTAAATCCATTGAATGGATCAAATGGACGTTGTATGTGTTTCCACGTCACGCGCTCCCAGTTCTCCGGGTTCGTCTCGTGGAGGTTCGCGCCGAGGTAAATCGCGCTGTTCCATGGGGCCTTGTGAAAGACATTCCGGTTTTTTGATCCGGCAAAGGCCATAAAGACAACAACCGCTGAACCTGCCGTAATCAGGACCGCCGTCTCCATGGATAGAAAGGGCCTTGCGACCCATTCCCTTCCCACGGCCTCGGCAATTCCGGTTACAACTACTCCGATGGCCACCGAGGCCCCCAGCTCCTTGAAAGTGTCCGCAGTCGTGTAGAGCTGCTTGTCATGCAGATATTGCAGATTGGGAATATAGCGCGTGAGCATCGCTACGGCATCCTTTTTGGAAACGAGATAGTTGTTGAAGGTCACGTCGGATTGCGTCTCAAAGGCCTTCTGGACCTTGATCAGGAACTGGTACGGGCTGATCGCATTCGTCCGGAAAAAGCCGAACAGATCCGGCTCATGTCGCTCGAAATGCGCAATAATTTGCTGCTTCGCCCTGAATTGCTCCGGGCCCTGCACTTTCCGTTCAACGGTCAAAAGCTGGTCGACAAGGCTATGTCCGAGGATTTTGACTTCGCTCGGCCGTGCTGGACAGAGTAGATTGAATGCCTCTTTGCTCATGGTCATAAGATGGTGAATTATTCGTGCTCCGAAACTATCCATAGCGCCCTGCCCCGAATTGGCCAGTCCAGAGTGCCATTCATCAACGGTCCGTGCCATGTGGCAATCCCCGCAAGAGGCGTCATCGCTCAGGAAGCTCTCTGCGAGGCCTTTCCACGGTCACCTCCCTCGATCTGGCGGGAGTCGTACTGTCAAGAGAGTTCAAGCATTGAAGCCTTCAGCTCAGGAGTAGCTATTGCATCCTGGAAGATGAACCTGACTCATGTGCCAATAGGGAATGCGACCTATGGTTGACGACCCACCCCCTCGGTAGTGAATTCACCAATACAGTTCTTCCTCATCCAGGTGGTGCCTTGAGCCATCCATTGATGGAGCGTCTACAATTAATAGGGATTGATCTCATCTGCAAAGGAATCATAGAATCCTCCTGATGCCAAAAGGATCCTTCTACACAAGCGTAAATCATTACTTTGACCGGGCGGCCAAGCACAGCCGGTTTTCCCCCGACCTGCTCGAGCAGGTGCGGGCGTGCAACGCCAGTTACCGCATGCGGTTTCCCGTCCGCGAAGACGATGGCTCCATCCGCGTGGTGGTGGCCTTCCGGGCCGAACACAGCTACCATCGTCTCCCGACAAAAGGCGGTATCCGGTTCAGCGCGGAGGTCAACCTGGATGAGACTATCGCGCTGGCCTCGCTCATGACCTACAAATGTGCGCTTGTCGGCGTGCCATTTGGAGGGGCCAAAGGAGGCGTCCGGATCAACCCCTTCAAGGAATCAGAGAGGTTTCTTGAACGCGTGACCCGCCGCTATACTTCCGAATTGATGCGGAAGAATTTTATCGGCCCCGGGATTGACGTTCCGGCACCCGATTACGGTACCGGCGAAAGGGAAATGGCCTGGATCGCCGATACCTACAAAAACCTCAAGCAGGACGGTGTGACCCCCTACGCCTGCGTGACCGGGAAGCCGCTTGCGATGCAGGGGATTCCGGGTCGCCGCCAGGCCACAGGACTGGGTGTCTACTACGGAATTCGGACCTCACTCCAAGATACTGAGTTGATGAAAGAACTCGGACTGGCCCCGGGTGTGTCGGACAAAGCCGTGATTGTGCAGGGTTTCGGCAATGTGGGCTATCACGCGGCAAAGTCCCTGCAGGACGAAGGAAAGGCCCGTATTGTCGGAATCGCGGAGTTTGAGGGAGGACTTTGGAATCCGGATGGGATCGATGTGGAAGCAGCATTTCTTCACCGGCAGGAAGCACGCACCTTGAAGGGCTTTGAGGGCGCGGAATTTATTCCGGACTCCGCCGCGCTCATTGAATATGAGTGCGACATTCTGGTCCCCGCGGCCCTTGAGAATGTCATTACGGCGGAGAACGCATCAAGGATCCAGGCCAAGGTGATTGCCGAGGCGGCCAACGGACCCGTCGACAAGGATGGTGAAGCCATCCTTCTGCAGCGCGGTATCTTCATGATTCCCGACCTTTATCTCAACGCGGGCGGCGTCACCGTTTCCTACTTCGAGTGGTTGAAGAACCGCGCAGGAGTGAGTTTCGACCGGATGACCTCGCGCCATGAGGAACTGGTCAAAATGGAACTGGTCAGTGAGATGGAACGGCTTACCGGGCAACGATTGCCGGAGGATCGTAAGAGTCGACTCATTGTTGGTCCAAGTGAAGAGGAACTCGTTATACACGCTCTCGATTACACAATGATCCGAGCTTACGAACGGATCCGAAGCGAGTGGAAAACACGTGGATTGAAGGACATGAGGACGGCCGCCTTCCTCCTTGCCATGGAACACGTCGGGAAGAGTTATCAATACCACGGAATTTTCCCATGATTAAGCACCAGCGCCTTCGTCTTCAATTGTTTCCATGCTGTTTACTGATCCTTGGTCTGCTTCAAGCCGAGATCAGCGCTTTTGGCCAAGGATTGCCCGAACGCTTCATTTATGCGGACTCCGTGAGCACAACCGGTGGTCAATTCAACGTCAACTACCCGCCGGAAAACCTGATCAACAACGGGTTCACCACTGCGGCAGATATTATAGACACCTCCGTGAGTTATATTTCATCCGGGCAAAACTACGCGACTGCCTCAGGGACGCTATCCGGATTCAACCTGGTCTTCGACTTTGCCAGCGAGGCCGAGATCGATGGTATGCATGTCTGGAATTATCAATTTCGCAACGGGGACAACGGCTCCACATCACCCAACGCCGGCTTGAAGGATTGTACCCTGTCCTTTTTCTCCGGTACGGGAGGCAGCGGGACCCAGATTGGTGAGCCGATTGACTTGTCTTTGGCTGCTGCAATCTGGGGAACGGAAAATCCGGCACAAACCATCGCCTTTCCCACGACGGTCACGGGCGTGCGATCGGTTGTCATGCGGGTTAATTCAAACCATGGTTCGGGATCCTTCAGCGGGTTGAATGAGCTGGCGTTTAATGGATCAGTGGACCGACCCGGCATCGATACGTTCATGGCTGATGTGCCTTTTGCCCAGATGCCGGAAACGCCCACCTTGAGTTGGTCGGTCAGTGGCAATGTGACATCGCTCGAAATTTCTCCGGATATCGGTAATGTGCTCTACCTGACCGAGGGCGGTTCTGGCAGCATCGCCGTCGCCCCAATCGGGGAGCAGACCTACACCTTGACGCTAAATGACACGATTACTTCCAGTGTTTCGGTGATCGGCCTGCCACCCAGGGAAAAACTCCACATCTACTTGTTGATAGGCCAATCGAACATGCAGGGAGCAGGGGCGCCCTATGATCCCTCACTGGACGCACCTGATCCGCGGGTTCTTAAATTTGGCAGCCGCAACGGATTGGAGAGCGTCTGGGTAAAGGGTGGCCATCCGCTGACGGCCTTGACCACATCATCTTCGGGCGCGATCGGAATGGGAGTCGAGTTCGGCAAGACCCTGCTTGCGGCGCAGTCCGACCCGGAAATTGTCATTGGCCTGATAAACCATGCGATCGGATCATCTGCAATACAGTGGTGGGCACCCGGTGTCATCGACAACAAACAGGTCAACCCGCTCACAGGATTGAATTATTACCTCTACGACGAAGCTGTCCAGAGGGTGACCGCCGCAACTCAATATGGTATTCTGAAAGGCGTTCTCTGGCACCAGGGTGAATACAACAGCAACAACAACACGAATCCCGATCCAGATCCTGAAGGCTACGCAGCGCGTCTCCAGACACTGGTGACTAATTTGCGGGAATCCTTCAGCAATCCCTCCCTGCCCTTTATCTGCGGTAAGTTCGTTCCTGCGAGCTGGGTGGACGAAGGGGGCACAACTGTCTTTTTTACCGGCTTGCCCAACCGCGCCATCGTGGAGGCAGCCCTTGAGGATCTCCCCAACCAGCTGAGCAACACCTTTTGTGTCGACAACGTTGGACTGCGCGGCCGCCCTGACCAGAAAATCCATTTTGATGCCCATTCGCAACGGTTGCTCGGGCAACGCTACGCCGCTGCCATCCTTGACCTGCAATCCGATCCCTACCGTCTCTGGTTGGGTGGTTTCCTTTCCCCTGCCGAACTCGCCAATCCCCAACTTGCCTCAGCGGAGGCAGACCTGGACAGGGATGGCCTCCTAAACTACCTCGAGTTCGCCTTCCTCACAGACCCAACCCGCAGCGAGGAAATCAACCCGCTCTCCTTCCAACTGGCTGATATTCCCGACGAAGGCCTCTTCCCCACCCTTGTCTACCGCCAGCGGTTTGATAAAGACGCACCCAATTATCAGGTTAATGTCTCGAACGATCTCCTGAACTGGCGTAGCAATCTGGATGAACCGGTCACCGTGGAATTCGCTCCATCCGTGGACAACCAGGATGGCACCTTTCGTGTCTCAGTGCGTTCACTCGCCCCCGTCGATCAATCCGCCCCAGGCCTGTTTCTTCAATTGCGTATTGAGCCCAGGTAGAGTCAAATTATCGCATGCAATTGCTTCTGAGCAAACGCGCCCTGTCCCCAACCGGATCTATCTACCTCAAGATGGCGGCATTTACCATTGTGGGGATGAGGTTTTGTACCGCTGATGCTATTGGACAAGATCCGAACAATACGCTCGACTCCCTGGAGCTGAGGGAGTTTAGCACAGCGGGTTCGTTCCAGCTGAATTTCGATGAGCGCATGGACCTGAATCAGGATGAGCAGATTCTTGAGCTCATGTATTCGGAGAACCTGAAGGACTGGACAAAGGTGGACCTTAACCGTTTGCGTTCCGGAGAATTCGATATCCTTCGATCCGCCACTGAAGCCAGAGCCGATGCTCACGGGGTGATCATGGAACGCTCGTATTTGATCTCAAAAGCCACCTACACGGACGGCTTTTTTCAACTCCACTTGAGTCCCCTTAATCAAAAGGTTTCCTATGAGTTGATCCGTTTGGACGAGCAACGTTTTCCGGGTGTCGTACAGTCCTGGGACAACATCGGAATGGACAACCAGGAGAATGTGTATTTTGGATTCACTACAGAACTGAGTTGGAAAATCGAAGATATGTCGCTCTTCCGCTACAACCAGAATGCCGGCACTTACGATTTTCTGGGGACCTACATCACCGCGTTGCAAGAGGCGGACAACTATCTGCTCGGTGAGTCAGTACCGAAGGGACACACCTACATGCCCTTCATCAACGGCAAGCTCTACATGGGCTCACAGGGGTTCCACGATTTCAAGGAGGAACTGTATGAACCGGGCAACAGCCTGAACGATATGCGAGGCTCGCATATTTTCGGCTGGGACGTACAAAACGAAACACTCGAGGATCTCAGCAAGGACTATCCGGGTGGGGTCGCTACCGTCAACGAAGGCATTGTCGCGCTTTCCCCAATCCCCTACGGCGACCACCTCTTTGGGTACTCACATCCCCTCGGCAATATTGTTTTCCTGAATCACACAACGGGGGCCATCGACAAGATTGTACCCGGCATTCCATGGTCGCTGGGCAATCCCATCAGTCGCGAAATTGTGGCAAGTCCCAATGGCAACGTTTACATTTACCGGGGCACCGAATCGCCCGATCAGCGCGACCTTTCCTTCAACGTCTACCGGTACAACATTGCCTCTGATCAATTGGCCATGCTCGATTTTCAATGCACCGGAGGGTTCTGGAGCGGACAAACCGTTTCGAGAGATCAAACTGAAATCTACATCGTGACCGCCCAAGGTGAGCTCTACCATTTGGACACAACAACGGAGTCGTGGGAACATATGGGACAGATGCTTCCTCAGGAACTTCTCAATCAGGGCGCCTACATCCGCAACATTTCCTGCATCTCCCTGGACCAGTCTGAGGAGAATATTTACGGGATCATTTCACGCGGGGAGAACGGCGCCCAAAGCGGGGACTTAATTGAGTTCAATCTGGCGACAAGGACCTCCCGGATCATTGCTAACTTCGGAGGTGGCCTTTATACCGGCAACAACACCCGCGACTCCAAAGGGAATATCTACTTCAACCGCTTTGGTGATACCAACAGATGGCGCAAGGATTGCGGCTTGCTGAAGATCCACATCAAAAGCGAGTTTGAATAAACCTCGTTTCCAAGGGTTGCGCTCGAGCAAATATTGGGAATTATTGCCTCATGGCAGAATTGAAAAAACAGGAAACAAAACCCGAATCAAAGAGCGAATACGAGGCCCCAAAGGGTCAGTCAGCCCAGCTTTCCATAAGCTGCGCCGGGGAATCCATGGCCTACAAGGCCGAGTCCAAATGGATTGTCCTCAGAAAGGCCGAGAAGCCTACAGCGGAAGTGTTCTGCACGACCTACACCCGCGAAGGGGAAAACGACCGACCCGTCACTTTCGTCTTTAATGGTGGTCCGGGTGCCTCCTCGGTTTACCTCCATATGGGAGCCTTGGGGCCACGCCGGGTAGACCTTTCGGAGACCGGTCTGCCAAAGGCATCTCCCCACAAGCTGGCCGACAATGAGGAGACGTGGCTGACCTTCACGGATCTGGTCTTTGTGGATCCGGTAGGGACTGGCTTAAGCCGGATGATCGAGAAAGACACGTCAAAAGAGGATTCGAAACAAGCATCCAAGGAGGGCGAATCCCAAAAGAAGCCATCTGAATACTGGAAAATGAAGCGCGACCTCGAATCGATCGGGGAGTTTGTCCGCACATGGCTTTCGCAGCATCACCGCTGGGAAAGTCCTGTCTTCATCGCGGGTGAAAGTTACGGAGGCTACCGGGTCGGCAAGTTGGCGAAAGTCCTGCAAAAGGATTACGGGGTCGGCCTGGCCGGAGCCATTATGATTTCCCCGGCGCTTGAGTTCAGTTTATTGGACGCCACCGATTACAATGTCCTGCCCTACGTCGATACTTTTCCGACCATGGCCGCCGCGGCGTTTGTCCATGGAAAATCAAGGAAAGCCAAAAAGCAGGAGTCCATGGATGATTTCATCCAACGGGCGCGCGCATTTGCCCTGAATGAATTGTTGCCCGTCCTTGCCTCAGGTGAGATGGCGTCAGAAAGCAAACGCACGCAAGTGTTCAACAGCGCCGCTGACTTTATCGGAATGCCACGGCCTGTTGTGCTGAGGAAGAACGGCCGGATCAGTATTACCTACTTCGTGAAAAACCTCCTGCGCGAGGATGGCAAAACCCTCGGCCTGTACGATGCCTCGGTCGCCGTTTCCGATCCCTTCCAGGACCGTGATGAACTGGATTCGCCCGACCCCACCCTGCACATTCTCGAACGCGTCTTCGCCTCGGCCATCAACACCCAGCTTCGTCGCGAAATCGGCCTGGTAACCGACCGCGATTACGAGCTCCTTAGCCACGAAGTGAATACGTCGTGGAAAAACGATGAACAGACGCATTCCCTGCAAAGCCAGTTTGGGGCAGTTGACGATTTGCGCTACGGGATGAGCCTTAACGAACATATGCAGGTATTCCTCACTCACGGATTGTTTGACCTAGTCACGGCCTTTACCTCCTCCGACCGGTTACTCGCCCTGATGAAGCTCACTCCTGAGCAAAAGGAAAGGCTGACCGTGCATCACTACCCCGGCGGACATATGTTCTACACGTGGAAAGCCAGCCGTGAAGCATTCACGAGGGACATCAAGGCATTCTATCGCCGGGCCGGTGAGCTTGCTGACTGAGAAGAATAAGCCCGGCTGGTACCTGAGCGGTCCTTCCGGTGAACCCCATTGATGTTGTGGACTTGAGTGCAATCTTTCCTGCGGAAGACTTTCGCCTGAAAATGCGGTTTGAGCGCGGCGAGCCGGCGCAATTCTATAAGCCCAGTGCCCAGGCGAATCGTGTTCTTGCAGAACGCAAACACTGGCTCGAAAATACGGCAGAGGCCTGTACAGCCATCACAGATGAGGGCGCACCGCTTTTTGAGGAATTGCTGGAGCTCGCGGCGAAATGGAAAGCATTGCCATCCGGGAGCGACATTGCCTCTGTTCTTCGTCTTCCACCTCTAGAACAATGCCGCTGGCTCTGTGAACGCTGGGAGACCGACTTTCTTCTCTTGAAGCCCGGGGCAGATGGGCTCTTTCGCCTCCATGGCGGCGGGCTTTGTTTCCCCTCCCACTGGGATTTGCGGTCCAAGATGGGTCACACCGTCGCCGAGATTCACGAACCCGTCCCCGGACTGAACGCCACGCTGGGACGATCAATCGACGGCTTTCTGGCAAAGATCCGTCCGGGCATTTCGTGGGAGCGCCATAACTGGGGGCTCAGCCGAAGTCCTGAACTGAATCAGCACCCGTCACGCAAGCTGCCACGCCTCGACGATAAGGTAACGCTGGATGAAATCTGGTGGCGACTTGAAGATCAGTCGCTTGTCGCCCTTCCTAGATCCGGCGGCATTCTCTTTGGTATCCGTGTCACCGTTCATCCACTACGCGAGGTCCGGAATCACTCCACCGCCTGTGAGGGCCTACTCCAGGCACTCGGGACCATGCCGGAAGAGATGGTAATCTACAAGGGAATGGGCCGAGCAAGAAAGCGGATCAGCGAATTATTGCGGGAATAGCGAAGCGCTATCACATAATTTTGAATCATGCGTTTTTTCCCATTCGGGTGGAAGTTTTGAGAAAGGCAGCTACCTTTCCAAACATATACGAATTTCGCCCTCATTACACTTTCCATGTCCAATAAAAAAACAGACTTAACCGAAAAGGAGATCGACACAATTGTCAGGTTGGCCTGGCACGATCGAACAACCTTCGAGGCGATTCATGAGCGTACTGGATTGAGAGAACCCGAGGTCATTAAGGTCATGCGCCGGGCCCTCAAACCAGGGAGCTTCCGGCTCTGGCGCAAGCGCGTCAGTGGACGTTTGACCAAGCATCGCATGCCTTTTAAGCACCGCGTCAAACGAATCAGAAGCCTTAATGTTGCAGATTATGAATTCTGATCGAGTTTTATAATCGACCTCCCGGTGTGGGTCCCCGCTTCAGTTGGTCGTTGCTGGTAGACCATCTGGGTCGGATCTTCAATCGTTTCATTATCGACATATCTTCGCTTTACTGATATAAGCTCCCCCGAACTGTTATTGGAGGGACTAACAATGAGGAATTGGGGAATTTTCTTTGTGGTGCTGACGGCACCCTGTGTCTGGAATTCGGGGTTTGGGGAAGCTCAATTACTCCATATTAAAATGCCTGAGGACAGTGTGCGATCTTGCGTGCAAGCCGGCATATCAGCCGACGGCACGACTGTTGTGGGCAGGACGAGGGAGGGCTCAATTTGGGAGGCCTATAGATGGAATCCCAATAAGACGACTGAGCCATTCAAAATATTGACACCAAAAGCAGGAGAAACTTCGACCGGTGGGGTTGCTTATGACGTGAATGGGGATGGAAGCATCGTCGTCGGGGATGGAACTTGGGAGGGTGCTGAGTATTCCTATCCCAAGATCTGGATAAATGATGTCGCGATTGAGTTTGATGAATCATTTGGAGGACCTGCTTATGCGATTTCGGATAATGGCCAGGTCGTGGCCACGACTCTAGTTGTTCAATCTCCATATTATCAAAATTGGCAGATCCCATTTACCCATAGGTGGGAACTTCCAACAACATTTCCTCCTGGTTATAATCCAAAAGTGCAACCTTACTCAGACGACGTTGCCCTGATGCCGATGTACGAACCGCCGGAGTTCACGCCGGGCACCGAATATACAGGCAGTCGCCCATCGGGAATTTCCGGGGACGGGAATGTGTTGGTTGGCACGTCTGATATTCATACAAGCAAGATCGCTGTCCGGTGGATCAATGATCCCACCTTTGGATGGAGCGTTCAGGAATTCGAAAAGTATGCCAAAAACAAAGGCACTTACGCAGTGGCCGCTTCCTACAATGGTGAAATCATCGTGGGAAATACTTCTTTCAATGTTGGCACGATAGATGATCCGGTCTGGGAAACACGCGGATTTGTCTGGCCTTCCAAAACCCGGAAAATTTTTGTTTGGGAATCGGATGATTCATGGGAACCCACTTCATATTCAACGGAAGCCTTTGGCGTAATTCAGATTGCCGCGGGGTCTGGTTTCACCGCGGGCCTTTTGGAAAGTGGTGAAGTCGTTATTGTGGGAAGCGATGACCCACTTCTTCAACCGCCAACGGGGCTTGCCAATGCAGTTGAAATTGATGTCGGCCATGCACACGTGATCGCGTTGACGGCAGACAAAACTATTGTTGCATGGGGACATAATGATTTCGGGCAAACCGATGTTCCTGATGGTCTGGATACGGTTAAAGCAATCGCGGCTGGCCAGTATCATAACCTCGCGCTCAAGGAAGATGGGTCAGTCGTCGCCTGGGGAAAAAATGAGGATGGACAAACCGACGTTCCAGAAGGTCTTGCCCCAGTAAAGGACGTCGCCGCAGGATATGGACATAGTCTGGCTTTGCTGCAAGAGGAAGACCCCGAGGAGGGCATTCTTGTCGGATGGGGTTTGAATCTGGATGGACAAACTGAAGAACCGCTTAATCTGGGAAACCTGGTTGCGATTGAGTCCGGTTATTATCATAATCTTTCGCTTGATGAATCAGGTGTGGTATTTGCGTGGGGAAGGAACAATTCGGGTCAGTGCGACTGGTGGTATGTCGAGGATCCCGCTGTCGACATTTCCGCAGGTTCCGAACACTCCATCGTTCTCTACGATGATGGAACGATTGTTATCCTCGATAATGGCAAGCAATCCTACAATGTTCCATATGAACTATCGTATGTCACAGATGTGGCTGCAGGCGATAAGCACTCAGCGGTTCTGGATTCCAATCTGGTGAAAATGCTTGATACCTTGCCCGTGGATCCCCCGGGATTACCCCATAATGCCACATATACCACTGATATTTCCGGAGATGGAAAAATCATTGTGGGGTACAGTATTCTAACCGGCAGCAACGGTGAATCTGTGGCTGTCTACTGGGACGAATCAGGATCTGTTCATCGGTTTGAAGAATTGTTGTCGGGTATTGATCACAGTGGTTGGGAGTTTCAAAGTATCGCTGCAGTGGATGATGATGGAGACTCGATGACAGGCTACGGTGAATACAACGGAAACAAGGTCCAAGGCTGGCATCTGATCGGTTCATTAACTCCACCCGAAGAGGGGGATAAGTTTATAGAAGATTCCGGCGCGGAAGATTTGGGCGACGGGTATCACAAAGTCAGCTGGTATGGGCTTTTGAAAAGGATGGAAAATTCAGTGCACTGGCACGTGGAACATGGCTGGCAATTTATCGGAAAGGGAAAAGCGGACGACCTGACAATTTACGATCACGGGCTCGGCTGCTGGTCTTGGACAAGTGAGAAGGATTATCCATATGTTTACCTCTACTGCCTGGATTCCGGGTGGACCTATTACAAGGAAGGGGGAACGCCCGGCGACCGGGAATATTACGATTTTGTCAAAGGTAAATGGATCCACGAAACCGAGTTGCTCGGCGGTAGCTGAGAATTTGAATAAAGGGATAAATCATCGCCCGCTTTCGTGCCGTTTCCACGTAGAGTGAGCAAGTGAGCTGACCAGAGTCTGATCCTGTACGACACCAAACGATTGACTCGGAAAGTTTATTTCTTTGTGTTGAGCGGTTCATGAACCCCCTTCACTTCTGCTTCAGGGCATGGCTTTCCCTCAGCTTGCTTTTCGTATCGGCCGATCTGCTGTATTCCCAGGAGGATCTCCTTACTGTGGCCACCTATAATGCCGAGTGGCTTGGATACCCGGACAAATCAGGAAGCTGGTCGGGTTCGCGCAGTTCTCAGATTGAGGCAGCCGCCACTGAAATCCTCGCCCTCGACGCGGATATTTTCGCCTTGCAGGAAGTGATCATTGATTCCCTCAACGGCAACGCCCTCGATGACCTGATTGCTGAATTGAACACGCAGGATCCCACCGAAATCTGGGACGGCGTATACAACCCGAAGTTTTCCTACTGGTGGAATCCTGACTTTGAGAGTTTCCCAGCCCAGCGTCAGGCATACGTGTGGAAAACCTCCACCGTGACCTACCTTTCATCGGAAGTGATGCTGAATTGGATCGAAGCAGATGATGAGCGCTTTGCAAGGGGGCGTCTTCCCTTTTTGCTGACAGTTGAGGTTGGACCTGCGGCTTTCCGGCGTGAAATTCAACTCATCAACCTCCATCTAAAATGTTGTCGTGGCAGTGATGACCGCCGCCTGTTTTCCATGACCACGCTCCTGGATGAACTCCACACCCAGTATGCGGATAATTCACTCATTGTCCTTGGAGACTTCAATGTCGCTGATAGCGGCGGGGCCTACGGGGAAATCAGTGATTGGGGATTCTATGATGATGTCGACGGAGATGGTTCACCGGATTTTGCGCACGTTGGCGGAGCCGTGGCTGACTTGAGTTGGGACGACATTGATCACATCATGGTCTCAAACGAATTACTCTCAAATTGGGAAAGTGTGCCGGGCGAACTGCAGAACGGAATCGTGTCCAGTTCAGCCTCAGATCATCCCTTTGTCTACTCCCGACTGGACTTTGGTCCGCCCACCGTTGCTGAACAATACGATCTCTGGCTCCAGCCCTTTATCACCATTGATCCGTCATTTGCTGCCGAAAGCGCTTTCGAGGACGACTACGACAAGGATGGTTTGGCCAACGGCTTGGAATTCATGACCGGCACTTCCCCACTCCAGTCGAGCGCCAGAGACCGCAGTCTTACAATTCATGAGGGTATCCTGAATGACCTGCAGTTATCCTTCTACCAGCGGAAGGGCCTGCACGCTTACAGTCTCAGTCTTTGGACAATTCCCGACCTCAGCAATCCGACATGGACACTTGTGACACCGGCGGTTGATGACCTGACCATTTCCGAGGACATTGAGCCTGGATTTGATCGATTCACGATCCGAATCCAGCAACCCGGAACGGAGGGGGCCCAGATTTTCCGGCTTGAAGCGTCCCTGTAGAGCCAGATGCAAGGCCCAGTAGAGGGCCATTGGCAAAGTGAAATCAATCCGGCTGGGTATTCTCGATGACGAACCGCGCATTCTCCCGGAACCCAAGCCCACGATCGGCCTGATGGAGATGGGTGGCAGCAGCATCAACTTCGCCTTCCGTCCATGGGTGAAAGTGGAAGACTATTGGGATTTGTTCTTTGATCTGCAGGAACAGGTAAAGCTCCGGTTCGACAAGGAGCGTGTCACAATTCCGTTTCCGCAGCGCGACGTTCACTCGAGCGCCGCGGTGTTTTTCATTCATATGGACAGACCTCTGATTTTGCTCTAAGCATCAATATCCCATGAAGATAATCATACCCCATAGGCTGAGCCTGATCATCGCCGCAACTTGCCTAGTTCTATCCATCGATAGTTTTGCAGCGCAACCAGGTGGGGATCAATCGGCAGATATCATTAATGCTGGTTTTGAAACGGGCAATTTGAAGGGTTGGGGCGGTTGGCGGACTAAACGGGCAAAGGTAGTGGATGACGCCCACACTGGCGCCAAAGCCGTCGTGCTCGGCCCGGAGCGTGGGCTTTGCGCGCAGGTTGTTGAGATACGACCAAACAGTCGGTACCGCTTGTCGGCTTTTGTTAAAACCGAGGCCGGAGCGGAGGAAGTGCAATTGATTGCCAGTGACTATGGTGGAGCGAAAATGTCTGTTTCCAGTGCCCTTACAGAATATACCGAAGTCAGCCTCGAATTTGTTTCAGCGCGAACGGCCAAGGATATGCTCGTCATACTTATGCACCCGAGTGGTCCCGGAAAAGGGTATGCCGATACAATCCATCTGGAGTATCTGGGCGAGGCCCCGCCACTAAAGGTGCAGTCCTTCATTGAACCACAGGAAAGGCCAATTCTCTCGGAGGGAGGCGCCGCCCAGAAATCCGATGCCGAGATGGATTGGTATTTCGATGCAAAGTTTGGCATGTTCATCCATTGGGGCGTGTATGCTGCCATGGATGAGGGCTCCGAATGGGTCATGCACAACAAAGCCTATCCACCCGACGAGTACAGAATCCGGGCAGAAAATCCCGTGGATGGATTTACCGCTTCCGAATTTGACCCTGCAGACTGGGCCGAGCTCGCTAAAACTGCCGGTATGCAATACATGGTTCTGACTGCTCGTCATCACGACGGATACGCCCTCTTCGACAGCCAGCACCCCAACAGTTGGACCAGTGTGAAGCACCTCGGGAGGGATTTGATCAGGGAATACACGGATGCTGTCCGTGAAGCAGGAATTCACGTTGGTTTGTATTACTCTCCAATGAGCTGGCGTTATCCGGGGTACTACGATGTCTGGGGCAATGGCTGCAAACCGAACGTCTGGGGCTATGAGACAGCCGAATGGCACAAGGAAAACGCCCGTGTGATGAAGGAGGAAGTCTATGAGCAGGTCACCCGGCTTTTTTCGAATTATGGTCCGATCGAGTACATGTTCTGGGACGGGGCATGGCTGGGTCAAAGTGCTGACGCGGAACTGGAGGACCTCTTCTGGGATACGGGGTTGTATCAGGATCCTGATACAGAATGGCCGATCGATGAGTCTTTTAAGGTCCGTGATGAGGAATCCGGAAAGGCCCATGGAATAATGGGGTTGGTCAGGAAGTTTCAACCGCAACTGATCGTGAATGAGCGCTTCAGCTGGATCGGCGATGTCCATGGCGAGGAAGGCGTTTCTGCATCAGCAGGACCGGTTCGCATTCAACCCACGGAAAAGTGTATGCCGCTGATGAAAGGCGGCTGGGGTTACCGCCCGAACAGGCCTGTTTTCAGTTTCGAGGAAGTAGTCGTCTACTTGTCAGATTGTGCGGTGCGGAATATCAACCTGCTCCTCAATGTATCTCCGGACAAGGAGGGCCGTATCCCTGAAAACCAGCGGGATGTCCTCGTGAAGGTTGGCAACTGGCTGGAATCTGTCGGTGAGGCAATTTACGAAACCCGCGGAGGACCGTGGCAACCACTCTACGGTGAATATGGATTTACCTATCGGGACAACCGGATCTTTGCCCATGTTTTTGAGGGGTATCAAGACCGGTCCTTGGGGACTTTCACGACACAGGCCCTCGGGGTCCACAAAGTTGAATCGGTTAAAAACCTGCAGTCCGGGAAGGAGCTCGACTGGGTTAGAAACAAGGACAACACCATTACAATCAATGATGTTGATTACGGTACAAGCCCGGCTCTGACCGTTCTGCAAATCTCCCTGACACAAAATGTATACTGATTCTTGACAGTGCCGAAAAAAAATTATTTCCAAACATGATGGATACATCACGCATTGGAAATTGGATACTAAAACTCACTGCAATCTTAGCCACTTCTCTTTCGCCGCTCTGTGCCCAAGAAGGTTGGCAAACATCCGACACCGCCGGGCTCTTGAATTCCTGGAGCGGTGTGGCCTATGGCGGCGGGGTTTTTATTGCGGTAAATGGCTGGGGTAAAATTGCCCGTTCAACAGATGGAGGGCAGACTTTTACTGAGGTTCTTGATGCTGGCTGGGCAATTGAAGATGTGGAATATGGGTCCAATGGATCAACAATGGCCTTCTGGGCTACTGGCCGAAGCGGGTCCGGGGATTTCCTTTATGAGTCCACCGATGGCGGGCAGACATGGAATGACCGGGCTGGGGAATTTCCATTCCCCTTTTCGGATGGAGGTGCTGACATTTCACTCGATGTGGATGGCAATCTGATCTATACAAAGCTTCGGGGGAACAATAACATTGGGGATGCGTTTCTGTATCAGGGAACCTATTACGCCTATGGGTCCGGGCCGGAATCCAGCGTTCTTACTTCGACCAATGGAACGGACTTTACAACTGCAGTCGCGGATTCAGGACTCTGGCTTCTTGGCGGTATCGAGTTGGATGGTAATGCGTTAGTCTATGGGGTGACCTTTGAAACACCGGGTGATTTCAGCACCCGCCGCGGGGTCGTCTTCGAACCAACAACCAATCCGTCCGCCCCAGGCAATCCCACGATCATTGAAACCAGCAACAACACATACATTTCCGATATTGATCAGGATCCAGCTACTCCCACGACCCTCTACGCGACGGGCGGCTATGCCTTGCTCACTTCTTTTGACAGCGGAGCCTCGTGGACGGCTGATGCGGTGGCCGACGGAACCGTCTTGTTTGATATGAGTGAAATGGCAATCGGTGACAGCGGACGGGTAGCCGTTGGAGCCCAAGGCATCTACTATCTTGGCGGGGGCAATGACAGCCCTACCGAATGGGGTGGCTACCCCATCGTCGACGGCTATGTGGACACAATTGGGTGGACCGGGCTGCTGTACGCTGAATTTGCCCCCTGGATTTATTTCGTCTCCCTGGATAATTGGGCATTTATCCCGGAACCGGGAACTGAAGATGCTGGTGGCTGGGTATTTATCCCATCGCCTTGACCCTCTGGAGACCAGCTGAATTCACTTTCAGCTCCCGACAGAAAGCCATCATTCCACTAACGACATTCCCTCAGCGATGACAACTACGTTGCCCGGGACCGAGTCTATCGAGAGGACTCCTTTAACGACCACGGTTGCGTTCTCTGACAAGCCGGCTGATTCACGAAGGTTGACTGGAAGTGGGTCTCCATTGTCGTCAACAAACTGAACGAAAGCCCGCGATGCTGCAAGTTTGTCAGGATCTTCACAACAGGCATCCCAGGGTGTCGGACAGTGGCCTTCCTCGCCACCTTCATCGCAGAAATAGACGGATTCATCGGTTAACACAAAGCCGGCAAAGTCCTCCGACAGCGGAGTGAGGGTCCCGCCAATACGACCGGTGACCACAACTGGATCCCCGGCACTCGCGGACTCCAAGGCGCTGACAAGGCTGGTCGTATTGTTCGGCATCTCCGCAAGGAGGAAGCGTGTCGGCTGGTCAACGGGCTCAGCTGTGACTTCAGCTGTTACCTTGTTATTCGATTCACCTCCACAACCTGCCAAAAGCAAAGCAAAAAGAGCGATGAGTCCAAGTACGGATGTTTTCGTATGTTTCATTGTATTGTGTTAATGTTAGATTAAGTCTGTTGTTAAAATTTAGCCCGACCGGAGGGCTGTTGGGACGGGCATTCGCAAGCAACGGATCGCTGGCGGAAGGGTCCCGATCGTTCCAAGAAGAAGCGCAGTAATAAACCCCACCAGAAGAACAGTCCCGGTGAGTTCCATGCGAAAGGTCCCCATTGAAAACTGGACCATGGTTCCATCAAGTAGCAGCAGACTGGATGAAACGGCCAAAACGAGCCCCACTGCCTGCGTGAAAAGACTTTCTTGGATAAGAGAAAGCAGAACTGATCGCCGGCGATAACCGAGTGTTTGAAGCGTGGCCAACTCGCGAACACGGGCTGAGAAAGATGCGTACAGCATGTTAAGGCCGCCCATAATCGCCCCTACAGCCACCATGGCGGCGGTGAGCCACGTCATGCTCCGGATGGGTCCGTAGAAAGCGGAAAGATTGGCATAGTATTCACTTTCCGATACAACCACCAACTCAAGATCAAGACGCTGTTTGGCAAACAAGTCAGCGCGTTTCAGGTCAGCTGGATCATCCAGACGGATCACCACACAGGAAAGGGTTTCCCGCTGGATCAGAGTCATCAGGTCACTCCGGTTAAACCAGACTTCGGACTCCATGACCGTCCCTTCGGCATCGAATCGTCCCGAAATACGAAACTCCTCTCCTTCAAAGAGGAGGATATTTCCAACGGCAAGATCGTCCTGACCTACCCCGATCAGGTGATGGGCCAGCCGGCCCACAATGACCTCACCTGACGCAGGCCACCGGCCCTCCAAAAGTCGCGCCTCCTGGTGCACTTCAAAAACCGCCGGAGTGACTCCGCGGGTCAGACCCTGTGCCGGGTTGACTCCGGGAATGCCGAGCATTCCGTTGTAGTGAACTTCTCCTGACACCGCGGACACACCCGCGCGCTCGGATATTCCGCGCACACCAGCAGTGATCATTGACTCGGATTGCATGGAAATCTGGCTTCGCTCGACACTCTCCTCGGAACCAGCCCCGAGAAATATGACGTTGTCCGGGGACCCGCTGGCCTGAAGCAGTCCGTTCATGCCACTATTGAAGGAACCGGCGGCGATGATCAGCAAAATCACAAGTGCCGAGCCACCTGCTTTCTGAAGAAAGCGGCCCGGTTCACGAATGAGGTTTCGGTAGGCGTATGAAAATGGAAGCATGGCTCAGGAGTCTCTTAAGGATTCAACAATGGGCCGGCGCGCTGCCTCGAAGGCTGGCCACACCGATGATAATAAAGCCAGAACAAGCGCAATGACGATGCCGGCAAGGGTCACGGAGCTGCTTGGATTCAGCGCCAGAGTTAGGCCTTCGCTGCCAAAAGTGAATCGTTGCCAACTGAAAAATCCCGCGGCCCCGAAGCTGCCCAGGATACCGCCGGCAAGCCCCAGTAATATCCCTTCAAAAACAACCAATAACCCGATTGATTGCTGCTGAAAGCCAATTGTCTGGAGGATAGCGCCTTCCTTGATACGCGATCGCGAGGCCAGCAGGAGTGCATTGGCCACCAGACCAAGAACCCCGAGGACCGCCCCGAAGCCCAGCCAGCGGGTAAACCCGATCATCTCCACCATGTCCTTGGCAGTCTGGGCAAAAAAGGCCTTCTCCGGACGAGTAATTGTCGGGGCACTGTCATACTTGAATAGGGCGTCGATCTTTTCCGCCACTGGATCGAGCTGCGAAGGATCCGTTACACGCACATTGAACTGCGTAACGGTCCCGAGCCCCACCCGGCTCGCCTGCTGCAGGAATGGTAAATGCACATAAGCAACATTGTTATCTTGCGCATTCGGTGACCGGATGATCCCAGACACCACCACGCGAACCCCGACCGCCTCAAAGGTGTCACCCGTGTTCAGGTTTCGCTTGATGGCAAAGGTCTGCCCGACAAGAGCCCCGTCAGAGCGCTTCATCCAGTCGTCATAAGAGCCTTCAAGCAGTTCCAAGTCAGGGTTGTAGCTTTGCAAGTTCTCCCTGGGCACACCTCTAAATGCAATGACGTCGAGGCTGGCACCGCAATTGTTCACCGCGACCTGGATAGGTATCGCTTCTGCAACACCGTCAATTTTGCGGATTTCACTCAAGTAATGCTCGGGAAGACGTGAAGTTGCCGGACAAAACCGGTTCTCCCGGTAAACGACGAGGGTTGTGTCATTGGCTGTCACGCTGGTGGCCTTGCTGAGTGCCGCCTGCATGGTCTCTACACTGCTGAAGAGAAACATGCCCACGGCAACTCCCAGAATAGTCAGGATACTTCGTGTCTTGTGCCGCCAGGCTTGCTTTGCGGCGAGATTGAACAAGTTGAAATACTGTCTCATGCGGTGGCCTTTTCTTTTTGATGCGCTTCAAGCAACTGGCCTTTTTCCAAATGCAGGCAGCGGTCGGCTGCATCAGCGGCGCGCGGATCATGGGTCACCATGACAATGGTTTTCCCGTGCTCTCTGGACAGGCGTTGCAGGAGATCAAGAATTTGCCCGGCGGCACTGCTATCGAGGTCGCCGGTTGGTTCGTCAGCCACAAGTAATTGTGGATCGGTGACAATCGCCCGGGCGATGGCCACGCGCTGCTCCTGTCCACCGGACAATTCCGAGGGAAAGTGAGTGGCCCGGTCGGCCAAATCGACAAGGTCAAGTGCGGCCTCCACGCGAAAACGTCGCCCTGACTTGCTGAGTCCCTTGTCGAGAAGAAGGGGTAACTCAATGTTCTCAAACGCCGTCAAAATGGGCACAAGGTGATAGAGCTGAAAAATGTAACCGCAGTGCTTACCGCGCCAGGTTGTCAGTTCCCCGCGGGACATTCCCGCAATGTCCTCGCCACCGATAAACAACTTGCCAGAGCTGGGCCGGTCAATTCCGGCAAGGCAGTTCAACAAAGTGGTCTTGCCCGAGCCGGAAGGCCCCATCAAGGCAAGAAATTCGCCCCGCTCAACTTGCAGGTCCAGTTCCTCAAGCGGGGTTACTGTGGTTGTCCCTTTGCGATAGCTTTTTCCCAGCTTCTCGCAGATGATAAAATGGTTCTCGTTATTCATTTTTTAAAAGTTGAATTGTCATTAATATTGGATACGGGAACCTTCCCGCAACTCACTCGATGTCTTGACCACGACACGGTCACCGGGCCGTAGCCCTTCCCTGACAAGGGCGTAGCCATCCCGTTCCTCACCCGCCAATCTTACCTGACGGCGTTCTGTCCGGCGGCCACTCTCGTCCACTACCCAGACAAATGGCTCAGGGCCGGAGCCGTCGTAAAGGGCCAGCGTGGGGACAAGAACACTTAACCCGCGCGCTCCACCGGTGCCGGATTCGACAACACCTTCAGGTCCGGATTGAATTGAACTATCTGTAACTCTTGTATCCAGAAAACGGGCACGACACAAAATTTCCGGTCGCAGTCCTGCGGGCGGGTTATCGATACGGACCTTGACTTGGAGTGTGTTCCGCTGCAGGTCGGCTTCACCAACAATCCGCTGTATATGACCTTTCAGCTCCACCCCTCCGAGAAACTCACTCTCCACAAGAACGGCCTGCCCCGGGGACAATCGTGCGGCCTCCGCGATTGGCACATCAATACGCGCTTGAAGCTTTTCAGGCTGGAATAGAATCGCTACCGTGGCCGATTCCGGATTATCGGCCATCAGGACCTTCTTCTGCCCCGGAGCGACCATCAGGCGCTGGATGATCCCGTCCACGGGTGCCCGGACAATCATGCGGTCAAACTCCAATTGCGCCTCCCTGAGTCGGACCTGCGCTTCTGCTAAAAGGCTGCTGCGGACCCGCAATTGTCCACCAAGACGCTGTGCCTCAAGTTCACGCTCGAGCACCTGCGCTTTCAGGGCCTCAACCGTCTGCTCCTGTGTGCGAAGTCTCAATCCAGCCTGGATGATTTCCTGCTCAGCCAAAACCTCCGGACCAAGATCCTCTGCGCGGATGGCCAGGTCGCTCAACTCTTGTCGACGAGCCTCTGCGACCTCAATCTGCTGTTGCATACTTTCTATTCGGGCATGGGCCAGCTCCTGCTCGCTTGCCGCTGCATCCAAAGCCGCTTTCGCTGCTGAGAGATTGGCTTCTGCCATATTCAGCCGGAGTTCCGAATCGTCATCAATAAGGGTTGCTATCGGATCCCCCGCTCTGACCGATTGACCTTCCAGCACATGAACCCTGTCCACAATCCCGCCGGCCAGCGCTGTTGCCCGGTGAGGATAAGGATCCGCCTCAATCCAGCCGGAAGCTTGGAATAGGGCCGTGCCTGCATACGGGTTGCCGGTCCGGGTTTCCAAAACCGCACCGCCAGTGGGATTCCCACCCTTTGTCTCGGGCAGGGTGACGACTGGTTCAACGACAACGGATGTCGCTGGAAGCATCCGTTCCCCGAACAGGATGAGTACCAGGAGCACGGCGATAACTGCCAGTATCCATGGAATGCCTGCGACGGCGGTTTGTCGCCAGCGCCGGGTGGGTTTATTATTGGGAGAGGGCTTCTCCCTGTCTCTACTTCGGCTTAGTGCCTGTAATTTATCTTCCATAACAATCTGAATAAGTTGCTGCGATTCATTGCGAATGAGATTCGCGAAGTCAGTAAGCGTCCGGAACAACCGGACGCGGATGGGCCTCGCCAATGGGCGATTCCCGCTTATTCAGATAGACTCACAACTGCCAGCTAGACAGAATAGCTCTGGGTGGTCCGTGGGAAGGCAGAAAATACCGATCACGGTCAGCACTCCTTGAAGGAGCCGAAGAGAATATGGGCAAATGACCAGTTTGGGCCGTTGGAACCACACTTGTGGTCATGGATTGCTGGTAATCCAAAAGGTGCGGCAAGGGCGTTTCCTCTGGAACTTCATCCCCAACAATACAACACAGACAGTTCATCCCACAGGGCTGTGAACTGGTTTTCTCGCTGGATTGCTCAGCGCTTCCTGCGCAACAACCCATGTTGACTTCTTCGCCGCAATCAGGCGCATAGGCATGTAACTGCACGCCCCAGAATAACATCTGGAGGGCAATTAGCAGGACTGTCGCTGTGCGGAACACCATTTAATAAACAATGCGGAAACCCCGAGTTGTCAAGGTCGGTTGAATCATCCTGATGTCCTGATTACTCAATCGGATCCTATTGCCAAACAGACCGCCTCCCCCGGCAAAGCTGCTGCATTCTGAGGAAATTCTACCCTGCTGAGGCTAGCACTAGGCCTGGTTGGTTTATCTCAGCTTGAGTGCGACCACTAATGGAACAACCTCTTAGCGCTTCTTGCGTCGGAGGAAAGCAAACCCGAGCGCGAGAGAAGAACACGCCAGAACATATGTGGATGGTTCAGGAACAACCGCCCAACTGACGGGTTGCGCACCAACAGAAAAGGATCCGCTGGATGAGGGAGTCAGCCCGATATCCGCCAAGGTAGCATTTTGCACGACACCAAAACCCGAGGAGATTGTGCCCGGGGTAAATCCGACAGGTCCGTAGATTGCCCCAAAGTTAAAGTTGTTATCTTTAACATATCCAAATGTTGTTCCAGTGACTCCGGTGACGTTATACGATACGTCCGGCAAAGGAGGTACCGTTCCCGTGATTGAACCTGTGTACAGGCCGGTGGACCCACCAGTCGCCAGGGATATAATTTCATTCTTGTTTGAAAATCCAGTAGGAAGGAATTGACCCACCAATCCAAACAATGGCACATCGGCCTGATTGGGCGAAACCGTGTAGGTTCCGCTCGTGCTGATATGGAGGTCGCTCCCGCTTTGTTCAATGGAGATCGTAATGGCTCCATAGGCGGAAGTTACTCCCGAGACAATAGACAACAGTAATATCTTAAATTTTAACATGAAGGCTAACAGATGAGAGAGTGATAAAATTACAACTGCTTAAGGGCTTTTTTTTAGTTTTTTCCAATTTGGATGACTGGACGTCTGCATTACTAACCAAGTCGGGCCATTCGAAGGTTCTGCTGTTTAATTAAGTGCTGGGACCCCTAGGGACAGGTGAATAATCGATCTCAAGGGCTCCTTTAACCACAAAAAAGGGCCCGACCTTTGCGGCCGGACCCTCCCAGAAAACCCTACTCAATCAACCCTGAATTATTTACGCCGACGATAGAGCACAAACCCAATCGCCATTACTCCCAAAAGCAGCGCATATGTGGACGGCTCCGGGACCGGAGTAATTCCAGAGTCAACCCCGGTGTAAACCGTAATGTTGTCGAGGAGCACAGCTACACCCGCATCCGAGTTTGAACTTCCCACAAAAAGGAGGTTTCCAAAACCTAAATCTCGATCAAAGTCTGCAGTGTCTTCGCCCAAGCCAAATGTGACTACTTCAGCCCCATCAACCCACAAAGTGTACGTATTGGCAGCCAGTGTGTATACAGTGCTACCGACGGTGTATTCCATCGCACTGAACGAATTGTTTAAATAGAATTCCGCAGAAGACCAGACGCCATCGGCTATGTTAGTGATAGTCGACTGAGAACTCATTTTAGAGACACCGTCCCATTTAGCGGGTCTGAACTGACTATCATCTAAAGTTGTTCCAGTAGGATTTCTTAAATATAACCCGAAACCATTTTTAGAATCGCTGGTAGGTGAAGTTCCCGAATTGCCCATACGCATGCGAATTTCGGGATCACTGACAGCTGTGAGACCGTTATTCTGAAAGTTATAATCCAATTCGATTTTGATCCCGCCGAGGACATTTCCACCAAAATCAACCAAGGCCTCTGGTTTACCATCGGTAACCGTATCCTGAATGCTTAAGAAACCTCCGGAAACGGCAACTTCACCAGAAACGGAATCGAATCCGCTTAGGTCAGTGACCACGCCATTGAATACATTAACGGTTGCTGCATTAGCAGAGAGAGCGAAACCGGCCGCTCCGAGAAGGGATAGTGTTTTTTTAATATGCATTTTTTTGGATTTGAGTGAATTAGAAGAGGCGAAACTGTCTTTCAACAGACACAAATTTAAAAATCGAATTACTCAGCGCAAGCGAAAAGTAATATTTATTACATATTTAATGTCGTGTATCGAAGCAGCAGTCAGTATCCTTACCTGTACACGTTTAAAGCACTATATAGTAACGTATTAGGAAATTTGTAAAACCAAGAAGAGCCCGGTGCTGAAGGCAGTTTTTACCTTTCGTTACCGCTTTATTTAACTTTATTAACCCAATTAGGCGGGGGCGTTAGTTAATATTTATGATTTTTGGTACCGCTTGGCCCCATCCCCCTCAGCGTTTCTTGTCCTGACCTCAAAACTACGGCCAGGAAGACCAAGCTGCACAGGGCCAGACTGGCAATGATCCGGAACATGGTCGGATACCCATACAAGTCGGAAAGATAACCCATTAGGTAAGAACCGACCATCATGCCGGCCATCTTGGTGGAGACGGTCAGGCTGATGGCGGTGGCCCGCTTGGTCGAACCGGCAAGGATGGAGACAAAGACAATCGTCGCAACCTCACGCCCGGCCCACCCAAAGCAGTGAAACAGGTGCGGGACCCAGAGCCACTCTGGCGATGCGATGAAGGATGCCGTGAGGAGACGCAAGCCTTGGGAGGCAAAGCCTAGTAGCAGGATTATCTTTGGACCGCGCAGGTCGACCCAGCGCCCCATCAAAGGAAGCGAAATAAAGGCAATGAACCCGGTGAATCCGGAAATAACGCCAATCCACGGCAGGGTGGCTCCGAGAGACCGTCCGAAGCTGTTGTAGAAACCGTTAATGGCGGGCTCTGTCAGGCTGACCAGGAAGTTCGCTGCCAAAAACCAGTACAACTGAACCGGGAGCTTTCCCTTGAAGCTAGCTTCCTCTGCCTGGGTCCGGACGGACGGGCGCTGCAGCCCGAAAACAAAAATGAGGGATATCGGTAGCAGGATTGCCGCTACAATTGTGATGGACTGAACGGTGGGGAGGAAAGCCGGCAGGACTAATGTCCCTGCCATAAAGCCAATCGATCCGAAGGAACGGTATGTGCCGTATCCTTTCCCTTGGTTTCCCGGGGGCAGATTGGCGAGGGCGAGCGCCGGCATGACTCCCATGACAGAGGTCAGGAGGATACCCCGCAGGATGCTGTAGATCAGGAAGTCACCCAGTGAATTGGCGAAGGAAAACCAGATCAGAGTTCCGCTGATTCCAAAAGTTCCGAAGGCGATCAAGCGCCGGTAAACCCCATAGCGGTCAGCTAGCCTTCCCCAGAACGGGCTTACAAAAATGACGAGGGCATTGCCTATGGCAATGAGGATCCCCGTCTCCGTTCCCGAAAGCCCCTTTTCTACCATGTGTACAGCCTCGTAGACGCTCAATTGAGCGCCGCAACCGATCTGCAGGAAGCAGGCCATTCGGGCGTACCAAAGCATACGCTCCGAATTCTGTTGGGCTGCCGGGAGTGATTGTTCCGGGTTCATGGTTGCTGTTAAGCCGCTGCGATAAATTTCGCTACAGGATTGGGTTTAACAACAACCGGACCAGCAGGAGGAAGAGGGCCTTTCATTCGATTAGTTCTGCCAGTCTTCCAAGGTCCATCAAGGGGAAACTGCAGAAACAGCCATACAAAGGAGTCAATACCTCTAAACGCGTGATCGCTTAGATCCCTTTCTGTTGACACAGCTGCACTGTTCCTCGCTGCTATTGCCCATGCGTCGTACTCCATCGCTCCCTGCTTGCGAATGCCGACAGGCACATTTATGGGCGGATTGAGAAGAGCTTACTTCTGGTAGAGCTTCCGGGCCTTGTATTTCGTATGGAGAAGCTTTTCGGATTTTTCGCTCAGGGGTGCTCCAAGGAAATCCGTATAGATCCGCTTGATTTCGGGGTTGTCGTGCGAGCACCGGATTGAGATGTCTTGATCTTCCTGATAAAGGCCCTCCATGCGCTTTTGACGGACAGCATCACTGATGCCGTAGGGTTGCCCTCCCCCGCCAACGCAACCGCCCGGACAGGCCATTACTTCAATGAAGTGATACGGGATTTCCTCCCCACGCTCCCGTGCCCGCCTGACTCGTTCCAAGACCTTGCTCACATTGGCCATGCCGTGGGCGACCGCCACCCGAACCTTCGCGCCCTTGATGTCGATTTCCGCTTCCTTGACACCCTCAAGACCTCGCACGGGATGTATACTCATCGCGTCCGGGGACAAATTCTCACCAGTCACAAGAAAATAACCGGTTCGTAGTGCCGCTTCCATTACACCGCCCGTTGCCCCAAAGATTGTACCGGCTCCGGTGTACTCACCAAGGAGTGAGTCTGCTTCCTCTTCGGGAAGCTCATCGAAGACGAGGCCGGACTGCTTGATCAGGCAAGCCAGCTCGCGAGTGGTCAGGGTCACGTCGACATCCTGATAACCCGAGGCAAACATTTCTCCGGTCCGTTCAAGCTCATACTTCTTGGCCGTGCAGGGCATGATCGAAACTTGGTAATGAGTCGCTGGATCAACCCCCATCTTTTCAGAGAAGTAAGTCTTGGCCATGACTCCCAACATCTGCTGAGGGCTTTTGGCCGTGGAGAAGTTATCGACGAAATCATGGTGGTACTTTTCCATGTAGTCGGTCCATGCCGGACAGCAGGAGGTGATCAGCGGAAGCGAACCCTTCCCATGGGCAAAGCGCTCCACGAATTCGCTGGCTTCCTCCATGATCGTCAAGTCGGCTGAGAAGTTGGTATCGAAGACCGCCTTGAATCCAACTCGCCGCAAAGCCGCATAAATCCGCTTGGTAAGATTAGTCCCCGGTGGGTAGCCAAATTCCTCCCCAAGGGCCACACGCACACTCGGGGCTATCTGAACGGTGCAGTACTTGTCCGGATTCTGCAAAGCCTCCCAGACCGTAGCAGTTTCATCATTCTCGACAATTGCCCCAGTGGGACAATGCGCCGCACACTGGCCACATTTGATACACGGTGAATCAGCAAGTGAAATGTCACCAGCCGGGGCCATGCGCGTGCTAATTCCACGCTCAAGAAGGGACAGCGCCCATACGTCCTGGATTTCCTGGCAGACATATACGCAACGTCCGCACTTGATGCACTTGGTGAAATCAATGGTTATCGATCCGTTTGAATTGTCTATCGGGATTTCCGGGATGTATTTTTCAAAGCGATCCCGTCGGACAGAGAACTCTCCAGCCAGGGTTTGCAACTCGCAATTGCCATTTCGACCACACGTTAGACAGGAGTTCGGGTGGTTGGATAGGATGAGCTCAAGAACCGTCCGGCGAATTTCCGTAAGCTCACCATCATGGGTTGTAATCTCCATCCCTTCCTGGATTGGCATTGCACATGCGCGCGGCATCTTGGGACTACCGGCGATTTTCACAACGCACATTCCACAAGCCGCCGATGGCAGCAAATCCTCATGCTTGCAGAGCGAGGGAATCTTGATGCCTGTCTGCCGGGCCGCATCCAGAATGCTTGTCCCCTCCGGGACTTCAACCGGAATTCCGTTTATCTTTGCCTGGACCAATTGTTGAATCATCTCAAATTCCTTTACCAGCTTGCGCCCTCTTCGGACAGATCCAAGCCAGCCTTTGCCAGCGGTTTGTCCTTCTCGATGAGGGCAATGTATTCATTATTAAAATACTTGAGTGTGGAGAGAACAGGATTGGGAGCTGTCTGTCCAAGTCCGCAGAGCGATGCGGTCTGCATACAACGACAAATTTGCCGGATGGCTTCAATGTCATCCATGCTCCCCTCACCGGAGTGGATTTTTTCCAGAAGCTGGAGCATCTGGAATCCGCCGACACGACATGGGGCGCATTTCCCGCAGGATTCGTCCACACAGAAATTCAGGTAGAACTTGGCCACATCAACCATGCAGTCCTTCTCATCCATTACGAGCATGCCTCCAGAGCCCATGATTGAGCCAAGGGACTGCAAGCTCTCGTAACTGACGGCCGTGTCCATGTGCTGGAGGGGAATCACTCCTCCCGAGGGACCCCCAGTCTGCACCGCCTTGATGGGTGACTCGGTTCCCGCACCGCCACAAATGTCCTCAATGATGGTGCGGATCGGAATGCCCATCGGCACCTCGACCAATTGAGAATTGCGGACTTTTCCGGTCACCGCGAAGACCTTCGTCCCGCGCGACTTCTCCGTCCCAAATCCGGAATACCAGGCCCCTCCTTTTTCAAGGATGGCGGATGCCGCGGCAAGCGTCTCGACGTTATTGATCGAGGTTGGTTTGCCCCATAGACCTTTCACGGAGGGATAAGGTGGACGTGGTTCAGGACTGCCGCGACGTCCTTCAATGGAGGCAATGAGGGCAGTCTCTTCACCACAGACAAAGGCACCTGCCCCAAGCCGTACCTCGGCATCAAAACTAAAGTCCGTACCGAGGATGTTTTCCCCGAGAAGACCCGCTTCCCGCGCTTGATCAATAGCCCTCTGGACACGCTCGACGGCAAGTGGATATTCGGCGCGGATGTAGAAGAATCCCTTGTCTGCACCGATTGCATATGCCGAGAGCATCAGACCCTCGAGGACGGCGTGCGGATCGCCTTCAAGGACACTCCGGTCCATAAACGCTCCGGGATCCCCTTCGTCGGCATTGCATATCACAAATTTCCTGTCCGCTTGCGGTTCACGCGTCTTGCTCCACTTGATCCATGTGGGAAACCCGGCTCCACCCCGTCCGCGGAGACCACTGACTTTCAATTCCTCGATTACCTCTTCCGGGGTCATCTCGGTCAGGGAACGCACCAGCCCGCTGTAGCCATCCGCGCGCAGGTAGGATTCAATTGAGTCTGGATCAATCTGTCCGCAGTTTCTCAATACAATCCGTTCCTGTGGATCACTGCCGCGGACCAGCAGGTCTTCGAGAATTGTACCGCCGCGAAGGCTCTCCTTGATAATATGACGGATATCCGGCCCGCTGACCCCGCCGTACGTGACGCGGGAAGGCAACAACTGCAAACAAACGCCTTTGTTATAGAGGCCCATATCAAGGGCCCGGTAGACTCTTATCGTGCTTTTTAGACCATAAAAATCCAGTTCATCCTGGATCATCTGCTGGAAAAACTCGGTTCGGTCGCCGTGTTTACCTGCCGATGTATCCTTGACCAGAATCGCCAGCTGCTCGCCCCCTTCAAGGCTCTCCCCGCGGTCCCTGCTGGCCATCACACGGTCTTCGAGGAGTACGCCCTTGCGGCAGTGGTTCGCGATCAATTCGCGCGCCGAATCAGGGTTCATCGATCCAAAGACAACAGGCGGTCCGGATTCACATTGGAATACCACCACCGGGTCGGCATAGGCCAATCCAAGGGAGCCCACCTTCTCGATCCTTATGGATGCGCCCGCTTCCTCCCGGGCTTCGACAAGAGCTTCATAAACAGCCTTTGCTCCGGCTGCAATCCCTCCCGTATCCATGCCGACTCGTATCCATGGGCCCTTTTCGGTCCCACTTTGCGCGTATTCCCTGATGTCACTTGCCTTCAATACTTTCATACCCGCTTCCCCCGACGCTGGTTTTCAAGAATCCCGGCAACATCCTTCTGGCACAGGCGGCCATGGGTTTCCCCGTCAATGACAATTGCCGGCGCCATGCCGCAGCACCCGATACAACGCACAGTCTCCAGATGGAATTCACTGTCCGGAAGGGCCTCTCCTTCCGTGACCCCCAAGCGCTTCTCGAGTTCCTCAATCAGCTCAGAAGATCCTTTCAAATAGCAGGCAGTACCTGTGCAGACCTGGACGTTGTGCTGCCCCGGTGGAACCAACCGGAAGTAATGGTAAAACGTAATGACTTCATAGATACGGGCCAGACTGATTCCCAGTTCCTTGGCAAGCTCGTTGGCCACACCCCGTGGCACATAGCCAAACTCATTCTGGATCGCGTGAAGTATCATGATGAGGTTTCCTTCGCGGTCCTTCCACTCGCCAACCAATTCCCGCACCTTTACCTGTACGCTCTCCACCCAGTCGAACAGGTAGCCCAGTTCCCCGGTATTGCTCATGCGTTTTCTCTCCATGTATTCCGGTTCATTTCCCGGGAACCATTGCTTCAAATACTAATACTGGGAAGTCTACAAATTAGTTATGCTAATTTAAAATTTACAGCGACTACGCCAATAAGAATTTCTAATACTGTGCCTGGCTGGGGCTATAACTATCCGGTTCATGGCCTGCAAAGGGCAACGCGCCGGCGAACCCGACCAGTTTCTTTGACCTGTTTTACCAAAACCAACGGAGAATAAAGGCAAAGGACACCAATGAATAAATTCACAAAAACAAGTATTCCAAAAACGCTTGATAGATCTAAAAGTTCTTTTGGAGTACTACTACTAAAGCGAATTTTTGCGCCCAGTTTTTCAAAAACCTGCCCTGCATATTTTCTTTGTTTCCTGCATAACCCCGCATAGCGCTTGACAGTTGTTGCCGCGTGGGCTCAATTATCGACTCCACCCCCGCTTTAATTCGTTCCGTCTCGTCGCCTCCCTGTCGCTTCAAGTGTAAAGAAATTATTCTGCGGAAATGAATTAATGATATAACCCTAAGTTTCCTCCCTATGAATAGAATTTCCCTGTCCCGCGCTGCCGCATATCTATGTTGTTTAATTTTGGCTCCGTTTGCGAGCACTGCCCAGTTGGCTCTAGACATTCAGGAAGGCAGTGAACTCAGCTGGCCGACTGTTTCGGGGGCCACTTACCAGCTTCAATGGTCCCCAAATCCTGGAGGAGCGGGGCCATGGTCAGATATTGGAGTTGAACTACCGGGCACAGGAGCAACGCAATCCTACCAGGAATTCACTGATGGAGTTCAGCGTTATTATCAGGTGGTTGAAACAATTCCAGAGACGCCCGGCTTTTCCTCGGTCATGGTTAACGGAGGCTTTGAATCGGGAACTGGAAGCGTCGCTGACGACTGGCTCGCTGGAGGAAGTCAACCACCCGTCCGGACAGATTTGGATTCACAAACGGACACCTACTCAATTCGATCCAAAGTCCTGAACACTTCCTCAAGTGCCAATACGGCTTCTTTCGAACAAAAACTTTCCACTGCCGGAAGCTCAGTCACTGCTGGTGAAACGTATGTCCTGTCATGGCAAGCCAAGCAGGTGAGCTCGGTTGGCAGTTACGTACAGCAGTATGACCTGCAATGGCTCAATTCCTCCGGAGGGATTGTCAGCAGCACCGGTCTGCAGCCCTACAGTGGTGGCAGCGGTATCTGGTCTGAGGTGTCGATCCCGGGACTTGTGGCCCCTGCTGGAGCAACCGATGCCAAACTGTTCTTCCGTTTCGTCACGGGTGCCATCTCTGGCGACGAAGGGGAGGTCTTCATTGACGAAGTTGCGCTCTCGACCGGCGGGGCGCCTATCCCAGGTGAAACCAATTTTATCGAACCCACAAGCACAGCTGTTTTGAAGGCCGAGTGGGAATCCGTACTGGGTGTGCAGTACCAGCCACTTCTTTCCTCCGATCTGGGGGTTGCTGATCCATGGAGTCCCCTGAATAGCCCGATTACGGGCGATGGTGGAATTCAATCGGTGACTGTTCCATTCACTTCATCTCCGCTTTTCTTGAGAGTCCAGTATCCGGATGAAGTGTCCCTGGCAGTCATTCCCCTGTTTAGTCCAAGCACGACCCTCGAGCCGGAAACGACTGTTGATACACCCACTGCCCTGATCACCTATGTGGGTGACCGGGCCCGCGACCGCCATGCACGCGAAGACCAGTTCCAGGCTTATGACCACTATCTGACATGGTATTGGGAGCAACGTACCGTCTCAATCGAGATTATTGACCGGGTCGCTAAAGGCGGATCCGATATAACAGTCAATTACACGACCCTGACTCCGCTGAGTGCGCCAGAATTCAGAGCCTTCTTTTACGGCCTCACCACCGAAGGGCAGTATCACTTCAACCTGCTTTCTCCCCTTGTTGGACCCAATACCTATTCCGCCACAGTGCCCAACAAGCTTCCGGAAAACCGCCCTCTCCAGATCGGTGACCTCATGGAGATTGAAATCAGCATGTTCCTGGCGGCTCCCACAAATGGTCGAAAAAACTACTACGGCACGGCCATTCTCTATGTCGTCGGTGAGGGAATTGTCCCGTGGCAGGGAGTTGGGAGCAGACTCGATTCAATTCCGATCCCTGTCGAAGGGCGGCTGGGTGGTCAGACCACCAACCACTATCAATACTCGAATGAGCCGGCTGAAGTGTTCAAGCAAATGGCCGGAAATGTTGCCCCAGTGAGTGCGCAACCTTTCATGCTCGGACGCCGTCTCCATCACACGGACTTCGGTGACGGATCCCACTCCGAGCCGGGAAATCCGATATTCACGCAACAAGTTGGCAAGCTGGGACCCAAGTTCATCGCCCAAAGCTGCGTTGATTGCCACACCAACAACGGACGCGGCCTGCCTTCAGCAGTCGGATCCCCAATGCTAACCTCTGTAGTCAAAGTGGGCAACGATGCTGCGGGTTCCCCCCACCCTGTCCTAGGGAAAGTTATCCAGCCACAAGCCACAAGCGGCTCGCCTGAAACCGGTGTATCCATTTCCAGCTACACGATTACCAACGGCACTTACGGTGACGGGGCACCCTATTCCTTAAGGGAGCCAAATTACAGCTTCACGGGGACAGCTCCCGCGTATTTTTCAGTCCGCGCACCTCAGCAGCTGATCGGTCTGGGATTGCTCGAGGCAGTCAGTGAAGAAACCATTTTCGCATTGGCGGATCCGGATGACAGCGACGAGGATGGCATTTCGGGTCGTGCCCAAATCGTTGTTGATCCCGAGACTGGGGAAAGCCGGCTCGGCCGCTTCACCCATAAGGCCGCGAAAGCCCGCCTCGGTCACCAGATCGCCGCCGCCCTGAACAATGATATGGGAGTGACCACCTCAATTTTCCCGATATTGGATGGGGAATCTTCCGGTGGAACACCCGAGCTCTCGGACGCTGAACTGGATAACATGGCCCGCTATATCGCGGTCCTCGGGGTAAGTGCCCGCCGTGATCTGACCGATCCGGAGGCCTTGGCCGGTGAGGTTCTCTTCAATAGCGCTGGATGTATCGACTGCCATACGCCTCAGTTGACGACAAGCCCCTATCATCCTTTTGCTGAGCTCCGCAACCAGACCATTTATCCCTACACGGATCTGCTGCTGCACGACATGGGGCCGCTACTCGCTGACAACATGGGTGAAGGGGAAGCAAGCGGAGCCGAGTGGCGCACCGCTCCACTCTGGAATATCGGGCATACGGCCGGTGTCAGCGGGGGCGAATCGTACCTGCATGACGGACGGGCGCGGACGCTGGAAGAAGCAATTCTCTGGCACGGAGGAGAAGGTGAAGACTCCAAGGAGGCGTTCCGCACGATGACCGCTGCTGAACGCAGCGCATTGGTTAAGTATCTCAAATCGCTCTAGGCAATTGGATGACAAAGCTGCTCCGCAAAACTGCAAGTAATCTGTTGGTTGCCACATGTCTCCTGGCATGTGCGACAGCAGCGATGGCCCAACCGGTCTACCTTGATCCGACGGCATCCGTCAGCGACCGCGTGGATGATCTGCTCAGTCGTATGACACTGGATGAGAAAATCGGCCAGATGACCCAAGCCAACATTGGCTCAGTGAGTCCCAAATCTGACATCACCGATTATTATCTGGGATCCCTCCTCAGCGGTGGTGGTGAAGCCCCGGCGACCAACTCGCCACTCGCGTGGGCCGACATGATTGATGACTTCCAGGACTACGCATTAGCCACCACACTGCAGATTCCCCTCCTGTACGGTATCGACGCCGTTCATGGTCATAATAATGTTTATGGGGCGACAATTTTTCCCCACAACATCGGATTGGGGGCAACCCGTAATCCTGATTTGATCAGGCAAACGGCCGAGGTCACCGCTATCGAAGTGGCTGCTACCGGCGCTCATTGGACATTTGCACCAGCCGTGTCTGTCGCCCGTAACGAATGGTGGGGACGTACCTACGAGAGCTTCAGCGAGGACACGGCCCTCGTTTCGGAAATGGGCGTCGCCGCCCTTCAAGGATTCCAAGGCACCGACCTGACCGCCGACACCAGCATCCTCGGCACCGTAAAGCATTTCGCCGGCGATGGCGGTACGGACAATGGCATTGATCAGGGAAACACCATCCTCGACGAGGCAACCTTAAGGGAAATTCATTTGGCCCCCTATGTGGATGCCATTGCCGCTGGGGCACGCACCATCATGGTATCGTATTCCAGCTGGAACGGGGTCAAGTTGCATGGGAGCCAATACCTGCTGACCGATGTCCTCAAGGGTGAGATGGGCTTTGACGGCTTCCTGATCTCCGACTGGGCCGGTGTCGATCAGGTCAACGGGAACTACTCAGTTGCTGTTATCACCGCCATCAATGCCGGGGTCGACATGGTCATGGTGCCCTACAACTATATTAATTTCATCACGACACTCCGTAATGCGGTGAATGCCGGACAGGTTTCACAGGCGCGTATTGATGATGCGGTCCGTCGCATTCTCACTGTGAAATTTGAATCCGGCTTGTTTGAAACGCCCTACGCCGACCGGCACTTGCTCGGTCAAGTGGGCAGTGCCGCCCACCGGGCGGTGGCACGTCAGGCTGTTGCTGAATCGCTTGTAGTGATAAAAAACGACAACCAGCTTGTGCCCTTGGCCAAGGATTTATCAAGGATCCATGTTGCGGGTAAGAACGCTGACGATCTGGGCAACCAATGCGGTGGCTGGACCATCTCCTGGCAAGGGTCGTCCGGGGCGACGACAATCGGCACCACCATCCGCCAAGCCATTGCCGACACGGTTTCCCCGGGAACAACTGTTTCCTATTCTCTCGATGGATCTGGTGCCGCCGGTGCTGATGTGGGCATCGTTGTCGTTGGGGAGACCCCCTACGCTGAAGGAGCGGGCGATGATACGAACTTGAGCTTGGATCCTTCCGACCTGGCAGCCATCAACAATGTACGAGCAGCCGGTATTCCGGTCATCGTCATCCTCGTTTCGGGCCGACCGATGTACATCGAGTCCCACCTTCCAAACTGGGACGCCTTCATCGCCGCATGGCTCCCCGGCACGGAGGGACAAGGTGTGGCGGATGTCCTTTTCGGGGATGTATTCTCCACCGGTACCCTTTCCCATTCATGGCCCAAGGATTTTTCCGTCCCCGTAAATTTCGGGGACGCCGGATATGATCCGCTCTTCCCTTTCGGATTCAGCATTTATGTCGAGGGGGATATGGACGGCGATAACATGACCGACCTCTGGGAAGTCAGGAACGCCTTTGATCCCTACGACGACGGCACCCTCTATCCACTCCTGGGTCCTGCCGGAAATCCGGATGGCGATATCGGTGACAACCTCTATGAATTTGAATCCGGAACTGATCCACACTCGGCCAGCTCGGTCTTCAAGGTGATGAGTTTCCAAGTCGATTCAGCCGCCCCTCAGGACAATGCCCAAGTGACCGTAACCACAGTACCCGGCTACATTTACACAATCGAGTACAACGACGGTGATCTGGAGAATCCTTCCAGCTGGAATGCCTTCACCAACCAGGATAACGGAATCGGGACGTGGTTGGAGACCAGCGCAACCGAATCAACTTTCACCTTCATCGATGATTTCACACCTGACACAAGCGGTTCCGGCACCCTCACCAAGCGGTTTTACCGGGTCTTGACCGCTCTCAATGTTGTCACCCCGCCACCTCCACCACCCACTCCGTCAATTGAAATTCCGGGCAGGGTCGAGGCGGAAGACTTCACGAGCCAGTCCGGTGTCCAGACAGAAACAACCACGGATACTGGGGGCGGCCTGAATGTCGGGTATATGGCGAACGGTGACTGGATGGAGTATGTTCTCAATTCCCCTGCAGCCGGCACCTACTCAATCGATATAAGGATCGCCAACAATTCAGGCATCACAGGCAGCCTCAGCTTTTCGGCCGATGGAAATTCCATCACCTCCCCCGGTATTTCCCCAACGGGCGGGTGGCAGTCATGGAGCACGATGACCGCCGGTCAGATTGCTCTTCCTGAAGGCCTCGTCACCCTTCGCGTGACGGTCAACTCCCCAGGCGGTGATGCCATGAACCTCAACTGGATGGAGTTTACTCTGGTCCCCTGAACCGCGTAACGGCGGTTACAGTATCGATTAATTAAGGGCTTGAGCAAAGCGCCGCTGCTGCCAGGTCGCGCCAACCAGTGCGCCGGCGGCATTAAACATCAGGTCAAAGCCCATGTTATAGATATCCCCGACCCCGGTTTCCTCGAGGTTTATATACGCGATAAACTCAATGATCTCATTGACCGCACTCAGACCAAGGCTTCCCATCGTGGCAAAGAAAATGAGCATTCCCGGGTGAACTCCGGCAATGCTGCGCTTGCCAATCATCTGGTGCATCGCAATGGCCGCTGTCATGAATCCGTAGAAATGGATGACCTGGTCCATTTTCAGAATGAAGAAGTCTCCCCCGTGGTCGATGAAGGGATAAATCTTCCAGCCGTAAAGGACCGTATCCCCCACCGGCAACAGACCACCCAGCATGTGGAAGAACCCCCATATCGAGAGCATCCACAGCACCATCTTGTCCAGGCCGGATTTCGAGGCGGTGCCAAGGATCAACAGCCCGATGAACAACGTCACCCCAAGGTAGGCCATGAATTCAAAATTGCCACGGGCTGAATAAAATCCCGCCGCTACCGCGAGGTAGAGCACATTGAATAGGATCAGCCACCGGTATTCCTGAATTATCGTTTTCATGTCTTAACCCCTGTTCTTCGATTCAATAAAGCGCTGCATCGCCTCCAAGGTCTCCCGGCCCACATGGTGCTCAATTCCCTCCGCGTCCGCTTGCGCGCGCTCCTCGGAGACGCCGAGTGCCAAAAGAAAATCCTGCACCAGCTGGTGGCGCTCCCGGCTCGCCTTGGCCATCGCAGCCCCCTTGCGCGTCAGCTTGATCGATTTATAGGGCGCCTTTGTCACCAGCTTCTGCTCCTGCAGCCGTTCCACCGTCCGGATCACCGTCACGTGGGCCACCCCGAAATGCCGCGCCAGGTCCGTCACCTTCGCTTCCCCACGCTCCTCAATCAGGTCGGATATCGCCTCCACATAATCCTCCGTCACCTCCAGCGCGTTTTGCCGCCGTGTCCGTTCGTGTTGCTTCGCCCGCTCCTCGTCTCGTTCGATCGCTCCCATCCCCCAAATCTTCCCCCTCCTCGCCTTCTTGGCAAGCCATGTCAGCCCCTTTCTTGAATTCCCGCTTGCCATCCCCATAAATGTAGCCAATGCTACAAATAAGGATGAAGAAAGGATTATTCAAACGGGAAGAAGCGGCGGCCTTGCGGGCTGAGCATTTTCTGAAGCGAGCGTCCTCGATGTGGAAGGCGGGGGACGATATTGACCTGCGGAAGACATCGGCGGACCTGGAGCTTACGCTGGATGAGGTATTACCGATTCTGCCATTAATGGAACAGGCTGGCTACATGGAATCGGCGGGCGAGCAATGGCGGTTGACGCAGGCCGGCTGGGAGCATGGGCGGAACCTTTTGAGGGCACACCGCGTGTACGAGAGTTATCTGGCGGAGGAAACGGGATTGCATCCCGGGGAGTGGCATGAAGAGGCGGACCGGGCGGAGCACGAATTGGACCCTGAGACGGTCAACAAGATGGCCCAGGCGCTGAACCGTCCCCGTTATGATCCGCACGGGGACGCGATCCCGACCCGGTGGCTGGACATGCCCGAGCAGGAGGGTCAGCTCCTCACGCGTGTGGAAAAGGATGGATTTTACCGTATCAATCACATTGAAGACGAGCCGAGGGAACCCTTCGAGCACTTGATACAAACCGGCATGGTTCCCGGGCTGATGATTGAGGTCCAGATTCTGACAGGAGGAAGATTCCTCGTAAAGTGGGCGGGACAGGAGACCGTTCTGGACTCGGCTAGTGCGGCGGCCCTCCTCGTAACAGAATGTGATCCAGAGACAGGGAAAGGCTTGCCCGGTGGAGTACTCGAGGACACGGCGGACGGTGCGGGCGTGACTATTCATTCGCTTTCCCCTGCAATCCGCGGATTGGAGCGGAGGCGCCTACTTGATCTCGGGTTTGTTCCCGGGAGCACGGTTGTCCGTGAAGGAAGTGGCCCCTTCAGTGGACCCGCCCGATTCAGGGTGCGGGGGACAATACAGGCCCTGCGGCCCGAACAGACCCGGAACATATTCATTCAGGAAGAAAACGCATAAGATAATGTCTCAAACAATTTCAGAACACACTCCCACGGAAGCCTGTGAGCGCTGCCCGGTCTGGCGTCCGGGCGCGCTGAAGCGCCTTGGCCTGAACATGGACAAGTGGGACTATGTCGTGGCCCTTGCCGGAAATCCGAACACCGGCAAAAGCACCGTCTTCAACGCCTTGACCGGCTTGCACCAGCATACGGGCAATTGGCCCGGGAAAACCATTTCCCGGGCGGAAGGCGGGTTCTCGTACTCGGAAAAGAACTACAAGATTGTTGATTTGCCGGGCACATATTCCCTGCGTTCCACATCCACTGACGAGGAGGTGGCGCGTGAATTCATCCTTTTCGGGCAACCGGACGTCACCGTCGTGGTGTGCGATGCCACCTCCCTTGAGCGCAATCTCAACCTGCTCCTGCAAGTGAGGCAGATCACAGGCCGGGTGGTCGTCGCCCTGAACCTGATGGATGAGGCGCGTTCGCAGAAAATCGAGATTGATACAAGAAACCTTGCCCGCGAGCTGGGTGTGCCGGTTGTTCCGATGGTTGCCAGAAGCAAGGAAGGGCTTCCAGAGCTGCTCAAAAGTATCCATGAAATGGCTACAGGTATGAACACCCCGAAGCCGCGCACAGCATCCATCCAGGATCCTTCGTTGGCCAAGGCCTTGAAGGAGGTCAAGGTCCTCCTCCGCGGGCACACACTTGCCCCATCGAATGAGGACTGGATCGCCCTTCGTCTTCTGGAAGGGGATTCCTCGATGGAGACCGCCCTCCGCGACGGGACCCTTGGCAGCCTGAGCGAGGACCATGCTGGCTCATTCCTGGAAAGTGAGGCCAGAAAGGAGCACGGTCCAAAGGCGCTTGAAAACAGCGAGGAACTTTTGAAATCCATTGAGGGCCTGCGCTGGGAGGTACACGGCAATAGCTATGATGCCATTGTGGAATCCCTCTACGCGGAAGCTGAGGGCCTTGCCAGCCGGTATGTCCAGCGGCATGGCCACGCCGAGGGCGCTGGCTGGCGAACACGGCTCGACGCCATCCTCACCGGCAAGTGGACCGGGCTCCCGGTCATGGCCCTGATGCTGCTTGTCGTTTTATGGCTGACGATTGCCGGGGCGAACGTCCCTTCCGGGATGCTGGCCACGCTCCTGATTGATCACGGGCATGCTCTTCTCAAGGATTTCTCCACCATGATCGGCCTCCCGTGGTGGCTGGACGGACTCCTGGTTGATGGGATGTATCTCACACTGGCCTGGGTGGTCAGCGTAATGCTTCCGCCCATGGCGATTTTCTTCCCGCTTTTTACCCTGTTGGAAGATTTCGGATACCTTCCACGAGTTGCCTACAACCTTGATGGCCTTTTTAAACGGTCGGGAGCGCATGGAAAGCAATCGTTGAGCATGGCGATGGGATTTGGTTGCAATGCTGCAGGGATTATCGCGACCCGGATTATCGATTCCCCTCGCGAGCGCTTGATTGCTATTTTGACAAACAACTTTGCCCTGTGCAATGGCCGATGGCCGACGCAAATCCTCATCGGAACAATCTTTATCGGGGCTCTGGCCCCAGCTGGCATTGCCAGCCTTGTTGCCGCTGGGTCGGTCTTTGCGATCGCATCCCTTGGAATTATCCTGACCTTTGTGGTCTCGTTCGGACTCTCAAAAACGCTCCTCAGGGGAGAGGCATCCGCATTCACATTGGAGCTCCCCCCTTACCGGCCGCCGAATATCCTGAGAACCCTTTACACCTCTCTGATCGACCGTACGGTCTTTGTCCTCTGGCGGGCAATTGTTTTTGCAGTGCCTGCGGGGATCATCATTTGGAGCATTTGCAATATCAACATCGGCGATCTCTCGGTTGCGGAGTGGTCCCTTCAGGTGCTGGACCCCATTGCCTGGCCGCTCGGGCTGACTGGCGTCATCCTTCTGGCCTATGTCGTGGCCATTCCGGCGAACGAAATTGTCATTCCGACAATTCTCATGCTGACGGTGATGGCGACCGGGATGAGTGTCGAGGAAGCGTCTGGAGCCGGTGTCATGTTTGAGACAGATGATTCAGGGGTCCTCTATCCCCTTCTGAAAGCAGGAGGCTGGACCACATTGACGGCGATCTGCCTGATGCTATTCAGCTTGTGCCACAATCCGTGTTCCACGACCCTGTACACGATCTACAAGGAAACGGGCAGTCTTAAGTGGACAACCTGGTCAGCAGTCATCCCGACGGTCATGGGCATTGTTATCTGCCTTGTTGTAGCGACCCTGTGGAGACTCGTCGTATAGCTTGCGCCTGCAAAATGAATCCTCATTAAGGATTCATGAAAATGAAGAAACGATCCCTGAAGAAGTACGTTATCTTCCCCTGTTGTATCCTGATCTTTGGGGTTATTGAGGAACTGGCGACCTACATGTCGGAACTGATTCCCAATGATCATGTCCGCGTTTCTTCACTGATGGTTTTTTTCGCCTTCGGCATTTCCATCATTGCCTATGTATTCACCCCGATGATCGAGCGGTTTTTCTTTCGGCTTCACGCCGTTTCAAAATTCGGTGCGGGACGATTGGGCGATACCTTTTTCGTCCTGATCTTGCTGAGCCTCGTCTATTTTCTGTGGTATGTAGTTCTTGTCCACGGTCCGGAGAACCTCTTGCCACCGTCGTGGCGCTGAAGTCCTCAAATTGCAAGCTCGCGAACAATGGATTTGATCAGAACCTCGCGTTCGGACCCGTAGACTTTATCTTCCCTTGGATTGGCTTTGTCCAACTCCGCAACCAGGCGCGAAAATGCTTCACGTTCCTTGGAAGACCAGTTGCGCAGGCGGCTGTTGGATGCATCGGTGGAAGAGTCTACCTCTATCCTGAGTGCCTCCTCTGAACGGATTCCATGAGATATGCGAATGAGCAAGCGACCAAAAATCAGCAACCTGTCCATGAGGACATTGGGCAGATTGGACTTTGCCTGAACCTTCGTCACAACCTGGTTGTCCCCGAAGTTTGCGGAAACGGGTGAATAGATGAGGGACGCCCCAATGAAGGTTCCGGTGGCCCCGCCAATCAGCGTGCCAGTGAGGAAGGAAAATCCCCCAACGGAAGCATCGACAACGGCCCCAACTCCAGCCCCCATCACAGCCGATGCAAAAACAGCCTGCTTCCGCGTCAATCCCAGTCCAAAACTTTTCCACATCCCGGTGCTTGTCAGCGGGGCGTCGAGGACTGGCGAATTGAAAGTGGCCTTGCGATGCCTGAATAGGGCCTTGGCATCGCTTCGGAAAGATTCCTCAATACGGTTGAGATTTCGGTTTAATTTATCGCGGGAGGCCGCCTCCCCTTTCCTTGATGAGCCACGGCACTCCAGGATCTTCCGCAGAGTGTCCAACATCATCCGTGCCAAATCTTCCAGGCGCGCTTCCCAGTCAGCCTCCAACGCGTCACGGACAGCCTGGATCTCCTCACGCGAGCCGATGCAGCAACGCCCCAGCGTTTCCAGCAGGTTCAGACGCTCGCGGATTCCAGCCGTCATGGGCTGATAGGTATCCACTGCCCCGATCTCGCGCTGCAACAATGTGACCCACTCATCCGTAAAATCGTTCTCACCGGGTTTCTGGTTGATCAGGGCAACCCGAACCGCTCCCGTCAGCCGGATGATTTCCAGCTGCTTGCGATCGTCTTCGATGGGTCGGCGATTGGAGGCTGCAACATAAACGACAATTGCCCCCTCATGAATCGGCCGCATCAATTCCATGTCACGTTGCCAATCCGCCTTTCCTGAGTGTTCCTCGACAAATGCCTCGGCGAGGTTCCCCACTCCCTGTCCAGCCTGGCGTGTGAACCAGTAATGCATTTCATCCGTTTCCTCAAATCCCGGAGTATCCCAAACCTCAAGAAGGACCTCCCCGTTTCGATCAAAGAGCCGGTGCCGATGGGCCTTGCGCGTCGTGCCGGGCTCCGGTCCGATGACGGCGTCCTCGTCCTCAATGAGGTTCGAGACCACAGTTGTCTTACCATCGTTTGTCTCGCCGATAACAATGACTTCGACGCTCATGGAGCCTCCTCCGCTTTCGTATCAGGTTCATTTCCTGCGAGCATGGAAACCACATCCGTATTGAAGTCACCCCATCGCCGAATGCTCTTGAGCCATATTTTTTCGCGATCCTGTAGTGAATTCTGGCTACTTCCTGTAAGAATGAAGACAACTCCTGCCTGGGGACCGATGATTTCCCGAATTAAAGCCAACCTGCTCCGGTAAGCTTGCTTTGGATTTTGCCCACTGTCCACAATGTGCAAGACACGATCGGCATGGTCAAACGGCAACCAGTCCTTCGTGGACTCTTGAATCCTGCCGCGCAGCTGCTCACGACCCTCAGCTGATTGGCCAAGGCGGATCCAACGGCAATCAGCCAGTTGGAACCTTTCACGCAAACGTTCCGAGAGGTCATCCTCCCTGCCTTGAATAATGGATTCAAGGCTGACAATCAGTCCCACATCATGATCGCGCTGCTTTCGAGACTTTTCCGGCATGTGAGGAGCCATTGTGGGCTCACTATTAAACTCAGAAGGATCGGGGCTATCCTGGTCAATCCCTGTACGAAGAAGCATCCCATCCAGGATCCGCGTAAAACGGAGGGCAGAAAAATCCTCCTTGGAGACCAGCCAGCGAAGCCGGGTCCCCTCAAGGACCAGGACAACTAGACGTGGTAGGATCGCGTAAACCAAAATGGCCAGCATCAGAAAGAGCGCCCATGCCTCCCATCCGGATTGGACCAAGGGAACCGGCTGGCCAAACCAGCTTTGGGTCGCAGCAATTTGTTCTTCGCTCGGTCCGGAAAAGACCCATCGCCAGGGCAAACCGATCCAGTATGCAGCCCGGCTGACTCTCTCAGCCGAGACAACGCTGCTGAGCGTGGTGCCCCAAGTAAAAGCCGCGCTGCGGGTCAACAACTGGATTACAAACCAGATCCAGAATCCAGCCAGATAGGCTAACACCCCCCTTTGGATCAGCATACTGAACCAGGTGGCAATGATTCGCCCGCGCCTAAGCAGGACAAATTTGAGCACCTCTGCGATTGGAATAGCCTCCCTTACACCCGTTTCCCATGACTCAGCGAAACGGCGACTCAGCCCAAGAAAGAGCATGACCACCGGATGCCAGAGACGTTGAGGGCGGCTGATTGCAGAGGAAGCAATTCCCGGTATGAATTGAACACAAAGCGCCGCCAAAAAAAGCAAGGGAAGAATCACGTGCGTCAGGAAAACACCCATTACATTCACGGAATTTCCCAATTGTGACCAGAATGAGTGCACCAGCAGACCAAGGATAAAACCGCCCCAAAGGACCATTCGCCCCGTCTTTTGCACTGACTCGAGTAGATCATTGCCTGAGTTGTCACCGTGCACGCCAGCCCACTTGCTCTCCATCCATTGACGCAGTAGGCGCCTGCGTTGCCATTCATGGATATCCCCATGGCGTTGCTGCATTTCTTCCAGAATGCCTTGGTTGGCCGCGTTCTCCATGCGCTCGCGGCCGGAAAGACGGGCCTGTTCATGTCTGTAAGCAAGCACCTCCAACCGCAGGACATCAGCCAGTCCCCAATCCTTGTCCACGGTTTTACGACCGAATAGCATGCCCTGACATTGCCTGTCTCGGGATAATTAGGCAATCGAAGAAAATCCGGGATTTTTCACCTGCATCTTGCGGATTTCCATAAACCGGACAGAATTTTCACATGAAGCAATTATCTCTCTACCGTCTATTCCTGCCCATGGCTGTCCTGTGTGGCTTCGTTTCAATCGCTTCTGCAGAGAAGCAGGTCATTACTGAGGCCGATCAGTTACCAAGAATTGCCTTCCCCTTTGATGGGAATGTGATTGAGCTTCTGAATGACCAAAAGGCTCTTGATGAGTATTTCTCCAAGCTCCGGACTGAGATTGAGCGGCAGCTGGAAGAGTTTGACATTCAGGACAAGGCCACTGTTCGCGGCTATATTTCCACGTTGCGGACGCTCGACATATTGGAGGGCAACTACGATGCCGCCCTCGAGAAGATTCAGGAAATCCGCGAAATGTTCGACAAGCCGTCCGACAAGCTCACCTCCGGTCTTATCACCGAGGCCCTCATTGAGGTGTACATGGATGGCAAGGCTCAATCCCCGGAATCCGTCGCAGACCGGTTTATTCAAGCCTATAAACCAAAAGTAATCGAGCTGCCGTGGGATATTGTTCAGGACGACATTGAGCAGACAAATGGCACCTTCCAGTATCTTTCCGAAGCCCTGTATCTTGGCGGCTTGGAAAACTCCATGCAAAACACGGTTGATAACAACAAGGAGCTCGCACTGGGCGATGTAGCTTCTCTTGCCTCCGTCCGGTACATGTTGGATAATGTCCTCCCCCTGAAGGAACAGATTGTCGCGGTCACAACTGATTACATCGCGGACAACCGGGTGGAAAAAGCCGACATCTGGGCTGATCGCAGCGTGGATCTCACGAGCAGTGAAAACCTGACGCCAGTCATCATCGCCATCAGCGATAGCGGGGTCGATGCCGCAATCTTTGAGGCCACCGGACAAATGTGGGTCAATGAAAACGAAATTCCCGGTGATGGGATTGACAATGATGAGAATGGGTTTGTTGACGATGTAAATGGGCCTGCATGGGACCTGGATGGCTATCGGACGACGGGCAACTTGTATCCGCTAACGGAAGAGCAACTGACCGCATACCCGGAAGAATTGGATTTCGTGAAGGGCCTCCTTGACCTTCAGGCTGCCGTTGATTCAGACGAGGCCAAATCCACCCGCGAGAAAATGGCCGCTCTGACCCGTGAGGAATACAAACCCTTTGTGGAAAACCTGAGCCTGAACGGAAATTATACACATGGAACGCATGTAGCCGGTATCGCCGCAGCGGGAAACCCGGCAGCAAGAATTCTCAACTCGCGCATCACTTTCGGACACGAAATTATTCCTGATAAACCCACTTTGGAGGATTCCATCCGGTCAAGCGAGGAGGTCATGGCGATGGTACAATACTTCAAGGATGCCGGGGTCCGCGTGGTCAACATGAGCTGGGGCGGCAGCCAAGCTGGACTGGAGTATGCGCTCGAAGCAAATGGCGTGGGTGATAACCCCGAGCAGCGTGCGGAAATCGCCCGGGTGCTATTTGATATTGGGTATGACTCACTCGTTGAAGCCATGGCCAGCGCCCCGGAAATTCTCTTTATCCCAGCTGCTGGAAACTCCGACAATGACGTGGACTTCAACAAGATTATTCCTAGTTCCATTGACCTTTCGAATGTACTGGTTGTTGGTGCCGTCGATCAAGCTGGTGACGAAACGGGTTTCACCAGTTACGGGAAGAACATCCGTGTACACGCCAATGGTTTTGAAGTGGAGAGCCCGGTCCCGGGTGGTCGGCTCATGAAGTTTTCCGGCACCTCGATGTCGGCACCAAATGTCACCAATCTTGCCGCCAAGTTGCTCGCCATTGATCCAAGCCTGACTCCCGAGGAAGTGATTCAGTTTATTCAACTCGGTGTCGAGACCTCAGAGGATGGACGCCGTTTCCTGATCCACCCAAAGAAGTCGGTGGCCCTGCTCCAGTTGAGTAACATGCAGCTCTAGCGATGTGCCCGGTCTGGCCGGGCTTCACTAATCAAGCCGCTCTTCAAGGCCCTTGAGATCCCCCGGCAGCGGGGACTCAAAACGCAGCTCTTTACCACTTTCCGGATGCTTGAGCCCAATCGTGCAGGCATGAAGGGCTTGCCGGCGAAATCCATATGGAAGTGTGGCGCCCTTGCGTTCAACCGCCTTTCTTGTAGCGGAATTATAAAGACGGTCACCAACAAGCGACAATCCCTCCGCAGCGGCTTGAATGCGTATCTGGTGCTTCAGCCCGGTTTCCAGGCGGATGCGGACTTTTGTCACACGGTGACGCTCGAAAATATGTTCAGTCTCGTAGTGGGTCACGGCTTCTGTCGATCCCTCGACAGGTTTGTTGTAAAGCGACTGGTGGTAGCCTGCGTGGTCCAGCTTCAGATAATGGCGCCAAGTGCCACTCTCGGCGCGTGCTCGTCCGTCACAGAAAGCAATGTATTCGCGAAGGAGCGTGTGCTTCCTCAACTGGTCGATGAGGTGTGCTCGCGCATCCGGATTCATGGCCAGGCACAAGAGCCCACTCGTGTATTGGTCGAGCCGATGCACCGGGAGAGGCATGACCTTGCCGGGTGCGCCAAAGATCCGCCTGCGTGTCCCCTCGCCTTTCGGATCGTTGAGATAATCACCGAGAATACTTAATGCCGATTCGCCACCTTGCCCTTCAACCGGAACGGAAAGAACCCCCGCATCCTTGTTCACAATCGCAAGGCTCTCATCCATATAGAGTACCGTCAGCTTCGGATGAATCCGCTTCCTCCGAACCCATGAAAATACAGATGTGTCCGGAGCGCCCATGGTGAGTGAATCCCCGGGATCCTCAATGCGCAAGCCGGCCTTTGTCACCACTTCGCCATCGAGGTAAAACCGCCCGGAGGCAATCCATTCCTTGACACGCTTGCGCGGGGAATCCGGACACAGGCGCGCGGCCCACTCAAGAAGTGGCCTTTGGTCCGACGATGTACTCTCCGCTTTCATGTCTTTTCAATTCGCAGGATACCTTCTACTTGGGCAAGATCAATCGCAAGAATCGAGACTGGCACTCACAGCTATTGACTTGTCCTTACATCCAATCGCGATAATAGATCGTTCTTGTCTGAACTTTCCAGGTTTTTGCCATGCCCCAAAATTTGATTAATTCGCTCACAAACACATGGACGAATCTTCTTCCAGACGCCAAAATAGACCGGCGTAGCCATTTCTTTGAATCTGGCGGCGATTCACTCACTGCGACCGCGATGAGCCTTGAGGTTGAGCGGGATACCGGATGTGCCATTCCAGTTGGGCAGATCTACCTCACTCCAATACTGGAGGACTTTGCCGCAGCTGTTTCAAATTTTGATGCGGATGACCGGGCCCCTCTCTATATACCTCTCAAACCGGAGGGAACGGGCCGTCCGCTATTTGGGATTGCTCCCGCAATGGGTGGGGTTTTCCATTTCCGGGAGCTGGCCGAAGCACTTTCCGAAAACACGCCCTTCCATGTCATTGAACCACGCGTTTCCGCATCGGGGGCACACACCTACTCCTCCATCCGGGACTTGGCTACCTGTGCCCTGTCGGTGGTTCGCAACAAGCAACCCCAGGGGCCATATCGGTTTGCGGGTTTTTCCTTTGGCGGGCCGCTCGCATGGGAAATGGCCCGCATCCTTGTCGAAACAGGTGAACGAGTGGATTGCCTGATGCTTCTCGATAGTTCAAGCCGGAATGGATACGGGCTACCTCATGGACAACAGGGCTTCCTGAAGCTCATCTCGCACAATTGGCAATTCCTCTCCAGGTGTCGTGAAGTCCGCAAGCTATACTCTGAACCATTTCGGTTCAGCCGGTGGGTGCCATTGATCCAACAAAAACTGAAAGACAACCTGCCAGCTGTAAAAAGAAAACCTCAGAGTGATTCCTCCATCGATAAGAAGCCGGTGGCCCCGGGGGCAAAGGAAATGAAGGTCGAATCGCAGGAGAAACTTCGAGACGGGTTTGATCCCGGCACTTATCCGGGGATTGTCCACCTTTTCCGCGCTGAAGAGCAATTAACCCTGCACCGGGAACTGGACTTTGATCTGGGCTGGACCTCGCACCTCCAAAACAAGGGGCTCGTTGTTCAAACGGTTCCGGGGGACCATTTTTCCCTCCTCAAACCGCCAAACAGCCAGGTTCTCGCAGACAAGATACAGGCAGTTCTGGACATTGCTGACGAAAACCTTGCCACCGAAGTAAACGAGGAGGTCAGGCAAGGCAATGCCGCTTCACCGCTGCCCCTCGATGAGCCTGTGGCAGGGGAATCCTATATCGAACGCTTTCTCCAAGTCGTCCGCGCCTATCCCGAACGTGTTGCTTTGCGTGATGGCGGGACCCGGCTGACTTTTGCACAACTTCATGCAAAGGCAGCAAAGGTCGCTTCCTTTCTCCTGGAAAAGGATCCAGACGGTGAAGGTCCGGTGCTCCTGCATTTCCAAACAAGTTGGCAGTTCATCTGCGCTCTCTACGGAGTCTTGCTCGCCGGACGCTACTATGTCCCGGTCGATACCGAGTTTCCTGATTTGCGTATCCAAAAGATTGTTACATTATCGGGAGCAACGGCAGCCATTACCCTCTCTCCCGACAGTCTGCATATTGATAGTCCCGGGAGCATGAAAATCTATTCATTTGATGAGGCGTCACAATTCGCAGGAGGCAACTCACCCCCACTTCCCGTGGAAGTTTCTCCAGAAGCTCCTGCAGTGCTCCTTTTCACATCCGGCTCAACCGGCGTCCCGAAAGGAGCAGTTCTCTCCCGAAAAATGCTTCTACATGTGGCGTGGCGCAGGGGAACTCGTGCCGAATACACCGCTGCAGACCGGTACGGGATATTCTATATCAGCGCGTTCATGGGAGGAGTCATGGCTATCCATTCCCCACTTCTTTATGGAATCACCCTATCCATATACAATATTCGACAGCGTGGCTTGTCCGAGTTGCCCCAGTGGATGTGCGATGAGCGCATCACCATCATGCACATGATCACCTCCGTCATGCGACGTTTTCTCGGTCTATGGGACGGAGATCCACCCCTTCCGGATCTTCGCCTTCTGATTCCTGGCGGTGAGCGAGCCCGTTCCGGCGATATCGAACTTTGGAAGCGCACCTGCGCTGAAAAAGTCAAGTTCGCGGCCTGCCTCGGGTCCACCGAATGCGGAACGATCACCATGAATTGCCTCTCCAAATGTTATGAACACGGGAAGGGTCCCATTCCTGTCGGAAAGCCTTTCAAGTCATTGAATGCACGCATTCTACGGGCTGACGGGTCAGAAGCGGAAACTCTCGAGGAAGGACAGCTTGTCGTGGAAAGTGACTACATTTTCCGAGGTTATCTGAACGCCCCTGAATTGAACCAGTCTGTCCTCTCCTTCAGGAAAGATGGAAAGGCCCTGTACAAGACCGGCGACTATGGTTTCATCGATACAGATGGAGTGTTCCATAATGCGGGTCGACGCGATTCACGGGTCAAAGTAAACGGTAACCTTGTTGAACTGGCGGAGATTGAATCGGTTCTCATGAACTCCGGCCTGGTCGATGAAGTGGCTGTGGTCCATCGGCCCCTTCGCGCGGAAGATTCCAATTTCCAACTTGTGGGGTTTTACCGGTCGCGCCAAACCGATCAGCTTGAGACCCGTCTGGGGGCGCATATTCTCGAGCGGCTTCCGCGGATCATGCTTCCCGCACGGTGGGTGCCCCTCACCGTTTTTCCCGAGACTTCAACCGGCAAGACCGATCGTCGGGCCCTTGCCGAAATGGAACTGCCCAGCCCAAAAAAACATGAAGGCGATTGCCGCTAAGGTTTCAGAGTTCATCACCCTTGCCCGGGACGGCAGCAGACATCATCAGAGATTGTTTCTGGTTATCCTGTTTGAGATTATCTGGCTCCGTTGTCGCTACAGGCTCATGCTGAAGGAAATTCGTTTATACGGATTGCTGGCGCGGGATCCGGGTCCCCTTTCCCTCCACAAGGATTTTTCTGCTCGGAAAACAATTGCCTGGATGAACCGGGTCAACCCGCCAGAACACCGCTCATTGGTGGACATAAAGCCTCGTTTTTATGCGCGCTGCCGCGAGCTGGGCATTTGTGTTCCTGAGATATATGCAACCGGGCAACCGGATCCCGACTTGCTATCGCGACTGCCCAACCGCTTTTTTGCCAAGCCGGCCTATGGAGCCGGTGGGGATGGGGCGTCAGCCTTCGTGCGGGATGGAACTCACTTCCATTCTTGGGATGGCCGAAAATTCGGGGACAATGAACTACTTGGCCACTTAAAGGAACTTGCCCGGGGACGAGAGCTGATTTTCCAGCAATGGATCCAGACGCATCCCAAGCTGACTGTACTTTCCGAGACGGCACTTATCACCTGTAGAATCGTGACATGGTGGCCGAATGCTCATGCAATTGAGCCCGATATCCTTCTCGCCTACCTGCGTATTCCCGCCAAAAACACCATTGTTGATAACACAGGTTATGCTGAGAATGGTCAGGAAATGCTCGAACTGGATACGAAGACCGGGATGCCCCAAGCCACGTGGACGGTCCACTCAAGCGGATTCGGGATTGTTGGCTCGGACCATGTCTGTGGCGAAAGGAAAATTCCTCTCAAGGCATTGAACCTTCCCGACTGGGGGGCCACCTTGGAACTGGTGACCAACCTAGCACGGACCTTCAAAAACCTTTCGACGCTCGGATGGGATATTGGTATGAGCGAGAATGGCCCGATTGCCATTGAAGGAAATACTGCCTGGGGCACCCCCCTGTATCCGTCAGGTCTTCATGCAATTGCAAAGGCCATGAGATCCTGATTGCCTTAACCTTGAGCAGGCTCTTAGCATGCCGAAAATGACGCCTCATCCCGCCAATCCAGATTTGCCCCCTTTGAATCTACTCAGCGTGGTTCTCCCCGCCCGGGATGAATCGGGTTGCATAGAGGCAACACTGCGTCACCTCCACTTGGATCTGAGCCTGCAAAAAATCCCGCACGAGATTATTCCCGTGGACGATGGATCCACGGACACGACTTGGGAAATCCTGCAGGGACTCAGCAATGAGATCCCTGAGATCAAACCTGTACAGAACAAGGGGGATAACGGATTCGGAAGGGCTATCCGATTAGGACTTGAACGGATGGCTGGAGATGCAGCCGTCATCATGATGGCGGATGAATCCGACGATGTCCGCGATGTGGCGATCTACTGGAACAAATTGAACGAGGGATACGATTGCGTATTTGGTTCACGCTTCATCAAGGGCGGTGGGACAATTGATTATCCGATGGTCAAATATTTCTTCAACCGCTTGGCCAACTTCTTTATCCGGCACCTTTTCCACATCCGCCTGAATGATACCACCAATGCGTTCAAGGCCTACCGCAGGAAAGTCATCGAGGGAATTCAACCGCTGATCTCACCGCATTTCAACCTTACCGTGGAAATTCCCTTGAAGGCGATTGTCCGTGGATACACCTGGACAGTCATTCCCATTACCTGGCGCAATCGGCGCACTGGCGTCGCCAAATTGAAAATCAAGGAGATGGGAAGCCGCTACTTCTTCATCATCATGTATGTCTGGCTTGAAAAGTATTTCAGCCGCGGGGATTACCTCAAAAAAGGCAATTAATGGACCGTTCGCAGTGGACAGCAGGGGTTGCGCCTCAACCTCCAGCGATCTGCATTCAGTAATACTTTAGAAGTCAATCAGGACTTGATCATCTTCCTTCGGCACGGTCACGTCCCAACGGAATTGCTTCTTAATGTGTCCTGCCATGGCCTTGCTGGCCTCCGGTTCACCATGGACAAGAAAGATTTGTTCCGGATCCTTGTTGAAGCCCATCATCCAAGCTAGCATCTCGTTGTAGTCGGCATGCCCGGAAAAGCCTTCAATTCGCTCAATCTTTGCCTTCACCGGCACATCCTGCCCAAACATGCGGATACTTTCCTTGCCCTCGAGAATTGCACGACCCCGCGTTCCCTCAGCCTGGTAGCCAATGAACAAGACCGTGTGGCGTTCATCGGAAAGGCGTTCCTTCAAGTGGTGCAGAATGCGTCCACCGGTGACCATGCCACTGGCGGAAATAATGATTGCTCCCTTTTGAATGTCGTTAATCTCCATTGACTGGTTCCGCGTAACCGACAGGCGCAACTTTTTCGGATGGAACAAGCGAACCCCTGAAAGCGATTGCTTGCGGCAAATCAGGTTCAGGTCACGGATGTGATTGCGATGCACCGTGAGAGCTGAATTGGCCATCGGTGAATCCAGATAGACGGGGACTTCCGGAATTCGTCCAGCCACTTCAAGCTCCCTCAGGACGTAAAGCAGCGTCTGTGACCGCCCAACCGCAAACGAAGGAATGACCAGTACACCATTCCGTTCCAGACTTTCATTGACGACACGGGCCAGCTCATCCGCGGAGAATTCCTCCTTGTGAAGGCGGTCGCCATAAGTTGATTCCATGACGAGGTAGTCGACATTGTAAGCTGCCACCGGAGGACGAAGAATCGCATCCGTAGGGCGCCCCAGATCACCCGAAAAAACAATTTTCCGGGAGTTTCCGTCCCGGTCACTTTTCAGGTCAAGAAAGCCTGCCCCGAGGATGTGCCCGGTATCACGGTACTTTGCGCGGACCTTGGGAGCCGGTTCAAAATGCTCGCCGTAATCAACGGCTTTCAAATACGGCAGGACAGCGCGTGCATCATCTTCCGTAAACAACGGCTTTGCCGGCTTGTGCTTGGAATAGCCTTTCTTATTGGCCCACTTGGCTTCTTCTTCCTGCAAGTGGCCCGTATCCGGTAAAAGAATACCAGCCAGCTCAGCTGTCGCCCGCGTACAATAAATTGGACCGTTGAATCCTTCATTCACAATGGCCGGTAGAAACCCGATGTGATCAATATGCGCGTGAGTGAGAATCACGGCATCAATTGTGGATGGATCGATCGGAAAAGGTTCCCAGTTCTTGAGTCGGTTCTTCTTGGGCCCTTGGAATAACCCACAATCAATCAGAATGCGCGTGTCGTTAACCTCGAGCAGGTGGCGACTTCCTGTAACGGTGCCTGCGGCACCCATAAATGTTAATCGTGTCATAATTTATTGGGGTTTGGGTTCCGGTCCATGTTGTTGCCCGATCAAAATTATCGCAATGATAATTTTGGAATGCGGTGACAAGTGACCGCTTGTGTAGACCGGGATATGTCGCAGCACAGCAAGGACAAGTTCTTCGAATAAGATGGGCAACTGAGGGGAATTCGTACATTAGATATGACATGCCAAAAAAGGATCAACGGCCGAAAATTGTCATGGCGGGAGCCACTGGCTTTGTCGGCACCGCGCTCCGTCGAGCCCTGCGAAGGAAATACCGCTTGGTTTGCCTCACGCGCTCCAAGTCCGCAATTATTCATCGATCCGATCATACCGGTGAAGAGTGGCGCACCTGCGATCTGTTCAGCCTGCTTGAGCTTGAAAAGGCCCTTGTCGGAGCTGACTGCGCCATCTATCTGGTTCATTCAATGATGCCCTCAGCCCGTCTGCTTCAGGGAACCTTCGCCGATCTGGACCTGATCATGGCGGACAACTTTGCCCGCGCGGCACAACTTGCCGGGCTCAAACAGATTCTCTACATGGGTGGATTGATTCCTGAAATGGAAGAGCTCTCTCCCCATCTGGCCAGTCGACTGGAGGTTGAAGAAGCACTGGGGAGTGGATCAACTCCCGTGACTGCGCTTCGCGCGGGGTTGGTCGTGGGACCCGGCGGTTCTTCTTTTCGCATTGTCGTGAACTTGGTCAAGCGCCTGCCCGTGATGCTACTCCCCGGATGGACCCAGACCAAAACCCAACCCGTGGCCATTCAGGATGTCGTCCGGGCGGTCACCGAATCCATTGGAAACGAGGCATACTTTGGCAATCACTACGACCTTGGTGGCCCGGATGTCATGACCTATCGCGATATGCTTTGGCGCACGGCAAAGGCGATGGAGCGCAAGCGTCTGTTTATCAATATTCCCATTTTCTCTGCCCGGCTATCCAAGCTCTGGGTCTCCATGCTGGGGGGAGCTTCCCGTTATCTTGTCGGACCGCTCGTCGATAGCTTGCGACATCCCATGGTGGCAAAGGATAATCCGCTACTTGACCAAATCAAACGGGGCCGGATCGGCTTTGAGGAATCCCTTGCCGCATCGCTGGGAAAAGGTGGTGAAATGTCTCCAAACCCGCGAGACCGGATTCGTAAAAGGGATGATCAGGATATCAGAAAACAACGGCGAGTACGCTCAGTGCAGCGAATGATGCTACCGGGGAACCGCAAGGCCGACTGGGTGACAGAAGAGTATTTTCGTTGGCTTCCCAAGGCGCTCGGGCCGTTTATCAAGTCGTATTCTCCAAGGACAAACGCCCATCGTCTGAGTCTGATCTTTAAATCGTGGGTCCTGATCGAATTTACGCTTTCCCCACAACGCAGCTCGCCCGACCGCCAGTTGCTATACATTACCGGAGGCTGGCTCGCAAATTATAAGGATAACCGCAAAGGCCGGATTGAATTTCGTGAAATGCTGGACCGTCGTTGCCTCATTATCGCTATCCACGACTTCACACCCAAGCTGCCCTGGCATTTGTACCGCCGGACCCAGGCCGTTTTCCATCTATGGGTTATGAGGCGCTTTGACCGCCACCTTGCCCGGATTGAGAATTCCTGAAGCTGATCAGATCCCGCTGATGTAGCGCTCAAGGTGCTCAATACTGGCTTTTTGCTGGGCGATGATGTGCTTTACGATGTCCCCGATACTAACCAGCCCGAGAAGCGTATTCTCCTCCATTACGGCTACATAACGAAAGCGGCTGTCGGTGATCTTGCGCATGCATTGGTCCAACGAGGTTTCTGGAGTTACGGTTGGATAATCCCGGTTCATCGTGTCGAAGACGGGCGTATGCCGGGAGGCCCGACCGTGAAGGACGATCTTGCGGGCGTAATCGCGTTCCGTGAGGATACCCAGAAGCTGGCCTTCCTCCATGACTGCGACCGCACCAATCTCCTTGGCGGCCATGAGCTGGAGGGCCTCGTAGGTTGTCTGGTCGGGCTTAACCGAGTAAATTTCCTCGTGCCCTTTGGATTGGAGTAAGTTTTGAGCAGTTGTCGTCATTGGAATTTCAATTTTTCCCAATTGAACGGGAAATGTCAACTTCGGGAACTTTGTCTGCTCCTGATTATTGATAAACAACGGCTTGGGCCGTTAGCTAAGCCTTGTAATACCTGGCTGGCCGCCGGACGATCCAGTTGCGCGTATCCACTAGGGGACAGTTCAAAGTAGAAAAATCCAGCTCTTTGTAGGCGGCATGGTTTGTGGCTAACAAAACGAGATCATAGCCGATTATGGCCGGCTCAGGGCCCTCCCCGATATCCAGGGACTTTCGCCCGGCAAACTGCGCATGCTCACGGGTCAGCTTAATTTCCGGCACAAACGGGTCATGGTAATCCACCGAGGCACCGCGTTCCTCAAGAAGCTCCATCAGCACATAGCTGGGCGACTCACGGTCATCATCCACGTTTGGCTTATACGCCAGACCAAGGATGAGAACCTTGCTTCCCTTGAGCGCCTTGCCCTCGTTGTTAAGCGCTTCCATGACGCGGTTGATCACGTATTCAGGCATGCGGGTGTTTATTTCTCCTGCCAGCTCGATAAATCGCGTATGCTGCCCGTATTCGCGTGCCTTCCACGTCAGGTAAAACGGGTCGATGGGAATACAATGGCCCCCCAGACCCGGCCCGGGATAAAACGGCATGTACCCAAATGGTTTCGTTGCTGCTGCATCGATAACATCCCAGACATCAATTCCCATTTCGTGATAAACCACCTTGAGCTCATTCACCAAGGCAATGTTAACCGCGCGGAAAATGTTTTCCGTCAATTTGGTTGCTTCAGCCAAACGGCAGGAGGTCACTGGATGGACCGCATCAATTGCTTTTGAATACAGCTCCACACAGCGCTTCAAACACGCTTCCGTATAACCGCCCATGACTTTCGGGATGGTTCTGACCGAGTGATCCTTGCGACCCGGATCCTCCCGCTCGGGAGAAAAGGCCAAGTGGAATCCCTCTCCCGCCTTGAGTCCGGATCCCTGCTCGAGGACTTCCCGCAGGTCCGTATCGGTCGTGCCCGGATAAGTTGTTGATTCGAGCACAACCAACTTGGGCCGGTCATCGGTTACCAGATACGGGGCAATCTTCCGGCCTGAATCGAGAACATAGGAAATGTCCGGTTCGCGGTATTTACTCAAGGGAGTCGGAACACAAATCAGCACCGCTTCCACTTCCGATACGCGGGAAAATTCAGAGGAGGCTTCAAAGTTTCCGGAGTCACACGCCGACCGGACCCTGTCCGACTCGATCGTCTTGATATAGCTCCTCCCTTTGTTCAGCATCTCCACCTTGACCGGATCAATATCCAAGCCGAGAACAGGCACACCGGCTTCCGCAAAGCGGAGTCCCAGTGGAAGGCCCACATAACCTAGTCCAATGATGGCAATTTTCATCTCTTGAAACACATTAACGATCTCCAATCTCAGGTGTCAACGCGCAGGAACAAGGACAATGATTACCCCAAGTCGCTCACAGGATGTCCTCGCCAAGCGAAAATGGATCCTCCATGTTTTTCTCATGCATAAACGCCGCTGGTTGAAACGGGCTATCATAACCGGACTTCTGGGAGCACTTTTCCTGGTCGGACTCTATTTTCTTTTAAAACCTGGAGTAACTGACCGGAGAGAAATCTTTCACGGGGTGTATTTGACCGTCGAGGAGCTCGAGCAAAACGAACAAGGCAGCGGTAAGGCGATGATCGTTGAAGTGCATTGGGATACGCCGGGAGTAAAGCTCAGGCACCGTCCCTTCTCCTTTGAGCCGGATCCCGACGATCCGGAGGCCCCGATCTACCGCCTTGAACCGGCCGACTTGGGGCTTCTCCGCCACGGTGCTTCCGTGCTGGTCAACTCAACACGGTATTTGCCCGAGGCCCTGTACCGTTCCTTTCCCGGGGCAAAAGTCCGATCGGTTGAGACTTTGGTTGTCGATGGAAAGATGTCCCATCTGCACAAGCATAGCTATTTGATGTACTGGGATAAGGACGGCAACGCGCACCAGCTTGTGAGAAAGCCCCCCACTCAGGAAAGTATCGAGGAGGCAGTGCTCGCAATGGGTATTCAAGGTGTCCAGGTCTGGGATCGAAAGGCCCACTACCGCGCATTGGGTGACCGGGATCTTTTAATCTCGAGAACATTCATCGGGATCGATACGGAGCGCCATATACTCTGGTTAATGGCCTTTGAGAATGTTTCCGGCTACCGAATGATCGACCGGGCTGTCGAACTTGGAATGGAATTTGGTGGCCAGATGGATTCCGGTGACGGAACAAGCCTGCTCATTGGAAGCGGTGCCAAAGACCTTCTTCCACATACCGGCATTCGCTTTAGACGGCCTCTCGGGCCCTACCTGATGGTCGATGCGCTCCCGCTGGATTGAGATATATTATTTGCGGCGGCGGGGATTTCTCAGCCCAACAAATAGAACAGCTAAACCGACAAAAAGCGCAAACGTCGCAGGCTCAGGCACAGCGACCGTCCCATCCGCATTCAATTCTTCGCTAATCGCACCGAGCGTTTCCCAGGAAGAGGTACTGCTCGCTTCTTCCTTGTTCAGGGCATTGAAATCGGAATTGATGGCGTTTGCCTGTGTCCCGGTTGCCGCAATGTAGGAAATGGTTTTTGTATCATCGTAGGCCGGATCAATACCGAAGTTGCTGGCGGCAAGCACCAGATCGGCGTATGGAATTAAAAAGCTGACAAAGTAGTCATTCCCTGCAGCGCCATCAATATCAAGGGTCGCCCCGGGATCGTTTGTATCGGTGACTGCAGTCCAACTGAAATTAGAGGCGTCTTTGGCATAGGTTATTGCCCCAACATCAGTGATGCTGGTTGTGCTTGGGCCATCATTTAAATCAGACCCAGCATTTTTTATGAGGATTTCATCATCGTTACCTCCTGCTGCTTCAGCGAAGATATCAATTACACCATCACCTGTGAGGTCCATCCCGATGAAGGCATAGTTGCTGAAACCAGCGGGGTTAGCCTCGCCACTGATTCGAAGACGAAAGGCAAGCTGTCCATCGGTCCGGCTGGTATCATCCCCGCCATTCCAGAACTGCACGTAAAATCCCGGGTTATCGGCATTTCCGACTATATCAATGTCTGCCGCCTGAGCCTGCTCATCGTTAAAGTAGTCGGACTGTCGGGTGGGATCAGAGGGAAGAATGGCTTGCCAATCGGTTGTCGGGCCATCGATGACAATTGCCCCCTGAAGCGAAAGACAACTCCCTGAAAGCAGAAAAAGAAAATAGTGCACCCTGTACATAGAATTGAATATTGAATCTGGTTGACTCTATTTATGCAACTGGCGAACCGGATGGATTGAAGTTAGTACAGGGACAATTTCCTCTATTAGGAAACCTAATACCGCCCATTCAAGGTTTATGCCATCCCCTTCAGAGATTTGGCGGTAGCACTTCGCTTGATGGACTTAAGTTCTTCGAATGGACCCGCGTGCAGAACCTCCCCACCCTGTGTCCCGCCTCCCGGGCCCAGATCAATAATCCAGTCGGCGAGGCGAATGACATCGATATTGTGCTCAATCATGATCAGGGTCTGTCCCTGTTCGCGCAGTTTAAAGAGCAAGTCCATCAGGTGCTGGATATCGACCCAATGCAGACCCGTCGTCGGTTCATCAAGGATGTAGAGATTGTGGCTGCGCTGGCTTTTACTCAGCTCAAGGGACAACTTTAGGCGCTGGGCCTCCCCACCGCTGAGGGTCGGGGCAGCCTGTCCCAGGCGGATGTATCCGAGACCCACGGCCTGAAGTGTCTCCAGCTTGGCCCGCAACTTTGGCTGGTGGGCAAAGAGGTCCACCGCCGAATCAACCGTCAGGTCCAGCACATCGGCAATATTGTATCCCTTGAAACGGACTTCCAAGGTCTCCCGGTTATAGCGATGGCCGTGGCAACTTGGACACTCTGTGTAGACATCGCTGAGAAACTGCATATCCAGCTTGATTGCTCCGTCTCCCTGACAGCGCTCACAACGACCCCCACGGACATTGAAACTGAACCGTCCCGGACCATACCCGCGGACCTTGGCCAGCGGGGTCTGCGCAAAAAGTTTTCTCAGGTCATCAAATATCTTCGTGAAGGTGGCTGGGTTTGAGCGCGGGCTACGCCCAATCGGACTTTGGTCAACGCGAACCACGCGCTCGAATGAGGAAAGTCCATCAATTCCCCTGTGACGACCGGGTATTTCCTTGGCCCTGTTTAGCTTGAAAGCCGCCGCTTTGCCAAGGACGTCATTTACCAGTGTACTTTTTCCCGATCCACTGACACCCGTGACAACAGTCAGCAATCCCATTGGAAAAGCGACATCGATTTCTTTTAGATTATGCTCATGGGCCCCTTTTACCCTCACCCAGCCCTCAGTGGGTTCCTTGATCGGGACTGAGCGCTCCACCCTGGCCCGCCCACTGAGAAAAGCTCCCGTTTGCGAATGTTTATCCTTCGTAGCTTCCTTGACGGTCCCTTGAAAAACGAGCTCTCCCCCAGCCTCCCCGGCTCCCGGGCCAATCTCCAGAAGATGATCGGATGCCCGGATGACATCAGGATCATGCTCAACAACGATGACGCTGTTCCCACGATCGCGAAGATCGGTCAAGGTCCGAAGAAGGTCTGCTGTGTTGGCCGGGTGGAGCCCGATGGTCGGCTCATCCAAGACGTAGGTCACGCCGACAAGGCCCATTCCGACCTGTGTCGCCAAACGTACCCGCTGGGCTTCCCCGCCGCTCAGGCTGGCGTAGGATCGGTCAAGGGACAGGTAACTCAAACCCACCTCGTTGAGGAACTGCAGACGATTGTGTAGTCCCTTTATAGCTTCCTCAAAACCCGGCAGTTTCAACCCTTCAACAAAGGCCTGTGCCTCGCCAAGCGTGCCTCCCAGAAACTCCGTGTACGGCGTGCCGGCGAGAAGAACTGAGCGGGATGACTTCTTCAGGCGGGCCCCGCCACAATCTTCACAGCGATTCCGTATCTGGTAAGCCATGAGCCGATGACGAAATCCATCGCTTGAGGTATCCCTGCGTGAACGCTCCAGGTCAGCCAGCACGCCTTCAAAACGAGCCGGCTGAGGCTTCCGGTTACCGGGCTTAAGTTTGAACAGGAATTCGCGCTCTCCGGTACCGTACAAAATTGCCTTCCGCACATCCTCGGACAGGTCCTTCCAGGGAACCGTTGGATCAAATGGCAATTGTTCAGCCAGCTGCTTTAGCTGGGCATTCCGGGCAATGATCATTTTTCTCGACCCGATTCGCCATGGCTTGAGCGCCCCTTTGCGAACGGATTTTTCCGGATCGGGTACGAGCAGCTCCGGAGTGAATTGAAGTGTCTCCCCCAGCCCGCCACAGGTTCGGCACGCACCGTCGGGATGATCCCAGGAGAAGTGCCTTGGGGTGATCTCCGGGAAGACTGTTCCGCATTTCTCACAGGCAAAATGCTGGCTGACCGGAATGCTTCGCCAGCTTTCGCTCCCTTTATCCTGCAACAGGACAAAGGCCCGATTGTCGGCTTCCCGAAAAGCCAGTTCAAGCGAATCAGCCAGCCTGCTGCGTTGGTCCGGTCTCAGGATGAGCCGGTCAATGATGAGATCCATCTGCTGCTCACCCTTCAGGCCGGAGAACAAGTCAGGATCCTCCAATTCAAGAATCTTCCCGTCCAGACGAACCCGCAAATACCCCTTCTGCTTCAGGTGTGGCACCTCGTTCCGGAGAACTGAAACTTTGGCCTCCATGTAAGGGGCGACCACCATCACCCGGCTTCCTTCAGGTTCGGTGAATATCCGTCCCAAGCAATCATCCAGGGATTGCTGCACAATTCGGCCCCCATCCTCGGGACAGTAGGCCTCCCCACACAGCGACCAGAGTAGCCTCGCAAAATCAGCAATTTCGGTGATTGAGGCGACAGTGCTGCGCGGATTCGCCCCCGTGCCTGTTCGTTGCTCAATGGCTATGACCGGCGTAAGCCCTTCTATGTAATCCACTTCCGGACGCTCGATTTGCTCCATGATCTGCCGGGCACGGGTCGAAAGGCTGTCCATGAACTTGCGGTATCCCTCCGCAAAAAGCGTATCAAAAGCCAGTGAGGATTTACCCGATCCACTGACCCCCGTGATGACGACCATTTGTTCACGCGGTATCGAAACATCAATCCCCTTCAGGTTGTGGACCTTGGCGCCCTTGATATGAATCACTTTTTCCATCCGATTGACAGGAACTGAATCACTCACCGCGGATTCTTTCAAGTTGCATCCGGCAATTACAAAAGAGGACATCGAAACCGCTTTTATTTGTCATTTTGCAAAGCCGTGCTAGGATTAAAACAGAATGAGTATTACTACCCCCACGATCTATATCAAACCAGGCTGCCCCTGGTGCCGACAGGCCATGTCGTTCTTCTCGCAACATGGCGTTCAGTTGGAAGTGCGTGATGTGACCGCAAGCACGCAAAATATGAAGCGCATGCTGGATATCAGCGGTCAATCCCTCACGCCGACTTTTGAGTTCGGGGAATTTGTTGTGGCCGATTTCTCGGTTGACGAGTTTATCGATGCCCTCGAACAAGTCCCCGAAGTCAAACAGCAGCTCGGCTTTGGTGACGAGGAAGACTGGAACTGATTAAAACTCGGCGTTTCCGGGTGTACGGGCAAATGGAATGACGTCACGGATATTTCCGACGCCAGTCACAAACATCAGCATGCGCTCGAAGCCAAGCCCAAATCCTGCATGAGGTGCGCTTCCGTAACGGCGTAGGTCACGGTACCACCAGTAATCTTCCTTCGAAAGCTCGTGGTGTTCCATTGCCGCGTCAAGGCGATCAAGGCGTTCCTCGCGTTGACTGCCACCGATGATTTCTCCGATTCCCGGAACCAGGACGTCCATTGCAGCGACCGTCTTGTCGTCATTGTTCTGACGCATGTAGAACGGTTTAATTTCCTTCGGATAATTATAGACTGTGACGGGTCGCTTGAAGTGCTTTTCCGTCAGGTAACGTTCGTGCTCGCTTTGCAGATTGGCCCCGTAGCGGATCGGAAAGTCAAACTTCTCACCGGAATTCTCCAGCAATTCCACCGCTTCGGTGTAGGATAGGCGTTCGAAAGGTCGCTCCGTGACAAATCTCAGGCGCTCGTGCAGGCCCTTGTCGACAAACTTTCCAAACATTTCCAAGTCGCCAGCGCAATGCTCGAGAATATCGCTGATGAGATACTTGATGAATTCCTCGGCGAGGTCCATATCACCCTCCAAGTCACAGAAGGCCACCTCCGGTTCAATCATCCAGAACTCGCTGGCATGCCGGGATGTATTTGAATTTTCAGCACGGAATGTCGGTCCAAATGTGTAGACCTTGCTATGGGAGAGGGCAAAAATTTCTGCCTCCAACTGGCCGCTTACGGTAAGATAAGTGGGCCGCTCAAAGAAATCCTTTGAATAATCAATTTCGCCCTCTTCAGTCCGTGGCGGATCTTTGGGATCGAGTGTGCTGACCCGGAACATTTCCCCCGCCCCCTCACAGTCGCTCGCTGTGATTAAGGGCGTGTGTACATAAATGAATTCGCGTTCCTGGAAAAACTGGTGCACCGCATAGGCAAGCCGCGAGCGCACGCGGAAAACCGCACCGAACAGATTTGCGCGCGGACGCAGGTGCGCGATTTCCCGCAGGTATTCAAGGCTGTGGCGCTTCTTTTGCAAAGGATAGCTGTCCTCTGCCTTTCCTATCAGCTCCAGCTTGGATGCCTGTATTTCCCATGCCTGCCCGGCTCCCTGGCTTTCCACCAGCGCACCCTGCACACAGACAGCTGATCCAGTGGTGAATTCATGGATCTGGCCAAATTCCGGGCATTTTTCATCCACAATGGCCTGCAAATTGGCAAGGCAGGTCCCGTCATTGATCTCAAGGAAGGAAAATCCCTTGGCATCCCGCCGCGTTCTTACCCAGCCAGACACTTTCACCGATTCCTCGGCGCTTGTTGCCCCAAGGGCCGCTTTCACATTTAGTTTCTTCACGCTCATTTTCTTGAAATTACTCGTCTTCTTTTACGCCTAAAATGGCAAGATGCGATGCATCCCGGTAGAGATTCACGGCAGCTGTCTTGGTCGAAAAGGTATAGGTTGCGGCAACCTTTGCCCGGATCAATGGAAAATAATCAACCAGGGAGAAGGGATAGAAAATCCCGTCCCAATTGGTTGAATGGTACCCCTTCCCGCCGGTCAGGAGGAGTTTAAGGAGCCACCTCAGGTGCAAGTCGCGAAAGCATTGCTTCACCCGTTTGGTTAGCGGGGAGCCCATCCCGTAAACATTGTGGTCCGAAATGAAGACCAACTTGCGTGAAACCCGCAGGGCTTCACGAATGGCAGGTTCCGGATCCGGAATATGATGCAGGACACCAAACATCATTACACAATCAAAAGCACCATCTTCATAGTCGAGGTTGCAGGCATCGCCTTCTGCCAACTGGGACTCCTTTAAGCCCTTGCCGATTGCCACGTCCCGGAGCTCCTTCACCGGTTCAACCCCCATGAAGGTCATTTCAGGATGCCGCTGCTCCAGATAATTGATCGACCGGCCGGTGCCACACCCGACATCCAGCACCGATTTAATGTTGTAGTGACGAAATATTCCGCTCAGCAAGGCCGATGCAATGAAATGCTCATCATTGGGATCAGCCACACAGGCGTCATCATAGCTCCCAGCGGTGTCCTTGTAATACTGTCTTTGCTCGTCTACTTCGCTCATGGGCCCTCTCCTGAGGAAATTTACCCGACATCCGGCAAACGCCGGCTAGTGAAGGGTTACTTATGCCAATTCAGCGTGGCAACCCAATTTCCTAAAACAAAAGAGCCCCGCCTTCTTTCGAAGACGGAGCTCAAAATGTGGGACGTCGCTCGCCACGCGATCTTTCCCGGATGCTGACATTTGGCGCTCTGGATCTCTCCTGGCTGCCAGCTCCCCGACGCTATTCTCCGAGGCTCTTCGGAGTTGCGGCCTCGTAGCAGGGCCGAAGATGGAATTACTTCCATCTAGTTCGTGAGTGAGGCCTCTCAGCACAGATCGCTCCGCGGTTGCGAACCACAGAACTGCCGTACCTGACAGGGATATCGCTGTAATCCGGTATCCCTACCACTTTTCCCCAAGGTCGGCTCCTGTAGTTAAATAGGACGTTTGCCTTGGGTTACGGGTCTGACCTCTTACCTCTCGGGAATGCATTCAGTTTACAGGCCGACGACTCGGTTTTTCGAGCCCCCAGCTTCTCAAAGGAAACCTGCGGCTGTTGTCTAGTTTTCGGCCGCCTGCTTCCCCGCTTGCTCTACCGTTTTCGCTGCACCAACGTTTTATGGTCGCTTTTGGCGGGATTGGCCCCCACCCGGTTTGTTCAAACGGACGAACTGCACGGTAACATTCCTTGACCTTTCAGGTCACCGCGTTGGAGCTTCCAAGGACACAAATCCTTCGGATTCCCTAACTCAGTCTGCTGTCTTTGTGGTGACCGCTTTCTACGCGGCCGACAGCGAACTGCCGGTTGTGTGCTATCACAGATCAGGGCTGTGTGACCAACCCTGGCACCAACGGTGAAATATGCCTCACCTCGTGGGGCTTGATGGCAACCTCCGCAGAGGATACCGGCCCTCGATTATGAGGAGCCAGATTCGTTCGATAAATCTGACCTTTCCCCGGTTGCCCGGGATTATCCTGAGGCCTTCGAGTTTCGAATGCCTGTTCTTTCAAAGAACTGAGAAAAGTATGCTCTGGGGGGGCGCCGCCTGTCAACCCTAAAACGCTCATGATCAAGCATTTGTGAATAATTCACAGTTATTAACACTCCCCTTTTCGGGTGTGTATCTAACTCCCTGCTAATTGGCAGGATACAGACCAAAACCGCTGTGAATAACTTTGGGCAAAAAGCAAGTTAGTGTGAACAACTCAATTTGGCGTAAATTTCCCAAAACTTTTTTCGGAAAAAATTGAAGAAAAAGAGCGAAACACGGCTCAATTTTCGTCCTTTGGCGGCCTGGTAATGTTTTGAACTGCCTCTGTCGCGACCACCAAACGCTGCAAAGCCTGATGGAAACTGGCCTCGCTGGCAGAATTGGCAAACGAAAGGGATTGTTCGCGTCGATCATAAGACCACTCTCCCCACTGCTCTAAAAGGATATTCAGGGCCGCGAGGGCCGCCCCGATAGCCTCAACATCCAGCTTCCTGAGCTCATAGACCTTGTTTGCTTCGGCAAAGAGCAGAATCCGTTGCATTTCTGCTACCGCAACGCGGTCAGCAGGCGGCTTGAGAGCCAGTTGATCAACGGCCTCGGTGTAGGAGTCTTCGAACGATTCAACAAACTGGGTAAATCCGCGAGCGGCCTCATAGAGCTTTTGATGCGCAAGTCGTTCGTCCTCCAGCTCCTCCCGGGTACGGAAAGTAATCCAAGTATCGGGTCCTCGCGTGGGATAAGTATTCAAGGCCTCTTTATAGTCATCGCTTTTGCGCTTGAGGGCGTCCCCCATTTTCTGGTCCAGGGCGCGGATCTTTTCGAGGGAAAGGACATCAATCCGGCCCTCGTACTGGGTAAAGCGGTCCTTCGGGCGAGTGGATCGGGCAGACCGCACTTCATCAAGGGCCGCCTGCGCCTGACGGCGGAGCTCACCCTGAAGGGCCTTTTGTCGACTGCTGATTTCCTTTGCAAACTGCTCATCAAAGCGCTCCTGGGCTAATTTTGCCATAAACAGGGGAAGGAGCAGAAGGCATCCACAAAGACCAAAAGCAAACCACCCGACAAGGACCGGATCACGCCTGTTGATAAGAGGAGCACTGAGAATAAGGCCAATCCCGATAAGGACGACTGCCAACGGCCACCCGGTCGAGACGTAGACCGTATTGAACCAGTCAACATCAGGATACCAAGCACCCAGCTGACTGAACAAGAAGCCAATAAAGAAGATCAAACTACCCAGAACCACCCTCATGAATCGCTTAATCCATAGAATTCAATGGCATTCCGGGTCGTGATCTTGGCCAGCTCCTCAGGAGTCACACCGAACAATTCCGCCGCGAAATTGGCAATGTGGAGAACATTCGCTGGCTCGTTGGGTTTGCCGCGGAGCGGTTCGGGGGACAGGTAGGGAGAGTCCGTCTCGAGCATCAGCCGGTCCAGGCCTTGGGCGAGGGCTGCTTGGCGGACAGGTTCGGCATTCTTGTAAGTCAGGATTCCTGTAAAGGAGGCGCGTCCACCACGTTCGAGGATCGGCTCGAGTAATTCAGGACCGTCGCTGAAACAATGAAACACAACCTTTTCCCAGTTAAGCCCGCTGGCATCAATAAACCGGATACAGTCCTGAACGGCATTACGCGAATGAATGACCACTGGACAATCCAGCTGGAAGGCCAATTCCAGTTGTGCCTTGAAGGCCCGCTCCTGTAGTTGGCGGGCTTCCGCCGCTTCGTCCGGATACTTTGGCAAATGAAAGTAATCCAGTCCGATCTCTCCAAGGGCCACCGGTTGTGGATCCGTGGCAAAATATGTTGAGACCGCTTTGATGTGGTCGCCCCATCCTTCTTCCACATCGCACGGGTGGATACCCACCGTCCAGTCAACCCGTCCGCGCTCGCTGGCCGCCAGGCGGTAATACCGCTCCCAGTCCGCAGGGCCCGTTCCAACCGTGATACAGCGGCCAATACCAGCCTCCTGCATACGCCCCAGAAGGGCTTCCCCATCGCCCTTTAGGAAGGCCTTCTCCAAATGGCAGTGCGTATCAATCAACATAATCCACCAATGGACCAGATTAGCCGGGAACTTCAACTGATCTTTTTGATTTGAAAGCTACGCACTTTTCGCATTCTCATTAAGGCATGATCGGTGAACGACTCGAAGAAGCCCGTAAGCGCAAAGGTGTATCTGTCCGCGAGGCAGCCGAAGCTACCAAGATCCGGGGAGATTTTCTCCTCGCGATGGAGGACAATTCCTTCGAGATCGACTTGCCGCAGATTTATGTGCGCGGGTTCCTCAAGAACTATGCCCGCTTCCTTAAATTGGATCCGGTCAAGATTTTGACTGACTACGACGCCCACCAGCTGGGCCGTACCCAGCAGGAAGCCCACAACCTGCGAGTGGCCAATGAAAAGGAATCGCTTGGCCATGTTGAGTTAAAGCTCGAGGATGAGCCTTCTGATGGCCCACAGCACCCAGCCAATGAACGCGTTGTCGTCACCGAGGCTCCTGAAGAGGATGGTCCTGAGCCGGAATTGCACTTTAGTTTGGATAAAGACCGTGGGACAGGCGGAACGGTGCAAAGCCCGCCTCCCCCGACGCTTGAGCGGGAAGGCACACGGCACGATCAGGAGTCATGGAATGAAAACAAGACCCTTTACATGAAAATCGGGATTGTCTTCTCCGGTATTCTTCTGGTCTCGATTATTCTGATTGTCCTCATCCAGCTTCTCAAGGGTGACGACACCCCGGAAATCAACCCGGATCTGGCCCCCACGCAGACCACTTCGCTTCCCGCAACGCCCACCTCCACCGTGACAAGCGGCCAAGACACTATCATCGTAACTGCTTCTGACAATGTGACCTTGATCGTCGAGCAGACAATCGATCGCAAGCGCTTGTACAGCGGTTCGCTGAATGCCGGTGAAACACTGTCGCTCGACAAGGAAGGTCCAGTCTCCATCCGCTTCACCAACGGTTCGGCAGTGACGATTGAGAAGAACGGCCAGCAATTCCGTCCGGGCCAACCCGGTGTGGGACGCACCGTGGTCGAATAGCCGCGATCAGCTTGCTTCCTCTTCAGGAAGTTTTGCCTTCATGACCTGTTCGCGAGTCAGGTGGACAATGTACTTCTCTGAAAAATACGGATCAGGAATCTGTTCCTCGATTGAATAAACTGCGTGCGGCTCAATCTCGAGGAGAGCAAGTTCCTCTTTGTACAAACTGCCTTTCCAATAAAGAACCCCATTCGGGATAGCAGCATCTCCGCCCGCGCGAATGTTATCCTGAATCCAGCCGATAAAGCGCGGTAGCGATGTCACAGCCCGGCCAATGATGTAGTCCCACTTGGACTCAAGCTTCTCCGCCCGCTTGTTGATGACCGTGGCGTTGCCCAAACCGATTGTGTCCACCATATCCTGAACAGCTTTCGCCTTCTTGGTAATGGAATCGCACAGGAAGACATTGGCTTTCGGGTAACAGATCGCCAGCGGCAATCCGGGCAAGCCCCCACCCGTGCCAACATCCAGGATCCGGCAACTGTCCCGGAATTGGACAAACTTGGTCAGGGCCAGCGAGTGGACCAGATGGTGCAGGACAAAGGCTTCCATGTCCTTGCGGGAAACAAGATTGATCCGTTCATTCCATTCGCGGAAAGCCGTCTCAAGCTGGTTGAGTTTCTCCAGCCGGGCAGGAGCAATCTCAGGAAAGTGCTTTTCCAGCAGTGAATCCATACCGGGCACTTACTCTTGTTCGGCGAGCCAGCGCTCTGCATCGATCGCTGCCTGGCAGCCCATTCCCGCGGCCGTGATGGCCTGGCGGAAAACGTGGTCGGCACAATCCCCTGCCACATAGACACCCGGAATCCTGGTCTTCACCTGGCTCCCGCCCTCTGGAATAAAATATCCATTGTGGTCCGTCTCGAGCTCATTGGCAAAGGGGGCCGTATTGGGAATATGTCCGATTGCGATGAAAAAGCCCTTCGACTCCAATTCACTTTCCTCACCCGTATTGACATCCTTGATACGCGCGGCACGCATCAGGCCATCGTCACCAGCCAGCACTTCAAGCGGTACAGTGTTCCAATGCACCTCAATCTTCTCGTGGGCCTTCACTCGATCGGCCATGATCGAGGACGCTCGCAATTCGTCGCGCCGATGAAGGAGGTGAATCTTGCTACAGAAGTGCGTCAGGAACAAAGCCTCTTCACAGGCACTGTCGCCACCACCGACAACAATCACTTCCATGTCACGGTAAAACGCGCCATCGCAGGTCGCGCAGGTTGTAACACCCTTTCCACCAAACAGTTCCTTCTCGCCGGGAATGCCCAAGAGGCGCGGGCTAGCGCCCGTGGCAATAATAACGGATTTGGCCTCGAAGGTCTTTCCATCCTCGGCAACCAGCTTTTTCACATCACCCCCGAAGTGGACTGAGTCAATCCGGGCATATTCCGTACGGGTGCCAAAGCGCATGGCCTGCTTGCGAAGCTTGTCCATGAGTTCGAACCCATCAATGCCTTCTGGCCAGCCCGGGAAGTTCTCGACTTCACTGGTTGTCGTGAGTTGTCCACCAGGTTGGGTCCCTTCGAGGACTAGAGGGTTCAGGTTGGCTCGAGCCGCGTAAATGGCGGCCGTTAAGCCGGCACAGCCAGTTCCGAGAATAATGATGTTTTCCATTATATAAATAAAGAGATGTTAATAGAGAAATGCGCTAACTACCAAGGAGGAGCCCAATATGCTGAGGATTATTCCCAAGGAGCGCAAACGGGACCGGGAAATGAGCAGCCAATTCATCGTGTCGCGCATCTTGTAGGGCAATGTCCCGTAGACCAATGATAGAACGATAAACAGGTATAAAATGGTCACCAGGACCAGTCGTTCCGGGATGTCATACAAACCAAATGCCGATTTGAGTCCGGTATTGGCTGCGAGAAGGATGATGATCGCCACCCCTCGAACGGCCAGGAAATCGCGCACATAGAAGATCGAGCCAAGCAAGGTCGCCCCAAAAAGAAGCATCATAATCACCTTGTAATCGCCGAAGTCCGATTGCCCAAGCTGGGAAATCTTCCAGATGAACCAGCCACCCCCGATGATCATCGTGATAATCCCGGTCAGTCGATGTCGAGGAAAGGCCCGAAGACAGGGCTCCAGTTTTCCGGGAACAGCCAGCAGGGAAATCCCCCCGAGAAGGAGGACAAGGGCGGCAAGAAGCGTGTAGGTAAAGAGCGATGGAATCATTTTCAGTGGCGTTAAAACTAGTGAGAAAGGACAGCCGACTCGCTTTCGTCAATACCCGTGAGACATAACTCACCGGACAAGGTGGTGACAGTTGCCTTCGTAATCCGAACAGGGACAATCTCCCCCACCAGCCGCGGAGAGGCCGGAACGATGACTTTCCGGTTGCCGGGGTTACGCCCCATGAACATCCCTTCGCCTTTCCGCGCAGGCCCTTCCAGCAAGACTTTCTGCACGGATCCCACAAGGGCTGAGTTTTTCTCAAGGGATGTCCGGCCAAGGATTTCCAACAGGACCTGGTTTCTCGATTCCTTTTCTTCAGCAGGAATGTCGTCACCCATCTCGGCTGCCTTCGTGCCGCTGCGTTCCGAATATTTAAAGATAAATGCCATATCGAAGCGAATCTCCTCAAACAGGCTGCGGGTGTCCTCAAATTCCTCATGGGTCTCACCGGGGAAGCCGACGATGATATCGGTCGAGAGACAGATGTCCGGACAGACTTCCCGTAACTGGGAAACTATTTCTGAAAATCGTCTCCGTGAATAGGGGCGCCGCATGCGCTTCAACATCTCATCTGACCCGCTTTGCAGGGGAAGATGCACATACGGCATGAGCTTTTCCAGCCGGCCATAAGCCTCGACAAGATCCTTCTGGAATCCACGCGGGTGCGGTGAGGTGAACCGGATTCTCTCCAGTTCCGGGATTGCATTGACCCGCTCAAGCAACTGGACGAATGGACTGATGCCGCTTCGATAGGGTATTTGTCGCATGCCATAGCTGTTCACGATCTGACCCAGTAATGTCACTTCCCGGGTCCCGGCAGCCACAAGCTCCTCAATTTCCTCGCAGATTGAATCCATGCTCCGGTAGCGCTCTGCTCCCCGGGTCTTCGGGACTATGCAGAAGGTGCAGTGCATGTTACAGCCCTGCATGATGCTCACAAACGAGGAAACCTTACGCTCTCCTTCCGTATGCTCGCGAATGGTTTCCTCAGAACCGCTTTCCTCTCCAAGGTCGACAATGGTGCTTGGACGAGGCCCAATGCCTTTCTGGCTGGCAATAAACCGGTCCAGCATCTCCGGTACACGGTGGAACTTCTGTGTGCCGACAAGTAAATCCAGATCCGGGAGGCGCTCCAGAAGATCCTCACCACGATTCTGTGCCATACACCCCATCACCCCGATGATGAAATTCGGGTCCTTGCGCTTTCGCTTGGCCAGATGTCCCGTCTTCCCGATGGCTTTTTGCTCAGCCTGGTCGCGGACAGCACAGGTGTTTAACAAGACCACATCAGCCGATTGCTCGTCGGCCACAATGGTATAGCCCCGGCCCCGGAGCTGGGCAGCTACCGCTTCCGAGTCGCGCTCGTTCATCTGGCAGCCATAAGTCTTGATATACACGCGATTCATTCGGGCGACAGGTTCATGCTTTCAGCCCAAAGGGGTCAAGCCTTGGATTTTGGTGGGTTGAAGGAACTTTCAATATAGGGAAGTTTCTTCCCAGCCTCATGGCCCTGCTAAATCCGTCTAGAAGTCTGTAGGGCTTGTTAAAAAGATTTAAAAAGAGCAATGCCAATGATTTGCGCTTGAGGGATTGTTGAAAATAAGGGAATATCACACGGAAATGGGGAATAGTTCATGAAGACAGTAGATAAGTTATACACAAACAAAACAGGTGGTTTTACCCTGGTGGAGGTGATCATTGGATCTGTTTTAATGGCAATCGTTTTCACGGCATCCTATGCTTCCTACTTCCTGGGGATGAACTTGGTTGAGGACGCCCGGGAAGAACTGCGGGCCTCCCAGATTATTCAGAGCGAGCTGGAACGCATGCGTACCATGAATTGGGACGCGATCAATTCCGTCGCCCAAGTCACAAGGGTAATTCCGCAGGGTGACTTTATACAAAAGTTTTCCGGCGATTATCGGGCCTACCGCGAAATCAAGGACATTGACGGACAAACCAACCTTAAGATGGTGCGTGTCTTCGTCTGGTGGACAAATGCCAAGGGCTTGAGGACGTATCAGGTTTTTAATACCATTGTGACCAAAGAAGGTCTGAATGACTACCATTACAGAAAGGTCTAAAATGAAAGCCTTCACAAAATCCAAGGCCGGTTTCTCGCTTGCTGAACTAGTGATCGCCATGACGATCGCATCCTTCGTCTTAACAGCTTCATACGCAACTGTGATCAGCTTGGCCAAGGGCTCCCAGAGCATGATCAATTTCTCGGAGATGAACAACCAGACGAGATATGCGATTGAGGTGTTTGGTCGGGATTCCCGAATGGCCTCAAATGTGATCGCCGCTGAAACGACTACATTCACCAGCCGAAATTCTCTCTGGGATGAAACAACAAAGGCCTATCGGGATTATGAGGTGACTTACAAGTTCATTTCATCGGCTGGCACCTTCAAGAGGACGGTTTACGACGTTGCTTCAGGAGCCCTCGTTGAAGACAGAATCCTGCTCTATGATGTTCAAGATCTAAAATTTACCTATTACAGCCTGATTAACCAGTCAAACCCGTTAGTCAGTCCGGAGACCACACGTCTCCTCGAAATCAAACACGTACAAGTGGAAGCAGAACTCCAGCGGGAAGTTTTGAATGTAACCAATACCAATTACATCATTTCAGCCCGCTTCATGTTAAGGAATAAAGATGTTAGCTCTTAAAAACAACACTCGCGGCTCAATCATGATTGCAGCCTTGATCATCACTTTGGTGACAGGGACCTTGGTCGGGCTTTTTCTTAAAACCGTCAGCCAGGAAGTGGCCAACACTCACCGGGCAAGGATGGGATTCCAGGCGATCAACCTCGCTGAAGCAGGCGTTGAATATGCCATGCATGGGATGATCGAGGATAACTTGGACACGGCCTGGACCTCAACCAGTGGAGGTGGATACTATAAGGACAATTTTCCACACATTGATATTACCTCGGAAGCTAAAAATGATCAGGACTCCCGGCTATATCGGGTCCGTTCCAGTTTGAGAAATGATAACCGCTCCCTGCGGGTATACTTGGAACCGGAATGGATCAATCCAGACGGTGATAAAGTTCCCGTCGTCATTTCCGAAGGATTGGTCACTTTGAACAATGGCATGCTCGTCAGGAAGCAAATCCGGGTTGAGATGGAGAAGGGATCTTCAAAGCCATGGAAGCGCGGATGGGGAAATGGTATTCTTGGCAAGGATAGTGTGACCTTTGTTGGAGGGAACGTATTCGTGGATAGTTACAGCTCCTCGGCCGGTCCGTATGATGTGACTACAAACAGGCGCGACAATGGCTCTGTAGCTTCGAACGAAGTTGTTTCAGGGGCTGTCTCCATCGGCAATGCAACAGTCGTCGGAAACGTGGCGACAGGTGGTGGAAAACCGGATATTGGTCCCAATGGTAGTATCCGCGACCTCACTGACTATGAAAACGGCGTTACTGGGATCGACTGGGACCGGGTCGCACTCGATTTTTACGCTGATCTTCCCGAGCCTGAGCTCCCTACTCTGACGACTCCTCAAACCAGTCTGCCGAGCACTTTTAGTGCATCCACTTTGATTCCCGGCAGTTTGGCAGTCTCGCAATTGAAAGCTGAGTTTCCATCCCTGGAGTTCAGTACGAAGTCAGAGTCAATTGGTAAAGGGCTTAAGGTAGAAGTCATTGAGTTTGCGTACATCGATACCGATAATGACGGCACGTATGATACGAGCTCGGAGATTAAATATGAAAACATCGCATTGGTGACTGAAGAGGCTTACAAGCTTACCGAAATTGATGTCCACAGCTCAGAACTATACCTCTTCTCAGGGGAAACACAGATCGTTGTCGACAACGAGGATATCAATACTCCAGCCGACACAATAATCAACGGGGGCATGCTCCTGGGCTCCTCGGCCAGTTTGGAATTTTATCTGGCTGGCAGCCTGACCGTGACAGGCCCGGAAGCCGCCATGATCAATGATACGGGCCGTCCGCCGAATCTGCAGATTTACGTTGCCGAGCTAAACTCGGATTGGGACACGAGCGTTTATATGGGCGGTAATGGTACTCTTTCCGGGGCGGTATATTCACCCAGTTCATCCCTTGAATTCAAGGGTGGCGGTGGTGGCGGAGACGTCTTTGGTGCTGTTGTTGGTGAAACCATCAAGTTCAGCGGAACCTACAAATTCCACTACGATGAGGATCTTGCCAATATCAATGACGATGATGACGACGATGGCGATTTTGTCCCGGTTGTCACCGCTTGGCGGGAACTGAACTATGCTGGGGAACGCATCTCCAGTTGGGAAGACCTCAAGAAGTCCGGATTGTAAAATCAAGATTGACGAGTGAGTTGACAGACGCGCTTGAGCCCCAAAGTATGGCGTTCAACCTTACAGATGGGCTCAGAGCAAATTCATGTAGTTGATCCTTCCCTCTCCACCCTCGTAAAACTTTGGATTTTTGCGCTGGCTGGGCTGGCCGTGCCCTCGGGTATCGCCTATTTCTGGCCGGACATGAGCTGGGCCGGTCAAGCGGAGCGAGCTCTCGAAAATTCGATTGAAGAGGGTCAATGGCAGGATCCATGGAAACCGATTGACCAGAAGGCTTTCAGCTCGGGTTGGGTTCGCTGCACATCCCTTGAGGATGCTCTTGCCCTGGACCGGAAGGTGGACGATGGCCACCTTTATACAGGGAACTTGGTACTTTCGGAAGGGGGTCTGGCATGGCTTCCAAACTAGGCTCGCACGGACAGGAAGAATCTCGACGAGCCTTCGTCCTTGTCGACAAGGATATCGCCCGCGGTGTCTTTCGATCGTGGGATGAGGCTGAAGACTTTGCGGATGAGAATAATTTCTCACTCGATAACCTGCTCGAATTCGAGACGAAAACGGATTATCCGGACCACCTGCACCTCATGGCAGCCAGATGGGGCGCCGAATGGAAATTTGTCGGGGAATGGTCCAAATTCGCCCCTTACTGGGAATCCCCGCCAAGCCAGGTTCGTTTGGACCATTACCATGTCAAAGGGGGCCAATTTGTCATATTTCGTCAGTGCGAATTCACATGGCGTCCGGGCTTGCTCCAGACCATCAACCCAATGGCTCCTGATGAAGCTCTTCGTTTCAGCGAGCAGGCGAAGCCAAAACAGAAGGACCCGGCATCGGATCAGCGGTCGAAAATCAGCCCGCTGAAGCCAATGGCAGGGATGCCGAAACCTGAGCCATCCAGCAAACCTGGGCCGCCCGAGAAAGCTGGAAAGGCCCCGCTGATGGGGGATCCAGAGCCCCCAGTTGAAGCAACCCAGGCAAAGCCAAAGTTATCGACAACTCCTCCCGGGGTAACCCAATCGCCGGAGCCAAGCCTTAAGGAGGCCGCACCAGATGCTCCCAAGCCGAAGATCAGCTTCCAGAAAAAGAAGCCATTGCGGCTGAAATCACAGAAAGCTGGCCCCAAACCCATCCCTGAGTTCAAGCCGCCTCCCCCGCCCCCAGTCGGCACTCCAGACGCACATGCTTCAAGCGTTGAGTTGGCCCAAGCCCAACTGGCCGCCCAATCCAATGTGCCTGGGGATGGGGGTACAACCGAAGGAAAGCCAAGGAGGATCTGGCCCATCAGGGTCCTTTTGCCGATTTTCGCTATTTTCATCTGCTGGGGGGGAGGCATATTCTGGGTCTTCAAACCTGAGCCAACGGCACAGAAGATTCTCGACCAAGTAACAACCCTATCCAGGGCGCGTGTTCTGGTCATTGAGCCCGGACAGATATTTTTCCAGCTACCCGTTGACCCGATTAATCAGCAGAGATGGGTGCAATCGCTTGGATTGGACCCCATATCGGAGACTGAACCATTCTCAATTCCCACCTATCACGCCTTGGATACCTGGCAGAAATCCTCGGGATTCGTCCGGCCGCCATATGCCGCAGTTGAAGTCCGGGAATGGTGGGATCTTCGCCTACGAATAGTCCGCTACGGTTTCTATCATCAATGGGAAGACGGAAGTATCCTCATTCTGGATCTTGAATCTGATTTTCTAATTGGCTGGTCATATGCTTCCCGGTTGCCCGACCTTCTAAACTGATCTGCCTCGGCATCCGTCGAATCAAGCGCTTAAGCAACTGGATATTTTCCCCATCGCCAAGAAAGGCAGCCATAGAGGCAGTTTGGGCTTTATTCAGGCCTAAATCACGAAGGCTTCCAGCTTCCAGTGGAAGTTGCATCAGGTTCTCCAAATTCCCCAACTTGCTAAAGAGATTCTTGCAGGCCACGGGACCCATGCCGTCTATCCCTAAGCCAAGAAGAATTTTCCAGTGTGGAATGTCCGTTAGTTTCCACAGGGAGAAAAAATCAGAAAAATCCTTCAATTGGCCGGTCCCTCTCAATTCGGTAATAGAGGCCTCCGACAAGCGCTTGATCCCAACTGAACTGGCAAAGTGAAGCAGTTGTTTAACCTGCTTTGCTGGACAATGGCGATTAAGGCACCTGAGCCCTCCAGATGTCCCAATTGCGACACCACATTCAGGGCACACACTGGGAAAGACAAAGGGTCTGGAGTCAGCGTCACGATGTTCTGGAAAAGTGCCCGAAATGGTCGGAATGGTGTCACCCCGGAGCTCAACCTCCACACGATCATTGGGCCGGATATCCATCCGGTGTATAAATGCCCCGTTGTGCAGGCTCACCCGGGAGATTGTCCGTCGACCGACTTCGACTGGCTCCAATTCCGCCACGGGAGCAAGGTGTCCGGTCCGCCCGACTTGAAAGTTGATGGCCAGTATTCTGGAGATGGCCGATTCCGGCTCAAATTTACAAGCCACCGCCCACCTTGGAGAACGCCGACCCGTTCCCAGTTGGCTCTGCAAAGCAACGGAATTCACTTTAAGGACAAGGCCATCGGTCGGCATGTCCAATTTCGACAGGTAATTCCGGTATTGGGCCAATGGCAAATTGGAGACATTACGGGCCCCAACATTGAGCGTATCCAAAGGTTCGATTCGAGGAAGGCCCCAGCTTTTTAATCTGCTTAAGTATTCAAGCTGTGTGAGGGGTTGGTCATTTGCCGGCTTCCAGAGACCCCAGGAAAACAAGATAACTTTCAAACCTCTTGTCTTTACCAATTCCAAATCCTCCAACCGGACAGTCCCGGCAGCTAGATTTCTCGCCGTTTTGTAAGGTTCCTTCCCCCGCTCTACACGGTCAGAATTTATTTCACGGAATTTGCCCATCGGCAGGTAAATCTCTCCACGGAATTCGGCTGAAGCCGGAATCCCCGATTCGTTGTTATCCCCTCCAGTTGTGGATAAATTAAGTGGAAATCCTCCCATCGCGAGTACTGCTGCTGTAATATCCTCCCCTTCCTGACCATTACCGCGCGTCAGGGCCCGGACAAAACGGCCATCTTCATAGACCATGCTAACCGCCAATCCATCAACCTTTGGCTCAATCACTATGGTCGATTCGTCATCCCCGGCATGCTCTGTGATTTCTTGTAGCCAACTTTTCACCTCCTCAGCCGAATAGCACTTTTCCAGACTGCGCATCGGAACAGCATGCGCCGCCTTTTCAAAGCGGCTTTTCCGATCATCTCCCGGTGCAGGCGCTGGTGGACTATCCGGCGAGGGCATTTGCTCCGACCCGGGAGCCAATTCATTCAACTCACGAACGAGCAAGTCATACTCATAGTCGCTGATCTCAGGATTTGCCTCATTAAAATACAGCTTATCGTGATGGCGTATCTGTTCTCGAAGTTCTTCAATCCTCAGGGAAGCTTCGGGGGATGCTGGAAGAGAGTACGATGATATAACCAGCACGAGGATCAAATGAAGAAACGGTATAAGTCTTCCGGGAAGTTTGACAATGGCACTCATGACTCCCCCTAGTGAAAATCGCCTCTTATCTGGAACAAGAAATGAAAACGCCCAAAATACAGTATGCGAACCAGACATATCGGGGGTCTGTATTTCACTGAACTTGACACTCAATCGGGCAAAATTTAACCTAAGTTATTCTCCGCTAGCAAGCGGTACACAAATTCAAACCAAAGGAAATTCAATGAACCCCGAAACGTTCTTTACCCATCTATGGGAAGACTACATCCGGATGGCTCCAAGAGCCGCAAAAATTAAACAGCTATTCGAAGAGCAAGGCGAAACTGTCCTGAACGACCATGTCGCCTTCCGCACATTCGGGCTGGACCCAATTGGATTGAAAACCTTGGAAAAACCAATTCTGGCTCTTGGCTATGAACGCTTTGCGCCATACCGGTTTGAAGCGAAAAAACTCAATGCAATGGGATATCTGCATCCAAAACCGGAGTATCCGCGTATTTTCCTCAGCGAGTTGGAAGTGGAAGCGCTGAGCCCGAAAGCACAATCAATTATTCAGGCTCTAGTCGGACAGATAGATGCTACTGTAGTGGAAAATGACGACATTCTGTGGGCCGGGCCACTCTGGTCCCCCGTTGCTTACACAGACTATGAACAGCTCTTGGAGGAAAGTGAGTATGCAGCTTGGGTTGCTGCATTGGGCCTTCATGCCAACCACTTTACCATTGCGGTTAATCACCTGGAGAAGACCCCTTCGCTGGAAGCCGTGCTGGACTTTGTCGAATCGGCTGGCTACGCCATAAACGAATCCGGAGGACGGGTGAAGGGAAGCCCGGATGTCTTGCTTGAACAAGGCTCCACGTTGGCTGACCGGATGGAGGTCAACTTTGCCGATGGAATCAAGCGCAGTATTCCCACCTGCTACTACGAGTTTGCCCGGCGCTACAAGGGTCCTGACGGGGCCTTGTACAATGGCTTTGTCGCGGCAAGTGCCGACAAGATATTTGAATCCACAAATACGAAACAATGAAGCCGGTCGTCATCCTGGGCGCAGGAAAAATCGGTGGTGCCGTCGCCAAGATGCTTTCGGGGTCCGGCGAATACGCTGTCACAATCGCAGATAAGAACGAGCGGGCCCTTGGCCGACTGAAGGACAAGGTCCCTGAAGTGGATACCCATGTCGTGGATCTATCCGAGGAAAAGGCGCTCGTGGACCTTTTGAAGGGCCGCGAGCGCGTCATTTCGGCGTGCCCGTACTACATAAACACATTGATTGCGCGCTCTGCCCTTGCAGCAGGCGTCAGCTACTTCGACCTCACAGAGGACCGCGAGACTACTCGCGAAATCATTGCCATCTCGAAAAAGGCGACTGACGGGCAAATCTTCATGCCACAATGTGGGTTAGCTCCCGGATTCATCAGCATCCTGGCAAATGATCTTTGTAAGGCATTCGACAAACTGGACAGCGTGAAAATGCGTGTGGGTGCCCTGCCCCAGTTTCCCTCGAACATGATGATGTACAATCTGACTTGGTCCACCGACGGCCTGATCAACGAATACTGTAATCCCTGCGAGGCAATCCATGAAACCCGACTTGCTGAAATTCTCGCTCTGGAAGGGCTGGAGCTCTTTTCCCTCGACGGAAAGAATTATGAGGCCTTCAACACCTCAGGTGGATTGGGAACGCTCTGTGAAACCCTCAAGGGAAAGGTCCGCAATCTCAATTACAAGACGGTCCGTTACAAGGGACACCAATACCTGATGCAATTTCTTGTTAATGAATTGCACCTGGGAAAACGTCGCAAACTCATGCGGGAAATCCTGGAGAATGCGATCCCGGTAACGTTTCAGGATGTGACCCTGATCTTCTGCACGGTGAGTGGTTGGATTGACGGCAAACTGACACAACACAGCAATGCCCGGAAAATCTACAACGCCGACTTCAGTGGTGAGCAATGGAGTTCAATCCAGATCACGACTGCGGCTGGTATCTGCGGAGTTGTTGACCTGGCCGCCAATGGACAACTGGCCAGCAAGGGATTTGTCAGACAAGAGGAAGTGTCCTATGATGAGTTTATCAACAACCGCTTCGGCCAGTACTATGGAACCGGTGAGGAAGATTCGGATCCGGAAGTTAAAATTGAACCCATAACAGATTTCTCATCATGAAACCCTATTCAGACACCCTATCCTGTCTCCAATCCTTCATTACAGGAAATGCTTACCCTGCCTGTGTCTCAGGCATGGAAGCCCAGGAGGGAACAGGAGAAACCCTTGAAAAGTACAGCCCGATTGACGGTGCCTTGACAGGCACCTTCAAGGAAGCGTCTGCCGGACAGGTCAAGGAAACCATTTCAAGGGCCAGTGCGGCCTTTGTTGCCCTCCGCAAAGTTCCCGCCCCCCGAAGAGGCGAATTTGTGCGCCGCATCGGGGAAGCCCTCCGTACTCACAAGGAGGCCCTTGCCGGCATTGTCACATTGGAGGCTGGAAAGATTCATCAGGAGGCTCTGGGGGAAGTCCAGGAGATGATTGATATATGTGAGTTTGCGGTCGGCCTTTCCCGGCAGCTGCACGGTTTAACAATTGCCAGCGAGCGCCCGCAACACCGTTTGATGGAACAGTGGCATCCGATTGGCCCCGTGGGCGTTATTTCCGCCTTCAACTTCCCGGTCGCGGTCTGGTCATGGAATGCCATGCTGGCGCTGGTCTGCGGGAATCCGGTGATCTGGAAGCCTTCTGAGAAAGCCCCCTTGTGCGCCCTGGCCTGCCACGCCCTCGCGATGGAGGCCCGCAAGGGAATGGATGATATTCCGGAGGATGTCTCTTCTGTCCTTCTGGGCGGCAGGTCCACAGGTGAGGCACTGGTTGATGATCCTCGCGTACCCCTGATTTCGGCTACCGGTTCGATTCCCATGGGTCGTACGGTTGCCCAGCGGGTGGCGGCCCGTCTAGGCCGTAGCCTGCTCGAACTGGGAGGCAACAATGGGGTGATTGTCATGCCGTCCGCGGATTTGGATATGGTCCTTCGCGGGGCGGTATTTGCCGCAGCTGGCACAACGGGACAGCGCTGTACTTCTCTGAGGCGCTTCATCGTCCACAAGGATATTCAAGAAACATGTGTCAAGCGCCTGTCCAAGGCCTTTGCCAATCTCCCGGTCGGAGATCCGCGTGATCCGGAAATTCTGGTTGGTCCATTGATCGACGAGGGTGCGCTTGCCAATATGCAAACGACTCTGGAAGCGGCCCGTGCCAGCGGCGCCACGGTGATCGGAGGAGATCCCATCACGGAAAAAGTTCCTTCCGGTGGCGTTTATGTTCGCCCGGCAATTGTCACTGGGCTTTCGCCCGATCACGAACTTGTGCAGAAGGAAACATTCGCTCCCATTCTTTATGTTCTTCCTTTCCATAACCTCGAGGAGGCAATTACCATCCATAACGGCGTTCCGCAGGGATTGTCTTCCGCCATATTCACCGATCGTCTCATTGAGTCGGAGCGTTTCCTCTCCTCCGAGGGATCAGACTGTGGCATTGCCAATGTGAACATCGGGACATCCGGTGCGGAGATTGGCGGTGCATTCGGTGGCGAAAAGGAAACAGGAGGAGGCAGGGAATCCGGCTCGGATGCATGGAAAAACTACATGCGGCGCCAGACTGTCACGATCAATTACTCACCTGAATTGCCACTCGCCCAGGGGATTAAATTCGAGATTTGAAGACTGGTTCCCGGCAACCGGGAATCCGTGACTTGTAAAAAACCTGTTTTAGTTTCTTCCCTACTGATGGCTGGCTTTCAACAGGGGGCTCCGGCTTGTTTAAGTAAACGGTATGAGAAAAGTCGGTGCCACAACTTCAGGATCAGTCATTGTTGAAATGGATCTCGCCCAGTTTGAGGCCCTGAAACAATTCATGGATCCAAAACCAGCGCCGGCCGAGAAGATGGAAAAGCAGGAGGTCAAGGCAATGGCCGTCAAGCGCAAGCTGGACAACATCCGCAACTGTGTCCGTAAACTGAAACCTGAATCCCGGGAAAGTCTCGTTTTATTGATCAAGAATGCCCATTCATTCTCAGGGGCCTATGCGGAGAAAGAGCTCGATCACCTGATTGAAATTCTTGCCCGCGAGAAGCACTTTGAAATAAAGGAAGACGGCCGTCTTGAATACGGCCACCATAAGAACGAATCGAGTGATCCTCGTAGGATCGATTTTGAAGCGTCCAAGACACCGGTCATTGCCGGCCTGTCTGACTGACATTCCATCCATTCCATTACACCCCCATTACCGGCGGGCGACGGGAGGTTCCTCCATCTCTTCAGAGGCTGATCAAGAATGTGGGCCGGACAGAGATTCTTTTATCGATAGAATTTGATTAGGAAACAAATTTCACAAGTATATCTTGAGAATGTCTCCTGTCCGTCAAAAGAACGCCATGCTGGTCCGCATGCACATCCTTGCCCTGTTGTGGCTGGCATGTGGGATAAGTGGTTGCCGAAGTACGGCTGGCCTTTTTCTTCCCGTTGACAACCATCCCCAACTGCTGAACGAGGCGCGCAGTGCTGTCCTTCAGCAAAATCCAGACGCGCTCGAGTCAATCCTGATCGATTTGGAGAGACGAACCTCTACTCGCTCGAGAATGCTCTACCTCCTTGAGTCGGGTCGGCTTTACGAGCTTTCGGGAGAACTTGAAGCCAGTATGCAAAAGTTTTCCGAGGCAAGTACTCTCGCGGAGAACCAGGACATGGAAGCGTCTTTCACGGCGACTGAGTCGCTTCAGCAGGCCCTTGCCATGGTTACAAATGACAGGGCCCTGCCCTACAAGGCCAAGCTCTTTGAAAGGCTGTTTCTTTACTATTTTCAAAGTCTGAATTACCTGCAAGCAAACCAACCGCAAAAGGCACGCATTGAATTGAACAAGGCTCTGCGCGATATGCGGTGGTGGAAGGACAATCTTCCCGTCCTCCGAAATCGGGCTGACCAGATGCTCGACCAAAAAGGCATACGGGCAAATGAGTTGCCACCTGGGTTTGACTTTAATGCAGGCGACGAATCTACCTCCAGCTCGGACAATGCCTTGGTTTATTACCTCAGCGGACTGCTGCATCAGGCATCTGGCGACAGGGACCGGGCGGAAATTGATTACCGGAACGCCCTTGCTTACATTCCGGACGCCACTCCCCTTCTTCATGCCCTTGAGACGCTGGACGAACCACGGTCTGGATTGTCCCGTCTGGTCATTATTCACGAATCAGATTGGGTAGCGGCCAAAGTCCCCTACAGCATCTCAGTTTACATCAACCGGAACCTCTACAGTCTGAGTTTCCCTTTTTATCCAGAATCAACAAAGCGCTGGATTATCCCCGATTTGCCTCTTCGTTTTGATTCATCAATTCCGCCACAGTATCCTGTTCTTAACCTGAACACTGCCGCTCATCGGGCACTGCAGGAGGAGTTCCCTGCCATTCTCCTCCGGCAAGCCTTGCGCATGCTGGCAAAACACGAACTGCAGGAAGAAGCACGCGAGGAAGATCCCTGGCTCGGCCTTGCGGCATCCATTTTCTCCGTCCTCTCGGATCAGCCGGATTTGCGTAGCTGGCTCAGCCTTCCAGCCTCAATCTCCCTCAGCGATTCCACTCTGCCACCGGGTATCTATGATGTCCCAAACCTTGGACAGGTGGATCTTAAACCGGGCCAAATTCTCCTGCTTCGCGCGATCAGTTCACAAGGCGCTGTAATCAAGGTTGATTCCCTCGCCATTCCGTCATACCATTCAACACAATGAAAATACAATTTTGCATTACAATCGCATTGCTGACTCTCGTCGGTTGCCAAACAAGTCAACCCGTGGGTGAGGTATATGACGGTGAGACCCGTCTGATCACCTATACCGGCGTGGGCCTTAATATTGAGGGACGACTCAACGACGAGGGCACACTCGACCCGGCCCCGTTTGTCGGGCAGTTTCTTCCCAGCCAGGACATGAAGATTGTCGGTGCCCGTGCCACCTCGACACCCAATGGATTTCCCCGAGTGCAATTTTCCATTGAGAGCAGGAGGGACAAGACTTCAGCGGTTCAATATCGCTTTACCTGGTATGACCGGGAAGGCTTTGTCGTTCAGCAGGACCAGAATCCATGGCAGTCTCTCCATCTGGCCGGACGCGAAGTGGCTGACATTGAGTCCATCGCCCGGTCAAACCGCGCAAAGGCCTTCCGTTTGATTATTCGTCCCCTCGAATTCAAGAAATAGCATCATCTTTAAAGTTTAATCCAAAAACCCAACAATCCATGAAATCAATTCTACCCATTTCCATTCTCCTCCTCGGATCGCTTATCTTGACCGGTTGCACATCCAAGGTGCGCACCGTCGATCCTTCCGATCCAACGGTTCAAACCATGGATATCAACCAGGCGGACATCAATGACGCCGCCCGTAACATGGTGAATTCCATGCTGAATTCCCCTTCCCTGGCCAGCGTTACGGCCCGGGCCGACAAGCCAACTATTGTGATTCTTCCGGTTCGCCTCGATGCGACCAGCTTGACCAACTCCAATATCAACACGGAAGCCCTCACCACTCTCGTCCGCGGACAAGTCATCAATTCGGGAACCTTCCAGTTTGTCGACAAGACAAGACGCAACGACATTGCTGATGAAATCTGGTACCAACAAGAGTCCGGAGCCGTCAAACAGAGCACCGCCGCACAGGTGGGCCAGCAGATTGGTGCAGACTATATTCTTGAAGGCACCTTGTCAGGCTTTGATGATTTCAACCAGAAGACGCGGCGCGTTGGTTATGTACTGACATTGACACTACAGGATATTGAATCCGGCATCATTACCTGGCAGGAAACCCAGCAAATCGCCAAGGAACAGAAAAAGGGTCTCTTTGGTTGGTAGGAACTCCCTAGGGAGTTGTTTCCATGCGAATGAAGATCGGCAGGTCCGGATTTGTATCCATTGCCTCGATACTGACTTCTCGCAGTTCCACACCATCCTTCATGTTGACGGCCGATGTGGTGGTGCCGCTGTCGCTCCATGTGGCAAGATCGTGGGACCATGAAATCCAGCCAAGCTCTGCGGGAAGGCCCGCCCGCCATGGATAACGAATCATCACCTTTCCTGTTACGGGGTTCGTGTGCAAGTTGAGAGGGTACTCGTTCGCCACCAGCGGATCCTCACCCGTGATAAACTCAAAGGTGTTCAGCAGGCCATCCTTGTCCGGATCAGCAAATGCTCCCCAGAGGGATCCCTCCAGAGCTGGATTGGCAAGATCTACCGGGTCAAAATGTTCATTTTGCCAGTTGAGCAAGGCAATATCAGGATCTGTTTCGATCGGTACGCCGCAGGTACCAATCGTGTAGGAGGCATTTTCATCAATGGAATTTCTTTCACCACCCTCCGGAACCGAATACGTGAAATAGAACCCGATTGTGTCACCGTCGGAAACGTTCAGCGAGAAGGGTGTGTTGGGAGAGATAATGTAGCCAGGATACGGGCCTCCACCGATTCCATAGTAGAAAATAACAATATTGGCGCCCACGCCTGAGCGCGACGGAATAAAGGTGATCGAATGGCTCTCGCCCGTTGAGCTGAATTCATACGCAAAGTTCCCACTTGTTGAAGCCTCTGTGCATGGCTGAGGGGGATTGGCGGTGAAGGAAACCGTACTGGAGGTCGCGGTCAAGTTATCCGAGTCAACGACCTCGGCGCTGAGGCTGTGCGTACCCTCAGGAGGATACCACTCGAATGTATAAGGCGCTTCCGTCAGTGATCCCAACCAGGTATCCCCGTTGAACAAGTCCACCCGGACCACTTCCCCGTCCGGGTCATTTGCCGCCATATTGATAGTCAGAGCCTGGCCAGCCAACCCGTTCGATCCCGATGACGGACTCAGGATGGAGACAGTCGGTGGCCGCGCAGCCAAGTCGCCTCTTAGGATCTCCACTTCGTCAAAATCCTCGTTGGCTCCGTCATCAATGGTGAGTTTAAACCGATAAATGCCGTTGGCGACCATGTCGGTCACGCTCGGGATGGGATCCGTCGGGCTGGAAATTGTCGCAACCGCTGGACCGGTTACCTGCTCCCAGAAATAGCTTAATGTCCCTCCGGAAGGCGCTGTGCTTCCTGATCCATCCAAGGTCGCTGTGGTCGCAGGAATCACCACGGTGCCGTCAATTCCCGCATCGGCGACGGGAGGTTGGTAACCAAGCGGGCCGGTGTAAGTGAAAGTCAGTCGACCGAGATTTAATTCCCCGGCGGCAAAATTGAGGCGAAGTACGTGTATCCCTTCTCGCAGTTCTATATTATTCAAGGTCTGGGTGGCAAAGGTCGACCAGCCCCCGGTTGTCGGGACGGTTTTTTGCGGGCTGGCAATACGCCCATCCAGTTCCAGAAACAACGGACCTCCGCCCGCATCGTTGCCGCTCGCATAGCGAAAATCCATCGAGTAAAGCCCGCTTGTCGCGACATCCACTGTGTATTCCAACCACTCCCCGTCGGAGATCCATCCGACAACGGCACCCTCATTTGCGTCACTGCTTGCATCGACATACTCACTCGTCCGGTAATCCCCATTGTTGCCGACCGATGCATCCTGATAAGTGATGCCCTGTCCCACGCCTCCTTCGAAGAGATCATATGCGCCTGCTTCGAATGTACCCGGAAGTTGAATAGGCGTTCCTGTGAACGGGAATGCATCGCCCACCTTGACGGTGGTCAGTCCTGTAATCGCGAATTCCGTCCCGGCATACAATCGTGCGTAAAAAGTATGGCTGCCCAAGCTGAGTGCTTCAGTCTGTAGTGTGTAGGGGGCCTCGTACAACGTGCCAATCCAGTTTGAACCGTCGTAAAACTCCACCGATGTCAGGCTGGAGTCATCCCCCTCAATAGTAATGGTCAAGGGAACGGTGTTCCCCGCGGGCGCCGTTGAGAACGGTGTGCTGATCGAACCCGAAAACGGCAGGTCCACACTGGTTGCAAGGGAGCTTGGCGCAACCAGAAGGCTGGCTCCATCGGAAAACTGGACAGTCTTGGGACTCGTGCTGTAGTTATGCGCTACATACGTTTTTGTTCCCTCTTTATTGAAAACCACCGCCAATGGATCATCGGCAGTCACGCTGGAATCAATCTGGCCAAGGGCATTCATGGAATGAAGCCAGTAATAGGTCTGGGCATCCGAGACCCCGAACTTCAGGTTCCGGCTGGGGTTGGCATCGTAGAGAGCAATCGCTGCAGCGGGATCCGTGAAGGCAAGAAACTGCCAGTAGATATCATGCCAGAGATTGTCGTTTGCTGCCTGTTGAAGGATGCCGGTATTCTGTGTCATCTCAGTCCAGAGACTTGCCGCATAAGCAGTGTTCTCTCCGAGATAAAAGGATCCCCCATGGATGGGATAAAGCTCGATCCCGTAAGCAGCGGCAATGTCGCCTGTCCAGAAAGTCTGGTTATCATATCCGTTGCCCCAGATACGGGAAGCCAGAGAATAGCCGTAGCCGGGCTTGAAAGTGCGGTTGTTGATGTCCAGCCAGTATTCCTCGATGGCGGTTTGCTCAGTGGTGTACAAGTAAATGCCGAGATCACGAATGGCCGTGTTTCCAGTCACTGCGCCCCAATGGATTAGCGATGAATTAAACTGCATGCTTTCCGAGCTGGATTCCTGGTCGTTGCCGAAAGGAAAAGTCGCAAACCCGTTCGCCCAGGCATGGCCGGCAAACGGACTGAAGCTTCTCAAGAACGGAAACAGGGGATCATTGCGATCCGGGCTTGCCGCATCCCTGACGAGGAGGTCCACCATGCCTCCCCACTGGCTTGCCCAACCCGGTTCGAACTGCTCCATGAAAGCAGCCGCATGAATGAAATATCCCCAATGGAAATGGTGGTCATTGAGGTTGTTGTCCTGCCCATGACCAGCAGGGTAACCAATCATGGCTGTCCACGTTGGCTGATAATAAAAGAGAAATGCCACTTCGCCGATTTCCGCCGTCAGCCAGTCCTCCAAGCGCTCTTTCACAGTGGCGATCATCTTGTCACGTGCCACAATATCTCCCGTCTCGTGGGCCGCCCGGGCCGTCTGGATCAAGCGGTTCATGACTTGCCCCTCATTGTAGGAATCCGTCCAAGTCGCAAGGGTGTCATCTTCCATCAGGATGATCTTTTCATGCAGCTTTGCCGGGCTGAATCCAGGACTGGTTGAACCAACCGCTGGCAAGGTTGGCAATATTCCCTGAAAAGCGCGCTCAGTGGCGAAGGTGTTGGAAGCGATCAGCTTCAATTCTCCGCGGATTGAGGAAAGTGATTGACCAGTCAGCGCAGGAGAATCAGCGCTCAAACGCGACCATTGGTGCGGAAGCAACCCTTGAATGACGGACGTTCCGCTTTCTTCATGCACGGTAACGGTTGTCGTGAAATCTGTCCGCAGGGTTGCGCTGGCCTCATCATAGGTCCACGCAACTGCGGTATTTGTTGGTTCAACAAACGCATACTGCCTCCAAGCTGCTGCATTCGTCGCTGGCGTACCAGCCGGAAGAATTGCCATCGACCAGTAGTTTTCGCCGTCGAGCGAGGAGGTGTATGTACTCCCCGCTTGCGACCAGACCGAATCAGCCGGGCCATAGACGGCAAAGCTGGCCCCGTCCTCCGAATTGGAAATCACAAGGGTTTCTCCGACAATACTGACAGTCCCCACCTCCACGGTTATCGACGCAATGTCTTCATCACCTTTTGTGAAGTAGACAAATGGCATGCCGATACCAGTGGTTGCGCGCAATGAATGCCCGCCCGAATCCCAGCCAATGGTCACCGTCCAGTCGGAGTAATCGTTTACCGTTGCCTGTGTTGCAGCCAATCCGCTCACACCCACAACGATATTGTTGAAGGGACTCTGTGGTTCCGAGCTGCCGTTTGCTGTCGAAACGGGCTCAACAAGGCCTATGTCCAGACCGCCCGGCAAGGTGCGCATCGCCATCGGATAATTGAACAGGTTATCCGCGTGGTTGCTGTTCAGCAGCTTTGACCACCAGTCATTCGTCGGAACAGGGCGGCCCAGCGCGTTACCGCTGAGTTGGGGTGTTCCGCCAGGAATCCCGTTCCGGCCAGCAATGTCCGTCCCCGGAAAGGTGGTCGTGTAACTGCCGCTGTCTACAGGAACAATCGCTGACTCAACAGTAACTGCTGCAACGAAAGACGTGGCAAGAATGGCAAGGGTATTGATTCGAAACAAGGGTCGCATCCGATACCGTATTCATGCGTATTCTTAATTGACAACCTAAAATTGCACTAAATTGCACCTGTTTAAACAGACCCGTCCCGGTGCCATGGATTACGGGTGACCTCACGGATCCCGATCAGTAATCGGCGCTCGGCGCCCCCTGTCCCGGTTCTGGGGAACCCGTCGAGGGGCGTCATCAGTTCGCCGGTAGACAGGGGTGGTAACGGTTGACCGGGAGACTGAGCGTGAGGTATCAGGCGGTGGCAAAGTGACCTTGGGCGGCGTTTTCTCAACAGCGGCGGGAGGAGTCCTTCTGGGTGGTTTTTTGGCGACCTCGGGTGGCTTGGGTCTTTCAACCGGTCGCTTGAAACGATCTTGCCGATTAGTGACGCGACCGGAGGTATCGACCTGTTTGCGTCGGTCCCGGTAGTCCCCGACCCTCTCCTGATCTTGCCTTGGATTGGTGCGGACGCGCTCATCACGTGAAGGGTTTGGTCTGTCGACAGGCCTTTTTAGACGCTCTTCCCGACTGGGAACACGGTCGGTGATGTCGACCCGTCTGGTTCGGTCCCGAAGGTCTCCAATTCTCTCATCGTGGGCACGCTTTCTGGATGAATCCACGTACCGGCGGCGATCGTACCGGTCATTCAAGTCACGACTGCGATAGTATACGCCCTTGCGGTGGACAGGTTCATGCCGCCATCTCGGAGCATCCCGAAGATGATCCCGTCTGTTATGGACACGGCGGAAATCGTATCGGTCGCGGCCCCGATGGTCGTGGTAAATGACAATGCTTCGCCGTGACCAGTCACAGCTACTGAAATAGAATGAGCTGGATACGCGGAACCCACGGCTCCACGAAAAACCGATGCTGCTGTGGTAGGCCGGACGGCCATACCAGTAAACAGGCGGATAATTGGGCCACCACCAGTCACCGTAAACAATTCGCGTGCTGTAATAAGGCACGTACACGACCTCCACACGGGCCGGTTCAATGATGATCTGTTCAGGGGTTTCCTCTACCCTGACGTGCTCAAGGGAAGCGAGGTTACCTGTTTCCAAGGCCTTCGAACGCAAATTCTGGACTGTCTCCATGACCTGCTCCTCCTGGATCAGGAAGGCATCCCCCAAACGACGGGTCCAGGACAGGTTCCGATCCATCAGCTGGATCAGCTCTGGGAAACCTACGAGGCTTTTCACGCTATCGTCCCAACTCTCATCCTCAACGGCACGGACCGCTTCATCGCCCTCAAGGCCTTCATTGGCTTGCGACCAACGCGAAGCTTCGACCACTTCGAGGGGATAAGTCGCTGCCATCAGGACCTGCGACAAGAGCACATCCGGATACAGGGCAACAGGGGCTAGCATCTGGTCCAGCTCGGGTTGCGTGAAATAGCTCTCCTCTTCCTCTTGGGCCCACAAAATCGGGCAGAGCGAGGTGATCAGAAGCGAGACAATCAGGGGATATTTATAAAACTTCATTTTGACTCCTTTCGGGGTAGAGGAGATGAGCGAAATTGCAGGTCCTCTATCCTACTATGAGGTTTAACGAAGTCAATTGTTCCAATATTCACCTGAATTGATAGAAACTCGGAATTTGGCGTTGCCCGAAGGATTCGCCAAATGTAAAACAAATCTGTGTTGAGCCTCTGCGGTTCATTAGCAAAGGGCGGAATTCATCAAGAAATCGAGTCCGTCGCTGATCAAATCCACAATGAAGAGTGCAATGAAATATCTACTGATCCTGATCGCCGGATCACTGTTTCAAAGTCAACTGGGTGCTTCCTGGACACGAATCATACACCGGGACGATCCCAGCGGCTACCAATGGATCGGGACACAATGGGCCTATGATGCCGGGGATGGCTGGAAGTATCTTCCGCATGCCGGAATCTGGGTTCACGCAACATCAGGATGGGAGGAGAACATCCGCTGGCAGGACTCCTCCGGGTGGCATCAGGTTGACTTGCAGTGGGTCTTTGAAACCGGTACCGGGTGGATGCAGATTGAGGCTTCAACTGGCTGGATGCATATATTTGATCAACCGGACGGACCACCGGAATCAAGGGAGTTCGCCTTGATTCCCGCGGGTAGCTTTCTCATGGGAGATTCTTTTAATGAAGGAAACTGGTGGGAATGGCCGGTTCATGAGGTGGAGGTCTCCACTTTCCAGATGCAGAAGACTGAGGTCACCAACGCCCAGTTTGCCGATGTCATGAACTGGGCCATTGCACAAGGCGATGTCGAAGTCAGGTACTTTGTGCTTTGGTATCAGGACAGCAGCAAACTGCTACAAAGCGGCCAACTCTGGAAGGAAGGGCATGAGCTGAATTGGAATGGCTCACGCCTGATGGTGCTCCCGGGCCGTGAGGATCATCCCTGTGTCAATGTCACTTGGTTCGGGGCGATGGCTTACTGTTATTTCCTAACCGAGATGGAGGGCTTGCTGAATCAGGCGGTTGACCTTCAGGACTGGAGCATGGATCTCTCTGCGTCCGGCTACCGCTTGCCAACCGAGGCCGAGTGGGAAAAAGCAGCCCGCGGGGGACTGGTCGGGAAGCGGTTCCCGTGGGGAGACACGATTGATCACAGCAAGGCAAACTACAGGGCCAACGGGGAGCGATTCAGTTATGACACCAGTTCGTACACTACCGAAACCTGGCATCCGGATTGGGTTGGCGATTCCTCTGTAAATCCCTTCACCTGCTCCGTCACAACCTTTCCTCCCAACGGTTTCGGACTCTATCAAATGGCCGACAACGTGTCAGAGTGGTGCTTTGATGCCTATGCCTCCAACTACTACGAGACATCACCCTCCAAGGATCCGATGGGCCCTCCAGCCTACGGTGTGAATATCCTCCGCGGTGGGACTTGTTCCTCCGCCGCGGACATTTGCCGGGTCACTTATCGATTTGGGAACCAAGCCAGTGGCACTGGAAGTAATACCGGTTTCCGGGTTGTCCGAAGTGAATAAGGCGCAGTTGTTAGAACGGAATGTAGGTCCAGTCGCCATCCTTTGCTGACTCAGTAGATAAGCGATGGAGCCAGGTTTTCAGTTTGCGTGAGTATTTCCAGGGACTCCCGTCAGACGCGAGCTCACCCAGTTGTTCAACGCTGGATAATGGCATGTAGACCCATGCCCCGTTCCGGCTGATGTGTTCAGGCAAAACATGCACCCACCCGTGGATTCGGTGTACGAACACCCATGGCGATTGGGAAATGTTTACATCCTGAAGGAATGGGCCTGTCTCAACAGTTGTCTCATCGTCCTCCACGGGCCAGCCAGACCAACTTCCATGCTCGCTGAAAACCAACCGGAAAGCCTCCTGTTGGCCTTTTTCATTCCGTCCATACCCGACAATAAAGCGGCCGCTTTGGCTGATGGCACGCGCTTCCTCCATCCGGAAGCCTTCCCGGTCAATATTGTAATTGTCGGCCCATTCATTGAGTGACAGTGCGGGATAGACTCCTTCATCACCACCGATCCAAACTGTTGCCTCCCGATCTGTTGAATTGGGCCAAAGGCTAATGGTGCTGAAGCCGACCACAATATTTCCATCACCTGAAACGTCATAGGCGACAGACTGCCTGTATCTATCATCCAAATGATCGAGCTGACGCATCACGTCGTTCTCCCAACGGAAGGCAGGCCAGTTTAAAGCCTCGCCAATCACATCCATGGGTGTTGTAGCCTGCCCCACCACTACAGATCCATCAGCAGAGACCGCATAGGCACGGCTGGAATCTGTTCCCTCGATAACCGCATAGTCTGTCTGGAGGTCCTTATAATATTCAGGCTTATTAAGATTCTCCAAGTCCTCCAGATTGCCCTGCCAGCGGAAGGCATGATAGATATTGGAATAATAACTCAGTCGTCTTGAGCCAACGACCGTCCCATTGTTTGCCACGTCTTCAGCTCTTAATCCACCCACATTTTCCGGATTAATACTGCGTAGTATATCGTCCCCGATCTTGATGAAAGCGTGTAGATAATTAAGGCTTTCCCCCTCACCAACAATCAGTCTCCCGTCAGGTGAGACAGCTGTGGCCACACTGCCCCAGGTACTCGTCGGGGCATCATTGATGAAGCCCATGGAATCGGGAAACATTGAGCCGCGTGCCCATCGTGTTGCTTCCGGATAATCCTGTCCGCGACTTTCTCCCACGATGACGCTTCCGTCACTGGAAATGCCAAAGGCACGGCTCATCTGATCGGCTTGGTTCAAAAAGCCCATATGGTGAATTTCACCAAAGCTGTAATTGAAGGCCTCATTTCTTCCGGATTCAATTTCGCTGTAGCCGACCACAATGCTCCCGTCATTTGAGACATCCTCCGCATGGCTCCAGACATAATTCCCCTCTGTGAGGCCACCGAGCCTCGTAATTCCCCTGCCCGTACTCAAACTCCAAACAGGTCCACATGTGAGGACCAGACAAGATGTGTAGACCAAAAGCCGGAGATTGCCGGCACATTTACCCTTCATGATTCTTCCCCCCGTAAGTTTTGAATAATATCCCGTGCCTATGCACGAACCCGTATTTTTCTTAACGAACTTTTAGGCAGACGGCAATCCTAACCGTATCATGGCCGCTCATCAATCTTGCCATCGACCAGGGGCTTTCTTCCCGGCGCGCCGCGCTGGCAAATCAGCGGATGGGCAGACGGAACCAGAATGTACTTCCGTTGCCGACCTCGCTCTCGACCCCGATTGTTCCACCATGGGCTTCAACGGCCAACTTGCAGAATGTCAGTCCAAGGCCGGTGGAGTATTTCTGTTTCTTGTTCTGCATCTCTACCTGTCCGAACCTTTCAAAGATCTTCTCATGAAATTCCGGTGAGATTCCCGATCCTGTGTCCGAAACAGAGACTTTCACCTCATGATCCGCCTTCTCCAGTTCGAGACGAACCGTCCCGTCGGGAGGAGTGAATTTGACAGCGTTGCCAATCAGGTTGGCAATCACCCTTTCAATAATGCTTTGGTCGCAGTTCACGGGCAACGTCTCTAAAGTGGATTCAAAGACGACACTTGGACCGTATTTCAGTGTCTGGTAAGGAACGACGGTCTCTTCTGCTAAGAGGACAATATCCTGGTCCGCCATATCCAACGGCATTTCATCATTATCAAAACGGCTGACATCCAATAAGGAACTCACCATCTCAATCAACCCCATGCAGGATTTTGTGATCGAATCCACATGTCCGTTTTCCCTGTCGCCAAGGTTTCCGTTCATTTTCAGGATCTCCAGATGACCGCTCATAAGAGCCAATGGGCCACGCATGTCATGAACCACCATGTGCACCAAGTTGTCCCTCAGGGCTTCCAGTTCGCGAAGCTGGTTATAGGCCGCTTCAATCTTCAGGCGCTGTCTGTTGACTTTCAGATGCGTCTCTACCCGTGCCAGGACAACCGCCGGGGTTATTGGTTTGGAAATGTAATCGACCGCACCCAGCGCGAGGCCTTTTGTTTCATCCTGGATTTCCCCTTTTGCCGTGACAAAAATTATGGGGATATTTTTTGTTTCCTCCACTTCCTTCAACTTCCGACAGACTTCATATCCGTCCATCCCCGGCATCATGATATCAAGCAGAATGAGATCAGGCGCCTCTTGGGCACAAAGCGAAAGGGCTTTCTCTCCGCTCGTGGCTACCCTCGTGCGGTAATTTGACGACAACAGGTCGACCAGTAAATCGATATTGGCCGGTGTATCGTCAACGATGAGTAGACTTTCTTGTTCTGCCTTGTTGGTCATTAATAAAGCAAGGAAGCTGAGCTCCCCTGCGTGTATTACCTATTGGCAGACTCCGACAAGGTTTGCAAGTCACCCGTGGCCAAATGAAAAAAATGGGGTCCCAAAGCGGACGAAAAACGAACCTCTCGCTGGGTTGCTTACCTTTTTGACACTCAGAGTTTCCAATCCCTACCGGAGAACCTAACTCTTCTATTATTGGATGGGAAATTTTTGGAGACATCGCTGACCCAGCGACAGTAGGCTTCGTTGTTCTCCAAATTGGGTAAAACAAAAACAGGACTTCTTTCTTCCCCTGATTGAATCCATCCCCTCTCCGTGAGATCCCTGAAGGATTTTTTATCTGATTCAGTTAAGCGAGCCATACAACTTCCTTAATTCCTCCAATTTGTCCGTTTTACCGAACAAATCAAGGTAATCCCCGATCAAGTCCCAGTCGATTGACTGCTTGTTCTGGCCGGCGTTTTCAATCAGCAGACGAATATCCAGCCAATCTGAAGAGGCTCTGGAAGGATCATTAGTAGCAGCCTGGATTTTTAATCCGATCAAATCCTCAACTTGTACGACAGGTAAACTCAATTCACTGCTAAGGGAAACTCTATCGGCCCGTTTCAGCATACTGAGCGATGGACCACGAAAAGCATGCAAAATGTCGATTCGTCCCAAATCCAGGTCCGATGATTCGTAGTGTGAAACGTTCTCACTGTGGAAAGTCCTTTTATAACCGGATTGGGTGAATATCTGATCAGCTGTACTCAGATCGTCCAGCATGAGTATGAAATCCAGATCCACGGTAGCTCGCTGTACTCCCCTTAATCCCATGGCAAATCCACCGATCAGAGCATACCGTACGCCTTCTTTGTCCAATCGCTGGATGACTCTCTCAACCACAGAAATAAAATCCATGGTTTAAAGTTACCTTGTATCCCCTAATTCGCCAAGATTGGAATTTTTCCCGGTCTTGATCAAAAAATGGCCTGCCATCCGAAGCCTTGGCGAAAAATGGGGTGGCTAACCGGACTTGAACCGGCGACCCCTGGTACCACAAACCAGTGCTCTAACCAACTGAGCTACAACCACCACAAATAGGAAGAAAAAAAGAAAGGGCTCTGGCGGCCTTGTCAATACCCCAATTTGGATTGCTCCAAGAAGGCCGCCCATGCCGAATACTGCTTCGCGGAGGGGTGCAAGCCGTCCGGGGCAAAGGCATCTGGCTGGCCGGCAAAGCTACGGGTCAGGCCGGTCCAATTGACAAAGGGATAAACGGTCTGGATCGAGACTTTCCTGATCACCGCATTGAAAGCGTCAATCTCAGCTGCGATGGCAATGCGGTCACGATCGGCAGCAAAGGGCGAGACGCCCCAATCGGGAATCGATAAAAGGATGATTCCACCAGGCGGGTTGCTCAGGAGACAGTTGGCCTGCTTAACCAATTCCAACAGCTCGGAACCAAAAGAGGCTTCTTCCAGGCCCCGGTACTGATTATTCACGCCAACGCAGATGGTGATCCAATCCCACTCGGGCTCAAGTGACGCATTGTTGAGATTTTCCAGCAATTCGCCACAGGTCCAACCGTTTTGGGCGAGAACATGGGTCCTGCCCAATTGCCTCCCCTGCCCCTCCAGTCTTGCGCGCCATGCCTGAGGCCATCCATCGGCCGGTGAAATCCCTTCAGCGCAGGTGTAGGAATCCCCCAGATGGAGGTAATTGGGGAACTGCTCAGGTGACGACATCCAAGCCTTCCTCAAAGCGGGTAAATTCCTGATCAACTACAATCTCGCGGATGCGCTCAACCGCGCGGGCCAGCTCTTCAAAGGTCTGGTACAATGGGGCGACTCCCAAGCGTAAATTGTCCGGGGTCCGGAAGTCCGGAATAACAACCGGCCTTCCTTCTATTGGAGAAATCATGGCCTTGTTGATACGGAAGGCTTCCGGATGACGCAGGGAAACATGGGAGCCCCGCCGGGCCGGATCACGCGGGCTGCCAAGGGCAAATCCAAGCGGCACAAGAATTTGGTCGTAAAGTTCGATCAGAAACTCGGTTTGCTGGATGCTCTTCTCCCGGACAGATTGCATGCCCGCGTCAAGAAGCAGCTGAATACCGGGCTCAACAGCCCGCATTGAGAGGATCGGAGGCGTGCCGACAAGAAAGCGCTGGATCCCGGACGCTGCCAAATAGTGAGGGGAAAAGCTGAACGGTTCCTGCGCGCCAAACCAACCTGAAAGAAGGGGCAACAGTTCCTCCTGCAATGACTCACGCACATACAGGTATGCCGGCGCACCGGGTCCACCATTGAGATATTTGTATGAACACCCGATGGCCATGTCGACTCCCCAGCGGTCCAGCTCGATGGGTACCGAGCCTGCCGAATGGCTCAAGTCGGCCAGGACAAGCGCACCCGCCTTATGCGCGGCCTCGACGATTGCCTCAAGGTCATACAGGTATCCAGATTTGAATACAACATGGCTGATCGTCACCAAGGCCGTGTCTGAATCAATTGCCGCTGCCAGCTCTTCCGATGGCAGGGACATCCCGTCCGGGGATGCGACACGCACCAATTTGTGCCCTTGCTTGAGTCCGTTGATCAGCCCCTCAATTGCGTAATAATCCGAAGGAAAATTCAGGTCGTCAGTGAGGATTTTTAGCCTGCCCTCCTGACGCGCCAAGGCAGCCGATGCCAGCTTGAACAAGTTGACGGTGACTGAATCAGCAAAAACCACCTGCCCGGTCCCCGCACCGATCAGGGGCCCGAGAAGATCACCCAATCGAAGCGGCAGATCAAACCATCCCTTGTTCCATGACTTGATCTTGTCCTCTCCCCACTCCGTGCCAACAGCCCTCTCCATCACTTTCTTTGTTTGAGCGGGTAGCGGACCGAGGGAATTCCCGTCCAGATAGATCAAATCCGCACTCAACCCGCTAAAGCTGCTTCGGTACACACCAAGTGGATCAGAGGCATCCAGCGCCCGTGCCCGCTCCGATTGTTTGCACATCTCACCCATTTCCTGACTCAACCCCGATTTCAGCCATTCAACAAGAAAATCCTGCCAATCATCCGGATGCACTCGAAGAGCAACGAGAATTGTTGATGATTTAACCTGCCCAATCGGATAACACGAATACAACTGAGACCCCGCTTCGGCGGGGTTTTCTTTTCGGCATAAGCGCATTTGAGAAAAGAGTGGGACAATTTGGCGCGTAAATCCTGTCTTGGTTTCGGTGCTTGCACGCAGATGGGTCATTTTGTCCCTTACGGATGTGCTGTAATTTTCCTAAGCTTCTGGTTTACAACGGGTTAAGTAATTATATGACTTGGCATATTTCATGCGATTATCCTCGTGAACCTAAAAACTTGAAAGGAATAAACACGATGAAACTCATTAAACACGATTCATTCTTCAGCGATCCATGGACCGACCTTGATCGGCTTTTGGAAAGCACGCTCCCCGAGCTCTACCAGTGGAATCCGATGCGTCTGAGCGGACGCGAACGGAGCCTGCCAGTGGATGTCTTCGAAGATGAGCATAACCGCACCATCCGCCTCGAAATCCCGGGGGTTGCCAAGAAAGACATTGAGCTGGAACTGGAAAACGCGGTCCTCTCAGTCCGCGCAAAGCGTATCGAAAAGACCGAATCCGGTGAAACAACTATCAACCTGAATCGCTCTGTGACGGTTGGCGACGACGTGGAAGCTGACAAGATCAAGGCCAGCCTTGAAAACGGAATGCTGACAATCGTCCTTCCGAAGCGCGAACAGGCCAAGCCCAAGCAAATCACCATCGCTTAACAGAAAAGGAGAACAGCAATGAGTACCGAATTGAAAAAACAGGAAGAACAAGTCCCGGCACAGGCCACGACCAACTACCGCCGTCCCTACTACCGGGTCGACGGTGGAAAGGATGCCTACACTGTGGAAGTCTTCATGCCAGGCGTATCGAAAGATGACTACAACGTATCGCTGCATCGCGATGAACTGGCCGTTGAGGGCAGGAAGGTCATTCCCCTGCCCACCGGCGCCAAGTGGCTCCACCGCGAAATTTCCCCGGAGGGCTACAAGCTGCGATTGCAGTTGAACGTTGATGTTGATCCCGAGGCTATCAAGGCCAAGACCGACAACGGGATCCTGACCATTACGCTGCCGGTCGCCAAGGAAGCCCGTCCGCGCCTGATCAAGATCAGCTAGGAAAACTTTCCTTCCTTGTGTTTGCAAGGTCCCGCCGAAGCTTAAAAGCGCTGGCGGGGCCTTTTTAAATAACTGCAAAGCCGCTCGCTAAGATCAGGAGTCCTCTTCCTTCTCGTGCAGTTCCGCCTTGCCGGTCGACTTGTTGAAGCGCATGGAAACAAGTCGACTAACGCCCTTCTCCTGCATGGTTGCTCCATAAATTGTGTCTGCCACGCTGATTGTCCGCTTGTTGTGCGTGATAATCAGGAACTGGGAAAATTCCAGAAAGCCTTCCAGCATGCCGGTGAAGCGGCCGATATTGGCATCATCAAGCGGCGCATCAATCTCGTCCAGGACGCAGAAGGGACTGGGCTTGACCATGTAAATCGCAAATAGAAGCGCCACCGCAGTCATGGTCTTCTGACCACCACTGAGGAGGCCAAGATTGCGCAGGCGTGTCCCGGGAGGCTGGGCAGTGATGTCAATGCCGCTTTCGAGGACATCCTCGGCGTCGACCAGTGTCAGGTCTGCCCGACCGCCACCAAAGAGCGTCTCAAAAGTGTAGTGGAAATTCTCACGTATCTTGGCGAAAGTTTCGGCGAACATGCTCTGGCTGGTTGTATTGATTTCATCAATTGCCTCCAACAGCTGTTCCTTTGATTTCCAAAGGTCCTCGCTTTGCGTCTTGAGAAACTCGTGCCGCTCCTTGAGTTCCTTGTATTCCTCAATCGCTACAAGATTGACGGGCCCCATCGACTGGATCCTGCTACGCAAGGACGAGATTTCCCCCTCCACTTCATCCCAATCGACTGGTTCCAGACTGGCCCGTTCCTCATCGGTGGGGTCTGGTCGTTCCTGCAGGGATTCCATTTCCTCGGGAGTCGTCTCCTCAATATCCACACGAATACGCTCGGGCAGGCTTTCCCCGGCTTTCCACAGTTCCAGTTTCCAGTCAATTTCCGCGGCCTCGCGCTCATAATCACGCTGGCATTCCTCCGCAATAAACTGCAAACGGGATTCCTGCCGGGCAAGCGCCACTTCGGTCTTGTTCAGCTCGGCGGCCATGTTCCTCTGGGCCTCCCGCTTCGGGGCAAAGCCCTCCTCGACAACCGCAATCTTCTGCTCGACTTCCTTGAGCACCAACCGGTCCTTCTCAAGTGCTTCACGCACCATATCCAGACGCTTTTGGATTTCCTTCTCCGCCTGAACATGTTCACCGGATTCCTTTTCCAGGGATGAAATGCTCTTTTTCAGCTGCTCGACTTCCTCAAGCCGCTTGATGCGCGTCTCTTGTGTCTCCTTGGAGCGCTGTTGCAGATCGTTTAGGCCGCGATCCAGAAGTTCGAGCCGCTGGCGCTTCTGCGACACATCAAACCGCACTTCATCAAAGGCCTCCCGCTTGGTTTCACGCTCCTTGCGAAGACTGGCGACGGACTCCTCCGCTTCTCCAATCTGTTTTTTCCAAGCCTCGATATCCGCCTCAGTCTCCTCAAGTTCCTTCCGGGCCTTTTCCAGCCGGGAAGTCGATTCATCCTTGTGCGATTCCAGTTTTTCAAGATCCGCGGACTTTGTCTCATGCAGCCGGGCCTTGCCTTGAAGGGTTTGCTCAATCCCCTGTTTCTGCGTGCTCAGGGTCGTCAGTTCCGTACCGGTTTCTGAAAGGAGCTGCGTTTGCTCATCAATACGCTTTTCCGCTGCATCCAGTTTGCCCTGGATTTGCTCTGCTTCAAGGCGTCGACGCTCATGCTCGTCCTCGAGGGCTGAAAGATCCTTCGCAAAGGCCTTCAGCTGATTCTGACGCGACAGGAAAGAGCTGTTTTCTTTCTTGGCACTAGTCGACCCCGCGAGGACTACACCACGCGCATCGATGACCTCATTGTTCCGTGTGACGGCCAGGAAAAAGGGAAAGTCCGGATTGGCCTCCCAATAGTTCAGAAATGAATCCAAATCGTCGGCGATGTAACAACCGGCAAGAAATGTATCGAGAAATGCCTGCACATCGGCATCCGCCGAGCTGACAACCGAGCCGGCGGGGATAATACTACCCGGCAACTTGTCCGCGATGGAAGGGAAAGCGCTGGAACCGGCAGGCTTGGCCAGCAAACTGGCCCGGCCAATCCGCTTTTCAATCAGGGATTGCGCCAGCGGACGGAGAACTTTGGGGTCGCGAAGGAGAATTCCATCACTCGCCGCGCCCAGAAGAAACTCGACCGCGGAGGTAAAGCCCTCTCCCACTTTGAGCTGCTTGAGGAAAACCGTAAAGCTGCCTTCCGGAGCCACAGTCTCCAGCTTTCCCTGGAGGATTGCCTTTGCCCCCTCGGAAAAACCTTCAAATTTTGCCTGTAAGCCCTCCAATACAGTCACCTGCGCCTGCAGACTGGCCCGACGGCGCTCGGCTTCCTGAATAGCAACCTGCAGGTCGCGGAAGGCATGCGTCAATTCCTGCCGTTTTGTCTTAAGCTCCTCAAGCTTGGCGACTTGCTTTTCCTTGTCTTTCTCCCTCGTTTCACGAGTCCGCTCAAGAGTGGCAAGATCCTGCTGGAGGACTTCCTTGTCGTTTTTCAGGGTCTGCAGCTCCTCCATGAGGTTGGCATGCCGCACCTGATAAGTTGTTAAATCGAGTTCCAGCCCGCTGCAATTGCTTCGCAAGCGGCTGACCGCATTCTCTTTGGCGACCAGTCCCTGCTTCAAGCGGGAGAGGTCAGTCTCTGAGCCATTGAGTTGCTTTTGCAGCTCAGCCAGATCAGCGCTGCGCTTCTGGAATTCCTCATCGGAATTGCCGAACATATCAAGCTGCTCCTGCTTGAGTTTTGTCTCTCCGGCCAACTTGCCTGCAATGAGCTCCTCCTCCTCTGAAAGGCGAGCCAGCTCGTCCTTGATCTCGCTGATGCGCCGCCCGATGTCTTCCTTGCGCAGGCTGGCCATCTCGGATCGATTGGACGCGTTTTCCTTCTCGGAGCGCAACTCGTAGACCTGCTTTTGCGCCTCTTCCAATCGCTGTCTCAGCCCGAGCGCTTCATCGCGCTTGCTCGTCAGGCTGGATTCCGAGGCATCAAGCTCCTGGTTCAGCTTTTCCATCTGCTCGGCCAGAACATCCTTTTTCCGCCGATTCGCCTCAGATTCGGTATTTAATTCCCCGAAACGGAACCCGTTATGGGCCAGATCGAGGTGGCTCAGGCGGTGATGGATCCGCTGGTAGCGCAGGGCCTTGGAGGCCTGGCGCTTGAGCGAACCGGTCTGCCGGGCAACTTCCTCCATCACATCGGTCACGCGCGACAGGTTGGCATCCACCTGGGAAAGCTTGTTCAGTGCTTCCCGGCGTTGTGCCTTGTATCTGGAGATTCCCGCGGCCTCCTCAAAAATCGCCCGGCGCTCGCTGGGATTGCTCGAAAGGACCTGGTCAATCTGCCCCTGCAGCATGAAGGAGTAACTGACCTGCCCAACTCCTGTATCGAGAAAGAGATTGTGAATGTCCTTCAACCGGCAGGGTTTGCCGTTGAGGAGGTATTCGCTTCCCCCGTCGCGGATCACCCGACGGGTCACCTCCACTTCATGGTGAGCCGTCCCGAGGCTGTCTTCACAGTCAGTGAAGACCAACGAGACCTCACATAAATTAACTGGCTTGCGGTTGGAAGTGCCTTGAAAGATCACATCCTGCATGCCCCCGGCACGCAGGGATTTAGCACTCTGCTCCCCCAGTACCCAGCGGAGCGCGTCCGCAATATTGCTCTTTCCGCAACCGTTGGGGCCCACAATGGCGGTCACTCCGCGCTGCAGATCCAGACGGGTCGGATCCGCAAAACTTTTGAAGCCATGAAGTCGGAGTTCTTTTAAATACATGAAGCGGTGGAAGGATTCCGGGTTGAAAAAGGGTCATTCAATGGAGACTCTTCCACTCAGCAAGGAATATTTACCTCCTTCAGTATTCTTAATGCCATGACCTTTATTAAAAAAAGAATTCCCACTGCCCTTGCCCTCTTCTCAATTGGCTTTTTATTTCAATTCATGACAGTCGCCAATTCAGCTATCTCCGATAATAAACCGGTAGAGACCGAATCAGTAACCCTTGGTGGTGGGTGTTTCTGGTGCGTGGAGGCCCTCTATGAGACCCTTGATGGCGTCGAATCCGTGGAATCCGGTTATGCCGGGGGCTCCACGGCCAACCCGAGCTACAAGGACATTAGCACCGGCACAACCGGGCACGCTGAAGTCGTCAAGGTGACCTTTGACCCAAAAACCATCAGCCTCGAGCGGCTTCTCTCATTTTTCTGGCAAGCACACGACCCCACGACCTTGAACCGGCAGGGAGCGGATGTTGGCACACAATATCGCTCAATCATCCTTTATTCCTCTCCGGAACAAAAGGCGGCCGCGGAAAGCTCCATGGCCGAGGCACAGAAAATATTTACCAAGCCCATCGTCACCGAAATCGTCGCCCTTGAATCATTCTACAAGGCGGAGGGCTATCATCAGGACTACTATAAAAACAACAAAACTGCCCCATATTGCCAATACGTGATTGCCCCGAAGCTGAAGAAGCTTGAACAGTAGGGACTCCGTCCTATTCTCCCTCTCCATGAAAAAGATTTTCCTCATCATCAGCCTGCTGGCAGTCCTTTCCGGTTGTAATACTTTCCGCACTCCTGAGCCAATTCCCATGGTCGACCGGGTCAATCTGGACCAATTCATGGGCAAGTGGTACATTGTTGCCTCCACCCCGATGCTACTCAAGTGGGACAATGATGCCTACAATGCTGTTGAGATGTATGAACGTGGGGCCAAGCGGGGCATCAAGATCACTTACCAGTACAACGACGAGGAGCCCAATGGCCCGCTCAAGACCGTCACCGCCAATGCCATGGTCGACAATCCGGGCATCAACACTGACTGGGAAGTCACCTATGCCTGGCCGTTCGGGACGGATTACCGGATCATTTACCTGGAATCGGATTATTCCGTGGCCGTTATCGCTAATCCAGACCGGAAAAAGGTCCGTGTCCTTTCACGGCAGAGCACCATCAATGCGCCTTTATACTCGGACATCATCCTTTACCTCCAGGATCTAGGATTCAATGTGGGGAATATCCGGATGATCAGCCACCGCTAATCGCCATCCGTCAGAAGCAAGTATATGGCACCAGCTAAATCTCTGGCATGGTTGAAGGATCGATCCGCCGGAGTCCTTCTGCACCCGACATCACTTCACGGAAATCAAGGAATCGGCGTCCTTGGGGCAGAGGCCCGACAATTTGTTTATTTTCTTAAGGAATCGGGCTTCAAGTATTGGCAAGTTCTGCCGCTTGGGCCAACCGGGTTCGGGGATTCCCCTTACTCGAGTTTTTCCGCCTTTGCGGGCAATCCCTACCTGATCGACCTCGTTCCGTTACTCGAGTATGGACTGCTCAAGCCCGAGGACCTGCACGTCCTCCAGCATTTGCCACACGATCACACCGATTTTGGGATGCTCTACCGGATCAAGTGGCCCCTGCTTCGCCTCGCCCACAAGCGCTTTGTCGAGTCGGGTCGGGCCTATCTGCCAAATTATGGGATCTTTGCCGATTTCATAAAGGCGGAGAGCGATTGGTTGGAGCCGTATTGCGCCTACATGGCCTTGAAAGAGCGTTTTAACGGTACCTTCTGGGGTGAATGGCCACCCGAATGCCGGAAGTATCCCGCAGCACGGAAATCCAAGTTCTGGAAGGAAACCAAGCAGGCCCGTGAAGCCCATGCCTTTTTCCAGTACCTCTTTTTCGGGCAGTGGCAACAGCTCAAGGCCCATGCCAATGAATTCGGCATTGAGATCATCGGGGATACGCCCATTTTCGTTGCCCTCGACAGCGCGGATACCTGGGCCTCACCCGAGCTCTTCGAAATGTCAAAGCCGGCCAAGCCGGACTTCGTTGCAGGTGTCCCGCCAGACTATTTTTCAGAAACCGGACAGCTCTGGGGCAATCCCCTCTATAACTGGGAGGCACACAAGAAAGACAATTTCAAATGGTGGGTCCACCGTCTGGAGGCCAATTTCAAGGTGTTCGATATTGTGCGCCTTGACCATTTCAGAGGGTTTTATGACTACTGGCGCATTCCTGCCCGAGCCGAAGATGCCCGTTCGGGAAAATGGGCTACTGGACCCAAGGACGCACTCTTCAAGGAAGTGGCCCGCAAGCTCCCCTCGGCCAAGCTAATCGCCGAGGACCTTGGCGAGATTCATGACAAGATCCGCAATTTCCGCGATCGCCTTGGCCTTCCGGGTATGGCCATCCTGCAATTTGCCTTCGGGGGTAAATCCGATAACTTCAATCTCCCACACAACCTGATAGCCAATTCGGTCGTGTATCCAGGAACCCATGACAATAATACCTCTGTTGGCTGGTATGACGAGGCTTCACCGCAAGAGCGTGATCATGCACGGCGTTACCTTCGCGTGGATGGCGATGATTTTGCGTGGGATCTGATCCGTGAATGCTACCAGTCGATCAGCCGGCTCGCCATTGTTCCCATGCAGGACATCATGAGCCTCGGATCCTCGGCGCGCATGAACTCCCCCGGAGAAGAGCAAGGAAACTGGCAATGGCGCATGGAGGAAAATGCCTTCAATGAGACATGGCAGTCCTCAAGCACGTACCTTGCTGGGCTGGCCGATTTGTACGGACGGTAATCCGTCTCCGTTCACCTTAATTCTCAATTTACAAATTCCCGGATTACCGGATAGATAGCCTCCCCGGCATCCTCCATCAGGTAGTGCCCCGCCTCGGCAAACCGGTAGACTTTCGCCCCGGGCAGACGCTTCTCCCATTCGTTGAGAATGCCTGTGTGAAAGCACCAGTCCTGCATGCCCCATAGAATCTGTACCGGTTTGTCCTGCCACCATGGGAGGCTATTCTCAATCGCCTGCAATGTGGACCAGCTCCGGTGGGATTTCCGCATGGGAATGTCATTCACGAAGGCGTCGATCGCAACCCGGTCATGCCAGTTGCCATAGGGATAGCGGTAGCCCTCAGCAACCCCTTCCGGCAGAGGTTCGACCGTGGTCATTTTTGTCGCAGCCTCGACAAATCCATTCAGGCCACGAACAAGAAATTTTCCGGCCAAAGGCCAGCGGCAGACTGATATCCGGAAGGGAATTGAAGGAAAAGCGAAGGCTGCTGTATTCAGAATACTGATACTTTTGATTTGATCGCGAATCCGGTCTGCCACTCCAAATCCGATTGCTCCGCCCCAGTCATGGACAACCAGATGGAACCCGTCCAATTCAAGTGATTCAATCCAGGCAACCGTCCGTTCAACATGGGCGGAAAGGCTGTAGTCAGCGACTTGGGGCTTGTCCGACAACCCGCAGCCGAGATGGTCGGGAACAAGGCACCGGTTGGTTTCCCGAAGCGCCAGGACGAGATTCCTGTAGAAAAAGGACCAAGTCGGGTTACCATGCAACATGACGACTGGAGTGCCCGCGCCTGCATCAATATAGTTCAACTTGCCCGCACTTGTATCAAATGCGTGACAGTCGAACGGGTATTGCACCTGCAGCCATGGAGGCAACGTGTTCATTTCAACCCTCCACTCCCAGCATTGCGCAGCTCAGTCCACTCCCGATTCCCATCAGCGCAACCTTCGCACCTTGCTGGATCTTTCCCGCTTGGCGTGCCTGGTGGAAAGTAAACGGGAGCGATACCGAGCCAACGTTGCCCATTGTCTCAAAAGTCGTAAAGTCCTTGCTCCGGTCCAGGCCCAGACTGTCAAACAAGCGGCGCTGGTGGGTCCGGCCAACCTGATGGCAGACAAAGCAATCTGGAGTTGACTGAGACCAGCTTAATTCATCTTCAAACGCTTTCCATGTCTCTCCCGCAAGGGCAATACCCGCATCCAGCAAGTGCTCCGCATCCGTGAGCATTTCCAAAGAGTCCATTCCAATTGAATCACCTTGGCACAACTTATTAGCTTCCGAGTCGGTCCGTACAGCGCCGCCGAGCAACCTTGGGGCCTCTGCCTTGGCAAGATCATCGCGGGATAACAACATTGCCGCGGCACCGGCACCAATTGTCAGGTTGGCAAAGTATGGTTTTATGCCGTTACGGGTTAAATCCTTCTCGAGCAGTGTCTGGATCGTATGTTCCAGAAGAGGGCGTCCATTTTCCCCGGAGACGAGGAGGGCATGCCGAATCTGGCCGCTCTCGATCAGTCCGCCAGCAAGAATCATGGCATTCACAAACCCAAGGCAGGCGTTTGAAATATCGAGAATCTGACAACTTGGGGGCATTTGCAGCAGTCCGTGCACATAGGCCGCCGTAGCCGGCTCCATCCGGTCGCGACACACGCCGCAATGGATCAGGATATCAATCTCCGACTTGGCCACAGAACTCTTCTCCAACAAGGCTTGCCCGGCCTCCGCACTCGCCTGCGAGGGAAGAAATCCGGGTTCCCAGAAATGGCGGCACTCAATGCCTGTCATCAATTCAAGCCGGCCTTCAGGCAGGCGCAGGCGCTCATAAGTCGGCTTGAGTTGTTCTTCGATGTCCGCCGAGGTTATGGGTAGTGGCGGAATCACTACAGCCGTATCACTGATGACAACCCGTGAAAGTTTCATGCGTCTGAATTACCCCTGGATAGCTCGGGACGACTTGCCTTCTCGACAACCGACTCGTCAAAATAATTCCAGTCCATGCCGGCATTCACGACAATTCCCTGGGCGTTGATACCGGAACTTCTCGGACTGAGGAGGTAGACGACGGTGTCAGCCACTTCCTGCGTGGTCAGGGCCCGCTTCCGATAGGTCAGTTGCTCAGCATAAAGGTAATTATCCAGATAACCCGGTATGCCGGCTGAGGACTTGGTGCGCAGAGGTCCAGCATTCACTGAATTGAAGCGAATCTCGCTATCTTTACTGAAGGACTTTGCGAGGAAGCGAACACAGCCCTCGAGGGCATTCTTGATCGGCGACATGTACCCGTAATTGGCCGCCGTGACCGATGAGGAAATCCCGATCGCCACCACCGATGCATCCGGCTTCAGGACAGGCTTCAAACTGCGGGACAATTCAACCAGCGAAAAAGCGCTGATCTGGGTCGCCTGCAAAAAATCCTTCCGCTTGGTCTCATGGAATGGCACCAGGCCCTCACTGAAGTTGGCAAAGGCAATCGAGTGAACAAAGCCGTCCAACTCACCGTATTCTTCGCGCACGCGCTCTCCAAGGGTGGCAATGTCATCTTCGTATTCAACGTCACAGAGCAAAAAAGGACGCTCCTTCAAAAGTTTCTTCAACTCCCCTGCCCGCTTGTCATTGCGGATGGTGTAGATGACTTCCGCACCTGCCTCCTCAAGGGTCTGTCCAACCGCCCAGGCAACGCTGCGCCGGTTGCCCAACCCACAGACAAGAAACCGCTTTTTTGAAATATTCAGAAAGCTCATCGGAGCCGCTATCCTTTCCTCAGGCATCCAGCAGGGCGAGTGCAAAATCAACCGTCAGGGCGAGCTTGCCACCGACGTGCACCTTGCCACGCATGAAATGAAACTTGCTCAGGGTTTCCTTGAAAGTGGCCTCAATGCGAATGGTGTCTCCCGGACGTACCATTTGCTTGAACTTGGCCTCCTGAATGCGAGCCAGAACTGGCGTCTTGGAGCCTTCAGTCCCGACCTCGCTCGAAAAGCGTTTCATCATGTAAATGGCTGCCGTTTGGAAAACCGATTCACAGAGGAGAACGCCCGGCATGAGCGGATTGCCGGGATAGTGTCCCTGGAAATGCGGCTCATCCTCTCGGATATCGCGCTCTGCAACGGCACTCTCTTCAGTCACCTCGATAATCCGGTCGACAAAAAGGAATGGCGGACGGTGCGGAATGGTTTTGTAAATCTCTTCCATAAAATCAGTTCCCGGTTAATTTCCCACGGCTGCCTGCTTCTCACTTTCAACGAGGAATTTGTCAACTTTGTTGGCGACAATCACGCCGTAATTCATCGTTCCAAGCCAACCCGACATGATAATCCCGACGCTGCCCGCGTGGTACAATCCGGGAAGCGCTTCGGGCAGCTTTTGGGAAACCTTGAGACCTTCAAACTTTGTCCCGAATGAAGTGCCACCCATGTGGCGGGTGTAGTAATTCACCGTGCGTGGCGTGGCCGCTTCCACATGGTCCACTTTCGAGCGAATGTCCGGGATCAACTTTTCCAAGGAGGCCAGCGAGCTTTCCACCAGCCATGCCTTCTCCTTTTGGTAATCCTCTTCGTTCAGGCTTTCCCAGTCTTTCCAGCGGGCATTGATCGAGGCGACAACGGCATACCGTGGCTCACGGGTATGCGGGCGCGTGTCGGGGTAGTACACCGAAAAAGTCTTGCTGCTCGTGCGCATGCTGGTCAGCTCCTGTGTCGAGAAGGTCTCTGCTTCCGAAGTGAAGACAAGGTCGCCAATGTTGGGGATGGTCTCTCCCTTCCGAATCCCCATGTAAACCTGGCAGGAACTTGTGTTCACTCGCACGGCCTTGGTTTCCTCAAGAAAGTCACGGCTGAAATGTTCCTCTCCGGCAAGGTGCAGGATTGTGTTCTTGATATTCGCGTTGGAGACAACCGTTTTGCATCGGATGGTCCGCGGGGCAAACTGCTCACCTGTGTTCTGGCTCTGCGCAACAACCCCACAAATTCGTTTTTGCCCGTCCTCGCCAAGCTCTGTAAGGACTTCCTTTACCAGCGCACATTTCCGCAGTTCGACCCCATTGCGCTTGAGTTCAGCCGTCATCTTCTTGATCAGGGTGTCCGTGCCGCCCTTGTAGATAAAGACCCCTTTGTTCATGAAGTTGGAGAAAACAATCCCGTAAGTGATGGCTGGATCCTCTAGTCCGGAGCCGTTGGCATAGGAGATCGGCTCCATCAAAAGCCGGTGCACATCATTGCGGCCGGGAAAAAATTCCTCAAACAGCTCACCGGTGGTCTGCCGGTCGTCGTCATAGAAATTCATTTCGGCAAGGCGGTCGAAAAAGGCAATGACCCGCGACTCCTCAACACCAAACTCCTCCACGAAAATCCGGATAAAATCGGTCTTGTCGAAAGTCGTCCGAATATTCATCTGCGGATTGATGAAGCGAACATCCTCGAGCTGCTCGATTGAATCGGCAATTTCCCGGGTCCAATACTTCCGGCAGGATTTGATCATTCCAAAAGGAAATCCGTGCAGCGATATATCGAAGATATGTCCGCCGGGCCGCTTGAACCAGGTGGCCAACCCGCCGAACTGGTAATGATGCTCGAGCACGAGCACCTTGTGGCCAGCCTTGGCCAGCACGTTGGCGCTCGTCAGACCGCCAAGCCCGCTGCCGATGACCACAACATCATAGGCGTCGCTCACGCCTTCTAGCCAATCCTTTGCCATAGTCTGCGTTGGTATGATTCCCCCCATCCAGAGCAACCCTAAACCGCCAAACGGTCGCCAGGGACCGCCAACGGGAAGGAGCTTTGGTCAGATCCCTTTCACGCGATAACCGTCCTTCTCAAGCAACTCCTTCACCGCCGCCCGGCATTCACCCTGCAATTCGAGGACTTTGCCGCGACGCGTCCCGCCTGTCCCAAGCCGGGTCTGCAGACGCTTGAGCAGCTGGGCCAATCCGTCCGGATGGCAATCAAATCCGGAAATTTCCGTGACCACTTTCCCGCCTTTGCCAGCCTTCAGACGACGGAGCAGCAAGGTCTCCCGCTTTTTCACCGGTGCTGCCGGCTTGCTTGGCTGAGCAGGTTGTACCGGACCGCTGGCAAGGCCCTCCGCCGAAAGCCCGGCGAAAGGATTTCCTGCCGAAAGGGATTGACCGCCGGAGGTGTCGATTCGTTCCTTTGTGCGCTTTCCCATGGCTATTTCCCGCAAATGCCCTTTTCCGGATCACCACCTTCGAGGAGAATCCACGCCTTCTGGTAGCTCCGCTTGGCCAGATAATGCGATAAATGTCCGGTGGCCGACAACTTTGCAGCGTCAAGGGCGCTGATTGCCTCGGCCAAATCGCCTTTGTCGATGCCCAGAATAACTGCCAGATGGCGCCGGATGTCTTCAATAAGTTCTGTTTCCATATCTACGCTTTATTCTTTTCATTCCATAGAAAATCGACTCACTCAAGCCTCATGCCTTACCAATTTTATCAGATTATGCACCTTGTCGGCGTTTTCATGGTCTTTCTTGCCTACGGTGGCTTGATTGTCCGAAGCGCCACCGGTTCGGAAAACAAGGATGTCCGCCGCCTTGGTGCCATTACCAGCGGGCTGGGCCTGCTCTTGATTCTTGTCGGCGGTTTTGGCCTGCTGGCCCGCCTCAACTACGGTTGGCCCGGCTGGGTTCTCGTCAAGGTCGGCATCTGGGTTGTCCTTGGCGCAATGATTGTCCTCATCAATCGTAAGCCCCAGTTCTCCCAGATTTTCTGGTGGATGACAATTATCCTCGGGCTGATCGCCCTCCTGATGGTCGTTCTCAAGCCGTTCTAGGCGTGACTTACCGAATGGAGAAGCCTTTGTGCCTCGGTGGCTGCTCGCTTTCAGTGCGCTCCACCTGGCGAATAAAGACGCCCAGTTGATCGGCCACTTCGTCAACAAAGGCCTGAACCTGGTTCTTGTCACCTTCCGCTTCCAGCCGGACGCGTCCGTCCGCCAGATTACGCACCGTCCCACTGACATCAAATTCCTTGGCGATCTGAAATGTCTGATAGCGAAAGCCCACTCCCTGCACGCGCCCTGAGAAATGCACCTCGCAGTGATAAACTTGCTCTGTTTTCATAAAATCCGCCCTGCCGACAATTTTCCCTTAAATTTGAGACTTCATCATTGCCAAACGGGAGACTCCTGCCAATGGTAAAAATAACTTCCAAGAACTGTTATTTAAATGACTAATTTCAATTTTGAAGGCCAGCCCGAAGGGGATTGGGACGACCGGGGCAATATTTCCTGGAGCGAGCTCGACTGGCAACAATTCCTCAGCAGGCGGGAAAAGGAAGTGGCAAGATTGCTGCACTTTTACAATGAGTGCCCGTCTGATTCCATGGATCGCCTGGATTGGGTTGCCCGCCAGATGGGTTGGGACTCCGAGGATTGGTCTGTCAGCGACTTCATCGAGGGAGAAGATGATCCGGATGAAGAAGGAGACAGCTGGAAAGCCGATGACCGCGGCAAGGATTCCCCCGATAGCGATCCCTACACGCTTCACAGGCATCCGGTCTACGTCGTCTGTTCGGGCCTCTTCCTGCACCTGCGCTACATTTGGCGCAAGGTCATCACGGAACAGAATGACGCCATCGACAATCTGAGGGCATGGGATTTCGGGGAAAGCCTCAACGAAGCGGAAAAACACAGCCTTATCGCCATGCAATGCATGGATATGGGCGATTTCCTGCTCTGTGTCGTGCACATGAAGCGTGCGCTCAGGGGGATCAACCTCGCCATGAGCCTGCTTCCCGAGCTGGTCACCCTTGCTGACGGCAACAAAGCCCTTCAGGAGCAACTGTATACCCGCCTCTTCGATCTCCGCGAGGTCTGTCTGCGGGTCATTCAGGATTGCCGGGAGGAAGACCGCCGAAACTTCCGCGAGTAACCCTTCTGCGTCAAGAAGGTCTCTTTCTAGTTGAAATTGTCTCTCAACTGACAACATTCCTGCCATACTTCCATGCGTTCCTACTTTCTCCGAAGATTATTGCTAATTCCCCCGACCATTTTCGGGATCACGATTATCGTGTTCCTGATCACGCGAATTGTTCCCGGAGGGCCTATCGAGCGGGCCATTATGGAAATGCAGTCCGTGAGCGTGAGTGCGGGCGTCACGGGGGGCAGCCTTGGCAACCAGAGCCAGGCCCTTTCGGAAGAGCAACTTGAGCAGCTCAAGGAATACTACGGTTTCGACAAACCTGCCATCATCAGCTATTTTCACTGGGTGGGCAATGTCCTCCGGGGAGATCTCGGGAATTCCTACCGCTACAATGAACCGGTGTGGAACATCATTCGTGAGCGCTTCCCCATTTCCATTTTTTTTGGGATCTGGACACTGATCATTACCTACACGATCTGCATCCCCCTCGGGATTCTCAAGGCCATCAAGCACCGGACCTTTGTCGACAACGCCTCTTCAATCCTGATTTTCACCGGTTACGCGATCCCCGGCTACGTATTGGGGGCCTTGCTTGTCGTGTTTTTTGCGGCCCGGCTGGAATGGTTCCCCATGGGTGGATTCACGAGTATCTATTTCGATGACCTTGGCTTCTGGGAAAAGGTGAAGGACATTTTCTGGCACGCCGTCTTGCCTCTTTGCTCATACCTGATCGGCAGTTTTGCCCTCGTCACACTGCTCATGAAAAACCACCTCATGGACAATCTGGCCGCCGATTACATCCGCACCGCGGTCGCCAAGGGCGTTCCCTTCCGAAAGGCGGTTACCGGACATGCCCTCAGGAATTCCCTCATTCCGATCGCAACCACCTTCGGACAGAATATCATCCTCCTTGTTGGCGGTTCCTTCCTGATCGAGACCATTTTCGACATCAACGGTTTTGGATTGCTCGGATTCACGGCCATCCTCGACCGCGATTACCCGATTGTCATGGGCGTCCTCCTCCTCTCCAGCATTCTTCTTCTGCTTGGAAACATCATCAGCGACTTCCTCGTTGCCATGATCGACCCCCGTGTCCGTTTTAATTAAGCGATCTGATTTGCGATGATAACGAGTAAGCGCCCATCCGACCTTTCCTACCCAACCAAGCGGGTTGCCGTCTTCGGCTTCCTTGGCTTTCTGGGATTGATCGCCTTTTTTGCGGTTAACTGGCGTTTTGGCCTCGGAATCATGCTCCTTGCCCTGTTGATGAGCCTGTTCTCCATTCCGATCCGCATGAATCCCTTGACGGTGAAGAAGCTAAGGCGGTTCAAGGAGATCAAACGCGGGTATTATTCCTTTCTCGTCCTGCTTTTTCTGTCGGTGCTTTCGCTCTTTTCCGAGGTCTTCGCCAACAACCGCGCCCTCATGGTCCGCTACGAGGGCGAGACGTTCTTCCCGGTTTATTCAGACGTGAAACTCGGGAACGCATTCGGACTTGAAGGTGTCATTGCAAACACCCCCGTCAACTACCGGGACCTGCAAAAGCACTTTGAGGAGCAGGATGCCGGCAACTGGGTGCTCATGCCTCTGGTCCCTTTCAGCCCGAATGAAAACAACCTTTACGAGGGCGTTCTCAAGCCAAGGCCACCAGACGCACCGGCTCAGCATTACCTCGGGACAGACAGCACCGGTCGCGATATTCTCTCCCGCCTCATTTACGGGTTCCGGATCGCCGTCTTCTTTTCCCTCGCCTTCATGACCCTCGTCTACCTGATCGGCATCACAATCGGTTGCCTGATGGGATATTTCGGAGGCTGGTTCGACCTGTTTGTCCAGCGCCTGATTGAAATCTGGTCGCTGGTCCCATTCATCTACATGGTCATCATTATTTTCTCGGTTATTCCAACCAGCTTCTCGATTTCCACCCGGATTGGGATTCTTTTGTCGATCATGGTCCTTTTCTCCTGGACGGGAATGACCTATTACATGCGGACGGCCACCTATCGTGAAAAGGCCCGTGATTACACGGCCGCAGCACAGATAATCGGGGCCAGTGCCCCGCGCATTATTTTCCACCATATCCTGCCCAACGCCATCAGCACGGTCGTTACCTTCATGCCTTTCACAATGGCAGCGGCGATCACGGCCATCACAGCACTCGATTTTCTGGGCTTCGGCCTGCCCCCACCCACCCCAAGTATCGGGGAAATCCTCAAGCAGGGAACATCCCGGCTGGATGCCCCGTGGATTGTCGTCAGCGCTTTCCTCGCCCTGGTCTTTATACTGACCCTTGTCACCTTTATTGGAGAGGCCGTGCGTGAGGCCTTTGATCCAAAGAAATTCACCACTTACAAGTAATTCCCATGAACCTTAAGAACAAGACCCTCCCTTCATTGGCTATCCTATCCGGATTGCTGGCCCTAATGCTGTCCGGCTGTGGTGGCGACTCCGCCTCATCTGAAGTGGCAATTGACAACACCGAGGAAGTCCAGGAGTACTACCGGACTTTCAAGCGTCCCCCGCTTGAGCTGAAGGCACAATTGGCCTCGGGCGCAATTGATCAGGAGGAATACAACCGGCAAATGGAAAGCGTCGAGCCGTTCTACCAGTTCAAGACAATTGAGGATTTGCCAGAGGGTTTGCTTTGGGAGCGTGGTGAGGGCCTTCCGGAAATTGGCTCATCCGAGGCAAAGAAAGGCGGCACCGCCTATGGGGCGTTGCAGGACTTCCCAAGGACGCTCCGCCGGGTCGGCCCCGATGCAAATGGGTCCTTCCGGCCTTATATACTGGATGACGTCGCCATGCGCATTGCCCGTCGCCACCCCAACGACACCTCCATCGGACCGCGTGGGCATTATTATTTCCCGGAACTGGCAGAGGAATGGGCCGTGGATTTCGAGAACAAGACAGTCTATGTCCGACTCGACCCGGAGGCCCGTTTTTCAGATGGAGAGCCCGTCACATCGGACGACTTCATGTTCATGTTCTTCTTTTTCCAGTCCAGCTATATCCGGGCCCCATGGTATAATAACTGGTACGTTGAATCTTATACCGGGATCACGAAGTATGATGACCATACCTTCTCCATCAGCGTGCCTGAGGCCAAGCCTGACATGAATTCGCGCGTCCTCGACCTGATCCCTGTTCCGGAGCATTTCTTCAAGGAGCTTGGGGACGATTATGTCGAGCGCTACCAGTGGCGCTTCCAGCCAACCACGGGTGCCTATGTGATCAAGGAGGACGATATCAAGAAGGGACGATCGATCTCCCTCACCCGCCAGAAGGACTGGTGGGCCAAGGACAAGAAGAACCTCCGCTACCGGTACAATCCTGACCGGATTCACCTCACAGTTATTCGCGACATTCCCAAGATGTTCGAATCCTTTAAGCGGGGCGATCTCGATGCCACCGGGTTGGTCAATCTTCCCGAGTACAACTATGAGAAGCTGCCCGATGACGACCCGGACGTGCAGGCTGGCTACATTCACAAGGTGACTTTCTACAATGAGATCCCACGGCCCACCTACGGGCTCTGGATCAACACCGCCAAGCCCCTGCTTGATGATGTCCATGTCCGCCGCGGCATCAATTATGCCACCAACTGGAACCGGGTCATCGAGGAGTATTTCCGCGGGGACAATGTCCGAATGAACACCACCGCTGACGGCTATGGCGAGTTCACGCACCCGACCATGAAGGCACGTCCCTTTGACGTGGACAAGGCGCTGGCGGAGTTTGCCAAGGCCGGCTTTGCAAAGCGCGGCCCTGATGGTATTCTGGTCAACGACGAGGGTCAGCGTCTCTCCTTCACCTTGAGCACCGGATATCGGACCTTCCAAGACATGCTCACCATCGTGAAGGAGGAGGCCATGAAGGCCGGTCTGGAATTCCGTCTCGAAGTCCTCGACGGGACTGCCGGCTGGAAAATGGCTCAGGAAAAGAAACATGATATCACGTTTTCCGCTCTTGGCGTTTCTCCGGAAATGTATCCTCGCTACTGGGAGACCTACCATGCCGACAATGCCTATGATGTGCCGTGGTTGCCCGACGGGGTGACCCCCAACCCGGATCGGAAGATCAAGACGCAGACGAACAACCTCCAATCAGTCGCCGATCCGGAGCTGGATGCTCTCATCATGGCCTACCGGCGCTCTGACGACGCCGAGGAGATGAAGAAACTGGCATTCCGCATGGAGGAAATCCTGTACGATAACGCGTCATTCTGCCCCGGCTTCGTCAATCCGTCCTATCGCGTTGCTTTCTGGCGTTGGGTCCGTTACCCGGACGACTTCAATGTCAAACTCAGCGCCAGTGCCGGGGAATGGTTTGTCAGCTGGCTCGACCAGGATCTCAAAAAGGAGACCCTTGAAGCACGCAAGTCAGGAAAGACATTTGAACCGGTCATCAAGGTGTATGACCAGTACGCTCCACAATCTCTACCGGAGGATGCCAGCCTTGCCAGAAACGCTCCTTGAAGTTAAAGATCTCGTCACGGCATTCGACACGGATGCAGGACAGGTCACGGCTGTTGACGGCGTAAGCTTCACAGTCGAGAAGGGCAAGACGCTTGGGATTGTCGGCGAGTCCGGCTGTGGAAAGAGCGTGACGGCCTTGTCCATAATCCGGCTCCTTCCTCAGCCAATGGGGAAAATCCTCAACGGGCAGGTCCTGCTCGATGGCCGGGACCTGACGTCCATTGAGGATGCGGAGATGCACAAAGTGCGCGGAGGCAGGATCGGCATGATATTCCAAGAGCCGCTGACCGCCCTCAACCCGGTCCATCGAATCGGTAAACAGCTCAGCGAGGTGTTTCTCCTGCACATGGACATTTCCAAAAAGGAGGCATGGGACCGTTCCATTGAGATTCTCCAGAAGGTGGGAATTCCCTCACCGGAGGTTCGCGTGACGGAACATCCGCACCAGCTTTCCGGAGGCATGCGCCAGCGGGTAGTCATTGCGATGGCCCTCGCCTGCAAGCCCAGCCTGGTGATCGCAGATGAGCCGACAACCGCACTGGATGTGACCATCCAGGCGCAGATCCTTGAGCTGATGAAATCGCTACAAGCGGAAATGGGAATGTCTATCATCATGATCACGCATGATCTCGGGGTCATAGCGGAAACCTGCGATGATGTCGTCGTCATGTACGCTGGACGGGTGGCGGAAAAGGGCACTGTCCATGATATCTTTGAAAGACCCGCTCATCTATACACCAAGGGCTTGCTCGATTCCATTCCACGTATGGAAAACACCCCCAAGACCCGCCTGCAGACCATCACAGGTTACGTTCCGGGCTTAATGGAATTACCGGTAGGGGCACGCTTTGCCCCCCGGTCCCCGCACCCGGATGCCAAGGCCTACATGGAATCTGAGGCCTATCAAAACGAGCGGCCGGAACTTTTGGAAATTGAACCTGGCCACTGGGTGGAAGACCATCCCGTCGTGCGCGTTGATAAACTTACCACCTGAACATGTTATCCAACAACCAGCAACCAGAGGCCGACCAGTCCGTGGAACCGATTCTTGAAGTGAACCGGTTGCGGAAATACTTTCCGGTAAAGGGCGGTGTCTTTCTGAGGGCGCAGGCCCAGTTAAAGGCCGTAGACGATGTCAGCCTCTCCATTCTTCCGGGTGAGACACTCGGCCTTGTCGGGGAATCCGGATGTGGCAAGTCTACCCTTGGGAAGTGCGTCTGCCGCCTGCATGATGTGACAGAGGGCTCCATTACCTTCAAGGGCAATGACCTCACCCATTTACGCGGCAAGGCCTTAAAGCCGTATCGGCGCAATATCCAGATGATCTTCCAGGATCCCGCCGAGTCGCTCAATTCGCGTCACTCAATCGGGAATATCCTTGAAGAGCCACTGCTCATCCATGGCATTCGCCAGGGTCGCGAACGCCGGCAGCGCGTAGCCAAGATTCTCGATACGGTTGGGCTGCCAAAGGATTCAGTAGACCGTTTCCCATTTGAGTTTTCCGGTGGCCAGCGCCAGCGGATCGGCATCGCCCGCGCGATTTCCCTCAATCCTGAACTGGTGGTCTGTGACGAGCCGGTATCTGCCCTGGATGTGTCTGTCCAGAGCCAGATTCTCAACCTGATGCTCGATCTGCAAAAGGAATTTAATCTCTCCTACCTTTTCATTGCCCATGATCTGGCCGTCGTGAAGCACATCTCCGACCGAATCGCCATCATGTATATGGGTAAAATCGTGGAATTGGGTGCTGCGAATGAAATTTTCAAGAATCCATTGCATGCTTACACAAAGGCCCTGATTTCGGCGATCCCGGTTCCTGAGCCGCATGTTAAACGGGAGAAGCGCATTCTTCTCAAGGGAGATGTCCCTTCACCCATCGATCCTCCGCCAGGTTGTGCGTTTTCAAGGAGGTCATGGATTCCCTGCACGGAGGAGCAAATGCAGCAACCGGGGGAATTCAAAGAGGTTCATCCCGGACACTGGGTGGAAGTCCATCCGGGTACGGTGGAGAATTACGAGCAATACGCCTCGTAGGAAGACCGCCTGAAGGCGGAACTCCAGCTTTTTAGGAACTCCAGCTTTTTCCTTTGATTGAGCACGCATTCTGCTCTTCACTGGAGATAGATGAGCAATGATGAGTACGAGAAGGCACTTTTGGCCAAACTTCCGGAGTACCGGGAAAAACTGTTGAGCCTGAGGGAGCGAATTCTGGCGGATGTGGTGATGGTGGGAGAAATTCCTTCACCCACTTTCGAGGAGGAAAAGGTGGTTCAGTTTATCTGTAATCGCTTCACCGAGGAAGGACTGGACCAGATTTCCATAGATGAGGTCACAAATGCGACCGGATTACTTCCGGGAACGGAGGGCAAACACAACATCCTCGTGGCCGCCCATACTGACCGGATCTGGCAAAACGGAATTGACCACACGGTCACAGTCACTTCCGAATCATTAATTGGCCCCGGCATTGCGGACAATGCCCTTGGAGTCACGGCACTGACAACGCTACCGACCCTCCTCAAGGTCCTTGGCGTTGAATTAAAGTCCAACCTGATCCTTCTGGGCGCAAGCCGTAGCATGGGACGGGGAGATTTGGAAGGGCTGCGCTTCTTCACGGAGAATGCCAAGCTTCCTTTTGGGGCAGCGGTCTGTGTTGAAGGCATCCAGTTGGGTCGGCTCAGCTACTCTTCCCTGGGCATGAACCGCTGTGAGATTCAGGTCATCACACCGGAGAAGCATGATTGGGAGTCATGGAGTTTAACGGGCGCGATCACAGCCCTCACCCAGATTGTGCAAAGAATTCTGGCAATTGAAACGCCTCAGGTTCCCAAGACCTCAATTATTCTGGGATCCATCAACTCCGGCACATCCTTCAACCTTCCCCCGACTCAGGCGACTCTGCGGTTTGAGGTCCGGAGCGAGGAACCGGGAATGGTGACGCGTATCCGTGAACAGATTGAGGAGATCCTCGAGCAGAACATCGCGGAAAACGGGATTCATGCCACGATGGAAATCCTCGCCCGGCGCAGGCCCGGCAGTATCGGCTTCAGTCATCCGTATGTCCGCTCGGCCCGTGAAATCCTGAAGGCGCTTGATATCAAGCCGCAGGTTGCTCCATCGACGAGCGAACTCTCCGTCCTTCTCGACAAGGACATTCCGTCACTGACGCTTGGGCTCACCGAGGGTGACAACAAGCACAAGCTCGACGAAGCAATCCGGATCAAACCGATGTTCAGCGGGCTGGCCCAGCTGATCGCCACGCTGCAATGCATCGATAACCAATTTGAAGATGAGTAATATAGAAAAATGGCTTGAATCCAACACCTTCCATCACGGCGAGTTCTGGGATCTCCTCGAGCTCGTGAAGATGAAGGAAAAGAAGGATCTGAAGATCTCCCTGTGCATTCCCACGCTCAATGAAGAAAAGACAATTGGTAAGGAAATTGTCATTTTCAAGAGTGAGCTGATGGATCGCTACCCATTGATTGATGAAATTGCCGTGATTGATTCCGGGTCAACGGACAAGACGCGCGAGACCGCGGCCGCTTTTGGTGCGGATGTCTATCTCTCGTCGGAAATCCTCCCCAGTGAGGGCTTTAAGCGCGGTAAGGGAGAAAACCTCTGGAAGGCGATCTATCAACTGGAAGGCGATATCATCTGCTATGTCGATGCGGATATTAAGAACATTCACCCGCGCTTTGCCACCGGATTGATTGCCCCCTTGATCCAGCGGGATCAAATGCAGTACGTGAAGGCGTTTTATGACCGGCCACTTGCCTTCTCGCAAGGCGTACGCCCCTCAGGGGGTGGTCGGGTCACGGAAATTCTTGTCCGTCCACTCTTCTCACTCTTCTTTCCCGAGCTGACTTCGCTGATCCAGCCACTGTCTGGGGAATACGCGGTCCGCCGGGAGGTCCTTGAGAGCATTCCTTTTCCCATTGGATACGGCGTGGAGACATCACACATCATTGATGTCTACATGAAGTATGGCCTCGACGCCTTCGGGCAGACCGACTTGGACCAGCGGGTCCACCGAAATCAATCAACTCTGGATCTGGGCAAGATGGCCTTTGGTATCCTGCAAAGTTTCCTCAACCGCATGGAAGCCTATGACCTGGTCGATAAACTACCGGAAATGTCGAACATCTTCCGGCAATTCCAGGCTGAGGGAAACAGGTACGAGCAGGTCCTCAAGGAAATCATTGAAGAAGAGCGGCCACCGATGATTGAGATTGCTGAATACAGGGAAAAGTTCGGCCTCAAGAAACCAAAGAAGTAATCGGCCATGCGGCTGGCTATTATCCATTATCACTTGCGCAAGGGAGGCGTTACCCGCGTCATTTCTTCCGCGCTGGAAGCGCTTGGCGATCAGGTGGAAGCATCGGTTGTTCTTTCCTCAACTGAATCGGAGGAGGCCCTGCCATGCAGCGTGGGAGTGATTCCTCCCCTTGCCTATGATGATCAGGCCACAACCGAAAAGGCAGATGCGCTTTACCAGGCAGTCCGCGAAACGGCACGCCAACATCTTGGAGGAGATCCCGATGTCTGGCACATCCACAACCATAGTCTTGGAAAGAACGCCTGTTTCCCCGAGGTCCTGCGGCGGTTGATTGATGACGGTGCCCGAGTCCTGCTACAGATTCATGACTTTGCCGAAGATGGACGGCCTGGAAATTACAAGACCCGGCAAAAACCCTACGAGGACGGCACCTTTTCAGACGCGGACAAGGCACTGTATCCGGTTGCCCCGCAAATCGGCTATGCCGTTCTCAATGGCCGCGATTTGGCAATTCTCAAGTCAGCAGGCATTCCAGAGAGCAATCTCTTCTGGTTGCCCAATGCGGTTTCCATTCCAGACTTTTCAGATGAGGAGATGAAGCGGGAACGTCACCCGGATGAGGTGCCGCTGATCCTTTATCCAACCCGGGCTATCCGTCGGAAAAATGTAGGGGAATTGTTACTACTCGCTGCAACCAATCCGGGATACCGCTTTGCGACGACACTATCCCCTAAAAATCCACAATGGACTCCCATCCATGATGATTGGGCAGCCCTTGCGAAAGAGTTGAACTTGCCGGTTGAGTTTGCCCTTGGCGAGCAAGCGGGTCACACCTATGCGTCTTTGATCAGTGAAGCCCATGCGATGGTCTCGACGAGCGTTGGGGAGGGCTTCGGCCTGGCCTTTCTCGAGCCATGGCTTCTGGGTAAACCGGTCACTGGTCGGGACCTTCCGGAAGTAACGGGTGACTTCAAGGAAAACGGGATTCACCTGCCAGATTTGTATCCGGAATGGCAAATCCCCTGCTCGCTCTTCGATGTAACGGGATTTAAGGAACGTTTTATCCAGTGCCTGAACGCCATCTACACAGCATATGGAAGGTCCTTGAAAAGCGATTTGCTGGAAGATGTCTGGAACGAACTCATCAGCAATGACACGGTTGATTTTTCATGTCTCGACGAAACCGCCCAGGCAGAGGCGATCCGGGCGGTATGTGCGAGCAATGAGAGCCTTGTCACCTCGCCCGTTAACATGGACGCACTTGATCAGTCCGTGATCTCCTCAAATTCACAACGGATCCGGGAGAATTATGGGCTCGATCACTACGGCAAATCCCTCGCGGAAATCTACCAAACGTTGGGGCAGGCAAAGCCCGCCAAGGCGGGATCGGTCAACGCGGACCTTGTCCTGAACGCCTTCCTCGATCCGTCCCGGTTGCGTATGCTCAGGTCGTGAGGAATTTTTTGTATAAATCGCGTGCGAGCAGGGTATAAAGATCAAATATAATCATTTGCCAATGGTCCCAATCTGCCAAACATCCTCAATCCTATGAGCAACGCACCCACGCTTCTCGTTCTCGCTGCCGGAATGGGCAGCCGCTACGGCGGCCTCAAACAACTCGATCCGATGGGACCAAACAATGAGACCGTTTTGGATTACTCGGTCCATGATGCCATGCGCGCTGGTTTCGGAAAGGTCGTCTTTGTCATACGCCGCGACATTGAAGAGGCTTTTCGCGAATCAATTGGCAAGCGCTATGAGAAGCAAGTTGAAATTGGTTATGCCTTCCAGGAATTAGATGACCTACCAGCTGGTTTCCTTGTCCCGGAGGGCCGGACCAAGCCATGGGGCACCGCGCACGCCCTCAGGGCAGCACGCGACCAAGTCATCGGACCCTTCGCGGTCATCAACGCCGACGACTTTTACGGGGCCGATGCATACCGGGTCCTTGCGGATTACTTTTCTTCGAACAAGGGCTCGGGTAAGCTGCCCATGTGTATGGTCGGCTACCCGTTGGTCAATACGCTCTCGGAGCATGGATCGGTCAACCGGGGCATTTGTGAGTCCCGAGACGACCAATTGCTCTCGGTCCGGGAAGTGACCGGAATTGCACGCAAGGAAAACGCTATCATCACTGGCGAGGAGGCCGATGGAAAGCCTGTCGAACTAGATCCAAAGAGCCTCGTCTCCATGAACTTCTGGGGCTTCACCGCCGAAATATTTGATCCCTTGGAAAGTGCCTTCTCGGCATTCCTTGAAACTTATGGTGAAGAGCCCAAATCAGAGTTCTACATCCCGGCCTTCATTGACGAGCTGATCCGTACGGGCAAGACGAGCTGTGATCTTCTGCAAACCTCCGCAAGCTGGTTTGGCGTCACTTATCCCGGTGACAAGCCGATCGTCCAGCAACGCTTGCGCGAATTGATCGCCGACGACGTCTATCCCAGCCCGCTAATGTCCTGAAATGCCTCCTGAGCGGCAAGTTTACCTCATGCGGGGAATCCGGGGATGCTGTCCACGGTGCTCCGGAAAAAATGTATTCAAATCCCGCTACAGGCTGCACGAATATTGTCCGGCTTGCGGACTTCCCCTTGAGCATGAGGACGGATGGAGCCTCGGGGCCATTCCACTTAATTACAGCATTACCTGCCTCCTCTGGGTCCTGCCCGTGGGAATGGCCTTTCTGTTTGGATGGATTCCCATCAAGGTCGCCCTTCTTCTGGCCGGGCTCGGCGCGCTTATTTTGCCGTTTCTGACCTACCGGTTTTCCAAAGTCCTCTGGATCGGCATCTATTATGCCGTTCTTCCGCATGAGGTTCGGCAGCGTGACACTTGACCCTTTCTGTTCAGGTGTATAGGAACGGGTCATGAAACTCTCACGATTAGTCACATTCACCCTTCTCTGCCTCCTTGTTCATCTATCTGCCACGGCTGCTGGAATGACCGGCATCTGGAAGACGATTGATGATGCCACCGGCAAAACAAAATCGCTCGTGGAGATCTACCGGACTCCTGAAGGACAACTGGAAGGCCGAATTATCGAAATTCTCCACAGTGACCGCGGACCGAATCCGCTTTGTGATGACTGCCCGGGCGACCGTAAGGGAAAGCCAATCAAGGGAATGGTCATTCTCTGGGACATGGACTCCGCATCCGAAACCAAGGCTGTGGGCGGGCGTATCCTCGATCCCAAGAACGGCAAGGTCTACAAGGCAAAACTCAGCCTGCGCGATGATGGCAAATTGGAGGTGCGTGGATTCATCGGCTTCTCGCTCCTGGGCCGGACACAGGTCTGGGAACCAGCCAGCTAATCACACTTCCAGATCGATCCCGACCGGGCAATGATCCGAACCGGTCACCTCGGGCCGGATAAAGGCGCTTTGCATGCGCTCCTTGAACATATCGGAGACGCAGACGTAGTCTATCCGCCAACCCACGTTGCGCGCCCGTGCACCGGCCCGGTAACTCCACCAGGAATACTGCCCGGTCTGATCATTGAAATGACGGAAGGAATCGATAAAGCCAGCCTCCAAGTGCTTCTCAAAAGCTTCCCGTTCCTCATCAGTGAACCCGGCACTGCCTCGGTTTGATTTGGGATTGGCCAAGTCAATCTCCTTGTGGGCGACGTTGAGGTCCCCACAAAACACAACAGGTTTTGTCCTCGCGAGTGTGGCACAATGTTCCCTGAAAGCCTCATCCCATACACTCGTGCGGAATCGTAAGCGGGAGAGGTCTCCCTTTGCGTTGGGCGTGTAGACATTGACCAGATGAAAAGAGGGAAATTCAAGGGTCTGGGCGCGCCCTTCGGCGTCCCCTTCCGGCTCCCCAATACCAGCATGATAGTTTGCCGGCTCGGACTTGGATAGAATCATCGTTCCGGAATAGCCCTTGCGCTGGGCCGGGTTCCAGAATGCGGTGTAACCGTCGGGCACTTGCCAGTCAACCTGCTCAGGATTTGCCTTGATTTCCTGAAAGCAGTAGACATCCGCCTGCTCCGTTTGCAGGTAATCCTGCAGGCCCTTACCAAGGACCGCACGCAGCCCATTCACATTCCATGAGACAATCCTCATGCTGTTTTTGTACTCTTCTTTCCACTACGTTTCCGCAGGGTCCGCTTCAATTTGGGCCATTGCTCCCTCGACACGATAAAGCCGACACACTCATCCGTCCCGCAACGGCAAGGATGATCAAGGAAGTGCTCAATATCATAACCGTAATCGAAGGTGATCTCCTCGCCTGGAAGAATTTCGCGCAAGGCAAAGAGCCAGAGCTGGTCGTCCTCATTGACCATCTCCGCATTGGGCTCGCAAGAGTGATTGATCAGGCGGGCGTCATTGTAGGACTTATTCCCGTCCAAATCGTGCGTCTCGTTCAGGTCAAATATGTAAACAGAGGCCCCGCCGGTCTTCTTCGACTCTTCAAAAAGGTCCAAGCCACGCCGGTTGGATTCCTCCTTGTCGATGAGTTCCCCAACATACTCGATGATCCGCGTACCCTTGCGAATGGTTCGGGACGCGAAAACACCCATTCCATGGATCGGTGAGCGGCGAATTTCGCAAAATGGATTCACCTGTTTGACCGGACTTGGTAGCTTTGGAAACTTTACCATGGAGAGAATCGAAATGCCCATCGCCTCCCATGCAATAAAAATTCCTTTCCAAATGGCAAAAGCTGCGATTCCCTCAAGACATGGAAGAGGAAAAGGCGCAAGCACTTGTGGACGATGCAACCTTTGATTTCACAATGGGTGAGCACGATGCAGCCCTGGAAAAGCTGGAAAAGGCGGTCAAGTTGGATCCGGCCTGCTTTTCCGCATGGCATGCCATGGCGGAGATCTACTTTGACCGGGATAACCTTGAAAAGGCCCTTGAGGCAGGAACGATCGCTGTTGGCCTGAAAGAGGACGATGTCCATATCCACACGACCCTTTCCCGCATATGGATGGAATCGGGCAATAAGGAAGAAGCTGAAAAACACGGGGCCCGGGCGCGTGTCCTCGGGTGGAAGGAACAACTGAAAGAGGACGAATGAGCCGTTGAGAGCGTTTCCCCCGCGACTTCGCCGCATAAAGCCGCTCCCTACGTGCCTTGGATTTCCTCGAAACCGACGCCATTGACAGCCAGCCGCAATGTCATTTAGCCTACGCCTTTAAAATCTATGGATAAGGCTGAATTTACTCTCGAGTTTGAAAAACCGCTTCGCGATCTCCAGTTACGGCTGGAGGAGCTGTTGGCGGCTTCCAAGGAACAGAATTTTGATGTCTCGACCGAGGCAGAGGCCATCCGAACACGCCTTGAGGAAACAAAACGGGACATTTATACGCATCTTACCCCATGGCAGCGGGTCCAGCTGGCCCGCCACCCGAAGCGCCCTTATTCCCTCGATTACATCGGCCGAATCTTTACAGGGTTCCAGGAATTGCACGGGGACCGCAATTACGGCGACGATCAGGCCCTGATCGGCGGAACCGCCTTTTTCAATGGCAAACCTGTCATGATCATCGCCCAGCAGAAGGGTCGTGACGTAAAGGAAAACCTTCGTCGCAATTTCGGCATGCCTCACCCCGAGGGATACCGCAAGGCCCTTCGCCTGATGCAGTTGGCCGAATCCTTCAAGATGCCTGTCATCACCTTTATTGATACCAAGGCGGCCTACGCCGGTGTCGGTTCGGAGGAGCGTCACGTTTCGGAGGCGATTGCACGGAATTTGCGTGAAATGTCTGTCCTCAAGGTACCGGTCATTGGAATTATCATTGGCGAAGGCGGCAGTGGCGGTGCTCTCGGAATTGCCGTCGTGGACAAGCTCCTTGTGCAACAGCATGCCTATTATTCTGTGATTCCGCCTGAAGGCTGCGCGGCCATTCTCTGGAGGGACCGTAAGTTTTCCGAAACAGCGGCCAATGCTCTCAAACTTGGCGCCAAGGAATTGATGGAACAAGGCATTGCCGACGAAGTGATCGAGGAACCCCTGGGCGGCGCCCATCGCGATCCTGATGTGGCTTCCGATGCCATTCGCGAGGCCTTGGAACGCAACTTGAAGGAACTGGAAAAGCTCTCCCTGACCAAGCTTCTGGAGGCCCGTTACCAGAAATACCGCAATATGGGCGATTTCATCGACCCGCAGGCCTGAGCCCGGCGCTCACTGTGCCGCTTTCTCAAGGGAAAGATATTTCACCGGGTGCCAATCGAGAATATTGCTGCTCCACCCCTTTAGCGAGGGATCCTTGAGATAAACCGTCACGTAATGGTACAGGGGAATTATTGCCTGTTCGCGTAAAAGAACTTGCTCGGCATCGGCGTAGAGCTGCATCCGACTAGCCGGATCGGTCGATTCATGCGCTGATTCCATACGGGCATCGTACTCCGCATTCACCCAGCCCGCCCAATTGTTGCCGCTATCAGCCGTCCAAAGATCAAGAAAGGTTGAGGGCTCCGCGTAATCGCCCATCCATGAGGCCCGGGCCAGTTCAAAATCCGCGCTTGCCCGCCGTTGCAGATAGGTCCGCCATTCCTGGTTAACGAGCTGGACCTCTATGCCGAGTTGCTTCTGCCACATGGCTTGAAGAGCTTCAGCAATCTTCCGGTGGCTTTCCGAACTATTGAGCAGATACTCCAAGGCAGGAAAGCCTTCGCCACCGGGATAACCCGCTTCGGCCAGAATCTGGCGGGCCCTCGCCGGATCATACTCATCCGTAAAGGTGGCTTCGTAACCGGGCATGTTGGGCGGAACGAACCCGTAGGCCGGTAGTTGTCCAGCGCCAAGCAGTTTTTCAGAGATTGCCTTCCGGTTTATGGAAAGCGACAAGGCTTTCCGAACGCGGGAATCCGACAAGACGCCTTCACGGACATTGGGAAGGATGTAATAGGTCCCGAGAATCGGATCAATCCGGAGAACCTGGGATTGTTCGCGCTGGTAAGCTGGCACTCGTGCCGGCGGCAAGGCATCCGTCACATGCAGCTGGCCCGATTGGAATGCCCGTTCCTCCGCGCCGGGCTCATCAATTGAATAATAGCGGATTCCATTCAGGGAAACTGTAGTGGAATCCCAATACAATGGGTTGCGCTCAACCTCGACATATTGGGCGGGAAGCCATTCCTTCAGGATGAAGGGACCGTTCCCGACAAACCCCTCCGCGCTGGCCCAGGCTCCGACTCGATTGGAAGCATCATCATCCGTATCCAAATGCGATGGAATCGGATACCAGACGGGATGCATCAGCAACGATAGGAAATAGGGCACAGGCCGGGAAAGGCGGACTTCCAGCTGTGTTTCGGAGACGGCCTCAACACCAACCTCTGAAAAGTCGGTTGTCTCCGAGCGGTTGTAGGCCTCCGCTCCACCAATAACGTACAGCATCTGGGCGTACGGAGTTCCCTGGGTGGGATTCAGGGCGCGCTCCCATGCGGCAACAAAGTCCCCTGCCCTGACTGGTTTGCCATCCGACCATTTTGCATTCTTGCGTAAGGTGAAAGTCACCGTCATTCCATCATCAGCCTGGTTCCACGACTCCGCAACGGCAGGCAATGGCTCAAGGCTTTCCGGATGCGGGGAGACTAGCCCTTCATAGAGTGCCATCTGGATCGCAAGCTCGGGCAGGCCCGTTGTCACATGTGGATCAAGGGCCTGCGGTTCGGGCCCGTTTCCGATCAACAGCAATCCGTCCCTGGCAGCCTTCTCGACCAGTCTCTCACGGGCGCATCCACTGAAAGACAGAAGCAGGCAGCTTCCCGCGATCAGCGAGATAAAGGGCAGACCTCTCACTACTCTCCCTGCGCAAGCGAGTATCCGCGTTCTCCGTTGAAGGTATACAGGTGTTCGGTCTTGATAAAATCAAAGCCGGCGTTGGCCACGCGAAGCATCAGACTGGAGATCTGGCTATGGGTGCAGGTGCCGTCTTCCGCGGTTCCGACAAAGCGGCAACGCCAGTGGTCGGTACAGAAGGTTTCCTCAAGCCCGTCTGGATACACTTTCACCCCACGGTTGGTGATCAGCTTCAGAAGCAGTCCGTCGCCGCTGAGCTTGGCAAGGCTGTCGCCGATGACATTAGGATCACGGTCGGCTTCCTCCCAATCAATGAAGACATCGATCCCAACGAGTTTCTTTTCCTTCGGGGGATGATCCGGCAACTCGATATGGATTCCCTGATTCGTAAAAGAGGCTGGCTTGAAGGTTTCAGGCATCTGGCCAAGTCGCTCGATGACCGCGTCGGCGAAAGCCTGGGTCCCGACCTTCTTCTTGGAAGTCTCTTCCTTGTAGATATCGACGGTGTGAATGCCGTCTTCAAGGGTCTTTAACCAGGCATTGCGAATCTTCATTGCCACATCCCCTTGGTCGAGATGGACAAGCATCATGGTGGCGGCATTCAGTAGGCCCGAGGGGTTCGCGATATCCTTTCCGGCAATATCCGGGGCGGACCCATGCACGGCCTCGAACATGGCTGCATCAAATCCGATATTGGCGGAACCGGCCAGACCGACGGAACCCGCGACGAGGGCGGCAATGTCACTCACAATGTCACCGTAGAGGTTGAGCGTGACAATCACGTCAAGATCTTCCGGATGGGCAGCCACAAGGGCGGCCCCGATATCGATGATCCGGTGCTCGGTCTCGATGTCCGCGTACTGGGGCTCTTTACAAATTTCCTCAAAGACGCGCTGAAAGAGCCCATCGGTGTGCTTCATGATGTTGGACTTCGTCAGGCAGGTCACCTTCCGGCGGCCATAGGCACGGGCATATTCCATGGCATAGCGGCAGATCGCCTCACAACCCGGCCGACTTACGAGCTTGAGGGTCTGCACCACTTCATCCGTCTGCTGGTGCTCAATTCCCGCGTAAAGATCCTCCTCATTCTCGCGGATGATGACCATGTCGATCTTCGGAAAATTGGTAGTCACGTACGGTGCGTAGGCATTACAGGGACGCACATTGGAAAAGAGGCGCAGGCTCTTCCGGATAGTCACATTCAGGCTTTTGTAGCCTGAACCGAGCGGCGTCGTGATGGGAGCCTTCAGGAAAACCCGGTTTTTCAGCAAGGTCTTCCAGTCGGACGGGCTGATCCCGGAAGTCTGGCCGGAAAGGTACTGCTTTTCGCCAATCTCGATTTCCTCGTACGAAAGGCGTGCGCCGGCGGCTTCAAGCACCTTCAAGGTGGCTTCCATGATTTCCGGGCCAATTCCATCGCCCCGGGCAACTGTAATACAGGTTTTTTCGCTCATAATAATTGATAAACTCACTTTCACGAAAGCGAGTCTCAGTCAAAAGGCAACCGATGACATGCGCTTTTTGCCAATCATCCGGTAAATTAACCTTGCGAGGGGAAAAGGGGCTCCTTTCCTGTGGGAAGGATGTCTCAACTCTCTACAATAACGCAACACCTGCGCGATGGTCTGGACTTGAATGAGGCCGACTGTGCTGCCGCGGCGCAGGCCCTCACGGAATCAGGCGTCGAACCAGCCGGCAAGAAGGCCTTTCTTGATGCGCTCCATGCAAAGGGGGAATCCGTGGAGGAGGTGACCACCTTCGCCAAGGTCTTCCGCAAACTGGCCAAAGATCCGCAGTTGTCGGATATTGCCCCGGAGGCCATCGACATTGTCGGAACCGGCGGTAGCGGCTCGAGAGGCTATAACATCTCCTCGGTGACAGCGTTTATCGTGGCTGCCTCGGGGTCAAAGGTCCTCAAGCACGGGAACCGGGCCATCACTTCGCAGAGCGGCTCAGCGGACTTTCTTTCGGCGTGGGGAATCCGCATGGATACCGAACCCGAACTTTTGAGGAATGCCATCGAGGAATTGAATTTCTGCTTTTTCTTCGCACCGGCCTTTCATCCGGCCTTCAAGGAGATCATGCCGGTCCGAAAAGAAATGGCAGCCGAGGGGAAGCGCTCAATTTTCAATATTCTTGGCCCCCTCATCAATCCGGCCAAGCCGGCTTACCAGCTGCTTGGTGTATTTTCGCCATCATGGGTTCAGCCACTGGCCCAAGCCTTGCACAATCTCGGCCTGAAGCGCGGCTTGACGGTTTGCTGCCAGTTGCCCGGAGGGCTCAATATGGATGAATTTACCACAGCCGGGGATAATCTTATCTCCGGGTTTGGGTCGCTGGAATCCCTGCAGGACAGCTGGAATGCCTCCAGCCTCGGATTACCACCGACTGGCATGGACCAACTCCGCGGCGGCACAGCCATCGAGAACAAGGCCATTCTTGAGGACATCCTCGAGGGAGGTGGCCGATCCGGGCTGGTCGACACCTTGGTGCTGAATGCGGCGGCAGCCTTTCTGATTCTGGAAAAAGTGGATTCACTCGCTGAAGGACAGTCCCTCGCAAGGGAAATCCTGCTCGGAGGTGCCCTGCGCTCATGGCTGGACAGGGCACAAGCCTTCTACAAGGCGACCAATCCGGCAGAATGAAGTATTTTGGCACAGATGGCATTCGTGACCGGGTAACCGGTCCGCTGCTGGACCAGAAGTTTGTCTTCCGGTTGGGGCGGGCGGTCGGACGCTGGATGCGCCAATCCCCTGCTTCAGCCTCCTACCATGTTGCCATTGGCCGGGATACCCGTTCCTCGGGCGGATACCTGTTTCTTTCACTGGCGCGAGGGCTGGATGCCGAAAAAATCAAGATATTTGATGCGGGTGTGTGCCCGACTCCGGCCGTGGCCACAACGGTCCGCGACCTCAACTTGAATATGGGGATTGTCATCACAGCCTCACACAATCCCGCCACCGACAACGGGATCAAGCTGTTCGGGCCATCAGGATTTAAGCTGCGCGAAGAACAGGAGGAGGAAATTGAGGCCATTCTGGATTCAATCCCTGAAGCCAGCAGTGAGGATTTTGAATTCACGCCCGCAGTGCGCTATTACGAGGCTCGCAGGCATTACCTCGACCATTACGAGGACATCCTCCCAGACGGCGCCCTGATGGGGATCCGGATTGTCCTGGACTGTTCGAACGGGGCCACTTACCGGACTTCGGGCGAGTTGCTGGGGCGTTTCGGGGCGCAGGTCATTCCTTTTGGGTGTGAACCGACGGGTGATAATATCAATGCCGATGTTGGAAGCGAGAATCCGCAGGTGATCAGCAAGGCCACCGTCGAGCTGAATGCCCATCTGGGGATTTCCCACGATGGTGATGGTGACCGGGTGATCCTCTGTGATCATCTGGGCCGGGTAATCGACGGGGATGCGGTCCTTGCCATTCTTGGAAATGGATGGGCGGCCCGCAATGAATTGCCCGGAATGGCTGTTGTCGCCACAATCATGAGTAATCTCGGGCTGGACAAATGCCTGGCGGATGCCGGCGTCCGGCTTGAGCGGGTTGGCGTAGGTGACCGGCAGGTCTTTTACGCGATGCAGAAGGCGGGCTACGTCCTCGGCGGCGAAGCCAGCGGCCACTTTATTGCCATGAATCACTTGCCCACCGGAGACGGCTTGCTGGCAGCATTGCTGGTCCTACGGGAAATGATGAAGAGCGAGAAGACACTGGCCGATCTGGCCTCCATTTTCAGCCCGTTCCCACAATTGAAGAAAAACCTGAACGTGAAGCAGAAGCTACCGCTCGAGGAGCAAACCGCATTGCAGAACGCCCTCAACTCGCTCAATGGACGGCTCGGCCAGCGTGGGCGCATCCTGTTGCGCTACTCCGGGACAGAACCGAAGATCCGGTTACTGGCCGAGGCGGAAGATCCGGACCTTGCCACGAATACCATGGAGGAGCTTGAATCACTCGTTCACACACATCTTCCCGTCACTCAATCCACCCCCTTATGAAGGACGAAAAAGCCATCATCCCCTTCCTGAAATTACTCGCCGAGGAAAGCGCCAAAGTGATCAATCCGCTCTTTGCAAACCCCGGTTTGAAAGTTGAGCTCAAGGATGACGATACACCGGTCACTTACGCCGACAAGAAGGCCGAGGAAGTCATGCGCGAACGGATTGCCCGGGAGTTTCCGGATCATGGGATTATCGGGGAGGAATTCGGATCGGATAATGCCGATGCGGAATACACTTGGATTCTCGATCCAATTGACGGCACCCGTTCCTTCGCCGCCGGCTCACCCCACTTTGGCACCTTGATCTGCCTGCAGAAAAACAATCTTCCTATCTGGGGTGCCATTCATCTTCCGGCGATCGGGCAGCTCTTCATTGGCGACAACGAGATATGCCTGCGTAATGATCATCCCACTACACTTCGCGAACCACCGCCCCTTAAGGATTGCTTTCTCCTCACAACCGACCCCAAGGCTCCGGAAGTTCATCAGGACGGCACCGGATGGAAGGCCCTTCTTGAGGCGACTGGACAATATCGCAGCTGGGGCGATTGCTTCGGATATACCCTGCTCGCCTCAGGCGGTGTGGATATCATGACGGATCCCATTCTCAATTTGTGGGACCTTGCCGCCTTGATTCCCGTCCTCAGGGGAGCCGGCGCCATTACTACAAGCTGGAAGGGCGATGATCCGTTCAAGGCGGAGAGCCTTGTCGCCTGCCATCCAAAGATTCATGCGGACGTGATTCGCCTCTTGAATCCGTAAGGGGGATTATCAGCCCCAGGCATCCGTCCCCGCGTTGCGGGTTCGTCAGCCTGGGCTATTGATTCCGGCCCGTTGGGCCATTTCTAGATCTGGCCGCCCGAAGGGCTGGCATATCTAGCCCAGGTTGAGGGTTCCGCAACGCGGGACCCGATGCCTGGGTTGAAGATGATTCGACGAACGCGGGACCCGATGCCTGGGTTGATGATGATTCGACGAACGCGGGACCCGATGCCTGGGTTGATGATGATTCGACGAGCGCGAGACCCGATGCCTGGGTTGATGATGATTCGACGAACGCGGGACCCGATGCCTGGGTTGATGATGATTCGACGAACGCGGGACCCGATGCCTGGGTTGTTTCGCCTCAGGCCTCCGGGCGTGGGAGGACGCGAAACCGGTTTTCCGGGAGGGCAATTTTCCCTGCCGGCAAATAGCCATTGAAGGGCATACTGATGACCGCTGCATTTCGCCCGAGAATAGTTCCCGGTTGCAGGACGCTGTTGCATCCGGCTTCGGCCCCATCCCCCAAAAAAGCGCCCACTTTTCGCAAACCGGTTAAAAAACGTTCCCGGTCAATCTTGATCACGACCTCATCACGTGCCAGGCGAAGGTTGGCGCAGATCGCCCCCGCACCGAGGTGGGCGCGGTTGCCGAGAATGCTGTCGCCCACGTAATTGTAGTGAGGCGTCTCGACCCGTTCCATCAGGAGGCAATTCTTAAACTCGCAGGCATTCCCAAGGACTGAACCAGCCCCGACAATGACATTTCCCCGAATGTAGGCTCCCGGACGGATTTCCACGCGTGGCCCAATCCAGGCAGGCCCTTTGATTGTGCAATACGCCGGCAGGGATACGCTGGGATCGATGTAGACCGGTCCGCTTATATCCACACCGGACGGGATATCGTCGCGTCCTTCGACCGCTTCAAAATCAAAAGAGGCCAGCGCTTCCTGGATTTTTGGGAGCCATTCCCACGGATGCGCATCGAGATTGAAAAACTCCGAAAACGGGAGGCCGTCGGGCCAATCAAAAAGCTCTTGTGCCTTCATAGGGCGGAAGAATCAAGGATAGCCGGCTTTTGGTCAATGGCTTTCAGCCACTGGATAGTTCTTGCGCAACAAGATCTGCAGGTCCTCAAAGTCCTCCGGCAAGGGTGTGGAGATTCGCATGATTTCGTTCGTGACGGGATGGGTAAATTCAATCTCGGTGGCGTGCAGCATGACCCGCGGGATATCGAGGGCCTTCGCCGTGTCTGGAAGAAGCGCTGGACGAAACCCGTAGAGCGTATCACCCAGTATCGGATGTCCGAGCCATTTCATGTGGACACGGATCTGGTGAGTCCGGCCCGTATGGATCTGCAGGCGGACAAGCGCTGCCGCCTTGCCATATGCCTCGATCACGGAGTAATCCGTCAGGGCGCTCCTCCCGTCGGCACGACAGGTCATCCGGGTCCGATGGACAGCATGGCGGCCAATCGGCTGATCAATGGATCCATTGGCTGCGCCAGGTACCCGCGCGACAAGGGCCGTGTAATATTTCTTCACTTGTCGCTCGGCAAACTGCTCGGCAAGTGGATGAAAGGCTTGCTCGGACTTTGCGACGAGCATTACTCCGCTGGTCTCCTTGTCGAGGCGGTGGACGATTCCGGGGCGTTCCGTCCCGCCAATTCCGTGCAGGGAGCCTTTACAGTGATGCAACAAGCCGTGCACAAGGGTATCGGATCCGGTTCCTGCACCGGGGTGGACAACCACACCGGCGCGCTTGTTAAGCACGAGAAGGTTCTCATCCTCGAAGAGCACATCAAGATCCATATCCACCGGAACCAGCTCAAGGGGCTGAATAGGCGGAAGGCTCACCTGCACGGCATCACCGGCACGGAGCTTGTCCTTCTGGCGAAGCACCCGGTCATCCATCCAGACGCGTCCATCCTGAAAAAGTTTCTGCCACCGGGACCGGCTCAGGTCGGGATGCAAATTTGCCAGCATCCTATCCGCCCGGGCCATCCTGACATCGTCAGGGACCGTGAGGGACAAATCCTCTTCCCTCCCGGCTTTCATCAGCTCTCGGAGGGGTTGGAAAACCGGGAGACAGTGGCGGCAATGGTATCGAGATGTCCGGTAAACTGCTCCTTGCTGCCGATCGCGTGACGGAACCCATTGGCTGCCAGCTCACCAAGCTCGGCATAGCTGAATCCGAGCTCGTTGTAGAGGGCGGTATACTCCTCACCAAGGGTGTTACCGAAGGAAATGGGATCATCCGTACTCAGGGTGCATGTCACACCTGCCTCGAAGAGCTCACGGATCGGATGATCCTGCATCCGCTCAACGACGGCGAGTTTGACATTGCTGATCGGGCACACGTCAAGAATCGCCCCGATATCCGCCAAGTGGCGCAAAAGCCGCGGTGAATCCACTGAGCGCACCCCGTGTTGGATGCGCCGGACACCAAGTTCCTCCACCACCTGCCAAACAAATTCCGGCCCGCAGAATTCACCGGCATGTGCCTTTGTCCGCTTGCCTGACTCGCGGGCACGCTTCCAGACGTCGGCAGTCCACGGCTCAAGGGGCACCGTCTCCGTTCCGTGCAGGTCCAGTCCATCAAGTGCCTCCCAACGCAGGCTGTCCTCAATAAAGGGGCGGCTCTTTTCGGTATAGCCATTGTGATGAATCCCCATGAAGACCCGAACCGGAACGCCTGCCGGAGCTGCGGCCTTGATAGCCTTGGCCACGGCCTCCCCGTCGAGGCCGAGATACTCGATCATGCCCGAAGCAAAACTGGTCTCAATGTACTGGACGTTCTCCTCGGTGTGCAGGCGATTGAAGATCTTCTTCGCAGCCTCATAATAGCGCTCTGGTGAAGTGAACCACGCAAAAGCCATGCTGAGCAGCTCCTCCTCAAACTCCGCGAAGGACGAGAACTTGTAGTGATCATCCCATGACTTCGGAGGATGGGTGAATCGCCCGGGATCGAGCTGATTCAAAAGGTCCCACGGCAAGGCACCCTCGATGTGCAGGTGCGTTTCCGTCTTTGGAAGGCTTGCCAGGAAGGCCTTTAATTCAGGATCGGGCTGGTGTGGCATCCGTATTAGTCAGCGAGGAGGTAATCCGGGTTAAGCTTGTGCAGGGACTTGGGAATGAAAATGCCGTTTTTCCGGATGAGCTTACCGTCAAAGTACATCTCGCCTCCGCCGTATTCCTTGCGTTGGATGTGGACCATGTCCCAGTGAACCTGCGAACGGTTGCCGTTGTCAGCCACGCCTTCATATGCCTGGCCCGGCGTGAAGTGGAAGCTTCCGGCAATCTTCTCATCAAACAAGGTATCCCGCATCGGTTCGCGAATGTGCGGATGGAACCCGATGGCAAACTCGCCAATGTAACGCGCCCCGGGATCACTATCGAGGATGGCCTTCAGCTTCCGGTTTTGTCCGGCACAGCTCGCCTTGACGATTTTCCCTTTTTCAAATTCGAGGCGGACATTGTCAAACGAGATGCCTTGGTAGACCGAGGGAACGTTATAGGTGAGGACACCTTCCACGCTGTCACGCACCGGGGCAGTGAAGACTTCCCCGTCGGGGATGTTTCGCAATCCGGCGCACATCACAGCCTCAAGTCCGGCAATGGAGAAACTCAAGTCCGTGCCGGGTCCCTTGATTTGAACGCGGTCGGTCTTGTCCATCAGCTTCTTCAAGGCACGCTGACCGGGTAACATGCGTGAATAATCCATGCAACAGACACGGAAGTAAAAGTCCTCGAATGATTCCGTACTGGACAGGGATTGCTGCGCCATTGCCGGGGTTGGCCAGCGAAGAACCACCCATTTGGTCTTCCGGACGCGCCAGTTCTGGACTTGTCGCATGGCCTTCATGGCCTTTGCCATCCGGGAACTGGGCACATCAGAATTTTCGAAAATGTTATTGGCCCCGCGCAGGGCGATGTAGGCGTCGATTCCCTTCATGCGCTGCAGCTCGTGCTTTGCCTGGAAATCGATTTGCTCGTCCGTCACCTCCATCAGCATCTCGCGCGATACCCGGGCGTGATGCAACTGGACGTGCGGAATTCCCTTTTTTTCACGGACGGCGCGGACAAGTGCCACGACCATTTCGTCCGGTACGTCGAAAGCATCGATCAGGACACGCTCCCCTTTCTTTACGGAGACCGAGTAGCCAACAAGGTTTTTAGCCAATGTGTTATAACGTGGATCCATCATATGATGGAATCTGAGCCGCCTTTTAGTAATTGGCAAGTCCTGCCAGCTATTCGCCGGAGAGGCTGACTGCTTGAGCAAGGTCGAGGCTACCATCGTAGATGGCCTTGCCTGTAATGACCCCGTTCAGGTTGTCATACTTGGCGGCAATTTCCTTGAACCGGGCAATATCCTTGATTGAGGCGACTCCACCCGAGGCAATGACGTCAATTTCAAGGGAATCGAGCAGCTCGATCTGGGCCTCAAAGTTGGGACCGGTCATCATCCCGTCCCGGCTGATGTCTGTGTAAATAATCGTATGAATACCAATCTCCTGAACGGAATGGCTGAACTCGATGGCCGACAGGTCGACTTTCTCAATCCAGCCTTTGACAGCCACTTTTCCATCCATGGCGTCGATCCCCACAGCGATGCAGTCAGCGGAGAAATTATGTAGGCACTCGTGGAGGAAATTTGGGTCAGTCACGGCCTTGGTACCGATGACCACGCGCTGAACGCCCAGATTGAGCCATCGCTTGATGACTTCCAGGGAGCGAATTCCGCCGCCCAATTCCACTTTCAGGCCCGATTGGAGGATGTTCTCCACGGCTTCCGCGTTTTCCTGCTTGCCCGTAAAGGCTCCGTCCAGGTCAACCACGTGCACCCATTCTGCTCCGGCTGCCTTAAAGTCCGCCGCCGGGATGGAGGCGTCTTCGGCATACACTGTCTCGGCGTCTGCGCGGCCCTGTTCGAGACGAACAACGCGGCCGCCCTTTAGATCGATTGCTGGGTAAAGGATCATCTACCCAACAGGGATAGCAGGAATTCGGGTATCGACCAGTCGAATTTGCAGAAACCTGCCACTTAACAATTTTTTGGCAATTTCCCACCGGAAGAAGTTTTCCTTTGACTGGAAGGATTTACAGGCATGGCTATACTACATTATGAGTAAAATCACCAAAGCACCCGAATTTCTTGTTGAGCTTCTAAACGCCCGTTCCCCGTCAGGGTACGAATTCGAGGCCCAGGCCGTCGTTGATAAGTATGTTGAGTCGTCCGCTGATGAGTACCGTAAGGATGCCGTCGGAAACCGCATTGCCACCGTCAAGTCCGGCAAAGGGCCAACGGTCATGATGACAGGCCACATGGACGAGCTGGGACTGATTATCACCTATGTGGATGATCAGGGCTTTCTGTACTTTGATACGATCGGCGGGATAGATCTCACAACGATCTCAGGCCGGCGTGTGGCAATCCTCACGGAGAAGGGAATTGTCAAGGGCGTCACTGGCCGGCGGGCGATCCACTTGCTCACGGCTGAAGAGCGTAAGAAGGTCCCGGAAAAGTTTAATTTGTGGATCGATATTGGTGCCAAGGACAAAAAGGATGCCTTGAAGCGGATCCAGATCGGTGATGTCGCGGTCTATGATCAAGCGTTTGAACTGATGACCGGCAGCATCGGGATTGCCCGCGCCTTTGACAACAAGAGCGGCTGCTACGTGGTCTGCGAAGTGCTGCGTCGGCTTGCAAAGGATCGTGAAGGGCTCAAGGCAACCGTGGTCTCCGTGGCCACAAGCCAGGAAGAGATTGGTTGCCGGGGAGCGCGCGCTGTCGCAACAGGTGTCAAGGCGGACTTTGCCATTGCGGTGGATGTGGGCCATGCGACGGATCATCCGGAATGCGATAACCGGCGCTTTGGTGAAAACCTGCTCGGTAGTGGTCCGATCATTACACGCGGGGCTAACGTCAATCCGATCATGTTCAAGAAGCTGGTGGCGATTGCCAAGAAGGAGAAAATCCCGTACCAGATTGAAGCGGACCCGCGACCGACCGGAACGGATGGCCGTGAGCTCCAGATGGGCCAAGGTGGCATTCCCACAGCGGTGGTCTCTATCCCGCTGCGCTACATGCACACGCCGAGCGAGATAGTCGACCTGCAGGATGTCGAGAATACCATCCGCTTGCTGGTCGCCTACGCAAAATCCCTCAAGCCGGGTGATTCTGGCGATTGGTAGGACATGACCATCGACCCTACCCCGCTCTTTTCGAACGCACGCAAGGCCTTTCAAGCGTGGTCAATGACCGCTTTTGAAGAGCGTTGTGCCATTCTTCGCCAATACGCCTCCGCGCTCGAATCCGCCAAGCAATCCCTTGCGGAGACAATTGCCCGGGAAATCGGCAAACCGTTGCCGGAATCACTTGGAGAGGTCGGGGCGATGATCGGCAAGGTGGAAATCAGTATACATGCCTACGAACAGCGTTGTGCTGAGTTTACAGGCGGACCGTCCGTAACGCGCTTCCGGCCGCACGGTGTCCTGGTCGTCCTCGGGCCGTACAACTTTCCCGGACACTTGCCAAACGGGCATATTGTTCCCGCATTGCTGGCGGGGAATACGGTCATCTTCAAACCGAGCGAATATGCCCCGAAGACCGCCGAGGCCATGCTCGCGATATGGCGGGAAACACCTTTGCCCAAGGGAGCGCTCCAGCTCATTCAAGGAGGGCCCGAAGTCGCAAAAACCCTCACCGCACACCCGGAGGTGGATGGCGTCCTGTTCACTGGCAGTGCCCGCACCGGCAAGCTCCTCGCGCGACAGTTTGCCGAGACACCAGGCAAGGTTCTCGCCCTCGAGATGGGAGGCAACAATCCCCTCATTGTCGATACCCCTAATATCGCCGACCTCGAACAAGCCGCAAAAACAACCGTGGAAAGTGCTTTCATCTCCGCTGGCCAGCGTTGTACCTGTGCCCGACGGCTCATTGTCATCAACTCCGAAAAAGCGAGTGACTTTTTCGATACACTGGTGTTACAGGCCTCCGGCCTGTCCATCGGTGATCCGTTCGCAGACCCTCCCCCTTTCATGGGACCCCTCGCCCATCCAACGTTTGCGGAGGCTGTGCTCACGGCGCAAGCGGACCTGCTCAAGGCCGGGGCCACACCGCTCCTGCCGGCAAAGGCCCTTGATCTGGGCAAGGCCTACGTTTCCCCCGGAATCCTTGAGGTCACGGGTCTCACAAACCTTCCCGACGAGGAAGTGTTCGGTCCACTCCTGCAGGTCATCCGGGTTAATGGCCTTGATGATGCCATTCGGATCGCCAACCAGACGCGCTACGGACTCGCCTCCGGGATCCTCACAGATTCCCGTGACCGCTACCAACATGCCTATCAGCGCCTGCGTGCCGGTATCATCAATTGGAACGCCCCGCTCACCGGCGCCTCCAGTGCCGCCCCCTTTGGCGGTATCGGCGACTCCGGCAACCTCCGCCCGTCCGCCTTCTTCGCCGCCGATTATTGCGCCTACCCCGTCGCCTCAATTGAGCGGGGGGAATAACCATTGGAGGGCGATTCGTAGTTCCAGTCCCCGCTCCACTAGACCGGAATACGCCCCTTCTCGTGGAGGAACTCAGGGGGAAGACCAGAATTCATTCGCGTGATCCGTAGTCCGCTGTACTCCCTACCTGAATTTGACCGTTTTTCGCACTGGCAAAGCATGGGATCGATTTCATTCGTGCACAACGGCTCTGGCTGGACAAGAAAAGGGTTGAAACCACCGCCAGATCCATGGAGGGTGAATGCCGCTTGCGACTGATTGCACGAATTGACCAATCCCTTTGGGCCGCCATATTTACCAAGAGGAAACAGGCTGTCAGATTGATTTCCGTACGACGCGCCCGGAAAAATGAGAAAGAACTTTATAATGAAATCACCTAAGTCCAAAGGAACGCTATCCAATCGGGATGGCTCCGCTTCGATCACCGTGGAGGAATTCGACCGGCGCTTTGATGCGGGAGATCCTTCCATCGAGCAATTCCTTGATCCGGCCACGACTTGTCGCCCAGAATTGAAAAAAAAGAGTCCCAAAAATAAGCCTTCCCTTCTCAAGGATTAATGGGTTGTCCCATTCTCATTTGCAGTCGAAATTTTCGACCACAACATCTCGCTTGTCTCGCGACTCGTCCTGCGACTTGTCCGGCGTAGCGCAGTGAAGACGGAAGCCTTGGCGGTGCGGGAAGCGCGCAGCGCGGAGGCGGGGCGAATCCCTGGTAACCGGCCACCCATTTATCCAGAACCCCAACGGGGTTCCACCGTCTCCAGGAATTTTCCGGACCCAGCGAAGGAGGGCATACTGGGAATTGGGCGCAAACATCCCTGACAAGAAGGTTCTCGCAGACTACAGATCCAGATACTTTAAAAGTTCGTCTCTCTTCATCCCGTGGTGACAGGCGATACTCTTCAGAATTCCGTCCAGCGTCCCAGGCTTGAGGGGTTTATGTTTTGGAATGACTTCGTGATGCTTCCCGCCCGTTTGGGTCGTCAGGCGCATATGAGATCCGCGCTGACGGGTAATGCGATATCCCAGGGCTTTCAGGCACCTCGCTAATTTTTCCCCATCAATATCCCTTGGCAATCTCATACCGCGAGGACCTCGTCCCGCACGAAATGCAGACGGATAATTGCGGGGCGATCATCCTCTTCATCGAAATAACAATTGACCGCCTCCCTGACATTGCATCGCAATTCCTCCAGGCTGTCTCCCTGTGTGTGAACCCCGTACCCCAAGGCGTTTGCTGAATATCCACCTGTCGCGTCTTCCAGAACCTCAAAAATAATCTCTTTCATACCCGTATTTTCGCCGTCACTCCCTTGAGGGCAAGTCCTGAAACTTTCCATGGAATCCATATTGTCAGCTTTTCCAAGGATTCACAGCGACTCAAGTCTCCGCTCTACACGAAATTGATTGTTTTTCTTCCTTGCACAACATTCATCGAGGAGTTGCGCGTTCACGCGCGATCCCCGGCAACCGGCCACACATCATCCAACTACGAAATACCCGAAAAACACGAAATTATTTCAGGATATGGCTTAGCTATCAGGGTTATTTGTGTGATTTGTAGTTTCGCCTATTTCGCGTGTTTCGCTGTGCCCTGCCGAAGCTCGCTGAGCGTAGGCGGGTAGTTTCCCTTATTTATATACCGTTAGGTTTTTGGCCAAAAAAACGCCTAGCTCTGTGGCTTGGTGTCTCCGTGCTTGTCTTGCGAAGCCTTGGCGACCGTGTCCGACGTAGCACAGCGTAGACGGAAGCGGGATGAGAGGATACCCACCACCTCAGCCGCCACTTCCTCCGGTTCGACCATCTTCTCCATATGACCATCCTTCAATCCGCCAAAGGCTTGTACCAGCTTTTCCGTCATCGGCGTATTCACCGTCCCGGGCTCAAGGCAATGGACAGAGACATTCCTTCTTTGAAATTCCTTCCCCAGCACCCTTGCCGCGCTTGCCAGGCCGCCCTTGCTCGCCGCATACACGGAAAATCCTTCACCAGCATCATGTGCAGATTCCGACCCCAGCAAAACAATGCTCCCGCCCGACTGGATGATCCCCTTCCGGTAAAAGTGACTCAGCACCACCAGCGGCGCCTCGAGGTTCACCGACAGAGTCCGCCTGATCGCCTTCAGCCCGAGCATCTGCCCGGCTGCCAGCTCGCAAATCCCCGCGGACCAAACAATTGCTTGGACAGGCTCAATTTCCGGAATACTCTTCGGATCCTCCGCCCAGGCAACGACATCGCCGAGGAGGAGTTCAATCCCGGCGTCCGCATCCCCGGAGGATCGGGCTCCGTCCCGACTGCATTCGGACGCCACAGAGGACATCCCGCCATCTTTATCATTGAGACACCTTTTCCGCACCTCTTCCAACCGCTCCTCATCCCGTCCATGGAGAATGACGGCCCAGCCTTGCCCGGCACAGGCCCGGGCTACCGCTGCGCCGATGCCGCTCGATGCGCCGATGATGAGGATGCGTTTCATTCCTGAAGAAGGTCTCTCATGTAGTTATTATTCATTCCTAAAACTGGAAAGTGTCTTCCTCAACCCATCCTCCGCACGCACGGGCATCTGCTCAATCCCGAGGGCCTCTTTCAACTTTGTGTTCGAGGCCACATACGATTCGGTGAGTTTCTTCAGCCGCTCACTGTTCAGCGGCAGGTGCAGGACATCCCCCACCCGCGCCATGGCCCGTACACAACTTGGCGGCAATCCCCAGATCCGCGGCTTTCTTCCCACGGATTCTGCAATCAGCCTGACAATGTCATTTGTCGACACAGCTTCGTCATCCGCCACTTGATACGTCCCAACGGGTCCACCGCTCTCCACCAGCCGACGCAATACGTGGATCATATTATCGATAGAGACAAAGGTACGCCGATTCTCAAAAGCCCCCAATGGCCAGGGCACCCCGCGGCTGACAATCCCGTACAGCTCATTTAGGTTTCCCTTGTTCCCCGGACCATGAATCATGCAGGGCCGCAGGATGGTGATGATTTTTTCGGAACCCATGAGTCGGGCCTTTAGGCTCGGTTCCGCTTCTGCAAGCGTGTTTCCCCGCACATACTCCTCTGCCGCCAGTTTCGACTGCCCGTATGGCGTTTTCGGGTCGGGTTCGGCCTCCTCTGTCAATTCATCACCCGTTACCGTATCCGCCACCGCCTTCACCGAACTAAAGAAAATAAAGTGCTTCGAGTCCGACTTCAGGAACCAATCGAAGATCGCTTGCGTCAGCCCGAGGTTGATGCGGAAGTACGATTCCGGATCCGCCGCGTTGCTCGTGTCGTGCGCTTTCCCTGCCAGATGGATCACCGCGTCGACCGGTGGTACCCGCATGGCAGCCACGTCCTCCCATGAAAAAACCTGGTCCGGTGGATAGGCCCCATTGCCCGGAAGGTCCACACCCGAGAGCGCGAAGTCTCCTTCAAACGCCCGGTAGAGGTTTGTGCCGACAAAGCCGTTACAGCCGGTGATGAGGATGCGTTTTCCCTTTTCCATTCCGTGTTGTTACTTAGACTGTCTTTTTCAAATACAAATCAGCAAGCTCACTCATTATACTTGTCCGTTTGAATTTCTTAATGAATTCGCTTCTGTCAATTTGGGAATCCCTGAAGTTGAGCAACTTTTCAGTGAGTTGAGGGGAATCACATGGATCAAACAGGATGGCATCGGGAAGATTATCCCGCACAAATTCGCGGGCATAGCCTGCAACTCCTGCAATAATCGGCAATCCAATCGCCCCGTATTCAAAAAACTTTGAAGGAAGCGCTTTTTCAAAGGCTTTCAACCGATTAAGGTGAACAAACAGAAAATCACTTTTTCGATACACATCCAGTAATTCATCACGTTTTACAGGATCATGGAGGACAACGTTTGAAATATTCAGTTCTTCAATTCTTGATGTGAGTCGCTTGCGTGTGCCTCCATCCCCGTACAGGTGAAAGACATAATGGCTTTCAAGCGCTTTCGCTGCATCTGGGATAATTCTGTCAAGGCCTTGGCCCTCACCCATGTTTCCAGCGTAAGTAATTACTTTCCGACCATCTATCGATCGGGATCCCTCAGGTGTCATTCCCATGAATTCAGTATCGATCCCATTGGGATGGAAGCTAAGCGGCTTTTTGAAAGGGAGGAAATCCTTCTCGAACCCTCTGGAGACGAGGTTAATGTGGCAAGCCCGACCGAAGGCACGGCGCTCCACCAGTCTCAGACTAACGTCCAATGGCAGGCGAATTAACGGATTTTGAAGAATCTCAGTGATGTTTTCACGGAACAGGTCACGCATATCCAGAAAGAGAGGGACCTTTTGTTTCCTTGAAATCACCGATCCAAGATATGCAGTAAAAAGACGAGAAGATGATGCATAAACTGAAGTGAATGACAATCCCTTGCTTGCCCGCAAGGCCTGACGGTAGAAAGCAGAGAAGGAATGAATCTGGTCACGAAACCCTCCAGCATGGGGAGGAATTTCAAACCGATAAATGGAGAGATTTCCATCCTTCTCAACTTTTGGTGCTTCTACGCGATGAGTACTGTATCGATTTGGACAGGTTGTGAAAACGGTAATTTGATCATTCTCGCCGACCTTTTCCTTCAGGGCTTCGACAAATGCGGTATTCCTGAATGATCCGGCACAGAGGTCAGGCCTGTAATAAAAAGTCACTATAAGGTGGTGTCGCATTTTCTGTTATTCGATCGCGTCCAATTGTGTCGTCAACTCGTCAATTTTGTTGATATTATCAGAATCACTCAAAACCAAGAGTAGTTCATTGTTACTTGTTAGTTTACCTTGCAGAATAAACGATCCACATGCCGCATGGAAGCTTTCCCCACCGAATCGAAGGTAAAGGGGCTCTGGACCGAAACAGCTGTAGAAATTGATGGTACTCGACCGGACACTGCTTAGGAGGCAATCCCGATGTTCCAAGCTGCCATAATGTTCAGAGGAAAAGCCTAATCCGGTTTGTTGATCTCCATTGACGAGTTTCTGGGACAGCCCCTCCGCATCGCTTGTTACCGAGACATAGTAATCGCCCTTAGCCGTTTCCATTTTGAAGACATTGTCCTCAAGAGTCCCGTTGTTGGAACACAGCAGCCAGTTCAGGGAAAACAAATACTCGTTCGAACTACTGGCTCGATCAATAACCAGAAAAAAATCCTCCATTATATGTATAAGTATTCGTGAATATCGAACCTTTCCAGGAAGATTATTGAAAGCAGTATGCGACCCAACCAAGACCGCGAGATTCCCTTTGGCAGATCGTAAAGTTCCGCTCGAATATCCATGAACCCGTGGATACTTAATAAATCGGGTAATCGATTCCATTTGATCGCGCTCATCCAGGCACAGGGAATTATGAAAAGCCGATCCCGCAAAACCTCGATTTAAAGGAGGGGGAGCATTATAGGAATAGGTTCCAGCATCGATTGCGATAGGAATTCCCTGCCATGTAATGTGGCACGCAAGCATGTCAGAATGGGTGGCCCGATGAAGGGTCTTACCCGCTCTCATCATTGCAAAAGAATCACCGTTTCGAAGAATGCCGATCCCTGTTGGTTTCGAATACAAATCATCTTGGGTAGGAATTTTTTGATGCACTTTGGCAGCATTCCCATTTGTTATCCAGAAGGATAACTCATCCCACGGACCATCTTGCAAAACCTTTTCATTACCAATTACGGAAATTGCCTGCACAACAGGACGATAGTCGTTGAAGTCACAAGTTGTCAGGGGAAGGTTGAGGGATCCATCGTTAGATCCATAATTCGGCAACCTGCCCTCCCCATCCATCGCCTGTAGCAGCAGGTTCATTGAGCACTGCATTCGCTCTACAACTACAGGAGCAAACTCATCACCACTCGCTTCACTCACCCAATTCGCCCAAATCAGGACATCCAGCATGCAACGCAAGTAGTTGAATGAGTACATGCAGCAAAATCCATCCTCATAAATGAGTTCTTCGGTAAGGGAGTTAATGAGTTTAAGTCCTTTTTTCCTCCATCCCGAAGCTTCAGGCAAACCGGGAAACAAGGATCCTACTGTAAAGAGCCCAACACCTTCACTGTGCCCGTGGTTACTTTTCTGACTAAGAGCATAATCAAGATTTGCTTCCACGCGCCTGGCCGAAGCGGCAATCATTTCAATCAGTGACTTAAGCCGTTCCGCAGTAGAGGATTTGGCCTCTTGCAGCCCATTCAGAGCGAAGACCCATGCCATCAGGCGAATGGAGATTTCCTGGCCACACTTCCAATTTACACCCAACTGCGGAGGATTGTTTTTCCTCCAATCTTCGAGAGCTGCCCAGAACCCTTCTGCATACTTTTCATTGTTTGTCGCGAGATAGGCACGGGTCAAATCGTAGGCGAAGGAAAACCGGCTGGCCTCCCAGATGACCTTTATATCACCAAAACCGAAATCCCCCAATTCACTCCAATGACACTCAGTGGGTGCGGATTCTCCCGTGAAAGGATTTTTGTGCCAATTGGGAGGAAAGCCGGTCTTTTGCCAATTGTGGAAAAAGTACTGAATCTCCCCACCGAGAATGCGATCAGCACGGGAAATAACTGTAGGCAACGTATCCTTGAATTGCTCCCTGTAAGCGGCCGCCATTTCGCCCGCATCAAAAAGGTGGACACTTTTACTGGTTTCATCCGATTCCAAAGAGAACGCCTCCCATGGACTTGCGGGGAGGCGCCTCTTGAAATAGCCAACTTTCAATTTGAGGGCATAAAGGGTCCTGAAAGCAATGAATCCGGGTCCAAGGAGCCGCAGCACCTTGAATAAGTTGTTCAACTTATTAATCACTGAGGTTAACGAAAAACACCCTTAGTGTCGATAAGCACCTTACCGCGCAGGCGCGTCTTGGGAATACTTTTGAATTGTCGGTGATCAACGAGAAGTACAACGATATCAGCCATTTTCAACGCATCATCCAAATCCTTAAGCTGCGCCTTTCCCTTCAGCCCTTTTGGCAATTCCCGAATGTAGGGCTCAACAATGAGAACTTTGTGGTCCTTTTCCTTCGCTAGTTCGCGGGCTATATCACAGGCTGGGCTCTCGCGCAGGTCATCAACATTCGCTTTGAATGCCAGTCCCAGACAGGCAATCACCGGCTTCTTGAAGCGTTCAGCCTTGGCTCGCACCTGCGAAATCACATGCTGTGGTTTTGAATCATTCACTTCCCTGGCTGTCCGAATCAATCTAGCCTTATCACCTGCCGCATCGACAATGAACCAGGGATCCACCGCGATACAATGCCCCCCTACCCCAGGACCGGGTTGAAGAATATTTACCCGCGGATGCCGATTGGCCAACTCAATCAACTCCCAGACATCGATATCCAACTGATCGCAGATAAGGGATAACTCGTTGGCGAAGGCAATGCTGACGTCCCGGGAAGCATTCTCAGTCAGCTTGGCCATCTCGGCGGTCCTGGCATTTGTTACAAAAATCTCAGCGGTACAAAATACCCTGTAGAGTTCCTTTGCAGCCTCTGAGGCCTCCGGTGTCAGTCCACCTGCAATCCGGTCGTTCGAGACGAGTTCTTTCAGCATCTGCCCGGGAAGAATGCGCTCAGGACAGTGTGCATAAAGAAGTTTCTTCGGGTTCACCTTTCTGTTCGTCCTTTTAAGTGCCGCCTCAAGCCAACCTTTGACCTTCTCTGTCGTACCTACCGGACTCGTCGACTCGAGGATAATTAATGCGCCATCTTTCACGACTGACGCGATGGATTCCGTCGCCTTTTGCACAAAATTCAGATCAGGAATCTTTTCCCCGTTGTGTCCCTTTTCAAAAGGGGTCGGCACGGCTATGATATAGGTCCGTGCAGAGGCCGGCTCGGTAGCAGCAACTAGATTACCTGACTGAACAGCAGCCTTAACAAGGATATCCAGATCCGGTTCCTCGATATGGATCCTTCCTTGATTGATGGTATCAACAACTCTCTGGACCACATCCACCCCAAGGACCTGTTTGCCTTTGGTGGCAAAGATTGAGGCGGTCGGAAGGCCGATGTAGCCAAGTCCTAATACGCAGATATCGTAGTTCATATTGTTTCCTCTAAAATTCTAGCAATCTGTGCAGCCGACTTGCCATCCCCATAGGGATTCTGCAGTGAGCTGCGGCGTTGATATTCCGCGTCATTTTCGAGAAGGAGTTTCGCTTCCGCGAGGATCGTATCCGGATCGGTCCCGACCAGGCGGCAAGTACCTGCTTCGACGCCCTCAGGTCGTTCCGTTGTTTCGCGCATGACGAGCACGGGCTTTCCGAGACTTGGGGCCTCCTCCTGCACGCCACCTGAATCACTGAGAACAAAGAAACTCCGATCCATCAGCCAGATAAAGTCGCGATAACCAACCGGCTCGATTAAAGTCACATTTGCGTTTCCGCCGAGTATGCGGCGAACTGGCTCCTGCACCCGCGGGTTCAAGTGGACCGGGTAGAGAATGCCCACATCAGGATACTGCTTGGTCAATTCAGCAACTGAGTGGCAGATGTTTTCAAATCCATGCCCAAAGGATTCCCGGCGATGACCCGTCACCAGAATGAAGCGACCGTTCGTCTTACCGGACCGCATGAACTTTGTGCAAAACGTTTCTGGAATACCACAGCGCTCCGCTACCTCCAATGCCGGAATACCATCCTTGCGCAGGCGTTCCCGCATCCAGAGCAAAGCATCGATCACCGTGTTACCGGTAACGGAGATCGTCTTGGGATCAATACCTTCCTTTAAAAGGTTTTTCCGGCTGGTTTCCGTTGGACAAAAGTTCCATCGGGCAAGCGGAGTTGTCAGCTTGCGGTTCATTTCCTCAGGAAAGGGCGATCGCATATTGCCGGTGCGAAGGCCGGCCTCCACATGGCCAACCGGCACACTTGCATAAAAGGCGGCGATGGAAGAAGCCAATACAGTCGTCGTATCCCCCTGTACAAGCATCGCATCGGGATTTTCCTTCTCGATGAACTCAGTCACGGCGTTAATGACCCTTCCGGTTAATTCCGGTAGAGTCTGGCCATGTTGCATCAGGTCGAGGTCAAACTCCGGCTGGATGCCGAAAACCCCCACTGCCTGATCCAGCATCTGACGATGTTGGGCAGTGGATAAAAAGACGGGCTCAAGGGTTTTGCTCTTTTTCAGGGCAAAATAGACCGGGGCCATCTTGATGGCCTCCGGGCGCGTTCCGGCTACGACGGCAACTCGTTTCATCATGTTTTTTGAAATTGTAGGATTAACTTTTCAAGTCGAGTGAAGAGATTGTCTCGATTAAATTCATTCTCTGCTAATTTTCGGGAATTTCTCCCCATGGTAGCACAACGAATGGGATCTTCGGCCAGTTTCTCGAGAGCATTGGCCAAAGACGCTGCATTGCCTGCATCGGAAACCAAGCCGCAGTCCCAATCTGCAATTAGCCCAGCCAGCCAACCGGGATAATTGCAGACGACTGGTAAACCGCAGCTGATATAATCAAAGAACTTGTTGGGTGAGGTTCCAAATTGGAAGGCTTCTATATCTGCGAGGGACATCAAGCCGCAATCACATCGGCTTATCAGTTCGGCCAGTTGATTTTTTGGAAGAGGATCCATAAAGACAACATTGGACAAGGCTTCATTTTTGACCCTGTTCATTAAATGCGGTTTAAGGTGTCCATCGCCAACCAGGAGCACTTTTATCCCGTCACAGGCATGTTTTTTAAGATAGGCTGCTGCATCCAATACTGAATCCAAGCCATTTGCCCGGCCATGAGCACCGCAAAATACAGCTACAAAATCCTCCGAGCCAATCTTGGGTGAAACAATTCGCTTTTCCCTACATGGCTTGAAGAGATCAAGGTCGCAGGAATTTGGAATCATTTCAATTAATGCATTTGGTCGTTTTTTCCGGATGCCCTTAACGATGCCAGGTGACAAACCAACCAAAGCGTCAGCAGATTGGTAGGCGAAGGATTCAAATATCTCCAGAACACCCAGAACAGAGCGGCTACGGATGATACCCATAGCCCTAGGCAATTCCGGCCAAAGGTCCCGTACCTCGAATACGAAAGCTTTATTACGCAGGTGCTTTCCTACCAATGCTGGAATTGCGACTGTCAGAGGGGTCGAGGTTGCATAAATGATATCGTACTCCAGTCGAAGGACCTCCCACGTCGAAAGGATGCTGAATTTCAGGAACCCGACAATCCGTCGAAAGTACGAGTCGTTATTTGAGGCTGAGGCCCCAACCCGGACGACATTGATGCCGTCCGCTCCCTTGATCGTGGTCCACCTGGACCGTCCACAGAGCATTGTCACTTCATGGCCAGCGGCCACAAACCGCCTTGCAAATTCATAGGACCGTGTTCCAGCCGCTCCTTGTGGAGTGGAAAAATACTGATGGATATAGAGTATTTTCACGCCTGCTCAGCGGCAATGAAACTTGCCTCTGTAACGTCCAGAATTTCTTCAATAGCTATGGGCGAGGATCCGCCACAATTAACTGCCTCGATGAATGCGGCAATTTCGGCAGAATGCCCCTTGTCCTGCCGGCGAAGTTTTTCCTTCTTGAACCCAGGCCAGCGGTAACCTGTCAATGTTCTGAAATTATTCATTCGCAGGATGCCGCCTCCGCAGTAGACATCCAGGCTCTCACGCTCCAAAGACTTGTTACCGTTCCCGAAATAGTGAACAGTCCCCATTGATCCATCCTCAAATTCAAGATGGATTGAGACAATATCATCAATAGCGACACCACCTTTTTTGGCGAACGTGGTCTTTACATTGCTAATTTCAGATCCGGCGATGTATCGGAGCGTATCAATAAAGTGGCAGGCCTCACCAAGAATACGACCACCGCCTTCATCCTTCAGTTGGGACCAATGGTCACGTGGAATCATTCCAGCGTTAACATTGAAGATCATCGCCATTGGCCCAGTCCGCTTTGCCGTAAGTTCCTTCATCTTCCGGATAAGTGGGGCAAACCTTCGATTAAAACCGACCATAAGCAGTGGAGATGTGTCACTTGCCTCCTTTGTGTCACAGGCGTCCCCGCCTGTGAAAAAGCTCCTAATCTCCTCCATCTCCTCCTTCCGGATACACAACGGCTTTTCCACAAATACGTGCTTCCCCGCCTTTAACGCCTCCATCACCAGCCTGCCATGATTGGCATGCCGAGTTGTGATGAACACGGTATTGATCTCCTCATCCTCAAAGATCAGGCCATTATCTGTGACGGCGCTTTCAAAACCAAACTTCTTACCCAGATGGGAAGCAGTTACGCCGGTGCTTGAAGAAATTGCCTTGAGCCGTGCTTCAGTCTTTTTAAGCGCCGGCAGAATGACCAATCCGGTGAAGCTACCTGCCCCGATCACACCAACTACAGGTTCAGAGGCAGCAGTTTGAGCAGCACCAAGACGGACGGACCGCTTCAGGTTATCCCCCTCCGCCAAGCTATACTCGAGGACAATCCCCATTGCGTCACCGCTCCCGACCTCTCCATAAGCCTCGAGTGCCCTGTCGAAGGAATAGCGGTGAGTCGTAAGAGGATCCGTCTGGACCTTTCCCGAAGCCATCAGTCCCAAAACTGCTTCAAAATTCCGCTGCTCAGTCCAGCGAACATGACCATAGGGATAGTCATTTCCTTTCTGCTCATATTCAGGATCGTAGCGACCCGGTCCATACGCGCAGGAAACCTGAAAACTCAACTCTTTCTCAAAAAAGTCAGCCCGGTTGAATTCCATTCCAACGACACCCACCAAAACGATTCGACCACGCTGGCGACACATTTGAGCAGCGTGATGAACGGGATCATTGCTTTTGGTTGAAGCGGTGATCAATACTCCATCGACGCCCTTCCCGTTCGTCAATGCCATTGCCGCCGCTACGGGATCCTGCCCGCTGGAAAGATCAATCGACTTTGCACCAAATTCCTCCGCCAGTTGGCACTTCTTGGAATCAAAATCGATGCCGATCACCTTGCAGCCATTCGCCAACAGGATCTGAACCGACAACTGTCCAATCAGACCCAACCCGGTAACGACAATGGTTTCGCCTATTGTCGGCGCAATAAGCCGAATTCCCTGCAGGCCAATCGCTCCGACGACCCCATAGATCGCACTGGACGGTTCGACCCCTTCAGGAACTTTCTCACACAGGTTCTTCGGGGCGCAGACAACTTCCGCATGGTTGCTGTTGGATAGGACTCGATCACCAACCTGAAAGTCCTCCACCCCCTGCCCGACTTCTATGACTCTTCCGACATTACAATATCCGAGCGGCAAAGGCGCATCCAGCTTGGCCCGGACCACCTCGATGGTTGGCATCAGCCCGTCCGTCTTGATCTTCTCTAGAACCTGCTTGACCTTCTCCGGCTGCTGGCGCGCCTTTTCCAACAAATTCGCCTTTCCAAAGTCGATCAGCATCTTCTCCGTCCCGAGGGAGACAAGGCTCGCCTCGGTGCGGATCAGTAGGTGTTTTGGTCGGACCTTGGGAGTCGGTACATCAGCGAGTAGGGTCTCGCCAGAAGAAAGGTTTTGTAGGATCTGTCTCATGAAAATTGCTTATTAGTGTTTTGCCGACTGAGTAGCACAGGCACGCAGAAATTCAAAAGTTTCCTCGGCACAGCGTTCCCAAGTAAAGGTTTTAGCACGATCGTAAGCCTTCATTGCGTACTCCATACGCAAGGCCTTATCCCGCAGCATCTTCTCAATCGCATGCGCCAACTCGGTTACATTCTCAGGATCAACCTTCAAACCAGTATCGCCTTGGATTTCCGGCAAGGCGCTCCTGTCAGAGCAAACTACCGGGAGCCCCGAGCCCATTGCCTCGAGTAACACCATCCCGAATGTTTCACAGGTTGAGGTACAAGTGTAAAGATCTGCCTGTTGCGTATGTTCCCGGACTTCAAAATAAGGGATCTCACCGTGCCACTTGATCCATTTCTTTTCCGGATCCAACCTTGCGGCAAGTGGATCAAACATTCTCTTCGCGGCTGGAAGAGCCGGCCCGACAAGATGTATCTCCGCCGGAATTCCTCGCTCCCGGACTTTTGCAACGGCTTGGATCAACTTGTCCTGATGCTTGTAAAGATTGATATGGGAAATGTAGAGCAGGCGGGCAGGAGTTTTCTCAGTAAAGTCTTCAACCTGCCGTTGTGGTCTTGGCAGCATCAGGAAGCGTTCGCTCAGGCCATGATGGATGACGGTTTGGCGGACCTTGCTCAGGTCCGTCATTTCATTAAGCACATCATGGGCCTTCTGGCTGATATGGATCAGGCCAGTTGCCCGTTTGAAACTCTTTGTCTGGACATGCTTAAGATAAACCAGCCGAACATATGCCCACCGGTACTTGAATCGGGCCCGCTCCGGAAAATCAAACGGGAGGAAATTCCTGAGCATGGTCACATAGGGCCGGAAACTCCCTTGGTAGGTACCTCCCGGAGCCCATAGAAGGTTTACATCAGGCTCGATCTGGCGGTCGAGGAGATGCCGGCGGAAGATCACCCCGTGAATACGACCCTTGTCGATCAGAGGGTGGGTGCGCCGCTCGACAAGCGGAATATCACCGATACGCTCAAGTGTTCTCTTTGGAGCCCAAACGGTCACTTTGGAAAACCCGTGGCGTTTCAAATCGGCCACCTGAAGGATTTCCTGGAGGTGGGTCACTCCGCCGCCGCGGCGAAGATTGGAAGCATCAATAAAGAGGTGCATGTTTCAGTGTGAGGCGTCTCGAAGAAAATATCATCTTGCCAGAAAGTAGTAAAGCCGGCCAACCCACTCACGGATATACAGGCTGCTTGCAGAAAATGCCGATTCACTCGGAAACCATTTCTCCCAAAGCGGGCCGGGTCGTGTGGTCCGCGTTGAACCGGAAAAGGCAAGGTGGTTGAAGTACCGAACAAATTCGGCCTTAGCGCGAGGCAGGTGCCAGTCGGAACTGACCACCAGAAGAAAGTCATCCGCCTCCACTCCATCGAGGGCCAGGACGCCTGGTGGATGCATTCGCGTATTCAGGGCCGTCGGTTCAATTCGGCACCGTTGAGGATCAACACCGCGTGCCAGGGCAAGTTCTTGCATCAGACGGGCACCGCCTCCCGCTCCAGTAAAGATGACACCGGCCTCCGGATACTTCCTTGCCAGGAATACGCCATGTGCCGTCCGGAGGGCGCTCTCCGTTGTGAGCACAATCTCACCCGGCTTGCTCCCGACCGCGAAACCTCCGGAAAGGACGACGATCCAGTCAACTTGATTCAGTTGAGCATCGTCCGTAGAAGCCATAATCGGATACAATGTGCTACGAAGAGCCTCACTCCCAGCAGGTGTGGAAGAAAAATAGAGGATAATTGTCATGCAAAGTCCCGAATAAAGCCAAAGGCGGGTGAACCAAGCATGAGGATGTCGTTTAAAACGCCAGTGGGCAAGGGCCCAAGCAGCGGCCAGCAGGATAAACAGCACAAACAAAGGGGAAACAAGGGTTTTCACACTTCCAGATAGTGGAATTCAACGGATAGGTGGTCAGCCATTTCCAAGAGTTCGAAATACATCCATATACTTTTGCGCAATGGTCGCAGGTTCAAAGCGCTGAAGATTCAACCTGCCTTTTTCGAATAATTCTTCCCGTAACCGGGGTTCATTTTTGAGTCTTTCAATGGCCGACCGGATCTCCTCCGGCGACTCCGGATCTACGAGCAGGGCGCCCTCCCCTGCCACACCGGGCATGCTTGAACAATTGGAGGTGATGCACGGGATTCCAAAGGCCTGTGCCTCGAGTATGGGCAGGCCAAAGCCCTCCAAACGGGAGGCAAAGAACAGGATGTCACACTCCTGGTAAATCTCCTGTATCCGCGAATCCGATACGGCGAATTCATTAGTATATTGAATCTTTCTCCGATCAAGTTCGCGGCGATTTTCATCACTCAGCTTTCCGACAATCTTCAACTCGCATGGCAGGTCATCCACGGCCGTGATGAGCGTGTCGAGGTTCTTGTGCCTGCCGCTTCCAATCTGAAGGATTTTAGGGCAACCGGAATTAAAGGGGCTGTGGGCTGCCTGCGGTTCAAAAGTGAAGCAATTTTCGATGACAACGAGCTTGTCTCCCAAAGGGCCGATTTCCTTTTCCAAATCCTCCCGGGTCGCCTCGGAGATGACTGTGACCTTTTGCGCAAAACGGCACGGAAGTCTGAACCAAAGAAGCTTGTACAGGAACTTCTTGATCCCCCTAAGCCGCTTAAGATAGCCGCAGTCATGAATGGTGAGGACGGTCGCTCCCCTTTTCAAAAAAGGAACTATATAGTGCGCATCTCCAGTAATGTGAAGGACACCCTTTCCCTTTTTCCTCGCAAATTTGATATTCCCTGCCATCCCGGGGACACTCCCAGGACGGTTTGGCAAATGAACCGTGTCCACCTCGAATACCTTCTCGAAGTGGACTGTGAGACTGCTGAACAGTCTCTCAATGCTCTGCTTGCCAGTACGGCTATCGCGGAAGAACAGGGTCAGGGCCGGTTTCATCTAATGAATGTTTTTCGGGGAGTTTTGAAATCAGGTTCCTGATCAATCAGCTTTGCCCAGCACAGCTGTTGCAACGGGATCCAGCGGACGACGCTGGTTGAAAAACAAATACCCGACGACAATCTCGGTCAGGTCCCGCAGGCGAAACAAAATCCACTTGAACCATGCGGTCGACTTTCTCGCGGCTATTCGCTGGGCGTTTCTGTATGACAAGACGGTTAGTCCCGTTCCCAGACACATCTGGACAAGTTTGCTTTTGGCAATGGCATTCCGGTGTGTATGATCGCCGTTTTGAATAGGCACCGAAAGGGGGCTGTCCCCATTCGGGAAGCGGAGCACGATCCTTCCTCCGGGATTTAAAAGCCCTGCCAGGCGCTTCAAAGCCAGCATGCCGTCCTTCGCGGTCAGGTGCTCGATCACGTCAAAGAGGATAATCCCGTCGTAACGTTTTCCGGCTAGGGGTCCGTCGTCGATTTCCATGTCCGCAATGTTGTAAAGATAAACATCCAGGCCGGATTCGCGACCACGCTCAACCAGCTCCGGAATAATCTCTGTCCCGGTAATCTGCTTGCCCTGTGACAGGGCCCAACGCATGAAATCCCCGTTGCCAAAGCCGACCTCCAGCAAGCTTTTCGCCTCCGTCAGGCCTGCCTGCCGGATCTCTCCCTCAAAGTATTCGATGAACCATTTCTCCACAGACCGGTCCTTACTCCAGTTTTTCCATTGGCGGTAGTTGTCGTAAGTCGAGGGGGACTCTTTGGGTTTTGTCGTTGAGCTTTCCATTTTATATTAGCGATAATTTTCTTTTAAGAAGTTCCTTGTTAAGTCATTTAAATTTGAGGCCAAGCCTCTAACTTTTCGATCCATGCAATCATCAACCAGGCAATTCGCACCCGACCTCCTCAAGGCGATAGCTATCTTCGGGGTCGTTTACATTCATTCCATTTGGATGGTTGGAGAAAATGCGACGGTTTACATCACATGGATATTCCGGGCGGCCGTGCCGTGCTTTCTCATGATGTTCTCCTATTTCATGGCCCGTTCCCTTAGCCGGCAAGAGCATCCATGGCGTTACATTGGAAAGCGTTTTCTGCATATCCTGACCGTCTTCATCGTCTGGAGTCTTGCATACAGCCTTTTTCGTGAGGAGTGGCTTATGCCAACTCTCCTGAAGTTCGCCATCCGGCACTTTGGCGGGGGTTCCTGGCCGGGTCAGTTCTTTTTCTTTATCCTTCTCCAATTGATTCCGCTGTTTCCCGTTCTCGTCTGGGCATACAACCGGCCCGCATTGAGAATCGGTATTCTCGCCTTTTCCGCTGCCACCTATCTTGTTTTCGGATATGCCCACCATCTCGTTCCGGAAATTCTTCTTCAGTTAAAAATGAGGCCTTTTTTTCACAGCATTCCGTATGTCTTCGCTGGAATTGCCTTGTCCCGTGGACAATTGCCAAGGCTGAGTGGCTGGTGGACGGCAGCGATCGTCCTAATTCCCCTAGAGTTTTTCATCCTTTCTTTGCTTGGTCGGGAGCATGACGCCTATGTCACACCGGGTGTTGCCATTGCCTCCATTCTAATTTCAACAAGTGTGCTTCAGCTCCGCTTGAATCCACCCCGAAACCCTTTGGTTTCCGGGTTCATTTGCTTTGCAGGCGCTAATACTATGACAATATTTGTCGCAAATCCACTGGCCGCCAGACTCTTGGCAAGGTTCACTCATGATTGGCGCCCCGTGGATCCGGCCCCCTGGCTCGAGATTCCCCTATCGTTTCTTTTTGCCTCAATCGTCTTGGTAATGTGTTGCGGGATGGCTTGGCTCATAAAAAGGATTCGGTTGGAAGGAATCATCAATTAGAGGGTTTGCGGAGCCTCATCCGGCTCGCCACGGGGGAAACAATCGCCCGGATATTTTCCCTTTCCTGATCAGGAAGCCCGGCAAGGGGATCCCTTCCCGACGCCCTCTTGGATTGTACCGATTTGACAATCCCTTTAAGGACTTCCAAGCGCATCTCTCCCCCCATCCAGTTCATAACTGCCTTCAGTTGCTCTTCGGGGTTTGTCATCAAATCCTCAAAAGACATTGTGTAAAGCCGGTCCGGACCAAGATCAGCCGTGTGATCCAGAACCCCTTCAACTTGCCAGCGCCATTGTTCCGCACAGGTTTCATGCAAGGTATGGGTACGCCTAAAGGCGCGCATTCCCGGAAACCGGGGTCCCCATGTGAAATCCTTGCCTGTCGTCCAATTCCGCATACAGAATCTAATAAATCTTGGCAGGTAGGCCGGCAATTCCAGCAGGTCGGTCATGTCTTCCACGCGCTCCCGGATTTTGAGGTATGCCCGCATTCCCTTACCCACGCGGACCGCGCGTCCTCCTTGCCGGAGTTCCTTGCTATCCAGAGCTTCATGTCCGTCTCCGCGCCACTCCTTGACGGTCGAGGCAATTGCGGCGGCCGGATCGCGGAAAAGGTGTATGAACCGGGCCTCAGGGAAGATTTCCCTAATGAAGGGAATTCGCAGACAATTACTTGGAGTCTTCTCAAGAAGAAACTCCTTGCCGCTCTTCGCTAGGCGTTCTTCGAGACGCTTGCGGATATAGTGGGAGATTTCCGGTGTTGCGTCGTCCGCACCCAGAACATCGTCTTTCCTGTAGGCATGGCCATGCACCCAGACGTGATACGGTTCGCCCCAGTACTCGAGATTCGAGCAACGGGAAAGGGAGGTCCGCCCAAGAAAAGTTGTTCCAGAGCGGGCCGCTCCTAGAAGAACAATCAACTTTAAAGCCATATGGTAAACCTGAACATTGGGTAAGCGTCAGACAGGCAAACGTCGGGACCTTGGCGCACGGAGAGAGCTCCTTTGCCTGACTCCCAAAACATTCTTCATGAAGTAGAAGAAGGCCAACAAGATTACCAAGGTAAAAGTACCTTCCAAGACCAATTGCCGCATGCTGTCCACAAAACTGGCTTTAGTGAACCGAACGGCGGCAATGTAACACAAGAATGTTATCATCATTAAATAAACCGGATAGTACTTGCGGATAAGATATTTTCTAAGCTTCTGATTCACTATATATACAACTACAAAAGCCAGTATCGTCATTGTAAATGCTGCTATCCAGCCGCCTCTGGTAAATGCGGCAACGTGTAAAGGAAATTCAACATTGGTGTATTTTCTGCCTGCTGCATCAACCCCAACCGAAAAGCCATAAGGCACAAGGAACAAATTATCAAAATAATAGGCTCCTCGAAAACCATCCGACAACATCGCCGTTATACCAAGGGTAAACGCAGATCTTACCTGGTATGGAAAGTCCCCAAACCCGCGGTAGGGAACATTCTCGGGTGTCATAGGTGGGATAGCATAGGCGGGCCAGCTTGTTAATCGGCGAAAAGCCTTAAAAGCGACCGTTTCATCCGATTCCAGTTTCGCCTGAATGAATGACTCACCAGCCTCTCCCATGAGATTTTCCCCGCTCAAGGCCGCAACAATACTCCTTCTCCCGAGGACATCGCGGGCAGCACCGATATTCACTGCAGTCACAAAAAGGAAAATACAGATAGGAAAAACGGCAAAAATTCCCCATCTAATTCTCGTCCGCCAGTTGGGCAAGCCAATGGCAAATCCCACAAGAAAATAAAGGATTGGATAAAAGGCCGTCCCGCGGCTACCGGTCAGGTAAGAAGCTACGACACCCAATCCAAGGACAATCAACCAAACAATGGTAGAGCGCTTATACTGAAACGCTGTCAAACCCACAAAAAAGGGAACAAAGTAGAGGGCCATTCCGGCAATTCGAACAAAATAAAATATTGGATTATCCAGCCCGAGCACAGCGATATGCTGTAGGAACTTGATAACACCGGCAAAGATCAAAAAAGCCTCGAAATGGGGGCCAGCTCCCTGAAAGACCTGTCTGATAGACTGAATTTCGACACTCGATCTTCGAGGAATAAAATGCTGGGTTATCAAGTAAACAATTGCTACGGAAACCGTGGGGATACTCTGGCCCAACGCCGATTCAACAGGTGAACCAAACAGTACATCCCAAAATGGGAATAAGTAGTCTTCCGATATCGGCAGGGAAAAGCAGAGGGCAAAAGGAAAAAACTTGTAGATCCAACAAAAGACAAAAGCAGCCTTCAAGGGAAGGCAGCGAGTATCTTTTGCAATCACGCTAAGCCAGAGAAAAGCATCCAGAAGGATTGTCATCAATAACGCTGAGGCAAAGCTCCAGCGACCATAGCCCGACATATTCAGACCAAAACTCAGGCAAAGAAAGAGAAACGTTCCAGCAAGCGATAATGAAATTCCCAAGGACTTGTCGTCCATCGAGGGGGAATGAAATCGACCAATGGGAGGACTTCCGTGATGGGAATGCTGTACTCTGGAATAAGTCATTTTGTTTCTTCAATCAGTGAAATTAACCCCTTCATCCGGCAATCATGTGAATAGCCCGATTCCAAACAACGGCTCCGTCCTGCTTTGGCAATCTGCTGTCTGATATTTTCATGATTCATGTAAAAGTTCGTCTTTTCGAAAAGATCATCAAAATCATCAAAAAATACGGCCTCTTGTCCATCCCTGAAAAGGCGTTCGTGGTCGGGCGTCCTTTCGGCAAGCATAAAGGTCCCGCAGGCAGGAATCTCAAAGGTCCGGCTATCCTGCAAATCACGATTTTCACGACGCAGAAAGTGCAGGGCAATTTCCATTCCACAAATGGCTTTCGTGTAGTCCTCTCCCAATCTGGGGGGGCCTCTCCAGTGCTCCTTTAGCTCATCCCAATAGCGACCCTTCTCCCAGTTCTTCCCCCAAATTGCCACAGGAATTCCCTCCCTGACAAGGCGGGCAATCATTTCTTCCCGGTGAACCGCCCAGGATCCGATGAAACCGACGGGGCACCCATACACTTCCTTGTCATCCGGACCCAACTCAACTGGCTTGTTCATCTCCAGGTCGAATGACCGGTCGAACGGATAAACCCGCTTACCCCCTCTACCCTCGTATTCCGTAACATTCTCGGCCTTGGGAACGAAATGGACGTCATAACAGGGAATCGTCTCGATGAAATGGCTCCATACAGCAGAGAATTCGCCAAAAGGGTCATCCGGGTTATAGTGGACGAGTTTCATCCCGTCCTTTCCCAACTTTCGCAGGGAGTCCAGATCAGCGGGAGTCATCCAAAGATTTTTCTCAAAGAAGACGAGGTCCGGCTGGAAATGGGCAAGAAGACGCCTGATTCTCCGGTTCAACACCCATCGGGTGACCGTCTGGGCAAGAAGCGGGGATATTCTCCTCAGCCGCATTCCACGGAAGGTGCTGTCGACCGATTCAACGGAATATCCCAATCTGGCAAATGCACGGGTGCGTAGAAGGGCATTGGATGGCAACCGGTAGGAACCGATGCAAAGAATTCGTTGGATGTCCGTCATCTTCTAGGCGGTAAGGTGTCCGAGTTTTTCCTCAACCTTTGCCAGTCCTGCTCCACCTTGGGCTTGCAGCGGAATCTGCTGGACCTGTTCGAGGTAGACCGTGCTGATGAAATCAGGCTGGTTATTGTTTCTGTTCAATACGCTTTGTCCTGCCCACTTGGCAAGTGTCGGGAAGCGACACCCAAGGCCGCTATATCCTCCTTGGAGAATATTCTTGAGGAGCAGAACTCTACGGCGCAGAGCAGATCCTTTCGTCATGCGTGGTGACATGGCATAAGGCAAACCTTTCAAGGCCGGGAACGCCGAGGAAATTGCTTCACTACGGGTCTCACCATAAGGTAACTCCACTCGCTCGGGAAGTCCCAGATAAAACATGAAAAGATCCCTGTCGAGATAGGGAACTAGAATATTCCTTACAAATGGATAGGTGCCCCATGTGGACATTGCGATCTCGCGCCGGCCTCTGCTGAATATGAAAAACTGGGTGATGGGATTGTGGTGATGCGTGAACTTGGAAAAGAATTGCGCGATGTGCTGACGGGTATGGTCCATACTCAATTCTGGAGCTTCCCCAAAGATACGACCAAGAGTTTCATCCACATCCCAGCTTTGCCTGTTGAATTTCCGGATAATCGCATCTACTGCCCCGGTCGTTCCGCTTTTTTGGTAAGACTCAAGGAAGTCATCACATGTCGACCAATGGAATGCGCTGAGCACGTCTCCCAGAAACCCGTCATACAAGGCTTCAGGTTGTTCCTGAAGCACCTGCAGGGCCCCAAGCATCCATGTGCCCTCATTTGTTGTGAAATTTGTCAGAATGTTCTTCAAGGCTTCCCGCTCCAATTCGGATGAAACAGGGTGATTCAAAACCTTGTGAGTGATGCCTAAACGACCAGAGACAGCAGCAGCAATGGCCTCATCACAGTTCGGTTGGCCTTTTCCGACAGTCTCAATGGTGTAGGTGTACTGTGGCTTAACACCTTGGTGGACAAGCTCGGCCAGGATGTGCCGGGAATCACGCCCCCCGGACACGGGCTGGATGAAATCACCATGCAACGCTTTCCTTCGTCCGATCGACTGCCGGGTCAACTCGATGTAAGCGTCCTTTTCAGAATTCCTGGTTACCTCGCTATATTCGGGTTCGGGATATTTCTCAGTTACCGAGAGATTCCCATCTTCCCAGACAAGAGACCCACCCGGTGGGAATGATCTGATGAATTTGAAGGGTGTATCACAATCAACATAGAATCCCAAACGAAAGAACACCCCGATCGCCGCCAAATCAAGGGTTGCCGGAATACCCCCTTCCAATACCCGCATGACATTATTGGAAAGGACAAGCACCCCGTTGTGATATCCATAGAAGAGCGGATGGACGCCAAGCCAGTCAACTTTAGCGATGAGCTTCCTTCCATCCCATTTCCACTCGGCAAACATTCCGTCATCATGGCCATCGGCAAGGGGCAGGTGATATCCAAGGGAAACCTGGTAATCCCCGGAAACATTCCACCCTTGTGGAGTCTTACTTACAGTGATGCTTGGAAACAAACTGGTCATAGGTGCAGATGAGTAACCTCAATTTCTTGATTTAACTTTACTGGATTACTTCCCATTCCTCCGGAATGGTATTTGGATTGAGCCAGGAATTTGTAGGCGGTGCGATGACGCACTTGTCGGTAGCAGAACCCAGCCAGGCGGCCCACCAACTGAATGAGCTGTTGGCAATTATGAAATGCCGGCAATGGGTCATTAGCTGAAAGTCCTCCATTGCACTTCGGTTTCCGGCACTCATGAGCACGAATTCATTTCCACATTGGCCCTCCTCAATCCACCACTGAGGATCATCGCTGAAGATGAAAAACCTGGCATTACCAAAGCGCTTCCGCATTTGCTCGATTGCAGATTTATAGTACCTCATTGTCAACTTGGTCCCAAAATCCAATCTCCGAAGGTGCACAGCAACAGAAGTGGATTCCTCAAGTTCTTCCACAAGTTTCGAGGACTCTCCGGATAGTGGTTCGACAAAACGCAAGTCTTCCCGCAATTGTGGTTCACATTCGCGGAAATACTCGGGGCACTGCCAATATCCGGACAGACAGGCCGAACGGTCCAGTTTCCATGCTCCATACTCAGGATAGTAGCCGAGGGGACGGGGCTCGTCGACAAACCGTCGCCTTGAAAATGGCTGGCCTTTTTCGGCCTGCATCCAGCAGCGCCGATAGAAACGCCCAAAAGGGCCACTACCGCCGAATTTCCTGACGCTGCTGTCACAGGTGAAGGCATCAAGGGCATATTGGCGTTTATAACGATGATCGATCTTGAAAAAGGTCCCTGTATCCAGAATGAGTTTTGCACCGCTGCGAAGGCTCAAGGAACGGGCAAAGGCATACTGGAAAAGTTGATTTCCCAACCCCCCGGAGAGAAGCATTCGGCAATTGAGTTCCCGTGACATTACTATTTCGAGATACGGGCGATAGCCTGTGACTTTAATACCTTCAACCGCATCCGTATCAAATCCCCAAGGTCGATTATAAACTCCTTAGTTTTCTCAAGCCATGTGAGCGGAGTATACTGGTTTTCCACTTCAGGTAGATCCTCCAGTTCCTTTGGAAGAGGACCACCAAAAGGAACGGCCTTCAACCAGGCAGCTGGATTCAAGGGGTGCAGGCAACGAGTGGAGGGTTGCCAACCGTACCACTTTCGGCGCAGCCATTGTGCATGCCGAATCTGATTGGTGTGTCCATATGTGCGTATCTTACGCTCAACCTGATTATCGCTAAGAACATATGACAGGTGATAACAGGGACGATCAAGCATCAGGTAGTCGTCAACATGACTTGGGCGACGACAATGGTTGAAGCGTATGTCACTGTGCAGGTTCAAGGCGAACGCCATGCTGAATGCCAAGGTCGTATTCTTCAGTCGGGTTTCCACAAGACCTTTCCGGTAAGTCAAACTCTCCCGGCAAAGTATGACATGGCGCGTGTCTTTCCAGAATTGATACCAAGGGGTGCGGAAATAGGCAAAATCCCTGTTGCTTTCAATCTGAGCAAGGTTGGCCGCATAATCCTCACTCATGAAGAATTCATCTGCATCCTGCACAATAAGAATGTCGAACCCCTCTTCACGGGCGAGATCGAGGACTTCATTTCGCTGGTCCTCCTCGGTCGCCCAGTCGCCCTCGATCAATTGCAATTTATCAAGATGGGGAGACTCCTTCAAGATTCCCGGGTCACTCGGATTCCTGAACTTTTCGCGGGCCTCCGGATTGTAGGACCATGGATATGGACTGTAAGACACATAAATCTTCTCAACATGTGGTGCACTGTTGGCAATTGCCCGAAGTATCAATTGACTACAGTCATAAAACAAAATCAGTACAGCACTTCTCATAAAACAAAACTCCTAGGATTCACGTTTACGAGCCACAAGATAGATCAGCCTGCTCAGGTCTGCCGCCTTGCTTAGCGATTCAGGAAGTTCCTCAAACTCAAGGTGCTTCCGTGAATATTCCATTATCTCCCGACTGTAGGTCAGGTAGATGGCATCCACATCGGGGCGAAAACTCTCTTCACAAAAACAAACAGGACTTAGGTTCACAAAAAATGCGGGTTTCTGATCAGCGATCCCTCGCAATCTCCTGCAAGCCGCCGGAATCCTCAAGCGAACATCAATTGCGGTCAGGAATGCATCGAGAATGCGACCCTTCCTGAGTTTTTGCATTCCCGAGCCGAGGGAAAACCCTGCGCGCTGGGATGTCATCCGGTTCTTCCCCAGAAAGTCTGGGCATAAGAGAATCCATGTCCCGCCAGGCTTTAATACCCGCATGCTTTCATCAATAAATCGATTGGGATAGACCGCATGCTCCAGCACGAAAACCGAAAATACCGCTTCAAATGCCGCGTCGGGAAATGGGAGCATCCCCCCCTCTTCCAGTGTTTTGAATGTTCCGCCCGGAAAGGCCTTGGCGCTCTTCGACATGATTTCAGGCGAGAAATCACAGCCGGAATAATCTTCATAGTTGATTGCGCCTGTGCTCAGGATTTGCGAGGTTCCACATCCGATCTCCAACAAGCTCCTACCCTTAACCCGCTCAATTATATCCTGATGAAATGGGGCTTCACCGGGTTTGTTCCAAAGTGTGGTTCCTTGGACAATATCCTCATAGTACTGGCCGCGCAAATAGTAGTCGCTCATTTTGGATTCCAAATTCGACAAGCTTGCCGAATTTCTTTCCTCGACGGAGGAAACCCAGTTGAGTTTCCGGGATGGTGCAGGTGCAATATTAGCCATAAGTCTACATACTAGTCTATCGAGCTCTCGCGTGTTTGATTTCCCTGACCTTGGCTGCGATAACAGTTAATAGGGAGGAAAACTCAACTCTTGCCTCTTTTGATACAGAACAAATCAAAAGTCCATAGGACAGAGCGTACGTTCCTGCAGCAAGACCAAAAAGCAGCCATTGAGCTGGTTGATAAAAGAAGAAAAAGAAAGAAAGAAGAATCGCGCAAGTGGCTGCTTTTATTACCTCAATTCCGAATTCAATCCAATCGGACTTAATCAAGCGTGCTCTCTTTGAAAGGGACTTGGGATAATACCAGAAGTATACAACGCTGTATCCAACCAGCGGAGCAATAATTGCGCCCAAGATTCCGAGGTAATAGATTCCAGCCAACAAAATCGCGAACACCAGTATGGAATAAGTGAATATCACAACTGAACTACGCTTGATATCGCCTAGTGAAACACAGAGTGAACTCATGACAGTTAGCATGACCCGCGAAACCAGATAAAAACATAGGAGACTTGAGATGAGGGTTCCTGCAAAGAACTCTTCTCCAACCCACAGGCTAACAAATGTCTTGTTGAGGGAAAGAAATCCTCCAAAGGCCAATCCCAGCATCCATATGTTTAGCTTAATCAAGCGCCTTATAACGCTTCGGATTTTCACATAATCCCCTTCGCCACTAAGATGGGAAATGCCAACACCAACAGCCTGACCAGTACGATTAAGAAGGGTTTCCCCGATGTTAAAACTTCGCTTGGTCAATACATAAACGGCAACCGTCTCTGGTCCGATAAAACGCGAGATTAGAAATGCGTCCATATGAGAACTGAAGGTTGTGCCGACCTTCCCGATGGAGGTGAAAGACAGGAGACTCAAAACCTCGCCAAATTTTGAAATGCTGAATGCGGGCTTAATTCCCTCTTTGTGCAACCGCCAAAGAAGATATCCAGAATTTCCAAGCAGTAATCCAGAACCCCGGAAAAGAAAACCGGCGGCAATCGCGTAAAGTCCGTAATCAGCAAATATCAAAACGGCGATAACTATTAATGAGCCGAAACTCGATATCACTCCAACGATCCCCGGCCCTAGGCTACCAAGCATGCCATAATTAACGGCGCTTAAAGCATACGAAAGGATCATGATGGCTGTTCCCGAAATAGCCATCAGAAAGGCCTTTCTCAAAATGATTGATGTGCTTTCATTTGAAAGATTCACCCAATCGGGCAGATAGAAAGAGATGCCCCAACCAGTCCCCACAATAAACACGCAAATGCCAAGGGTTATAAGCAGCCCAGCAGTGGTGTACCCCATCAGTGCAAGATTGTCTTTTTTCCCGTAGGCTACTCCTGCGCGTTGAGTGATAACACTGGCAATGCCTGGGTCGACGACAGTAAGCCAGACAAGTACATTGCCAGTGGCCAACCAGGCTCCGTAGAGGTCGAGAGGAATATGTCTAAGATAGAGCGGAACCAGAGCGATTCCTGAAATGATCGCGTAGACTATGCTTGAGTATGAAAACATGAGTCCCCACACAGCGGCTTTCCGGCGGCTTTTACGGGGGATCATAGTGAAATATCCTGCATGGATTTTTTAAGCGATTTTTGAATACTCTCGACTTTCAACCCTTTTGGCAGGAATCCAGAATTCCAAAGAACTTGTCTACCGTTACGGCTTCCCTGCGATATTTCCTCCGGGCCTTATATCCGCGTAGTCCAAAAAGATTTTTTAGCCAAAGTGACAAAGCCTGCCATATCCGGAGTTGCGCCCAAAATTCTGATTTTCCTCCTGATCGCTGGATAGTTCCTGCAAATTTTCGGAAACCGACTCTTTTATCTTGGATACAAACAAGAGACCACACCCCTGCATTTTTCATGAAGCGCCTTCGTATAGGATCAAGTTCCCTGTTGGATTCAAGATCACCATTTTTCAAAACCGCGTATACGCATAACATCAGGAATCCGCTGTTCCATCCGGACGTCCCGAGATTCAGGTTTTCATATTCAGAAAGCTGCATGCCCCGCAATACGCAGACCTCAGGAAGGCCAGCGACTTTGGCCCCCACAAATCGACCGGCCAAAGGCAGGTAAAACGGCAACATTAAACGTCTGGTGTAGCTGTCCAACCAGTCAAGTTGATCACACCATTCATATGCCTTTTGTAATGCCTTCCTGAATCCGGGGCCCATAGTATAAGCATGGCATCCGATGAACGAGGCATCCCACGCATTCATTTTCGTCCAATCAAGATTTTCAGGATCGGCCGCTGTCTTCCTCAGGGTCTTAAGATGCGGGCAAAATACATATGAACAATTGTCGAGAAAGAAATTACCGCTCAAGCTGTAGGTAAGAAGGATATCTGATCCCAATTCTCGATATGCCTTGAAACGGGAAATCAAGGACCAGGGAGTAAAAATATCATCATCGCCATGTAGCAGAACAAGTTCATCCTCTTTCGCGAATTCCTCAATGGCTGTATACCAGTTTTCGACCGGCTCGATTGTTTTCTCACGGTGATGTATGATCAAATCCCACTGGAGAGTTGCATCCTTATGGGATAAATAGTCATCTGTGATAAGCTCCTGTATCAGCTCCCTGCTTGGAGGATGATTATTCACAACGAGTAATCGCATTTCCTCCCCCTCTGGTATCTCTGCGTCAAAAAGAGACCTGAGAACGATGGGAAGTGTAGCGGTCCTTGTATATGTTGGAATTACAACAAGCATGAATCCTATCCGTCAGCACCTATAGTAGGCGGCAAGCCCATCCCAGAAGAGATCCTCAGACCAATCCGAGACAATTGAAGTGGCTTTAATGGAGTTTGTCCGGATTTTTGGTTCGCTGAAATCTTCCTGTGAGGCGAACCTGACGCTGCATTCGCTTTCCAATCGCCCGTGCATTTGCATTGAAAACCTTTTTGCAAATTGGCCTTGAGGCTCATCGAAATACCCGGGATCCATTTTCTCATTTGCATGCGGATTGGCCTGTATTCGCTTGGAAAATTCAAGGTAGCAGAGAGCCATGAGTTCCACGGGCACATTGTCCCTCACATAATCAGGCGACTTTACCACCGGCACCTCGCCCGCAAGCCAACTCTTTGCTAAATAAGTAGTAAAGCCGCCTTTCTCGTAAGGTCCAAAAGGATTAGCCACGACAAACTTTCCTAGAGGCATTTTTGCCTGATAGCACGCGAACCGAACAATATGCCACGTCAGGGTTTTGCTGAGTGCATAGGGTGAGAATGCCTCTAGCGGTTTTGTGCCCTTTCCGGTATCTGCCTCGAAGTATGAACTGGTATGAATGACCGATTTGACCCCTGCCCTTTTTGCGACCTTGAGCACCTCATCCAGATTCAGGGTATTCTGTTGGACTGCGTCCATCACTGGGAAGTCAGGCGCCTTGTGATTTCCGACAACAGCCCCGTGCAAGCAGAGAAGATCATAGTCCTGCGCTCCCAGGGCCTCCAGCATTTCCTCCGACCCCATTCGACAATTCCAAACCGGCTTGATCAGCGGCAACAATAGTTCTGTTCGCGTGTGATACAAATCCTTATACTCTCCAAGCCCTGCCCTGGTGAATGTGCCCGTTACTTCGTGGCCTGCTTCTGCCAGAGTCTTTGCAAACCAGAAACCGGTAAAAGAACTGGCCCCTGTGAAAAAGATCTTCATCGTGTAAATAGGAACGGTGAATCGAACTCATTCATTTTAGCAAACCCCTGATCCCGGTCAGAAATCTCAAAAGAATCCCCCGGCCAGTTGAACCCGAAGCTGTCCCAGCGAATCCCGGTATCGTGTTCGGGCGCATATACCATGTCGGTCTTGTAAATCATGCAGGAGTCATCGCTGAGAGACAGAAACCCATGGGCGAAACCAATAGGAATGAAAAATATCAGGCGGTTATCGCCGCTCAATTCAATCGAGGCGCTCTTTCCAAACGTAGGGGATCCTGTTCGCAGGTCTACAACGACATCCAAAACTGAACCTGACACGCAATAGACCACCTTGTTATGCGCATGAGGCGGTAGTTGAAAGTGCATGCCTCGAAGCACATTCAATTTGGATACAGAGAAGAATTCTTCCTCTAAGGCAAAAGACAGTCCCAGCTTCTTCCAAAGACCAGAATGGAAAGTCTTGATAAATTCCCCACGGTCATCACAAAATTGTCGCGGCTTGACAATCTTAAGACCGGGAAGCGGTTCTTCGATTATTTCAAACATTGAGATTACCTGCGGACAAATTCCTGGATACCGTCTATCATATATTCCATCTGCCCCTTGGTCAGTCCCGGATAGACTCCGATAAAGATCGCCTCATTCATGATACGATCAGCTCCGACCAAATCACCAACCACACGGAAAGCCTCAGGATAATCCTTCTTCAATTGCACGAAGGCAGGCTGACGAACAAGATTACCGCCGAAGAGCATGCGGTTGCCGATTTTCTTCTGATCAAGATGCTTGGCGAAAGCTGACTTGGTAAACGGCGCCTCTGGGCGAACCAGCAGCATGAATCCGAACCAGGAGCAATCCACCCGGCACCCGGATCCGTCCCAAGTAAATCCGTCTGGAGACCATCCGGTGGCATGCGTTGGCAGGCAGAACTCAAAGAACTCATCCATGCCGGCCAGGCCCTTTCGCAGAAACTCCCAATTGTCCTTTCTGGCCTGAATAAACTTGGGAAGCTTTTTCACCTGCTGGCGACCAATGGCGGCCTGCGTGTCAAGGGGTTTGATATTGTAGCCGATGTGGGAGTAAATGTACTTGTGATCGTATCCCTCCGGCAATTCCCCGAGCTGCCATCCGAAGCGCTTGTTGCAGGTGTTGTCGATACCACTGGCACACCAGCAATCGCGTCCCCAGTCGCGGAAACTTTCCACGAGTATCTTCAGTTTCATATCGCGGCGAATATTGACCGCTCCACCCTCGCCCATGGTCAAGTGGTGAGGAGGATAGAATGACTGAGTGGATAAGTCGCCCCATGTTCCCGTGTACTGAGTTGTGCCATCCGGCATCGTGTAGGAACAGCCCAAGGCATCGCAATTGTCCTCGATCAGCCAGAGATCGTGCTTCTTGCAAAAGTCAATGGCTGTCTTCAAATCAAACGGATTGCCCAGGGTATGGGCAAACATGAGGGCCTTGGTCTTGCCCGGAACAAATGCCTCTTCCAATCCGGAAAAATCCACATTCCCTGTTACCGGATTATTATCAAGAAAGACCGGTACCAGTTGGTTCTGTATCATCGGGGAAACTGTTGTCGGGAAGCCGGCCGCGCAGGTAATGACCTCATCACCCGGCCGCAGGCGCTTCTCCTTGGGCAGCTTGTGGGAGGTCAGGGATGAGACTGCCAGCAGGTTGGCCGACGATCCGGAGTTTGTCAGAATAGACTTCTTGATCCCGAGGAACTTCGCCAGCTCCTCCTGCAGGGCATCCCCCTCCTTGCCGAGTGTCAGCCAGAAATCGAGCGTAGAGGAAACGGCTGCTTCCACCTCATCCTCATCAAAGACCCGTCCGGCATAGGGAACCGAAAGGTTACCTGAATCATTCTTCTGGCCGTTTCCCGGATGCAGCGGATCGTCTCCCGGGCGATTATTGGCGTGAACTAATCGGGAATATTCCCGGGTCAGTTTCAGGATTTCAGCTTTCAGCGCTTCTGGAGACTTAGACATTATTTTTTGAATAAAGGGTGATTTGCTTTTCGGTCATTTCTAAGGTGTTCGAGGAATTGTCATGAACTTGCCGATACCAGTCGACTGTATTGGCAATTGTCTGCTCAAAATCCCAACGCGGTTCCCACCCCAAAACATGCCGGGCCTTATCAATGGCGAGATTCAGCAGCGATGCCTCGTGCAGGGCATTCGGATCTGACCGGTCATCCCAACTGCCTGGCCAGTGTTTGAGGATTTCCTCAACTAATTCCGCCACCGGGCGGTTGGAGTCCAGCGTGGGTCCAAAATTGAAGGCAGAGCACAATTGTGATTGTTCAAGCCGTGCTGAGATGAAGGATTCCTTGTTCAATCCCCTCCAGAGGTCGGCTCCCAACAACAGGTACCCTCCCAGAGGCTCAAGGACATGTTGCCACGGACGGGTGGCGTGGCGATTGCGGACTGGGATCGCCTCTTCCCGCGAAAGCGCCCTTATACAATCCGGAACAATCCTGTCTTCCGCCCAGTCACCACCACCAATGACATTTCCTGCACGGGCGGATGCAACAGCGATACCCCGGTCCAAGGGATTATGGAAAAATGATTTCCGAAATGATTGAATCGCGATCTCACACGCTCCCTTGCTGGAGCTGTAGGGATCGTGTCCGCCCATAGGATCTTCTTCCCGATAGCTATGCAGCCATTCCTTGTTCTCATAGCATTTGTCGGTCGTCACGAATACCGCTGCACAGGGCTTCTCCAGCTGACGCAATGCATTCAGCAAATGGACAGTCCCCATGACATTGGTGGCATAGGTTTCAACAGGAATGTCGTAGCTCAAACGAACCAGCGGCTGGGCAGCCAGGTGCAGCAAAATATCTGGCTGAACCTCCCTTACCAATTTGCTGACCTTCTCTGCATCCCTAATATCGAGTGTCTGGTGATCCATTTGCTTCTCCAAACCCAACTGGACAAACAGCGACGGATCCGTATCCGGCTCCAATCCAATCCCGACGATATCCGCCCCCATCATGAGCAGCCACTCACACAGCCAGGATCCCTTGAAACCAGTATCTCCGGTCACAAGAACTCGCTTCCCCTTATAGGTCTTTGCTAGTTCTTTAAAATTCATAGAAAGGAAATCTCTTTGTGCCTTTGTCTCTTTGTTTACCCGCCGAAGCTAGAAGCGAAGGCGGGTGCCTCTGTGCGAGAATCTTACTTCCACACCTTCCAGGGCGCCTTGGCAGCTTCCCACATTTCTTCCAGCTGCATCTTATCACGCAGCGTATCCATCGGCCGCCAGAAGCCCTTGTGCTTGTAAACCGAAAGCTGCTTTTCCGCGGCAAGGTTTTCCAGCGGATCACGTTCCCACGGCATCGAGTCGCCGGCAATGTAGTCAATCGCGGAAGGCTCCAAGACAAAGTATCCACCGTTAATCCATGCTCCATCCCCCTCGGGTTTTTCCTGGAACTGGGTAATTCGATCGCCCTCAATTCCCAAGGCACCGTATCGGCCAGGCGGCTGGACAGCGGTCAGAGTAGCCTTGCGCTGCGCATTCCGGTGCAATTCAATCGTCTTGGATATATCGACATCCCCCACTCCATCACCGTAAGTGAAACAGAACGTTTCCTGGCCAATATATTCCTTTACGCGCCGCAGACGCCCACCGGTCATGGTTTCATCACCCGTGTCCACAATCGTCACCTTCCATGGCTCCGTTCTCTTTTTGTGAACCTCCATTGTGTTGTGCTCCATGTCAAAAGTCACATCCGACATGTGGAGAAAGTAATTTGCAAAGTATTCCTTGATCACATAGCTGCGATAGCCTGCACAGATGATGAACTCGTTGATCCCGTGATGGGAGTAGGTTTTCATGATGTGCCAGAGGACTGGGCGTCCCCCGATCTCCACCATCGGTTTCGGCTTGAGGTGTGTTTCCTCGGAGAGTCGGGTTCCAAGGCCTCCTGCAAGGATTACGGCTTTCATTTCATCGCTTGGTTTGATTGTTTTCAGTCCAAATGGACTGTGTTCATTAAATGTGATTTAACCGAAGAAAGGACTGGTAAGCTACTTCAGCTTTTTGACGGTTAACGGCATTCTCTTCCGAATGGTAAATCCCGCGAATCATCTCCTTGAAGTGGTCGCGGAGCTTCGAGGGGAAAAGGTGTTGGGAGCTGTCTTTGAAAATTTCCTGGTTGTTTTCATCTGTTGAATAGAACGGTTTGTAATTTTTGCCATATCGATCATTCAGTTGGTTGATGATCGTCGGAAAATCTCTTGTTGTTGTCTCAAAGTTAGCGGCAACAAACTGGCCGGCCCAGGGTTCCAGGCGCTGATAAAACTGTGAGAAGCGTCGAGTCCAGTAAAGGGTGAGAAGCTTGAGGCCCTTGTCGGCAATTCCCTTTGAAGGGTCCAGGCCTTTTATTTCTTCGAATTCAAGGACCTTGGCGGGCTTAGAAAGAATGGCTTCCTCCGGTTCACGAATCAGGACCACTGTTGGAACCTTCCATTTGATCGCCATGATGATGTTTGCGGGCGAGTGGGTGTGCGTGCCTATGTGGAGCTTGTTCGAGGGGTCGTTGACCTGCCGGAACGCCTTGACGGCAAAGCTGTTCGCACATCGCGGATACCCTTCGATGACCAACTCGGAATTCCGGCGTACCAGGCGGTTGATTGGACGATCTCCCAATCGGAAATTCTGGATCCTCCAGTAAAGGTGGGGCCACCTCTCGATAATGTCTGAGCAAACCCGACTGAAATACCATTTCATCTGCAGGAATTTCCAATCCTGAATCGCACAACGAAGAGGCGCTCAGCTCTTGATTCCCACAAGATAAATATTGCTGCACAACTGCGGCCTCAACCTCAATGGCTTGTCCATCAGGCGGGTCAGGGATCTTTGTACCGAATTCCTCGAATGATACCCCATCCAGTTTCTTCCAATTATCCGGAGATTTTTCAAGCCAAGGTCCCTGCCAATGTAGAGCAGGTCAGACACATCGGGCTCACGGACATGTCCGCGGAATTTCTCTGTCTCGTACCATCCGTCCATTGAGCTCCATTTGCTGTTTCCAAAAAGACCGGAAAAGCGCTTTTTCAAATTGGCACAATTTGGGCCGCTGAGGATGAAAGCCCCTCCCGGCTTGAGCAATTGTATCGCCTCGTGGAAGAGCTTCTTGGGGGAATTGTGCCAATGTTCCATGGTGTCATACGCAGTAATTACATCAAAAGGTCCTTGGACACCTTCCAACCCTTTCTCAATGACATCAAGGGTCACCACCTCAACGCCTTTGGACCGGTGCAGATTCAAAACGGAGGGCCCCAGTTCATGGTTCACCGGGTCATCAAAGTCATCAATGAGAACAGAACGCTTGCACCCCAGTACGGCGCAACCGATGGAGAACAGGCCAATTCCCCCGCCTATGTCGCAAATTTCCAGATCCGAAGGCTGCTTTCCGGCACAAGCTTCAAGGGCAATCTCAACATTGAATGCCATACGTGCCACATCCTTTTGCTGCCCTTTCCTCATCTCAGGTGGGTATTCACTGGCTATCTTCTGCAGTGTACTTGTGATATTCATAGTTATTTCAGGGTTGATGGTGAAAGTGATGGATCAAGCCTTCAAATACTTCTGGGGCTTGTCATGGATCCAGTTCCGGGTGTCGACAACCGGGCAACGGAATCCCGAAAAATCAACCGCCTTGTAGGCTTCATGATTTGTCGCAAGCAGAATACAGTCATACTCATCCGAAATCTCCACACTCTTCCGCCCGGCAAAATGCGGATGTTCGCGCGTCAGCTTGATCTCAGGCACATACGGATCGTTGTAATCGACAATCGCTCCCCTCGCCTCCAGTTTCTCCATGAGCACATAGCTCGGTGACTCCCGGTCATCGTCGACATTCGGCTTGTAGGCCAAGCCAAGAATAAGAATCCGGCTTCCCTTGATGGCTTTCCCGTCATTGTTGAGAGCCTCAGCAACCCGCCCGATCACGTAGTCCGGCATGTTTGTGTTTATTTCCCCGGCCAGCTCAATAAAGCGAGTATGTTGACCGTACTCACGAGCCTTCCAAGTCAGATAAAACGGGTCAATCGGGATGCAGTGTCCTCCAAGGCCGGGGCCCGGATAAAACGGCATGTAGCCGAACGGCTTTGTCGCGGCCGCATCAATGACGTCCCAGACGTCAATGCCCATCTCGTGGAAAACGACCTTAAGCTCGTTGACCAGGGCAATATTGACCGAGCGGAAAATATTCTCCGTGAGCTTGGTTGCTTCAGCCACCCGACAGGAACCGACTGGGTGTACCTTGTCGAGGGCCTTCGAATACAGCTCAACACATCGCTCCAGGCACTTTTCGGTATATCCACCCATTACCTTTGGGATTGTCTTGACCGAGTGGTCCTTCCTACCCGGATCCTCACGCTCGGGCGAGAATGCCAGATGGAAGTCGATGCCTGCCTTCAGCCCGCTAACCTTTTCCAGAACCTCCCGAAGATCCGTGTCCGTGGTTCCCGGATAGGTTGTTGATTCAAGAACGATCAGCGTTCCCTTCTTCATGTGGGGAGCAATGGCTTCCCCAGACTTCAGGACATAACTGATGTCGGGCTCCCGGTATTTGCTAAGGGGTGTTGGCACACAAATGAGAACCGCCTCAACCTCGGCAACCCGGGAAAAGTCTGTGGAGGCCTCAAATAACCCACTCTCACGCGCAGCTTTTACGGTCGCCGATTCAATATGCTTGATGTAGCTGCGCCCGGCGTTGAGGGAATCCACCTTCTTGGCATCTACATCCAGACCCAGGACTTCAACTCCAGACTCCGCGAACCGGAGACCGAGAGGAAGACCAACATATCCGAGTCCAATAATGGCAATTTTCATAATTCGTAGATATCTGAATTCCTCCGAAACCACTCCACTGTCTTCTCAAATCCTTCCTCCGGCCCAATCCGCGGGTCCCACCCCAGCAATTCTCTAGCCTTTGAATTGTCCGCCTGCGTGTCGACCATGTCAGCCTTGTTGAAAGGCAAATAATCAATGATGGCCTTCTTTCCAAGATGCCGCTCAAAGGCCTCAATCATGGTGTTGATGGCGACCGGTTCATTACCCCCACCAAGGTTGAAAACCTCATGCCCTACCCGCTTGAGCGCCCGCACCGTTCCGTCGGCAATGTCGTCGATGTAGGTAAAGTCCCTTCTTTGCGTCCCGTCGCCAAAAAGCTGGATTGGCTGACCATTATCGATCCACTTCAGAAACCTCAGCGGTGACATATCAGGTCGGCCTGCCGGGCCGTAGACTGTGAAGTAGCGGCAAATGGAGACATCGATCCCATAGAGATGATGCCACGTGTATCCTGCTGCCTCGGCCGCTTTCTTGGATGCTGCGTATGGGGAAATCGGGGTATTGACCGGCAGGTCCTCCTTGAACGGTATTGGCTGGCCCGCATAGAGCGATGAGGTGGAAGCGAGGACATACTTTTCCACCCCGTTTTTGCGCATCGCTTCTAATAAATTAACCGTCCCATCCGAATTGGTCCGAAAATAAACATAGGGATCTTCTATGGAAGCACGCACGCCTGCCCGGGCGGCGAGATTGATCACCGCATCGAAGTTGTTTGCTTTGAATAACGCATCCACTGCATCCCGGTTTTCAATATCGAGCAGGTGGAAGCGGGCATTCTCTGTTTCCAAATCAACCGGCTTGGACAAATTGGAGAGGACCGAATCCTCAATGGAGAATCCGAGGTCACGCAAGCGCCAGAGCTTGAGGCGCTGATCGTAGTAGTCGTTAAGGTTATCCACCCCAACAACGGAGTGTCCCTGCTGCAGGAGCAACTGAGCTGTCTTCCAGCCGACAAAGCCGGCCATACCTGTGAGGAGAATATTCATTATTTAACTACGAATCCGAAAAATAACACTAATGGAGGAGGGACTATGGATGAAGAACTAAACACGGATTACACAGATCTCACAGATTTAGAGTCATTCAAAATTCCCTGATCCTTTAAATCCGTGCGATCCGTGGTGTATATTACACCACCCTCGGCCTCAGCACCCGCACCCCCATCGTCTCAAACTTCGCCTTCATCGCCTCATACGGGTCATCATCCTCAATGAGGCCGACGATCGCGCCGCCTGATCCCGCGAACTTGGCGGAGGCCCCGAATGAGCGTGCGGTATTGACGAGCTCACGATTGCCGTCGCCGACATCAAAGAGAGCGGCGCGGAGGTCGAAGTTTTCGTTAAGGAGGGCGGAGAGGGAGGAGATGAGTCGGTCCTTTCCCACTTCGCCATTGCTTCGAGGGACAGGCAGGCCCGGTTGCAGAAACTCTTCAGTGCTGGGGTTTGCGCTGTTACCGGGCCTAAAGACCCGACTCATGGTGTCACGGAACTCCTCGGTAAGGTTGGCCCATTTTTGAATGGCCTCAAGGACCTGTGGATCATGCTTCTTGAACCGCGTGCGGAGGTCGTTGTGGTAGACCTCCGTGCCCTGGGAGAGGTCCTCGCGATAGGCGATGTAGAGGGCGTTCGCGATGGGGGTTGGGTCAAGCAGCTCGTATGTGCCGTAGCCGCGTTCATCCATCAATTGCTTGTCAAAATCCATGTAGACCAATCCCCCGTATGCCTGGGCCACGCGGTCCTGTAGACCGGCGGGAATGGCCAGCTCGCAATTCTCGACCGCGAGGACGAGGTTGGCGAGCGAGTGGCGTGAGATGGCGACATTGTAGAACCCCATCAATGCGCGTGCGCAGGCGGTGATGATGGCGGATGAGCCGGCGAGCCCGACCTGGTTGGGAATATTGGATTTATAGCGCAGGGTGAAGTTGCGGTCATCGAGCGTGATCCCGCGCGACTGGCAGTAATCGAAAAACACCTTACACGTCGCCTTGAGGAGCCGGAACCCTCCGTAGTAGCCATGCTTCTGGACATCACCGTGGAGGTCGTTGAGCCCCGCAAAGACCGAATGGTCGCGTCGGCTCGGGAGCAGCTCCAGCTCGGGGGATTCCCAGAGCTCGATGGACGCATGGAAAGCATCGAACGTGAAGGCGATCGTCTTGCCATTGTATCCATCGGACGGGTTACCGATGAGGCCCGCACGGGCATAGGCTTTTGTACGGATCAGCATCTCACAAAGGCACAAAGAGGCAAAGGCACAAAGGGGAAGTAACTACGAATTTCACGAATCTCACGAATGGGTTGTTTGAGGGGATTTAATCACAATAAATAACTAAACATTAGAATTTTCGTATGTTCCGCGTGTTTCGTAGTTAAAAAACCATTCGGATGATTCGTGAAATTCGTAGTTACCCTCATTCCGGCGCACCAACATCCTTGCGCTTGCCGGGGATGCGGATTGCGCTGAACCCGGATTGCTTCATGACCGCTGCCATGGCATCGGTGAGCTGAATCTCGTTGTTGCGTCCAGGGGGCACCGTTTTCAGTGCATTAAAAATCGAATTGGAGAGAACATACCGCGCAGCGAAAGCAAAAGCATCAGGAAGCGTGGCGCCGAAGGCCCCGCGTATGACCGGCACCTCGCCGGGGGCGGGTTTTTCAATCATCGCATCGAGGGAAAAAGATCCGTCCTTCTGGAGGGCTCCCCCACAGACCCCATAACGGGTGGCCTTCTCGGGCGTTACCGATTCCACGGCAACCTGGGACATCTTCGTCTCTTCAAACAATTTCACCATCTGCGGGAGGGGCGAACCGCCCTGCATGATCGTATCGCCAAGGAGGACGACAATCCCCTCCCCATCGGCAAAGTCTTCCCCGCAGGCAATCGCGTCACCAAGACCGCGCTGCTCCGGCTGATTGATCCACGTAAAAGTCAGCCCGTCCGTGAGGGCTTCCCATTCGGCCATGGCCTCGCGCTTCCCGGTTGAGTCGAGCCAGTCCATGAGCGGCTGGTCCCATGAAAAGTACTGCCGGATCGCTTCCTTCCCCGCGGAGAGGATAATCCCGATTTCCGTGCAGCCGGCATCCTTGGCCTCCTGAACCACATGATGGAGCACCGGAAACTTTCCCACGTGGATGAGCTCCTTCGGCACAGCTTTGGTCAACGGAAGGTAACGTGTGCCGAGCCCGGCTGCTGGGATAAGGGCCTTCATTTTTGAATATTAACTACGAATCGCGCGAATGGGATTTTTTGGGGGGATGTAATCACCATAAAAATTTCCGTATATTCCGTAGTTAAGAAAATCATTCGTACAATTCGTGCGATTCGTAGTTAAGAAAAATTCGTCGTTAATTCTTCCCCTTCAGCGGGCCGGCGAGGAATTTCTCGACCAGCGGGAAGAGCATGCGGCCCTTCTTGCCCCACCCCTCCATTGTGTTGAGCCGGTCCTCGAGGACTTCCCGGTGCGCCTCCGGCACGCCATCCAGTTGATCCCTGAGGCGCTTGACCGCGTCCCCGCTCTGCTGCAGGTGCGGGACCACGTTCTCGTTAAGGATACCGATCAGCAGCCGCCTGAGGGAGGTCTCCGGCTCGTAGAGTGTACGCCGGTCATGCGGGGCATAGATAACCCTGACCGCTCCCATGCGCTGGAGAAACTTCAGTCCCTGGCTGGCTGAGCCCTTGGAGATTTCCAGTCGCTCGACAAAGTCGTCAAGGGCCAGCGGCTCCGGCGAGGCAAACGACAGCCCGAACATGGCCCCGACCGATTTCGGCAGGGAAAAGGCCGTCGCGGCGGAAATGCCCAAGGCAACAAGGGATTGCTCGAATTCAGTCATTGCAGTTTGTGGCTACGCTGCCGCCCTTGGTCGTAGTCCCACAGGGGGACAAACCAATCGGAAATAGGCGAAATGGGCTGCTTTGCACGTGGGTAGAACCATGGCGCTCCCTATCCTTTTGAAGGAAAGTTCAGAGAGTTCAAGAAAAAATGAACTAAAGAGGGGTGTTACGGGCATGTGTGTCGCGGGCATCCTTGCCTGCGCTTACCACAGGCAAGGATGCCTGTGACACGACTCTCACCGTCTCAACCAGGGAAAACACAAAGAATAAAGGGTTGAGAACAGCCGAATTTGGGCCTTCCCTTGCGGTATGTCATCCTCGAACGAGCTTGAGCGCATGCGCATCCTCCTTTGCGAGCTGCAGAACCACCTCCGGAAAATCATCTGCACCGCCCGGGATGCAGATACGGCGCAGGCACTTGCTGGCGTGGCAGAAGTGACCCCGGCGGATACGATTTATGAAATCGATAAAATCAGCGAATCAGCTATTGTGGCATGGTTTGCGGAGCACTGGCCGGCTGAACTTCCGGTTGAGTTGATCATGGAGGGCGCGGAGGCGCACGGAGCGATCACCATTCCAAAGGGCACGCCCATCGGAGAGACCGCCTGGAAATGCATCCTCGATCCAATTGATGGTACGCGCAACATGATGTACGACAAGCGTGCGGCATGGGCACTTGCCGGGATTGCCCCGCAAAGAGGTGGGAAGAACACGCTGCAGGACATTGCCGTCGCGGCAATGACGGCCCTGCCAACTTCCCGCGAATGGCGCAGCGACCAACTCAGCGCAATCCGCGGTGAGGGGCTCTTCTGTACGGCCTGTGACATGCGCGATGGCACGTCCGGGCCGATTGAATTTCACCCAAGCAAAGCCAGCGATTGTCAGCATGGGTTTGCCTCGGTGGTGCGGTTTTTTCCAGATGGGTTGGGACTGCTCGGCGAGCTGGAGGAGCGGCTCTGGAAAAAGCTCTATCCGGACGCCCCCGGCGGAAGCCCGCTTGTATTCAATGACCAATACATCACCACGGGGGGACAATTGTATGAACTGATCGCCGGCCATGACCGGTTCATCGCCGACCTGCGTCCGCTTGTCTTTAAGAAGCTTGGACTGGATGGCAGCCTGAGCACCCATCCATACGATCTGGCCGCCGCCCTTGTAGCCGAGGAAGCGGGGATTGTCCTTGTCGATCCGGTTTCAGGGAAAGCTCTCAATGCACCCTTGGACACAACGACACCCGTGGCATGGGTTGCCTTTGCCAACGAGGCCATTGCGGCGCATATTGGGCCTGTATTGAATAAGCTGATACAGGAGATGCTCTAGATGCCCACCGGATCCTCATCCTCAAGCACCCAGACAACGGTCCAGCCGCTGGGTTGGTCCAGATAGACGACCGGGGTCACGCCCTCCAAGTCGGTCTCCACCATTTCCACGGAATTGACCATGAGTTCAGGCTGCGCAGTGCTCTGGCTGATGCTGGCCTGCCGGAAAGGAATCCAGAGGGCCATTCCCAGAACCATGACAGCCGCCACTGCGCCGAGCGCGCGGGGGAAGGTCAATAGCCTGAAAGGCTTTTGTGACGCATCCTCATCCAGGCGGGCCTGCACACTCGCCCACTCCGGGACCGGATGGTTTGACTGCGTGTGTGCGCCCGCGAGGGCCTCGCGCATTTGTTGAAGCTCTTCAATGTAGGCACGCGCTTTGGGATCCTTTTCAAGAAGGGCCTCAATGCCAGCATCGGCGGGCAATTCCCCATCGAACCAGGCGGTCAAGCGATTGCGTGTCTCTTCATTCATCTGACTATCCTCAAAGTAAGCAGAAAGAGGACGGGCCGTCCAGACCCGTCCTCGCTCCAGTCTAGTTTCTACCCACGAAACCAGCGTTCCTTGCGGCTTGAGTAATCCTTTTTATAATCCCGGTCCCGGTCGCGGCCATAATGGCGGCCATGATCACGGTCGTGCTTACCACATCCACGATCCCGGTAGCTGACCCAGACGCGGTCTTTCCGGTAAGTGTAGTGACCACTTTTCCAGATGCGGACCCGATCGCCGCAACGGCTTACCCGGACGTCCCAATACCCGGGGACCCAAACCTTGACCTTCCGGATTTCCCAGCGGCCGTGGTCGCGTCCGTGATGGATCGAGCAACTCTTACGGCATGAATGGTCATGTCCGTAACGGGCGCCCACGGAAACATGGACATTGTCACTATGGTCCTCGATAATTGCGCCGGTAATCATTCCGAGAACAAAGCCCCCGATGGCGGCTGCGGCATCGTCGCCAGCCGTCGCACGGCCGGTATTAAGCCCAATGGCAAGAACGGTGATAAGGGTGATTTTGATGATGTTTTTCATGTCGGTCTTTCGTTGAATTCACCCGTTCAACGAAGGGCCCCCGACATTTATTCAAAAAATTATTTCAACTGCAGGATCAGCAGCCATGTCCCGTCCTTGCTTCGCGGGCCACCCAGCACCGCCGGACTGCCCCTGCGGAGATTTATACGCGTATTGAGCAGGCTCTTTGATCCACGCTTCCAGCTGATCTCGGCCTTGAGCCCGCTTCCCGAGCCACCCCCTGAGCGAATGGTCAACTTCTGTCCACCGGCCAGGGAAACCGAGCCCTCGCCGGGCACGGAAAGTCGCAGCGTCTGGCGACTGCTTTGCTTGTAGCTTTTGAATCGAAACAGCCGCTCAAGGTTGCCCGCATACTGCCGGAGCGCCTTGTCCACGCCTCCCTCACCGTTACCAGCCTGGACAAGAATCACCTGGACCCTCGCCTCGTCTTCGGCGGCCTCGGCGGTGCTCAATCCCATGCAGGAAAGGCCGCAGAAAAGGACGAAAAGTAAATGCAGTTGTTTAGATGTTTTCATGACAATTCTTTCTTCAGTCGGACTTGTAGTTTCTGACGGGCCAGATGCAGGCGTGACATAACCGTTCCAATTTTGCAATTAACGACTTGGGCGATTTCCTCGTAACTATACCCTTCATATTCCCGGAGGACAAGAACGGTTCGCTGGTCTTCCGGCAGGTCGGCGACGGCTTGCTCGATAGTCTTTCCCAGCTCCTTGTCGCGCAGATGCTCCTTCGGGGTTCGCGCTGTATCAGCCGCCATGTCCAGTGTGCCCGATTCACTGGAGCCCGAAAAGACGCGCAGGAAGCGCTGTCCGAGCCGCTTGCGCTTCCGCAGGGCATCGAGAGCGCTATTGACGGCAATCCGGTGGATCCAAGTCGAAAACGCCGATTCAAAGTTGTATCGATCCCGACGCTTCCATGCCTTGATCCATGCCTCCTGGCAGACATCGTGGGCCTCGCTCTCGTCCCCCAGCATGCCCCAGACGGTCCGGTGGATACGTGCGTAAAGAAGCTTGAACAATTGGCCAAAGGCGGCCCGGTCACCGGCACAAGCTGCGCGGGCAAGGTCCAGCTGCCTCTCTGCTTCCAACTGTTCGTCTGTTTCATGCATCCGCCGTGCTGTAAATGTCCTTTGGGCCACCTCGCCTGTCAAGGCAAGCCATCCGCCGACCATTCGCGAAATTCACGGGTCGGTAATCATCCATTTAACGATATTCTCGCCGATATATTCAATTTCATGCTCATTCGCAGGAAAAGATATGTGGCGAGCGAGTTTACCCCGCGATTTCGCGATCCTGTAAATCCAAATAAAAAGGGCCCCGGTGATAACCGGGACCCTTAAAAGGATAATTTAAAATAGAGCTACAAACTTTAGGCCTTGCGGCGGCGAACCATCACCAACCCAAGGGCCAGAAGGCCGATCAAAGCGGCGTAAGTTGACGGCTCGGGGACGACAGCACCGGTGATAACGAGGTTATCGACAGTGATTGTCTCGTTATTGGAGGAGTCTGACTGACGCAGAGCGAAGGAGTCCAAGTTCTCTCCCAAAAAGATCCCGGTTCCGACGATCGTTTCCGCTCCAACTGTCAATGAACCAATACCTGTGTCCAGATCGAACGCCAAGGTCACCGTGACGGGCGTGTTGAAGCTGAAGTCGGTGGTAAGGGTGGCCTCGGCGGTGCTACTGCCGGAGGCAATTCCAAGCGTGTAGTCACCCGCTCCAGTCGGCGCCTGAACATCCACTCGGGAGCGGAAGTTAAAAGACCCTTCCGTCATGAAGTGGGCGAAATACTCAAAATCAGTGCCGCCTATGACGGCATCGTCATTCACAGAAATATCGAATACGGCAGAGAGTACACCCGTGGATTGTGCAGCGAAACGAATGTGCGTATCCTCCGAAGGAACACCATGCTGAACAACGGCCGCCCCAGACGAAATCAATAAGTCGCCAGCAGTTCCGCTGTGGCTGGTCCAAACACTCCCTGGACCCGGCGTGGGAGAAGATGCTGTGAGAGACCCGTCCGCACGGTCAAAATTGTCAGCTGCGATTGTAAATTGCGCCGAAGCAAGGTTTGCAAATAGAGAAACCCCGACAAAAGCGACCGCTATCAGCTTAAAGTACGGATTCATAGAGAGAACAGTTTTCTTCAATTTCATGGTTATCAGTATGGTTGTGTGCGTATATGAGAAGATCGAACCTTTTACGGTTATTAAAACTTTAGAAGTCATTTGCTCCGTGTCCACAGCAAATTTGTTAAGATTGTGAAACACTGGGCCAAATTTCCCAGATTGCCCATGGCAAGCGGGCTAGAGGGCGAAAAAAATTATTCCCACTCGACACGCCAAAAGCGCTTCGAGCCTGGAGAGAGAGCCGGTGTAGCATACTCAAACTCCGTGTAGGTCCCTGAGGTAGTGGGGGTAGCGTCAATTTCCCAACCCGGCACCGTGGCCCAGCTCCCGGGGAGGAGCGTTGTACTGCTTTGGAGCTGAAGCTGCTCCGTAACGAGGTTGCTGACCGGCTCGTAAAAGTGCAGGATAACATTGCCCGATCCATCCTGCGCGAGCTCGACCGGACCCATCCCAACACCGATTGGTGAAGTATTGGTCAGAAAATGGAAGTAATTGGGCTGTCCATCGCCATTCAGGTCCGCATCCGGTCCCCAGACCGCGGGATTGAGCAGCTGCTCAAGGGTGAAGGTCTCAACCGCCCATTTCTCGTAACTGGTCTCCCCTGCCGGGAGCCAGATGGCATCGGCGAATTGATGAAAATCTGAAAACGGGTTGCGGTTACCCTGGGCGTAGATGGTGCTGCCGACCTGAACCCCGTTCTGGATGGCATCGCTGCGGGCGCGCTCGTAATCGGTCGGGGGAAAGAGCCGGTTCCATTCAAGCAGCGTTGTGAGGACGCCCATTTCGCTACCGGAAATGCCACTGTCGGCCAGCACAAGATTCGTAGTCGAGGAGTCCGATCCATCATAGCGCACCGCCATGTAGAGAATTGCTCGGGCAACAAGCCCCTTGTCACGATCGAGGGGTTCCCATGTGTCGGCACTTAAATCGTGGGTTGTTTCCGGGGCGAACGGATCGAAATCGAAGCTGCCCGTGGTATAATCAAAGGGGTAATTCGCGCGCTTGGAATTGACCCCGCTCTCGCAGGGGAACAGGTGATGGATATCGGAATTATCCGGCCCGGAAGAGTCCACCCCGCGTGACCGCGGCCAGACGTGCTCTTTATTCCAACTGCCGGAGCTTTTGGGAAGCTCGGCATTTGAGTACAGCAGGCGAATGTCGTTCGGGTCATTCTCCGACTCGTCGATAACCTCCATGATCTCGTTCAGATCGCTATATGAGATCACCGTATGGTTATCGATCAGGTTGTGTAACGTCGTTCGCAAGGTGATGCCGCTCAGCCCCTCGATTCCCGTGTAGTAGGCAAGGACCTCATTCGACGGAGGGGCGGGACCCGTGTCAGTTGTGAAATTCCATAGCGTCGTGCCGGTCAGCCCGCCGAAGGGATTGCTGGCAAGGTCGGCGACTGCCCCATTAGGAATTTGAATATAATAGGCCGTGCCCTCGGCAAGCTCCGCAACCGGGTCGATTATCAATGCATTGCCACTGACGCTGGCATTCGCAGAGCCCACTGTGAGCGATTCAACAATGGCATTGTTGCTGCCGAGATGGATGGTGATGTTGCCGCTTCCCGGCTGAATCAGCTCGGTGAAGGTGGCTGTCAGGTTGGAATCAACGGCGATCCCTGTTGAGTTATCCAATGGATCCAGACTGAAGATGCTGGGTGGAGTCAGGTCAGGCCCCCCGCCGCCCGTGGTGACCGTTCCGCTGATCCGCAAAGCAACTGAACCATCAAAGGCTTCCATGTCCAAACTCCCGCCGGTGCTCTCCGAATTAAAGGCAGCCAGCCTGAAGACAACCGAGTCGCCCGTGGAAACTGTCCCAATTACCCCGAGGCTCACATTGAGAAAATCCACTCCGCTTGCTGCATCCCCGTAATCGTGGGTCAACAAGGTCACTTCAACCCCGCCATTCACAGAGGCACGAATCTCAAAGTCATCGGGGCCGCTGCTGGAGCGGTCCAGTCGGATATCCATGGCAGTCAGAGCTATCTGCCGGTCGGGTGTTGTGATATCAAAGCCCCAAGTCCATACTTCGTTGTCGGCGACAGCATCCGCATATGAGGTATTGGACGGTTCCCAGCCTATGAAGTTGAAGGTGCTGCCGTTTGAGTTGAGATTGACTCCGCCGCCTGCGTCCAAGTCATCACCAGAAACGACCGCATTCACCACAGAAGGAGTAATGGGTGCAGTGAGAGCAGTGCCGTATTCGAGAATTACTTCAGCGTTAAGGAGGAATGGATTGAGGAATGCGAGAACAGCCGCAACCCGGAGAGGGTATTGAATTTTCATGGGGAGCCTAAAACGATTAATTATGTGCCTGAAAAAGGCCTAAGATAGTTGGGATTGAGATCAAAGGGATTCCGCCATGTCAATCTTCGCATTGGAACCGCACCACCTACCCAGGCATCCGTCCCCGCGTTGCGGGCGCTACCCACCCAGGCATCCGTCCCCGCGGTGCGGGCGCCACCCACCCAGGCATCCGTCCCCGCGGTGCGGGTCCGTCAACCTGGGCTACATCCTCCGGCCCGTTGGGCCATCTTTGAACATAGCCGCCCGAAGGGCTGGCATATCTAGCCCAGGTTGAGGGTTCCGCATTGCGGAGCCCGATGCCTGGGTGGCGGGGCGGAGCCCAAAAAAAAGGCCCCGGCACCATCCATCGCATAGGCGGGGACTTTGCCGGGGCCTCAGGGGGGCTAATGTTTCTCTCTAACCAATAAACAAACTACTAAGCTGAAATCGTTTTAGTATCGTGCAATGAGGAGGTCGCGTTGCCAGAGGAGCTCCTTCGGCAGGTGATCCCACAGTTTGAGGAACAGCTCCTCGTGGCCAAGGGTTTGCGTGAGCAGCGTCTCACTGTCGATTTTCATGAGCTCATCCCAATCCTCATCAGAAAATTCGAGTCCCTCCCAATCGAGGTCATCCTTGCGGGGCATCCAGCCAAGCGCGGTCTCCATTGCATGGCCATCGCCATTGACGCGCTGGACAATCCACTTGAGGACGCGGGTATTTTCGCCAAAGCCGGGCCAGAGCCACTTGCCGTCTTCCGTCTTGCGGAACCAATTGACGTGGAACATACGCGGCGGCTCGTTGATCGTCTTGCCCATCTTGAGCCAGTGACGAATGTAATCGCCCATGTGGTATCCACAGAAGGGAAGCATGGCAAACGGATCCCGGCGCATCGAGCCGACCTTGCCCTCCGCCGCAGCGGTCTGTTCCGAACCAACGGTTGCCCCGAGGTAAACCCCGTGCTGCCAATTGAAGCTCTGGAAAACCAGCGGGATCGTGGTCATGCGACGTCCACCAAAGACAATCGCACCCACTTCGACACCGGCCGGATTTTCCCATTCGGGATCAATGACCGGGCAATTGCGAGCCGGTGCGGTAAAGCGGCTGTTCGGGTGGCTTGAAAGGACCGGTTTGCCGTTGGCATCCTTGGTCCCCGGAGTCCAGTCGTTCCCTTTCCAGTCGATCAGGTGCTTCGGCGTCTCGCCGTCCATACCTTCCCACCAGACATCGCCATCATCTGTCAGGGCCACATTGGTGAAAATCGTGTCGCGGCCGCAGGATTCCAACGCCATCGGATTGGTCTCCATGCTGGTGCCCGGGGCTACCCCGAAAAATCCAGCTTCCGGATTAATTGCCCGCAACTTGCCTTCTTCGTCCGGCTTGATCCAGGCAATGTCGTCCCCGATACAGCTGACTTCCCAGCCTTGGTCCTTGAGCGGCTTTGGCGGGATGAGCATCGCGAAATTGGTCTTTCCACAGGCACTCGGGAAGGCGGCGGTGACATAAGTCTTGCGACCCTGTGGATCCTTCACACCGAGAATAAGCATGTGCTCGGCCATCCAGCCCTCGACGCGGGCAATCGTACTTGCAATCCGCAGGGCAAAGCACTTTTTCCCGAGCAGGGCGTTGCCACCGTATCCCGAACCAATTGAGAGAATGGTCTTATCTTCCGGAAAGTGCGCAATATAGGTGTTTTCCGGGTTGCAAGGCCATGGCACGTCATCTTCCGGCTTGTTGATCGGCGAGCCGACCGAATGGATACACCGGACATAGTCGCGGCTGTCACCAAGGACATCATAAATGCCCTTCGAGACGCGCGTCATGATGCGCATATTGACGACCACGTATGCAGAATCGGAGATTTCAATACCGATTTTGGAAATGGGTGATCCGACCGGCCCCATGCTGAAGGGAATGATATACATCGTGCGGCCCTTCATGCATCCGTCGGACAGCTCGTTCATCTTTTTCTTCATCTTCTCCGGATCCATCCAGTTGTTGGTTGGTCCGGCATCATCCTTTGAGGGTGAGCAGATAAAGGTGCGGCTTTCCACGCGGGCCACATCCTTCGGGTCGGAACGGAAAAGGTAACTGTTGGGGCGCTTCTCTTCGTTCAGCTTGATGGCATGGCCCTTGGAGACCATCATCTTGAAGAGGGCCTGGGCTTCTTCCTCGCTGCCGTCCACCCAATGGACTCGATCCGGCTTGAGGAGGCGGGTAATGCGGTCAACCCAGCGGAGGACGTCCTTGTTTTCTGTAAGGGGCGTCGCGTTGAGGGGGTAATCGCAGCCGGGGGCGATTGTTTCTTTGGTCGTGTCGCTCATTGTACTTTTGGGTTTCGAATTTGGAGTGAATAGAAAAGGAGCGTTAATTCTTAAATTAACATTACTAATCCTGAAGCTGCATTTCGTTTAGAAATACTAATCACCCCTGTCAAGCCCATTAGGAATTTTAGGCCCCTGAATTCTCTTTTCGCTTATGTGCCTGGACCACCAGGGCCACAAAGCTGATTCCCGGTGCCCAGATGAGAGCGAGAAAGCCTCCGTCAAAGAGCCCGTTGCGGATCAATTCGCCAAGCGTGAAATCCATATTCCAAAGCATACCGACCAAAACAAATAGCACCGCTCCACAAAGCGCTCCAGCAAGCGTGATGGCAGCTGTGAGGAGCAGAAACCGGATGAGGATGTTCAAGGCAAGGCCGGCGTATGACAACAGCCCCTTCATCTTAACCGCAATTCACGCCGATAGATCCGGGTGATGTTACTGACAACCTCGGCGATGCCTCTTCCATCCGTTGTGACCCCAATTCCCGTCTTCATATAAATTGGCTCCCGCTCGGCCATTAGTTCCGTGATGCGCTCCTCGGGATTTTCCACATTCAGCAAGGGGCGCTTTGGATTGCCGATGGTTCGGGCCATGATGGTTTCCGGGCGAGCAAAGAGACAGACCACAACCCCTTTTTGCTTCAGTAAATCGCTCATGCCCGGCTGGACCGGAAGGCCGCCTCCACACGCCACGACAACCCCGGTCTCCGGATGCCCCGTTTCGACAAACTCCCGTTCGAGTTCACGGAACCGGGCCTCCCCGTCTTCCTTAAAAATCTTTGAAATGGATTTTCCAGCGACTTGCTCGATGGCCCAGTCCGAGTCAATAAACTGCATCCGCATCGCCCGGGCCAGATTACGCCCGACGGCGCTCTTGCCGACTCCCATGAAGCCGATCAGATAAATATTGGGCTGGCCTTTGCCTTGCATACGAAAATTCCTGAGGGAGAGCTGCCCATCCTTCAAGCGTCTTTTCTGCATCACTCGCTTGCGTCTACAGGGCAACCTGCCATATAACTGATGCATGGATAATGATGTAATCAAGGTCACCATTAAAGGGGTCATGCCGACCTCCAACGGCTGTGCCTTGTTTATTGGCCCGGAGGAAAAGACATTTATCATATATGTCGATTCCCAGATCGGGAACACCATCTCCATGATCATTAACGATGTCGACCGCGAGCGTCCCATCACCCATGACCTGATCAGCAATGTTTTCGTGGCCCTCGGGGTCAGCCTGCAGCGTGTTATTATCAATGACGTCAAGGACCGCACCTTCTACGCGCGCATGATTTTGAAAATGGAGAATGAGCTCGAGGCGAAAATCTGCGAGATTGATTCACGTCCGAGCGATGCCATTGCCCTCGCCCTGCACGACGAGCGCCCCATTTACGTATCGCATAAGGTTCTCGAATCCGAAGAGGACATGACCGAGCTACTTGAGCGGATACTCAAGGAACAGGGCTGATCCGGATGTCGCACCCGCTTCCCCTGCCCGACCCTCTCGAGCCCGGTAGCCTGCCAACCGCCCTCGCCCCTATGCAGGATGTGACTGATCTCACATTCATGCGCCTTCTGGGACAATACGGGGTGCCCGATTATTTTTTCACCGAGTATTTCCGGGTACACGGGCACTCCACTCTCGACCAGCCGATTGTTGATTCCATCCTGCACCACGACACCGGTCGCCCGGTTTTCGCCCAAATGATTGGCGAAGACACCTTCCACTTGAAAAGGACCGCGCAGGCCCTGCAGGACTTGCCCATCGCCGGGGTTGATCTCAACATGGGGTGTCCCGCACCGAAAATTTACCGGAAAAATGTCGGCGGCGGCCTGCTGCGGGATCCCGATTCTGTAGAATCAATCTTTGCCACCCTGCGGGAAACCTGCAAGGGGCGCTTCACCGTCAAAATGCGGATCGGTTTTGAGGATGATCGCCACTACAAGGCAATCCTTGACCTGGTGAATGAATATGGAGTGGACGCCCTCAGCATCCACGGCAGGACAGTTAAACAAATGTACCGGGGTGATGTGGATTACGAGCGGATCCAGCTCGCCGTGGAACACGTGAATTGCCCCGTTTTTGCCAATGGAAATATTTTCTCTGCGAAAAAGGCGAAGCGGGTCCAAGAGAGCACCGGTTGCCACGGAGTCATGATCGGGCGCTCGGCCATCCGTAATCCATGGATTTTCCGGCAGATCCGCGAAGACGGGACTAAACCCACATTCACCCCTCTCCTGCGGGATGTGCGGGCCTATATTGATGACCTGTGGAAAGCAGCTGAACGACCGGGACTACCCGATCGCAACCGCCTGAACCGAATGAAGAAATTCCTCAACTTTGTCGGTCAGGGTGTTGATCCCGATGGACGCTTTCTTCATGAGATGCGACGGGGTCGTGAAGTGAAGGACTTTTTCGATATTTGTGATCGCCACCTCCTAATCGATGGTCGCGGAGAGCAGCCCTTCGCTGCCGAACCATACGAGGGGGTGCACGCCCGCCCAAATCACGAGGACGAATCCTGCCGACTCTGAATTGCTACGCAGGGTCCATCATCACCACCCAGGCATCCATCCCCGCGCTGCGGGTCCGTCAGCCTGAGCTACGTATTCTGGCCCATTGCGCCATCTCTCAATCCGTAAGCCCTATTCCCGCGCCCCGAATAATGCCGTACCGACCCGGATCAGCGTGCTGCCTTCCTCAATGGCCCACTCCAGATCGCCTGTCATGCCCATGGAGAGAACGGGCAAGGCCAGACCGCTTCCGGCAGATAACCGGTCACGCAGTTCACGCAAGCGGCTGAAGGTGCAACGAATGCGAGCCTCCTCCTCCGTCAGCTCACCGATTGTCATGAGCCCCTCAAGCTCAAGGTGCTGAGTCTGCTGGATGGCCTCGACAAGGGAAGCTGCCTCGGCCACCTCACAACCATGCTTGGCCGGATCCTCACCCACATTCACCTGCAGCAAGACCCGCAAGCGCGCTTTGCCCAAGTCCGCGCAATGGCGCTCGAAGGCATTCACGAGCTTGAGACGGTCCAAGGTCTGGATCCGGTCAGCATGCTCGACAGCAAGGCGGGCTTTGTTGCTTTGCACCGGACCAATCAATTCCCAGCAGGCGGAAGGATCATCGACCTGCGGATGCTTGCGGGCAAGCTCCTGCACCCGGTTTTCCCCCAGATGCTTCAACCCCGCTTCCAGGGCCCAGTGCGTCGCTTCCAGCGGATGTGTCTTCGTCACAGCCATTAGCGATACTTCTTGCGCGGACCGTCCACAGCGCTGGCAGGCCTTGGCCATCCGCTCAAGGACCTGCTCTGTATTCATTATGAACTGCTTACGTGACTCCATACTTCAATAAATATCATTAAATTGTTGCGATAAGTAAAATTAATATTTACAAAAGTAATCTACTCCAATATCAGAAAAATTTATGCACATTGAAAACTTTAAGATTTTTTCGGATCTGGTCGAAAGCCAGTCATTTTCCAGAGCGGCAAAGCTCAACGGGGTGACCCAATCCGCGGTCAGCCAGCAGCTCCGTGCCATGGAAAAGCACTTTGCGGTGCTCATCGTTGACCGGAGCCAGAAGCAGTTTCGCCTCACGCGTGAGGGCCATAAACTGTACGACAGCGCAAAGGAAATCCTGCACCGGTATGACAAGCTGACTTCCGAGCTCCAGGAAATGAAGAAGGTCATAAGCGGGACCATACACATCTCCACAATTTATAGCATCGGATTGCACGAGTTGCCACCCTACATCACAAAATTCCTCAAGGAATACCCATCCGTGAACGTGCGTGTGGAATACCGCCGCTCAAATCTTGTCTATGAGGATATTATCCATAATTCGGTAGACCTGGGCCTGATCGCCTACCCCAACAAAACACGGCAATTGGATGTGATCCCCTTCCTCGAAGATCGATTGGTGCTCATCTGCAATCCAGACAATCCTCTCAGCAAGAAGAAGACTGTCACAATCGAAGACCTCGCAGGACAAAATTTCATTGGTTTCGACCAGGACATCCCGACCCGAAAGGCCACCGACCAGATGTTCCGTGACCACAAGGTCGATGCCGAGCCGGTGATGGAGTTTGACAATATTGAAACCGTCAAACGGGCCGTTGAGATCAATGCCGGTATCTCCATCGTCCCATCGGCAACGGTTAAGCAGGAAGTGAAACAGGATCTGCTCAAAGCTATTCCCATCAAGGGGACCAATGTGGTCCGCCCTCTGGCCATTATTCACCGAAAAGGCCGGGTGCTCACCCCTGCCATGAAGAAATTCATATCCACCTTGACCGGAAAGCCCTACAAGGATGAATCCGAAACCAAGGAGAAGGCATCGAAGCCAAAGGCCGATAAGAAGGCCAAGGCCGCTTCCTAAGACAGCTTGAAAAGCAAAACGCGGCATTGGCCGTAGTAATTTAAAAGCCGGTCGGGTACCCCATCCCGACCGGCTTATTTATTACCCCAATATAGTATGTAACCAAACCAATGTTACACCCGATAGATTAAGCATTGGCCGTGCCAATTACCTCGGTCCACGAGAAATAGACAGCATGGCACAAAAAAAGCCCGTGGGGGGGTAACCACGGGCCTTTGAAATGGTGTCTTAGGGAATTAGATTAAATCTTTTCCTTGAGGCTGGCACCAACCTTGAACTTGACCGTCTTGCTGGCCTTGATCTTGATTTTTTCGCCGGACTGCGGATTGATACCCATGCGGGCAGCGCGCTTGGCCACCTTGAAGGTGCCAAAACCAATGAGCTGGACTTCCTTGTCCTTCTTCAGTCCTTTTTCGATGCCATCAATGACAGCGGCAACAGCGCGTTCGGCGGCTGCTTTGGATGTGTCACCACCCAGCGTTTTTTGTACGGATTCTACCAATTGAGCTTTATTCATTTAGGTTCCTTTTTCGTATGTTATTGATTACGGAGTGAACAGGCTCAACCAATTAAGAAAGTGTCAATTCGTCAACGGAATTTTTTGCGAAATGAGCATTTTTTTAAAGCGGGGGTTCTCCCCTATCCCTTTTGTGATGCGGAATCGCTCGCGACGGGGTGCCCGAAAGCTTTGACTATGGGGTGCTCAGGACGCCGCACGGCCTCAGCCTTTAAGGTTTCGAGCCTCGGGCGGAGTGGTCTTTTGGCTTTCCGGATCACGAGGAAGCAAGGGTGGAAACCTCCAGATTGAGGCCACCCATGCCAAGTCGCCCATCCTCATAACGTGACTTGAGCCATCCGATACCCTGAAAGGTGTCGTGACTTTTCACTACAGAGGTAATTGCGCCGATCTCCCGTCCGTTGTCCTCCAGCATGAATGGTACACGGGGAGCAGCTCCACGGCCGGATACGGCAATAAACCGCCTGGAGAGACGCCCCAAACGATGCACACGGGCAACAACCTCTTGTCCGAGGTAACAACCCTTGTCAAAGGAGAGCGGCGAAATGAGGTTTGCTTCAAGCGAATTAAACTTTCCCGGTGTAATATCCACAGGCAAAAAAGGGATGCCCGACTTGATGCGGATTGCTTCGACATCATCTTCATAAACCTCCTCTACCTCGAATGGCAGTGCCACGGTGGAAGGGATGAGGCAATCCACCGTAACTGGACCGCATCGTCTGCCTGGATAGAAATATGAACCGGATTCCTCATTGAAAACATTGTCTTCTTCCCCGGGCATGCAGTCGCGGGGGAGCAAAGCTATCGAGTCAGGCAAGACCGAGAGGAGATTCCATTTATCCGTTTCATCAGCTATTTCAACATCGTCGGCGATGATGTGCCGGTCAAATTTGCTCACCAGATCGACAGCAGGAGTCAGGTAGGAAATAAGCAGGCACTCCTCGGCGGAGACTTTCAGGACATGGGAATCTCCATGGATCAGGCCCTTGTGGTCAAGCCATAGGGTGTAGCGACAAATTCCTATCGGCCCACGCAGGTCGGCGGTCCCCTGACTTTGAAGAAAATCAACATGGTCCTCACCGGTAAAACGGAGAACAGCAGATGGCTTGGTTAAATAAGCACGAATCAATTCCATCTATTACTATAGACAAAACAAGGCGGCGCTTCAACCACTAGGGAGAAAATTCGTCTTGCCCGGCGCGCGATCCGACCCACCCTACGCCAAATGAGTTCAACTGCCCGACAAGTCTCCGATGTCAATATTCTCGACAGTGCGGTCCTGCCCGCTCCCGAGTACCTCTGCCGCGAGCTACCCCGTAGCGCGGAAACTGCCAACTTTGTGGCATCTGCCAGGGAGGCCATCCACAAGATCCTGTTTGGCGATGATCAGCGCCTTCTCGTCATTGTCGGGCCTTGTTCTATCCACGACCCGGAGGCTGGGCTGGAATACGCCCGGAAGCTCGTCAAGCTGAAGGAGGAACTGCAGGACCGCCTTTATATCGTGATGCGAGTCTATTTTGAAAAGCCGCGAACAACCGTTGGCTGGAAGGGCCTGATCATGGATCCCGATCTGGACGGCAGTTGCAACCTCCCAAAAGGATTGAAGACGGCACGGCAGTTTCTCAATGATGTTCTTTCCTTGAATCTGGCCACGGCAACGGAGCTGCTGGATCCGATCACCCCGCAATATATCTCCGACCTGATCTGCTGGTCTGCCGTGGGCGCACGGACGACTGAGTCGCAGACACACCGTCAGATGGCCTCCGGCCTTTCCATGCCATTGGGTTTTAAAAATGCAACCAGCGGGGATACCACAGTTGCCATCAACGCCATTCGTGCTGCCTCCCAGTCACAGACTTTTCTAGGCATCAGCCATCAGGGGCTCGCCTCGGCCCTGACGACCCGGGGAAATCCAAATTGCCACCTCATCCTGAGAGGGGGTAATGGACTGACCAATTACGACGAGAAATCAATCCACTCCGCAACGGAAGCCCTTCAGAAAAATGGCCTGCTGCCGTGCATCATGGTCGACTGTAGCCATGACAACAGTGGAAAAGACCCGAACAAGCAACCGGATGTGATGCAATCGGTCACCCGTCAGGCGGTCCAACCGGAGTCCCCGATCATGGGTGTCATGTTGGAAAGTAATCTCATTGGAGGAAATCAGGCCTTTCCACGACCGCTGGATGAACTCACTTATGGCCAATCCATTACAGATGGCTGTGTTGGATGGGACGCGACTGAGGAAACTCTCAGAAAGACCTATGCGGCCCTGAAAGAGCGCTTCTAGCTTCGTTTCAACCCATAGGGGTTTTCTTGGAAAATTGGCTCAATCTGCAGATTGAAAGCGGGCTGCATCTTGTATTGCAAAAATCCGCCCGCCAAATTTCAATTCACCCGTATGTCCAATGTCCGCCTGTCAAAACCCCTGCTGATTGCGATAGCTCTGCTTGTTCTCTCCACCGTTGGTATCCTTTTTTATTATAGCCCCGACTCGTCCGTCTCGGAGGCCCCGGAAGTAGAGGCCATCCTGACACAGTTTGATTCACCCGGTAAACTTCACGCGGACCCCGCCAACTGCATCGAATGCCATCGGGAAATCACGGAGGCATGGGAGACTTCTCATCACGCATTGGCGAATGCTCCGCTGTCCGATGTCGACAGGGACCGTCTCCTGAATGTGTCAGACGAACTTGTCCAGGCGCGGGGCATCAATTGGAAATCGCAAAAGAGCCTGCCCATTATGGAAGAACCGGGCCTTCCGGAATACCCCGTCATTGGCTCCATCGGCCTGACTCCTCTCATCCAGTATCTCCATCTCGCTCCTGACGGACGCCTTCAAGCGCATGACGTGGCTTGGGATGTGGAGAAAAAGGAGTGGTTCTCTGTCTTCGAGCTTGATGACAAGGACGAGGAAACCCCGCGCATGAGCGGCGAATGGGGACATTGGACCGGCCAGGGAATGAATTGGGACGCCAATTGCGCCTACTGCCACATGACAGAGTACCATAAAAAGTACGATGTGGATGAGAACATTTACAAGCGCAAATGGTCACATATGGGGATCACGTGTGCGCAGTGCCATCCAAATATGGATGTTCACATGGATCAAATTCATAATGGTAACAATGCATTCGTGGAAACCCTCTCGCCTGAGCAAATCATGGAAACCTGCGCCACCTGCCATGCACGGCGTGAAGAACTGACCAAGGAAGGCTTCCGACCGGGTGATGAATTCGAAGATCACTACGAACTCACCCTCGCCAGTGTTCCCGGCATTTACCATCCAGACGGACAGGTCATCGGGGAAAACTACGTCTACGGCTCCCTTATGATGAGCAAGATGGGGCACGCCGGCGTGACCTGTATGGATTGCCATGATCCACACACCAATGGACATATCCTTCCTTTTGAAAATAATGCGCTCTGTATGCGTTGCCACGGCAGCGGCCTCAACGATGCCCCTAAAATCAACCCGACGGCCCATAGTCGACACAAGACTGACTCAACGGGCAACCAATGTGTGGAGTGTCACATGCCGGTCACCTATTTCATGGGGCGTGACGGTCGTCGCGACCACTCATTCAGTAATCCTGATCCGCAATTGACAATCGAGATGGGAGTCCCGAATGCCTGCACACAGTGCCACAACACTCAATCCAACGAATGGGCAAAGCGTTATACCGACGAGTGGTACGGACCGGAGATGAACGCCGACAGGCGAACCAAGGCCGCTCTCATGCGGGACTTGTTTGCTGGGACAACCGGCGCGGACGCACGCCTCCGGGCAGCTATCGATACCGAGAAAAACCGGTTCTGGAAATCGACCTTTATCTCCATGCTTCAGTACACCCCACCCGATCAGGAAAATTTCCAAGTACTCGTGGGTGCAGTATCAGATCCCGACCCCATGGTCCGCTCAACCGCTGTACGCACAGTCGGATTGGATTCCTTGGGCCCGGAAACCGGCCAGTCTCTCATGACAGATCCGTCCCGCTCTGTCAGGATTTCCGCTGCCATTTCAAACGGTGGCATGCGGACGGCAACACAGGATCATGAAGCCGAATTAAAGGAATATCTTGAACACACTGCGGATTCCCCAATGGGAGCGCTGCGGCTTTCCGGCTATTGGCAAAGCCGTGGGAATATCGATAAGGCCGCCATGTTCGCCCGTCGGTCAACAGAATTTGAACCTCTCAATCCGGAAGTCTGGCGTGTTTCGGCAGTTGCCTTACATGGAATGGGCAAATCGGCCGAGGCTGTGGAGTCCCTTGAGAAAGGTCGGACGATAGCTCCGGAGAACCCCGATATCCTCTTCAACCTCGGATTGATTCATTATGAACTGGGAGACCCCAACAAGGCGCTTTCCCACCTCAACGCTGCTGTTGAGGCAGATCCGCAGTTTGAGTCAGCGTGGTACAATATGATCCTCCTGTACTGGCAACTTGAGGAACGGGAAACCGCAATGGCAAAGCTACAGGGCGCCCTCGAGGCAATCCCGCAGGGCCAACGCCTGCGCCAGCTTGCTGGATCACTGCGCTGATCCATTCGATATCCCGAAACAAAACAAATGCCACGGCCCAAAAGTTACTCCGCTGATGATTTTGAGGTCCGTAGATCGACAATTCCGGGCGCGGGCCTGGGGCTCTTTTCCAAGGTTCATATCGGATTGGAGGAAACGATCGGGCAATACACCGGCGAGATCATCACATGGGATGAATTGTTGGCGGGTAAGTATTCAGGATCCCACTACATCATGGCCTTGACTTCGAAGTTCCTTGTTGTGGGGGAAGGACCGAAAGCCAACTACACACGCTACATCAACCACTCAACCTCCCCCAATGCCACCATGATCATTTCCACCCGCTGGAAATCCGCCCGCATCGAGGCTGTTGAGCCTATCTCCCCGGGCGAGGAGATCTTCTTCAACTACGGAGAGGATTATTGGTCGGCTTAATGAGTCATACTCAATGGAGTCGGGCCTTTCAGGCCCGGTTACGCCGCTACCGGCGCTGAAGCGCCGACTCAAAACCGCACTCAATGCACCCAATAGAGTCGGGCCTTTCAGGCCCGGTTCCGCTGCTACCGGCGCTGAAGCGCCGACTCAGGACCACGATGTTCCATCCTTCTTAATTACATCATCTAGTCGAATTCAGGCAATTAATCCAGTTGCTTGACCCGTCTATATGCCTGCGTTTTGAAATGATGTACAACTGGAAAAGTTATACTCTCCAGGAAAAACAACACATCTTAAAATTGCGTATGCTTAGCGGGTATCCTGCCCATGAAATTCCGCATTTTCACGATGGATGTAGCGGATATTTTTCCATTACCAGCAGTAACTATTTTCACCAAAAAATCATGGGAAGTTCATCTAAACGAATGACAGAATTTCTTGATGAATTATTCCAATGTGTTTCAGCAGTCGACTTTCAGATACACGCTTACTGCCTCCTTCCAAACCATTACCACCTTTTGGTTGAGGGAGATCGGGTTGAAAGACTTCGAAAGTCAATTGGATTGCTGCACGGAAGGAGTTCCTACTATTGGAATGGTGAGGATAATACACGAGGGAGAAAAGTCTGGTACCGCACTTTTGACCGGCTGATCCACACGCAGAGACACTTTTATACAACCCTGAACTATCTTCACTACAATCCTGTTAAGGACGGCTATTGCACTAAAATGACAGAGTGGCCGTGGTCTAGTGTGAAGGCATTCGTCAAGGAAGTCGGCCGAAAGAAAGCAGCCGAGATTTGGCAGGCCTACCCTCCTGCAGAAAGCCATCTAAAGGAACTATTACAATGAGTCGGGGCAACGGAGTCGGGCCTTTCAGGCCCGGTCACCCTGCTACCGGCGCTGAAGCGCCGACTCAAAACCGCACTCAATGCACCCAATAGAGTCGGGCCTTTCAGGCCCGGTCACCCCGCTACCGGCGCTGAAGCGCCGACTCAAAAACGCACTCAATGCACCCAATAGAGTCGGGCCTTTTAGGCCCGGTTACGGAGCTACCAGCGCTGAAGCGCGGACTCAGGGTAGCACTTCGTTTAAAGCGAGGAGCTGGCGTACCTTCTCACAAACTTGGGGAACTGACGCCTTCACAGCTGGAGACAGCTCCAGTTCCATGGGTTTGAGCTCCTCAATGGAGACAGTGACTACGGTCATTTGTGGAAGGGGTCCAGTCAGCGCGGCGGCGCCAATAAGATCCTTCAGCCCGATATCATGAGCCCCCAGGCTTGGTGGAAAGTCAGACGGAAGCCTCGGGGTGAACTCTTGTATTGTCCCGACCCGTTCCCCGTCACGGGTGGCATCGATCAAAATGATCCGTTTGTAATCGCTGAAATAGCTGAGCAGATGAAAACCGCCCGTACCACCATCAAGCAGGTGAACATGTTCCGGCCACTCCATCTCCTCAAGGGCTCGAACCACATGCACGCCGACGCCCTCATCTCCTACAAGCAAATTTCCCACCCCGAGAATGAGGATGGGTTCAATCATTTTTTGGCTTCTTGATCAGCGGCGATTTCCTCACCACTTCGACCTCGTCATCTTCATCTAATTCGAGAAATTTCCATCCACCGACCATCGAGGACATGATACCATGCCCTTCAACATAATCGTGATAGAAAACCAGATACACATGGATCAAGGTGAAGAGAATAAAGAACCACATGGCGATGTAATGCCATTGCCTCAATGCATAATCACTGCCGAAGAGGGTGACCACCCATGTGAAGAGTTGGGGAAACCAGGCATTGCTCATTGGCGCGTACAGCCCAAAGCCGCTGATCACTTGAAACAGGAATACCAGAAACATCACGAAGTAGGTAAAGTATGCCAGCTGGTTGTGTCCCATGGCATGAATTGGCCGATTTCGTGACTGGAAAATATCGACCAGGAGAACTCTCCACACCTTTTTGATCTGCATGGTGCTGTGGGGGATAAAATGCTTCCAGTTGGCGTACTGGTTACCCACAAACCCCCAGTAGATCCGGAAGACAAAGTTGAAGAAGAACACATAAGCCGTGGCAAAGTGGATGAACCGTGTCGTCCCAAACCAGTAACTGTAGGATGCCTCCGCCGCACTGGTAATTGCCGGTGGATGCGCAATCAGGATTCCGGTCAAGGTAAGAACAAGTATACACAAGGCATTGATCCAGTGGAACCATCGTACAGGCAACTCCCATACATAGACACGCTTGTAGCCATGGTCATGGTCGTACCCGTGTGAGGTGAGTGAATTTGCGTGGGCCATGCTCTTCCTCCTTTCGTCGATTCATTATACCCCTGCAGGGCTCGTGCTCACTTCCGACAAGGAATTCTTCTTGTCATCATACAGGTGCACCGCACAAGCGAGGCACGGATCAAATGAGTGAATGGTCCGGAGAATCTCCAGAGGTTGCTCAGGATCGTGGACAGGGGTCCCGACCAGTGACGCTTCATAAGCAGAACGCTGACCCTTGGAATCCCTCGGTGAGGCATTCCATGTGCTAGGAACGACCAGCTGATAATTCTCAATTACCTGGTCCTTAATTACCAGCCAATGCGCCAAGGCTCCGCGCGGAGCCTCTGAGGCCCCGACTCCCCTCGCCTCTTTCGGCCAGGTTTCCGGTTCCCATTTCTCATTGGTGAAGGTCCGTGAATCGCCGTTCCTGATATTGGCCAGCAACTGATCATAAAATTGCTTTGCCCAGCGTGCGATTAGACGGGTTTCCAGACCGCGGGCTGCTGTGCGTCCGAGGGTCGAGAACAAGATGGTTGCCGGGGCATCCAACTGCTTGAGGGCAGCCCCAACGACTTCCTTGTATTCATCAATTCCAGACGCATAACCAACCAACATCCGGGAAAGAGGACCCACTTCAACCGCATGACCCTTCCAGCGTGGTGTTTTCAGCCAGGAATACTTCTGGTCCACGTCCAAATGCTCGTAGGGCGGCTGCGGGCCGGAATACTTGAGCTTGGTCTCACCATCCCACGGGTGGAGACCGGAAGTGTCGCCATTCTTGTATTCATACCAGGAATTGGTCACTTCTTCCTGCACCCCGGTGGGATCCTTTGGATCCACCTCGTGAACTTCATTCAAGTTTCGTCCAAGGATGGCCCCTCGAGGGAACTTGAATCCGGAAACATCCGCAAATCCGTTCTGCGGCAAGTCACCGTAACAAAGGTAATTCTCCAGACCGCCTCCAATATTTGTCCAATCCAGATAATTCGGAGCAATCGCCATCAGGTCGGGAATGTAGACCTGCTCGACAAAGGTTGCGGCATCGGCCAGCAGTTTGCCAACCATGGCAAGGCGTTCCGCATTGATTGCATTGGCTTCCTCAATATTGACAGCACAGGGAACCCCACCGACAAGGTAGTTCGGGTGAGGATTCTTCCCGCCAAATATCGTGTGTACCTTCACAATCTCCTTCTGCCACTCGAGTGCTTCGAGGTAATGTGCCACACCGATCAAGTTAACTTCCGGAGGAAGCTTGTAGGCAGGATGTCCCCAATAGGCGTTCGCAAATATGCCCAGCTGGCCGCTCTCGACAAAAGTTGTCAGCCGTTTTTGGAGGTCACTGAAATAGCCGGGTGAGCTCTTGGGCCATGAAGAGAGCGACCGGGCAATTTCAGATGTTGCCTTGGGGTCTGCCTTCAGGGCACTCACTACGTCGACCCAGTCGAGGGCGTGCAGGTGGTAGAAGTGCACAACATGGTCCTGCATGTACTGCGCGCAAAACATCAGGTTGCGGATCAGTTCCGCGTTCGGCGGAATTTCAATTCCAAGGGCGTCCTCCACTGAGCGCACCGAGGCGAGTGCATGCACAGTCGTGCAGACTCCACAGACGCGCTCGGCAAAGGCCCAGGCGTCTCGCGGGTCACGGCCCTTCAGAATAATTTCCAGGCCGCGGACCATCGTGCCGGCACTCCAGGCATCTGTAATGATGCCATCCTTGACTTCCGCTTCAATGCGAAGGTGCCCTTCAATTCGTGTTACGGGATCAACTACAATTCGTGACATGATATTCTCCTAAGATTATGCGTTGGACTCTTCCTGCTCAGCTTCCGTCTCGGTCTCACCAGGTTGTTGGCCGATGGTCTTCCTTTTGCGGATGTTTGTCATCGTCGCGTGGGCGGCTATGCCGACTGCTGTTGCCACGCCAAGGCCCACGCCGATCTTGTCCGCCGTTGTCTCAATTCCAAAACCGGGGAACCCGGCCAATCTCTTGTAGAATGGACTCTGGTCCCAGAAGCCTTCCTCAGAACACCCAATACAGCCATGGCCGCTTTGTATCGGAAAACTTGTCCCATTGTTCCACCGGATGATTCCACAGGAATTGTAGGTTGTCGGCCCGCGACAGCCCATCTTGTAAAGGCAGTACCCGCGCTTGGCGTTTTCGTCATCAAAGGATTCCACGAACAGCCCGGCATCGTAATAGGGTCGACGGTAACAGGTGTCGTGCACCCGGCGTGAATAAAACGCCTTTGGCCTGCCCAATGCGTCCAGTTGCGGGATGCGCCCGAAGGCCAACAGGTGGACGACCGTCCCCGCCATCACTTCCGCAATCGGTGGACAGCCCTGAACGTTCACGATCGGTTTGTTCTTGATAAGGGACTTGATGGACCTTGCCCCGGTTGGATTGGGATTTGCCGATTGCACACAACCCGCACAGGCACAATTCCCCCATGCCACAATGGCTTTTGCTCCAGCTGCTGCTTCCTCGAGAATCTGCTGCGCGCTTTTCCCGCCGATACAACAGTAAACGCCGTCCTCTTCCATTGGAACGGAACCCTCCACCATCAGAATGTATTCCCCGTAGGATTCCTTCATCGTCTGCTCCTTGATGGCCTCAGCCTGATGCCCGGCTGCCGCCTGAAGGGTCTCCGTGTAATCGAGTGACACCTTGTCCAGAAGGATGTCCGCCACGATCGGATGCGAGGACCGGATAAAGGACTCGCTGCAACAGGTGCATTCCTGGAAGTGCAGCCAGATTATTGGAATGCGCTTGTTCTTTTCAAGCGCCCGCGCCACCTGCGCCACACCTGAAGATTCTAGCCCCATGTAGGCCGCCATCCATGTGCAGAATTTTATGAAATCTCGACGGGTCACTCCTCGGGCGCGCATTTCCTCCCAGAGGGTTTGGTCAGTCTTCGGGGTTGGAGTATCTATCATCATCTGGTGACCTTTCTTTTAGAGAACGTTGCCCCGGCACTCTCTCCGGTATTCGGAATCGTTTCGGGACGCGAATTGCTGCGAGGGCCACAGTCTGTGAAATCCAGACCACTTTTTCAACGAATTTCCACGGGAATTTTGTGCTTATTTAGGGTAATATTTTAACAGTTATGCATGTATTAAAGTGTTGATTTTATGATCGCCCGGGAGCGTTGGGGGGATATCGTAAGATTCTGGACGATGCATGAACTGGGAATAGCCGAATCCGCTCTCAAGGCGGCCATTGTGGAGATGGAAAAGCAGAAAGCCATCCGGATCCTCTCCCTCACCCTGCGCATTGGAGAACTTGCTGCGGTTGATCCGCAGGCGATGGAATTCGCCTTTAAAACTGTCACATTGGGGACTCCGGCCGAAGGGGCCACGCTTGAGATTGACCACGTTGCGCCGATTGCCTGGTGCAGGGACTGTAGTGAATCATTCAGCACGGACTCCATTGCTTTTTTCAAATGCCCGCGCTGTGGAAACTACTCGGGTGAACTAAAACAGGGTCGGGAGATTGAACTTGCCCGGCTTGAACTTGATTCATAAAAAAAAGAGATGCATCACCTTCATCACGATTTCACGACACCTCGCGACCATGAGAAACCGGCCCGCGTCAATCCCGGAGAAGTGGGCACCGTGGATGTGCGTCCGGACGATCCGGTTGATCTCCCACCGCCGGGGGATTTCCGGAAGCAAACAGGCCGTAGCATCGAGGTAAACATCCCCCTGCTTGCGGAAAACAACCGCCTTGCTGCGGAGAACCGTGAACACTTCAAATCGCACGGGCTCAAGGTTATCAATCTCGTTTCCGGTCCTGGCGCCGGCAAGACGACTCTCCTTGCCCGTACCTTGAAGGAGTTGGCAAACAGCATTTCCTGCGGGGTGCTGGTCGGGGACCTTGAAACCGACAGCGATGCCCAGCGCTTACGCCACGATGCGGTTCCGGTGGCCCAATTGACGACAGGGAGCGCCTGTCACCTTGATGCCCACATGATTGCACATGGCTTCGAAGCCCTGCACATGCACAATCCCCAGCTGCTTTTTATTGAGAATGTGGGGAATCTCGTTTGCCCGGCCGAATTTGATCTGGGAGAAACCGTGCGCGTTGCGCTCTTTGCCTGTACTGACGGGGAGGACAAGCCCCTGAAGTATCCCCCCATTTACAGGAGTTCCCATTTGGTCCTCATGACCAAGGCTGACATTGCGGAAGCGTGTGGATTCGACCGGAAGCAGGCTCGGGAAAACCTGAAGAAGGTCTGTCCGAAGGCCGAGGTTATTGAGTTGTCTTCGAAGACGGGTGACGGCTTTGAACAGTGGTTGGAATTCATACGCGGAATTCTCTGAATTCCCCAGGGAATGGATACCAAGCTCCCAGGGAAAGAATTCCATGAGGTCCTGATATATATCCGCGGAACAGTACAGGGCGTGGGCTTCAGGCCATTCATAGCGAGACTGGCCGATCGCTATTCAATTTCCGGCTGGGTCCGCAACGATGGCAGGGGTGTTACCATCGGTGCCCGCCAAACCAAGGAGAACATACGCTTATTCACAGACGCCCTCCTGACTGAATTGCCGGGTCCGGCCAGGATAGATGACTGGCGTGTTGAAAATCCTGATACAGGATCAATTGACCCCACCAACGCGGAATTCAAAATCCTTGAAAGCCCCTTGTCCGGGGAAAGTCCGATTGTCCCGGTGACTCCGGATCTGGCAATCTGTCCTGACTGCCGCAGCGAACTGATGGATCCCGACAATCGGCGGTACCACTACCCATTCATCAACTGCACAAACTGCGGGCCCCGTTATTCCATTGTCGAATCTCTTCCGTACGACCGGGAGCGAACCACCATGTCTGCTTTCACGATGTGCCCCTCCTGCATGGAGGAATACAGCAATCCACTTGACCGCCGTTTCCACGCACAGCCCAACGCCTGTCCGGATTGCGGGCCACAACTGTCTTTGGTTGGAATGGATGGGGGCCTGCTTGCCGGGCAGGAAGGAGCTGTGGATCAGGCATGCGACGCCCTGCGCTTGAAGGCAATTGTCGCGGTCAAGGGCCTCGGTGGATTTCACCTCTTCGCTGATGCCTCCTGCGCGGAAACAATCCAGCTTCTGCGAAGGCGCAAGCACCGTGATCAAAAGCCGTTTGCCGTCATGTTCCCGGACATTGAAAGCCTCCGCTCACATTGCCATGTCACAACGGCGGAGGAAGCCTTGCTGAATTCCCCGGCTGCGCCCATTGTCCTGGTGAGGCAGCGGACTGATTCAAAAGTGGCCGTGGAAGTTGCACCGGGTAACCCATGGATTGGGGCAATATTACCATACACTCCTTTGCACATCCTTCTGATGAGCAAATTCGCAGGTCCGCTGGTCGCTACTTCGGCAAACCTTTCCGAAGAACCGCTTTGTTCAGATAATGCAGAAGCGATCAAGCGTCTTGCGGGAATTGCCGACATGGTTCTACAACACGATCGTCCGATTGCCCGTGCCGTGGACGACTCGGTCCTGCGGATCAGTTCCCATGGATCGATAGTTCTACGGCGATCCCGTGGATACGCTCCAACTCCATTACGCTTGCCTGAAAACATCGGTTGCACTGGTGCGCAACTGTCGGTCGGTGCGCACTTGAAGAACACCATCGCCATCGCGATGGAGAAACAAGTCGTTGTGAGTCCACACATTGGCGATTTGTCGAATAACAAATCCGTAAAGGCCTTTGAGAGAACAATTGACTTGCTCAGCCGACTTTATGGAGGAACGGCTGACAAAGTGGTCTGTGATCTTCATCCGGATTACATGTCAACCCAGTTTGCCGAGTCGCTTGGTATTCCGATTGTACGTGTCCAGCATCATCTGGCCCATATTTTTTCCTGTCTTCTGGAGCATGGCGGGGGACCGGAAAAGGTCCTCGGGGTCGTCTGGGATGGCACAGGATACGGCGAAGACAAAACAATCTGGGGTGGAGAGTTCATAATCGTAGATAAAGGGAATGGCACCGCACGCAGAGTCGCCCATTTGAAACCTTTTCCACTTCCAGGCGGCGAAGCAGCTGTTCGCCAGACCGGGCGCAGTGCCGTGGGATTGCTTTATGCCGCCAATTTCCTTGGCGATCACCCAATGCGTGAACTTGTTTCAAGGGCCCTTGGAGAAGAAGCATCCAACCTCCCACTTTTGGTCAAGGCACTCGAGAAAAACCTGAATGCTCCAGTTACAACAAGCGCAGGACGGCTCTTTGACGCGGCGGCAGCTTTGCTCGGACTCAGCGACAGGAACACGTTCGAAGGACAGGCTGGAATGGCCATGGAATTTGCCGCTGCAAAGAGCACCTCCAGTCCAAGCCCTCTGCCATGGAGGGTGGATGACTCACATCATCAAGCGGGAGCCCTCGAGGTAGACTGGGCCCCAATGATCCTGAACCTCTGCACTCAGTTTGTTTCCGGCAACGATCCAAATCAACTTGCCATGGATTTCCACAAGACTCTTGCATCAATGATCCTTGATGTGGCCCAGCGCATCGGGGTCGAAAGCGTTGTCTTGAGCGGCGGATGTTTCCAAAACGCCATCTTGAGCGATTTTACAACCGACTTGCTGAAGGATTCAAATTTCAAAGTCCTTCTCCATCATCAATTGTCACCGAACGACAACTCCATTTCCGCTGGTCAAGCCCTCGCGGCCCTGACCGATATAACCCGGGTCAAAAGTTGATAATTGCCATCCCTCATTGAATCACATAAGTAACTCATCACCTTATTTAACCCCTATCCCCCTCCCCCCATGTGCCTTGCTGTTCCAGGAAAAATCGTAGAAGTCATCGGTGACGATCCAATCTTCCGCTCAGGAAGAGTCAGTTTTGGCGGTATTATCAAGCAGGTCAGTCTCGCTTGCGTCCCGGATGCCGTGGTTGATGATTATGTACTGGTGCACGTGGGGATGGCGCTCTCCAAAGTAGATGAAGAAGAAGCCAAGGAGGTCTTTTCCTACCTTGACCAGATGGGGGAGCTGGAAGAGTTGAACCCCGAGGAGATGGATAATCCGGGCTCATGAAATTCGTCGACGAGTACAGGGATGCAGGGGCCGTCAAAAAGCTCGCTGAAGCCATCCACAAGTCCACGCACAATCCCTGGACAATCATGGAAATCTGCGGAGGTCAGACGCACAGCATTGTCAAATTCGGGATTGATCAACTTCTGCCGGAACAAATCCGGCTGGTCCACGGTCCCGGTTGCCCGGTTTGTGTGACCCCGGTCGCCCTGATTGATGCGGCCATTCATCTTGCCCGGCAGTCAGGCACAAGCCTCTTTTCATTTGGAGATATGCTAAGAGTTCCCGGGAGCGATGTTGATTTGCTTACGGTAAAGGCCGAGGGAGCCGATGTGCGCCTCGTGTACTCGCCTTTGGATGCTGTCGCTTTTGCGGCCCAGAACCCCGACCGGGAAGTCGTTTTCTTCGCGGTTGGATTTGAAACAACCGCACCAGCCAATGCCATGGCAGCCTTGCAGGCAAAGAACCTTGGCCTTGAGAACTTTTCCCTCCTCGTATCACACGTGACAGTTCCCCCGGCAATTGAAGCCATTCTATCATCCCCTGATAACGAAGTTCAGGGCTTTCTTGCTGCCGGGCATGTTTGCACAGTCATGGGAACAACCGAATACCCGGACCTGGCCTCCAAGTTCGAGGTGCCAATTGTCGTAACGGGTTTTGAACCAGTTGATATTCTAAAGGGAATCCTTCGCTGCGTCCAGTTGTTGGAAGCAGGAGAATATGTAGTGGATAATGCATACAAACGTGCTGTACAGGAGGCGGGTAATGCCAAGGCGCTGCAACTCATGCGGGAAGTCTTTAAACCAGTTGACCGGGATTGGCGGGGAATTGGAACCATTCCGAAGAGCGGATTGGCCCTGCGAGAGGAAATGGCACAATTCGATGCCGCGAAGCGTTTTATCCTCCCGGAAAACCCGGTAAAGGAATCCCCGGAGTGTATCAGTGGACTCATCATGCGGGGCGCAAAAAAACCGCATGAGTGCCCCGCCTTCGGCAAGAATTGCACCCCGGACCGGCCCCTCGGCGCCCCAATGGTATCAAACGAAGGAGCCTGCGCCGCCTATTATCGTTATCGTCTGCGTGAAAGCGTGAGCCAGTAGATCAGCAAATCCGCGGCAACTGCTCACCACTGGGACGATCAAGAATCCGTTCGACCCCAATCAGGCTTTTCAAGAGAACCGTCCCGCGGTCGTTGGGACCAACTGTCCCAATGATTGAGGCACTGTTTCCACCGGGCGCGTGGGCCTTCAGGATTGCCAGGGCTTTCTCGGCTTCGGCCCCCGGAAGGATGACCGCAAATCGTCCTTCATTGGCGACGTGCAAAGCATCGAGTCCCAGCAGTTCACACGCGCCAAGAACTGCCTCATCCACGCTGATCGATGCTTCGTCCAGAAGAAACTCATGGCCGGATGCAGTGGAAATTTCGTGCATGGCAGCGGCCAGGCCTCCACGGGTCAAATCCCGCAGGCAATGCAGGTCTAATTGTGCCTCAATGAGGGCCTCGACCGCCGGCCACAAGTGGGCGGAATCACTCTCGATGGTCGTTTCAAACTCAAGCCCTTCCCGATGGGCCATAATGGCCATGCCGTGACGGCCGATATCACCACTTAATAGAATGGCATCGCCTTCACGAACTGTGGCTGGACCAATCGGTTTTGAAGCTTGCATCTCACCAATCCCGGCGGTGTTGATATAAATCGAATCCCCTTTGCCCCGCTCGACAACCTTGGTGTCGCCCGTGACAATCTGGATTCCCACTTCATCTGCAGCGTGCCGCATCGAAGCGACAATCTCCCTGAGCTGAGCGATGGGAAGACCTTCCTCCAGAATGAACCCGGCACTCATCCAACGCGGCTTCGCCCCGCACATGGCAAGGTCGTTGGCAGTCCCGTGAATAGCCAGACTCCCGATATTGCCTCCGGGAAACTCAATCGGGCGCACAACATGGGAATCTGTCGAAAAAGCAAGGGATCCGGACGGCGAGGCAATCACTGCCCCATCGTGGGCGGCCTTCAGTGCAGGATTGGAAAACGCCGGAATAAAGAGCGTATCAATCAATTGCTGGCTCAGACGCCCTCCCCCGCCGTGTCCGATTTGGATCTCCTTGGGAGATCCCAGAGGAAGCGGACACTCAAAGGAGGTGACATTTCTGGGAGTGGATTCCTCGTTCGGCATGCGACACTATATAAAAGGGTTCAGGCCGGCCTAATCGAGCAAAAAGCCTTCCTTCTGAACCGGCGCTGAAGCGCCGACTCAAGGTGCCGCTGGAGCGCCGACTCATGGTGCTGCAAGGGCGTCGACTCATTGTCCCGCTGGGGCGTTGACTCATTGTTATGTCAGGGCGCTGAATGCCGGACGTTTGTATCCGGCGGTTAGCCCCTTTGGCGAGAGCACCCACTGCCACAATTGCACATGGCGTGCACGGAAGGCGCCAGCACAGGAGAGCAGGTAATAGCGCCACATGCGATAAAAGCGGTCATCGTACATGTGGGACCCCCGCCGGATTTCCGGCCAGGCCTTGCGGAATCTGGCCTCCCATTCCATGAGGGTCCGGTCGTAGTTCACCCCGAAATTGTGCAAATCCTCCATGACAAACTTTTCCTCAATACTTCGGCCGATTTGGGCAATCGAAGGAATATGTCCGTTAGGAAAGATATGACGGGTGAGCCATGTATAGGAGTTCCCATAGCTCTGATTGGATCCAATTGTGTGCAGAAGAAATAGTCCCTCTGGATCAAGGTTGCGCCGGGCCACATCCATGAAAGTCCGGTAGTTCTTTGGACCGACATGCTCGAACATGCCGATCGAGACAATCCTGTCGAAGCACCCGATGAGGGAACGATAATCCTCAAGGCGAATCTCCACTGGAAGATCCGCACAAGCCTCGCGGGCAACAGCTACTTGCTGGCGCGAAACCGTCACCCCAACCACTTCAGCCTGGTAATTTTCCGCCGCGTATTTGCAGAAACTTCCCCATCCGCATCCAATATCGAGGACTTTCATTCCCGGTTGAAGTTGGATCTTGCGGCAAATCAACTCCAGCTTGTCACGCTGGGCATCCTCAAGGGTAGCCGCACCACCGTCCCAGTATCCGCATGAGTACACCATGCTCTCCCCGAGCATTCTCCGATAGAGCCCGTTCCCGATATCGTAGTGGCGCTCGCCAACTTGAAAGGCGCGTGAAAGGCGCTGCAAATTGAAGATTTGGCAGACCAGGCTACCCCAGAGTTGATGGAGAAAATGTCCCCGCGCCACAGTGCGACTGTGCCTCAAAAGCCGGTTGACCAGCTCGTCAACTGCCTTTGATGTCCACCAGCCATCCACATAAGCATCACCAAACCCAATCCCCCTGGTCAGCGCCACGCGTCGCCAGAAGCGCTCATCGAGCACCTGTATATCCCACGGCTGGTCCCCGTTAACCTCGATTCCAGCACCGTTGAGCACATCCAAAAGTTGCTGCTTCACAACATGACTTGTATAGCGAAATTTTCGCCGTATGTAAAGTCCCGCCTCAGAAACTCACCCCTTCACTGCACCGCCGGTCAAACCGGTTATAAATTCCTTTTGCAGCAGGAGAAAGATCACCATCACCGGGGCAATGGAAACGATTGTACCGGCCGAAATCATGCCGTAATCCGTGCTGTAGATACCCCGTAGTTGGGCGATCGCTACAGACAATGGAAATTTCGACTCATCCTGCAGGATGACTTGGGGACCGATGAAGTTGTTCCATGTTCCAAGAAAAGTGATCAGTAGAAAGGCACCGATCATTGGACGAACAATGGGAATGACAATTGAGAAAAAGATGCGGAACTCTCCGCACCCATCAATTCGGGCTGCTTCCAGCATGTCTATTGGAACTGCGTTCAGCATGGCCTGACGAAAGAGGAATATCCCAAATGCGGGACCCATGGCGGGAAGGATCAGGCCGGTATAGGTGTTGAGCAGGTCCAAATGATAAAGGAGGTCATAAATTGGGGCGATCAACAGTGGACCGGGAATAATGATCGCGGCAAGAACCAGTGCGGTAATTAGCCATCTTCCCTTAAAGCGGAACTTGGCCAAGGCATATCCACCGAGGGCCGCAACAAAAGTCGCCAGTGCACTTGTCACTGAGGCGAGGAATATTGAATTCATGACGTAGTTGCCAAATTCCAATTCGCTGAAAAGTTTCCAGTAGTGGGCAAGGGTTAACCGGTCCCATGCCACGCCGAAGAGGCCTTCTCCAAGAGGAAGAAACAAGTGCCCGAAAAAATCCTCATTGGTCTTGAACGAACCAACAAGCAACCAGGTGATTGGAATCAGCGTGAGGATTCCAAAGGTAATCAATGCCCCGTAGGTCAGAATTAAGCCGAATCGGCGGAAGTCTGAAGACTTGATCGCGGGGTTGGTGGCCAATCTGTCCATCTTATATTCCCTCCGTTCGACTTAAACGTCTTTGGATGATCGCCAGTCCGATGAGGATGATGGCCAATATCCAGCCAATGGCGCTGGCGTAGCCCAGATCGCCCGTCTCAAAACCAGTCTGGTAGAGATACATGACGATGGTTAACCCTTTGTTCTCCACACCAGCCGAATTATTGAGCAGCAGGTAAGGCAACTCGAACAATTGAAAACTTCCAATAATTGACAGCAAGACAACAAACCCCGCAACCGGCCTGATAGCGGGCAGAGTGACATGTATGAAGCGATCCCATGGCCCTGCCCCGTCAATCTTGGAGGCCTCCTCAAGGTCCTTGTCGACATTCTGCAAGGCGGCCAGGAAATAAATCATATTGAAGCCAGTCCACATCCACAGGGAAGCCAGTATCAAGGAAACCATTACATATTCCTGTAACCATGGAAAATCCAGGTTAAACCCTATCAGCCGATTCAGAACAATATTCAGAAGCCCAGTCCGCTTGCCGAAAATGATGCCAAACATGACTCCGACAAAGACCGCCCCGACAAGCGAGGGAGAGAAGAAGATCAACCGGAAAAATGCCCGGCCCCGGATATCAGGCCGGTTTAGAAAGAGGGCCAATCCGAGGGACAGGGGCATCTGCACAAGCACCGAGGCCCCCGAAAAGATGGCCGTGTTCATAAGTGCCTTAAAAAAGAGCGGATCCTGCAGAAGCTGGCTGAAATTATGAAAGTAGACAAAGGTCTTGTGCTGGGGCCCGAAGGTTTGCTCCAACGATAAAATAACCGATTGAAGAAGGGGATAGACCAGAAAGACCGCGAAAACGACAAGGAATGGAGCTAAAAAGGCAAAAGGCGTCCAAAGGGGGTATGGGCTGAAAGGACGTTTCATCTCATTCAGCTCCTTCCACCGAGGTTAGAAAGACACTCCTGTTCATCTGGAGCTCAACATTCTGCTGGGCGGTACGAAGCAACTCAGTTGCCTCTTCCATCAATTGTTCAGGATCATCGATCTGTCTTTCGTTCGCGTACCGGATCAGGATTGACAGTGCATTTCCCACCTCACGTAAGACAAGCGGTTGAAACGGGGATGAACTCCTTACTGGGACGTTCTCTGCCTGGTCGATAAAAAGGCGCCCCTTGCGCTGATTGGAGTAATAGGCGTTGGGTTCCTCAAAGACTGGATCATCCCACAACTCCTTGACCGGTGTGAGCACCCCCACCTTTCGCCAGACTTGGACGGCCAGCTCCCTCGACAAGTACAGCCGCTTGGCAAATTCCCAGTTCTTGTCAAAATTCCCAGCTGACTTCGGAAAACCGAGCATGGTTCCTCCCCAACAGGAAGTTCGCCTCCCTCCGGGTTTCCATGCCGGCAAGGGCATCAGCTTGAGCTTCCCGGCGAGTGAAGGAATATATTGCTCCATCTGGATGGAACGCCAATCGGGAACAATCCATGAAAGGACAAACCCCTCCGAGCGTAAACGATTACCGGCGCCAGTGTATAAATCACAATCACCCGTCAATTTGTTGGGGCTGGATGCCCAATTGCCCAGCTTTGCCAGGACTCCGATATTGGCCAGGTTGTCGAGGATTGGCCGCCCGTTCTCGTCAAAAAAACCGGGCCCGGCCTGTAGCATTAAAGCAGTTATGACGCTCCCCTCAGTCTCCTGCAACTCAAAGGGATACTGATCCATCGAGCCATCTCCGTCAAAATCCTTTGCCAAGATCGCGGTGGCCTCGAAGAACTTGTCCCAGGTATCCAGCTCATTCACATCAATACCGGCCTCCTCGAAGATATCGGCCCGGTAACAGAGCAATATGGGATGTACATCAGCCGGAAGGCCAAAAATCTTTCCCCGGTTGGTAAAGGGTGAAAAGGAGGGGCGGTTAATGCGCTCGAGCAGACCGTCCTTGCGAAGACGCTCCGTCAAGTCGACAAAGCCCACCGCTTCGAGGGGACCTCTCCATGTTGCTGATGACATCGTCCGCTCAACCTCGACAATATCCGCCAGTGGAGTACCGGAGAAAAAACCGGATTGCAGACGGCGTTGAAGAGCTGAAAATTCGACCAACTCAACCCGCATGTCGTCCTCTCCTTCCAAACCCATACCAGCGATTATCTCCTGATAGATTTCGGGCCTCTCTCGGACAAAGGTCCACATGACTCGTCCTTCAGTATCCTTTTGTGGACGGAAAAGAACATAAACTGATGAAACACCGGCAAGGACAAGAATCACCAGAAGGCCAATTGGGATCTGTTCACGAAGTCGTTCCAGAAGTAGCCGGGGCATACACTATGAAAATTTATTGGGCCGCCATGGGTCAATTACAAAGGAAACCCTTGCATCTTCAGCAGAGGAATATCCCTTTTCTGCTCGCATTATTTGTCTTCCTAATGGGACAGCTTTGTGACAATTTATTACAATGCGGGCACGGGAAGCAGGATTGCAATTGATAGCGTCTTTCATCCGTTTGGTATGCGGTGTACGCCCCCTGACCGGTAACAGCTTACCACCGGGGCCCAAGGTCTTTTACGCCAATCATACTTCCCATTTGGATTTCACCTTGATATGGGCAGTCCTCCCACAGGCCGAACGCCTGATTACCCGCCCCGTCGCGGGTAAGGATTACTGGATCCGTAACAAGGTCACCCGCTTTGTCGGATGTGACATTTTTAATGCCCTCCTGATCGAGCGAAAGCATATCACCCGGGCCAACAACCCGATTGAGCAAATGCACCGAGTGCTTGAATCCGGATTGTCCTTGATCGTTTTTCCTGAGGGAACGCGGGGAACAGAGCCAGTCCCTGCAGCATTCCGGAGCGGACTGTATCACCTGTCCATGGCTTGTCCTGATATCCCCATGATTCCGGTTTACCTTGAAAACTTGAATCGGATGTTACCGAAAGGAACCATCCTTCCGATTCCCCTGATCAGCCGAATCACGGTGGGCTCACCGCTTCCATTCAAGGCGGATCATGGCCAGCGGGATGAATTCCTCACAGAGGCCCGGCAAGCCTTGATTGATCTCCCTGAATTAGAATCCCATGAATGATCCCGGCATACATTATCTCGTCGGAGGTGTCCTGATATTCCTGACACTGGCCTCCTTGATTACTGCTCTCCTCTGGAGGCTGTCCCCTGCTCCAAAGGAAAAGCCAGTCCTGCAAAACCTCGCCTCGAGGATTCGCGCCTGGTGGGTGATGGTTATTGTCTTTGCCATTGCCATCCTCATTGAGCCGATGGGAACAATCCTCCTCTTCGCCTTTATCTCCTTTCTTGCCCTTAGGGAATTCATCACCCTGACCCCCACCCGCGCGGCCGACTACAAAGCGCTCGCTCCCGCCTTCTTTTTGGTCATCCCGGTAAATTACCTTCTCATCTGGATTGAATGGTACGGGTTCTATGTGATCTTCATTCCGGTCTGGGTCCTCGCCTTTATTCCTCTTCTTTCGGCAATCGGAAACGATTTGGATGACTTCCTCGAGCGGTCATCCGAAATCCAATGGGGCATCCTGGTCTGCATTTACTTCCTCAGCCATGTGCCCGCCTTACTCATCCTTGACTTCCCCGGATATGCCGGATCGACGAGCAAGCTACTCCTATTCTTCGTCATCATCGTGCAGGCAAGCGACGTCCTCCAGTACATCTGGGGAAAGTCCCTCGGGAAGCACGCCATTGTCCCTAAACTCTCTCCATCCAAGACTTGGGAAGGCTTTATAGGTGGTGTCGGCTCCGCAACCCTACTCGGCACCCTCCTCTGGTGGGCCACACCGTTTGAGTGGTGGCAGGCCAGCATTCTCTCTTTCACTATCTGCCTTTTCGGTTTCTGGGGTGGCCTGATCATGTCCGCCATCAAGCGTGATCGTGGCATCAAGGATTATGGCGGCATCCTTGGCGGACATGGAGGCATCCTCGACCGGGTCGATTCGCTTTGTTTCTCAGCACCGATTTTCTTTCACCTCGTCCGGTTCTACTTTACCTGATTCCAATCATGAAAGTTCCCACGGTTTACCAACTTAAACCCGCCTTTCAAAATTTCCTCCGGCCCATTTGTTCAAGCTTGGTGGGGCGTGGTGTAACCGCCAACCAGGTCACGGTCTTTGCGATGGTCCTCTCCATCCTGCAAGGCATCTGGATCTATTTCCAGCCAACGAGTCCGGCCGCCCTCCTTTGCCTGCCGCTTGTCCTTTTCATCCGCATGGCCCTCAACGCCATCGATGGCATCATGGCACGCGAGTTTGACCAGAAATCCAAACTGGGCGGGATCCTCAATGAGCTCGGCGATGTCGTCAGTGATGTCGCCCTCTACCTGCCCTTTGCCATGCATCCCGCCTTCTCGCCCGAGCTGGTGGTCGTCTTTATCCTCCTCGCCATCCTGACCGAGTTTACCGGTGTCGTGGCCGTGGCAGTCGGCTCAACTCGCCGTTACGACGGTCCCATGGGGAAAAGCGACAGGGCTTTGCTATTCGGGGTGATCGGCTTTGCCGCCGCAGTCGGTGTTCCTCTCGAGGCATGGATCAACTGGGCGCTGGGCGCCGCAATTGTGCTTTCCCTTCTGACAGTGGTTAATCGGACCCGTAAGGCCACGAATTAAGGGACTCAGCGAAGGCGGCGACGAACCAGAACCAGGCCCAGTGTTGCAAAACCCGCCAGCAACGCATAGATCGAGGGCTCGGGAACGAGTACTAAACTCATGTTGTCCGTTCTGGTGAAAAGCGTTCCGCTGTTGGCGCTGTCATCGTTTGCGCTATCCCAGACCATCACGAGGTCGCCCGTTCCGTCCCAGTCGAAGGTGACAGTTAAACCTGTTCCTTCATCAGCTTTTACAAAAGTGACATCGATGAGATTGGTTACTCCCCCTGTGCCGATTGAAGTATGCGTCAGCTCAGCACCTGCTGCACTTAACAAATCGATTCCGTAGGTGTTGGTCTCGGGATTAGAGCCGTCGGCATCGCGCGTTCCATCCAGAAACTGAAGGTTCAGTTCGGCGGAATTAAACATCGATACTAGATCGAAGGTGAATTGGTAGTATTTGCTGACGTCACCTGTGGTGTCAATCACCCCGGGGTGATTAACAGCAGCGAAGGCTCGGACCAGGCCCCGGGTCTGGCTGCCGCCGCCCGACAGCAACTGAAGCACATTACTCGAACCCAAATCAAATATGCTCGCTGTTCCGGCACCAAGCCATGCATCATCACGGCCATTGTGCATATCGACAGGATTCGGTGCTGGGTCAAAAAATGTGTTAGGTGACTCAAAATCATTTTGCCAGATTGTAAGCTGGGCAGTAGCAACGTTAGCAGCAGCCAGAGCCGCCGAAAAAATGAGTAATTTCTTGTTCATAATCTCTTTAGGGTTTGGTATTTATAAAATGTTTGGGGTTGCCTGTTTGTTGGATCAGCCGATGTCGGATTATCAACTAACACTTTATAGATTTAAGGCAGACTTGGTTAGCAGATCCGTAACAAAGTGCTTTGTCAAACGTATCACATGACGTAATTTGGGAGTGTTTTACAGATAAACGCCTGAAAACGCCGTCTCCCGGTTTTTGTTGCCGACCCCGGGCTGTAGACCCGTACTAGGTTGCCATCCGAAGCTCTGAGCGCAGCGAGGAGCGAAGGATGGTGCGGGCGGAGAGAATCGAACTCTCACTTCAAGCTTGGGAAGCTCACGTACTGCCACTATACTACGCCCGCTTGAAAGAGGAGGAGCGAAAGGGAGGGAAACCAGCTTGGCAAGCCCGAAGTCGGGCTACTGCAGGGCGCCGGTATGGCAATCACTGCAAAGGAGGCCCTCGACATCTCCATCCGGGTGGGCAAATTCCAGTCCGACCGGATTGAGGGTGAGCAATTCATCCCCGGCACCTTGTGCAATGATGGTATGGCAGGAATTGCAACCGGTAGCGGCCATTGGTTCCTCGGTCTCCACATTGTAATGCTCTCCGCCGTGGCATCGGAAACAGCCAGGCCAGTTCTTGTGACCAATATTGTTCGGGTACTTGGACCAGTCAGCCTGCATGTAAGGGAAAAAGTTGGTATCGTAGATCTGGATGATTTCGGTAATTGTATCCTCCACTCCATCGACCTCTTCATATTCGCCCAACAATCCATCGCGAATCGCGGCATGTGCCTCCTCACGTGTTTCATAACCTGCAGATAGAAGGTCAACTGCGACGTATTTTAAATCGGAATAGCCTGTATCGAGCCGGCCAAGTGTGAATGCCCGGTCAATGGCATCATTCGGGCTCAGCATGACGTGGGCTGGCCGGTTATGGCAATCGATGCAATCCATGGTCCGGATCTCATGCTTAGCCAGTTCATCCATGTCATCAAATCCATCACGCATGAATACCGTATCCTCCTCATCTCCCTCGCGACTGAGGCGAACCCAGGGGACGTCCTGACGCTTCTCGTCCAAGGCAATGTATTCGACTTTGTTTGCCGGATCGGTGTGCCAATGGATTCCTTCCACGCGTCCCATACGGGAATCCCCTCCCCCGACCTTCATGATGAGTCGCGTTGTGAAGGGGGTGTTATCAGAATCAGCCATGTAGCGCTCGGCCATGCGATCGAGGTTGCCTGTAAAAACCTGCGGCCAATGGCACTTCTCGCATGTGTCCTGCGCCGGACGCAGACTTTCGATAGGAGTCGGAACCGGCCGTGGAAAGGTATCCGCAAGCGTTGCGTATACCTGATACAGTCCATCGAGCTTTGCCTTTACATACCAAGTTGCCCCAGAACCGATATGGCACTCCACACAAGCCACACGGGCGTGGGGAGACTGCTTGTAAGTGACATACTCCGGCTCCATGACCTTGTGACAAACTTCTCCGCAGAATTCATTGGATTCGGTCACGTGGTAAGTCCGGTAACTGCCAAGAGCTGTGAGGAAAAGAAAGATGCTCGCCCCGGCACCAAAAATGATAAACTTCCGCCGTTCGACGGGATTTCCAAAGTCCAGGGAAAAGGCAAGGAATGAGGACGTGTGGCCCGTCTTCTTCAGGTACCACTTGTCAAAAAGCCACCCCGCGAGGATCAGGAATAACCCGATGACCAGAAAGGCCGGGGCGACAATGAATGTCAGAATGCCCAGATACGGACTCCCCTCGGGAGTGATCGTGTCCAGGGCGAACAACAGCAGGAAAGCAAACAGACTTCCCAGGGCAATAACGGCCCCGCTGGCTGAAATCCAGTTATTGAACTGCGAGAAGAGCGATCTCCGTCCTTTCGCAGGACGGGGATTGGGGGAATCCTGGGAGGTCATTGCTTTGGGGTAAGTAGGTTACTTCACCATGGCTCGCATGTAAGCGACCAAAGCGGTGATTTCGTCATCAGAAAGCTTTTTGCCGTAACCCTTCATCTTGGTGCCGTCGACTCCGTCCTTGGTCATGGTGAAAAGGTCTTCGTCAGAGAATTCAGCAAGGACCGCGGCATCCGTGTAGTCCTTGATCTCGAGCTTTTCACCAATCTTGGTGGCACCCGAGCCATCTTCAGCATGGCATTTCTTACAGTGGCGGTCCCAGTTGGCTTTTACTGGATCCGAATCATCACCGAGAAGATTCAAGTTCAAAAAGAATGCCGAAACGGCGATTAGAGTCAGTGCTTTCTTCATATTTAATTAGTCTTTCTATTTTTTGGGGGTTAGAATTTTAGCTGCAAACTGCCTTGGACCAGATGGGCGGTATAATTACGGAATTCGCCCGAAGATGGCTCGTCCCGCTTATAGTAGTTATAACCGATCCTTGCCCGCGTGAAATCATTGATATGAAACACAAGCTGGGCTGACCCATGGTGCTGTTCCAAATCAGAGCCGACCGGAACTGTCTTTGCAGATATATCCATGTAATTACTCATTTCGGTATATTGGTATCCGAGCTGAATATCAATAAGTTTCGAAAGAACATAATAGAGATTACAATCAACCTGCCAGTAATCGTTGGGTAGATTCACAACGATTCCGGAGAATGTGCCCTCCAGCTCGGCAGCACCTGATTCGGTCAGGTCCTCAACATAACTGTATGAAGCCGAGAGGAAGAACCGGGTATGGGGTGTCCAGGTAAGGGATTGGTTGAAGACAAGGCGCTCACGTTCAGAACTGTCGATAGCGGCATTCACGCGATCCTGACTCTCAATCGTGGTCTGCTGGACATCAATCCGGGTCACGCTCTTAAGTGATGAAAACGGACGGAAATAAATCCGTGCATTCACATCTTTGGTTTCCAGACTTTGCTCATCTATGTAACCGGGATAAAGGGTGTAGTCGGCAACAGGTTGTGTGATTCCGGCCCAGCCGTATCCGTTTTCACGAAGTTTCAGATAGCCTTCCAAGGACAGACGCAGGCCCGCTTTGGGATAGTAGTTCATCCCGACTTCCCAGAATGCCATCTGGCGATCGAAGCTGGTCATGCGACCCAGAAGATTAACCGGCGATCCGGAATCCGGAGTCAGCTCCTGACGATTCCAAGCCTCGTCGAGGTCACCGTCCTGGCTGGCCAGCTCAACGCGGCTGTAGAGAAGGATGTGTTCAAAGCCTGTGTAACGACCCTCGAGGAATGCGGAAAAATCAATGGCTGTCTTTTCCGACTCGACGGTTGTGGCAGCCTCCTCGACCTGAAAAGCACGGGCCTGCCAATCAACCGTACTGTAGGTGTCCAGATAGGAACTGAAAAGTTCGGTCGCCAATCGTTCCAGGCGAAGACCGGTGATCCAACGAACGGTTTCAGATGGAGTATAGACGAGATTCGCGTTAAACAAGTACTGCTGAAGTTTACGACTGCTATCGAGATCAAGAAATCCACGGTCCTCAAGTTGCAGGGCCGGGAAGTCGATATCGTAGGAAGCCTCCGGCGCTGCACCAAAAATTCGGCTGCCGGTGATTTCGCCGTCGAGGCGGGTGTACGAAAACCCGAGAGAACCCATCATTGTATCCGAAAGTTCAGTCCGGTTGTAGCCAGAAACTGAGAACAAATCATCTGTCGATTCCTCGCTTTGTGTGCTGAAGCGGTTGGCTGAGGCTTGCTGTGCGGCACGCTCGGTAACCCGGGACCGGTCGACCGTCCTGCGTTGATAATGCAGGCGCATGCCAGTCCTGTCGATTCCGTCTTCACGACTTACTTTTGCATCCACGGTATGAACCGTCTCACTGCCATCAATTAGGGCAGGAATGATATTGCGGGAACGGATCCCCGTAGCTTGGTATTGGAAATCATCACCAAAGCGCGTCGAAAGGCTCGATCCTTTGCGTTCGAAAAATGTGTAGGAAAGCTGGATACGCCCGGTGTCACTGGTATGCATGCGCAGCGTGAGCTTTAATTTGTTGATTTCCTTTTCCAGGGCTTCGGATGACAGAACGGCAAATGTGTTTCTCGGAGGATATAAAACCCCGCTGCCAAATTCATACTCCTTCCAACTGTAGAAATCCAAATCGATGAAGATGGATTCATCCCGGTTGATTTCCAAACGGATTGCAAAGTCGTCCGGATCAAACAGCAAACGACCGTCCAAATAGAAACGCCAGTCCCCGTCTTCGCCAGCTTGCAGATACAAACGCTCGATCCCGCCGGTTTCCCCGTCTTCAAGACCCGTATCATCACGCAGTTGCAGAGCGCTCTCATCGTCATCGATCGATACATCCCCATAACTGACAACGATCTCAGAGGTCAATGGTTCGGGCTCTTCGGTCTCGGAGGTGTAGAGCTGCACCGCCAACGACTGGGAAGTCATGAGCGAAGCGATGGCGATAAGCCCAAGCACGTTACGGCAGGGGCGGTCTGTTCTAAAAAGCGGCTTTTTCATCTCTAAAACCTCAGTGAACCGTTAACATGTGACCCATGAACTGCCTCGTGGCAGCCTGCCGTCCAGCAAGTTCCCTGCTGGATAAACCCGAAACCGGTATGATCCACACCGCCAATCATAAGCGCATTACTGCGCTGTTCAGTGAAGTGACACTGGAGACACAGGTTCGCGTTTCCAACCTTGAGCATCTTTGCGTTCACACTCCCGTGCGGATCATGACAGACGGTACAGCCGTCGCGACCTGCCTCGTGCTCAAAGACAAAAGGTCCCGACTGGGCCGGATGACATTCCGTACATGACGCCATTTCCGGCATAAGAATTCCATCAGCCATCAATTCAGCGTCACTGTCGCCATGGGGATCATGACAGTCTACGCAAGTCACCTGACCCCCGGCAACCGGATGGCTGTGCGGCAGGGCCAACTGACCCTGGACATCCATGTGACATTGCAGGCAGGTCTCCGCGTTTCGCCTTGGATTGTGAATCAGGTGACGCCCCTCGCCTTCCATCGAATGCAGGCTTCCGGGGCCATGGCAGGACTCACATCCCAGCTCGAGGCCGGTATCTTCATCCACCATCAGGCGCGCATGCGCTGTAGTGGAAAAGTTGTGGCCCACGTCTTCGTGGCAAAGCAGGCAGTCCTCAGACCCAACAAACTCCGCCCCGGCCGTTTGCGGCACCGTGAGTACTGTCCGGTTTATCGACTGGCAGGCCAGAAAACCAACCAGGATAGCACTCAGGGTGATCCACAAACGGGCTGTGGAGGGTATGTTCGCAAGGAGCTGTCTGCTTTTCATAAGACATTCAGGATGAGGTCAGGGGGGTTAATGTGCAAATCCTTATTTCGCCATGCTCCACTTTCCAGTGGCGAAGTTGTAGAATGTACGATCATCTGAATACTTTCCACCATAGTAGACCCATGTGCCATCGGCCGGGACATACATGATCGGATAGAGCTCAGGCGTTGTGTAGCGCCAGGTCTTGGTATTGAGATCGTAGATCCAGATGTTACCATCCTCACGGGCTTCAATCTTCAGGTAGCCATGCTCGTAGTGGTAGACCCATCCTTCCCACTGCGTGGGGGCGTAGAACTCAAACCACTGTGAGTAGAACCATTCACCACCGACCGGGATATTGACCCCGCTGAGGACGGCGTTGAACGGATCAGACAGGTCATTGATGGAAGCCTGGAGGATACCCGAGATATACTTGGGGTTATGCATCCCAAAACTGCCGTCTTCCTCGGCACACATGTAATTGAAGAGAGCCTTCTTCTCAGCATCCGAGTAATCGTATTTACCTGAATCACGTTCCACCTGGGGTGAGCCGTACGGCGGAAGCTTCAACGCCAGTGCCTCAAGAAGGTGATGAATTTCTTCCTGGATGGGACCAGCATGTCCGTCGTAATCAAAGTCAGCCGTGAAATCATCGAAACTCGTGACATTGCCGTGGCAATCCACGCAGGCACCGACCATGTCGACATCATCTGAATGGTTTTCTGGAGTACCATTGTCCCACACCATCTTGAAGGTGTGGTCACCAGCCATGTTGGCCGCATCACCAGAGACAGACTGCATGTGGCAACTGGCACAACTGTTTTCCAACGCATAGAGGTGACCGGAGGGCTTCGAGGGAACCTTTCCGTAATCGATAGCGTTCGTTCCATTGAACAGGTCACCGGCAACACCATAGTGCGGACCAAAGTGCCGGGAAACGTTACCCTGCACATACTCGACTGCGTTGCGGCGGCCCTTGTGGCAATTCATACATAGTTTGCCGGTTCCACCTTCTGTCACAACGTGTCCGTTATTCAATTCAATATCGGCCATGGTCCGGACCTGGTGTTCATTCTCAGCGCTATGCGGATCATGACAGGCCGCACAAGTGATCGCCTCGTAATCAGTGCTCTTTTCAGCAACACCGTCCATCTCCTCAATGAAACCGATTCCACTGTGACACTCGACACAGGATCCGCGGCCAGGGCCAGTCGGGTAGCGTGTGGCAACCGCATGACCTGAAAGGTCCCACTGGCGGTTACGATTGTGATAAGGTTCCTCGTCGTGACACTGCGCGCAGTCGCCTGAACTCAGGCTGACAGAAATTGTGCTTTTAATACCGTGGTGCTCACTGCCAGCTCCATGGCAATGCTCACATTGGATGTTGGCCATCGCCTGAAGCTCGTCCGGCATGCTCGCCCAGTTGCCCGGCTCAAGCACTTCCGGGAATGTCCAGCCAACCTGATTGGCAACATCAAAGAAGCTGCCATTCATGTCACCGGGGCCCTTGCCCAGAACATGGCAATCAATGCAGTTTTCGTTGTAGTGCGAGCTCTTCAGCCCGTCGATTGCCAGCTCGAACATCGAAGCGTGGCCAGTAGCCATATAATCGACAGCTTGACCCGGGTGGCAAAGCGCACATTGCGGGTAAGTCGGGGAGGAAAAGTCCATTGTGCCAACACCGACATAGAGGGCGCCGGTCACTTGGGCTTCGAGGGCGATCGGACCATCGGTGGTCGAGATAACGGCCTTTACCATGTAGACACCTTCCACATCCGGCACCAGAAGCGCCCGGCCGGCGACATCCAGAATTTCACGGTCACCCACCGAATAGATTGGCATTTCTCCGGGAAGCGGGGAATTCATAATTATGGCTGTTGAGGCCGTTGAAGGAGTTGATTCAAGGCTCCAGACTACTCCGCTGGTCACCGTGCCCTTCGGCACCTGTGCTTCCAGGTAAACTGGTTCACCAATCCCGACGGTCATGAGTCCGCCTGAAGAGATGGTTCCCTCAGGAAGGCCATAATCATGGATTTCCTGTGGGGTCAGGGGCCGTGCACCAATTTTCTGTGCTTCGGCAGTGGTGGTGCCTGCTAACAAAAACAAGGCGGCGATGACGGAAAGACAGGTCGCCTGCAGTTTAATGGTCTGGATCAGCTTATTCATGAGTTTTACCTTTTGGAGCTATTATAGGATTTAATTAAATGCATGTGCATTATAACCAAATCGAATAGCTTCGTAGCGAGCTTAGGTGCTCAGCTTTGGTATTTTTTTAACACTCAGCCCCTCACAGGGGAGCTCTTCCACTGAATCTAGAGAATATGTGTTTCCCGATATTTCGCGGGAGTCACATCCTTGTAACGGCGAAAAACCTTGGAAAAGTAGCTCTGGTCGCAGAATCCCGTCTCACTGGCAATTTGAGCCAAGCTGTGGGAGGAGCGGACAAGCAGGCTGCAGGCCCGCTCAATGCGGTACTGGTTAAGCAAATCGGTAAAGGTACGACCCTTTTTCTCCCGGATCAGGCGCGAGAAGTGGCTGGGGCTGATTCCGACTGCCTTGGCCACGGATTCTCGGGTTAATTCATCCCGAATGTGCTTTTCCAGGTATGTGGTTGCCTTCTCAATCAGGTGATCGTCCGGATCCTTGGACTTTTGTTTGGAAAGGAGGACGAAGCGCTTGAGGAAGCCTTCGAGGATAGCTTCGATCTGCTGGGACGTGCGGGCTTTGGAAATCGATTCAATCAGGGTACCCGCTTCGGAGGAACAGGCATAAGCGTCCATGCCTGCTCCAATAAACTGTTGACGTGCCTGGAAGACCAGATCGCCGACAAGGCCGCGTATCAGGTCCAGCGGCAGGTCGGCATTATTGCGAAACGCATCGCGAATCTTCTCAAAATGCTTTTCGGCCTCTTCAAACTCAGCATTTTTAAGACAGCGGATAAAGGGTGTACCGTATTCCCCAAGTTTCTCACTCAATTCATTGAACTGGTTCCTGAAAACAAAGCGGTGAACATCCTGAAAATTACTCTCATGGATATCGTGTGAATCTGACAACAATTGGTGTTCATGCATGAGTCGGTAAAGCTCGCGGCAGGCGGCCTTGAAGCGATTATTCTCCTGATGAAGGTCCTGTTCACCCCCAATAACAATGAGGCCACCACGGATGACGCCGTCGACACTGAAGGGCAGTCCCCAGAGGATATAGCCCTCATGGCAGGCATCCACACAGACTTTGCCGGTCCTCAAGGCCTCACTGACAATCCTTTCCCGGCATTCCCGACAAGTCCGCATACAGGGAAACTTGTCGCAATCGGGAAGCCCCATCTGGATGCTCCCGTTTACATCGGAAAGAACAAGATTATAGCCCGTTTTGGCCCGGTAAAGATTTTGCAGATAATGAAAAAATCCCGGGTTAAAAGTCCCGTTGAGCATGGGCTTCAGGTCCTCACTTGCGGAGGATTCCGGAGTAAAACTGGAAAAGCCCTTGCTCATAAAATCAAATTTTCTTCACGCGAACGGGAATCAACCATTCAACACCGATGAATAATAACTGCGACAACCAGAAGATGACCAGCCAGAAAAACGCGCTGTCCATGAAACCGTATGAATGAAGCCCGACTCCGAGCATATTGGTCCCGAACCAGGACCAGGCCGTGATCATGTTACCGCCGATGGCCAGATTGACCAAACCACGCGTCTTGAACATGCCACACCGTAATCCATGAATGATCATGGTCGTCCAAAGGACCAACATAAGGGCGCCATTCTCCTTTGGATCCCAGCCCCAGAAGCGGCCCCAGGATTGGTCAGCCCAAATCCCGCCCAAGACAGTCCCGATGAAACTGAAAAGGAGGGAGAAGCAGATAGCCCCAAAGATCATCCGGTGAAAGGACTTTTGCATTTCCTTATCGAGCCCTCGCCGGAACCAACCGTACAGGATATAGATTAACCCAAGAAAACCGGCCAGGAAAGTGGCCCCGTAGCCCATGACGATTGTAATGACATGCGTGCTGAGCCAGAAATTGGAATTCAAAACGGCCCGCATCTTTTCCATCGTATCCCCGCTGTCGGAGAGGTGATGGGCAACCAGAAGGGTTAGAAAGCCGACGGTCGCCGCAGCCAGTGAGCCAACGCCCTTTCTCTGGAAATATTCAAAGCCGACACTGAGCAAGACCGCGACCCAGCCTGTGAAGACAGCCGAGGAATAGAGGTTGGTCACTGGGGCATAGCCAGTAATGATCACGCGAAGGATTAATCCCACGGTATGAATGACCAACCCGAGGAGAAGAATCCCATAGGCCGAGGGAAGAAACAGACTCATTGAGAACTGCCAGCCAAGGAAGACCAGAAGCGCAACAAAGACATACAGCCCCAGCGAGACAATAAATGGCTGGCTTTGGTTGAAGTAATATTCAACCCCCGGATTTGCGTCTACTTGATCGGGGCCAAAGGAAGTGAGTTGGGCCACTGCTTCCGCAAAGGCCGACTCATCCCCATTCTGGCGGGCATCTGCCGCGCTGGCCAAGGCCGTTAACTGATCCGGTAAAACGCCTGCTTCACCAACGGCACTTTGAAGCAATTCGGAGGGCTTTATCCAATCTCCGTCATGGAACAACAGGAAAAGCGGCGTACGCCCCATGAAGTCAAGTTGCTGCATGTGGATACGCATCAGCCGAGATTTGGCAGGATCCGGTATGACGGGGGAATCCCCTCCCATCAACATGCGAGATTCAAGAATACTCCCAGCCACCGCATTATAGAATACTGGCAAGCTGTCCCGCAATCGTAGCGGATAGACCGTCTGGCTCAGAAGCTGATATTGCATCAGGTTCCCAAAGAGCTGATTGATGGCCTTTTCATAGGGACCGCGCAGATCCGAATTCTCACTGACCTGCCGGGCCTGCTCCTGGATTCTGGAAAGATACGGCTCAAGCTCGGCATAGCTGAAATACTTCTTGGTTCCAGCCTCGAGGCCGAACATTCCGAGAATATTGGGATGATCAATACGGAAAACGGGCATATCCGCCACAGCGTCACGATTCAAAAGAAGATCGGTGAACCACTCCGTCGCAGTGACTTTACCCGATTCAGTGCGGATGGATTGCTTGCCACGGAAAAGCAGAAGCGTCGACCGGGCCACCGAATCAAGCGGTTTGACCCGCCCGCCCTCAAGGACACTCATCTGCCCGAGACTCGCCTCGGGAGAATCCGCCTTGCGCACAAGGGGTTTAAAAACAGGCCAGACCAGCGAAAGAGCGATCAACCAGAATATGACAGGGAAAACGCGTTTCATTATGCAGCCCTCCTGATGGAACGGTAGGCAACCCAGCCAAACTGGTAAAGCAGACCAATTGAAACAAGAATACAGGCGATGTAGGGCAAGAGTCGACCCGGGTTACGCACGACCTGAAACATGGAGGCCGTGTCCTGTTTTGCGAAGGAGGCCTGATAAAATGTCAGCCCCTCGTAGCGAAGCGGATTGTTCATGAAAACTGTCACTTCCTGATCCTCTCCCTTTCCAGGATGCTCCACACGCACCTTGCTCGAAAAATTCATGGGAATATTCGTTCCCGGATACCGGTCGTGCTTGAAATCCAGCAGGGTGATTGTGAATGGAAGATAAGTTTTCTTGAAGCGCAGGCCCACCTCGATATTTGATCCATCGACCGAGGCCGTTTGCCCGGGAAACCGTTCCTCGAATACGTTCGAGACGAGATAGGTCCCGAGGCTCTGCCCGTCGTCCAGGAGCTCGACCACAGCTGTGCGCACATCCCGCTGGTCGCTGCTGTTGAAGGATGGTATTTCCTTCACGAACAGATTAAATTGCGCCCCGATGCCTTGGTTGACGCCGGTCGGGGACATCCCCTGCCCCGTCTCGCCACTCTTGATCTCCGCATTTCGGAAGACTTCCTTAACCGAAATCTGCACCGGAAAATTGATAGGATCAATCAACTGGCCGGCTTCCAGATCTTCGAAAGGGAATGAGAAGACGGCCAAGGTGCCATCAGGATTGTTCTGCGAGAGATACAGCTCATCCTTATGGAAGCTGCGGAGAAAATTCGCCTGGTCGCCTTCGTCCAACCACATGTAGGATTCCTCCTGCGTGAGGTTGGTCACCAATTGCCCGATGAGCAACATCAGGACACCCGCGTGAATAAGGGAGATCCCGGCGATATTCCAGCGGAGGCGGAAGTGCCGGATATGGGAGAAGACCAGATTGAGGGCAAGTAAGGGACCGATGAGATAGCCACCCGGCACAGGCAGCGGAATTTTGCTCAAAAATCCCCCCATAGGCCAGGACTCAGGATACTGCCAGAAGGCCAGAAGGCTCTCAAAGTAGATTTCCTGTGCACCACGAATGCCAATCCTTACCTGGTCCAAAGTCCCGAAAAAGACGAGGATGACCGAGAAGGCTAGCAGATAAACGGTAAGCCTGAGCGAACCAAGGGTCCGACCGAGGCTGCGAAGAAAAGACATGGCAGACATGGACTTTAGAATTGAACCGAATCAATAAACGTGCCGTAGGATTCCAATTCCTCCCGCACGGAAGCCTCATTCCCGCTGAGCTTGAAAAACCAGCTTTGCTCGTTGTGAAAAACAACCGAGACGACCACGCGACCAGCCGGATCACCGGGGCCAGTGAAATCGACCTGCCAGGCATCCATGCCCGAAATTTTCAGTTCCTGGACGAATGAATCCGCCACTTCCTCGGTCGTGGGTCCAAGGCCCACTTGCCGGCGCCAGCGATTGATGTTGGCAAGGCGGCCGCCCACATCGCCCGGAAATGCGCTCACGGCACACTCGGCCATCAACTCGGGAGGCGTTCCAGCCTTGAAGGAGAGCAGTTTCATTTGGGAAGGCGGTTGCTGTGTCCAGTCTTCCGGGATGGAAAAGGTAAAGCCCAATCCTTGCGGTGCGGCTTCGGCATGCGCGTGTGCCTCATCCATCGCGTGGTTGTGACCGCTGTGATCTTCCACCTCTGCAGGCGGAGTCTCGACATTCTTGACCACCACAAATTCAGGCTCGCTCTTGCCACAACCGGACAGGAGGGCGAGGCAAGCAGGAATGATTATTAGGGTTTGTAACTTCGATAATTTTGGGGACATGTGGGGGAGTTAAAAAGTCTCCTCAAGCCGAGTCAAGATCAGCCGAAATTTCCGAAGCAGATTCCACTCAGTCGTAACTGCGACGGCCATCGAGGGCACTTCGCAATGTGGTGGCATCCGCGTAGGGAATTCCTCCCCCACTCGGCAATCCAAAGCCAATACGGCTCACCGGGATCTGTAGCGGCGAGAAAATCTCCTCCTGCAGGTAGTGGCATGTGGCCTCCCCTTCAATATCGTTCGAGAGGGCCAGAATGACTTCCTTGAAGCCGTCCGCTTCAAGGCGCGACTTCAACGATTCAAGGTTGAGGTGCTCTGGGCCGACCCCGTGAATCGGGGAAAGTTTCCCTTGGAGGACATGATACCGGCCGCGGTAAGCGCCTGCCCGTTCCATCGACCGCAAGTCGGGAACCGTCTCTACAACACACAGGAGGTCCGGATTACGGGAGGTGTCCGAGCAGATATCACAACGCTCGCCCTCGCACAAATTGCCGCAAGCTGGGCAAGCATGGACTGAATTCACTGCTTCCTTGAGCAGTTCAATCAACTCCGTCCCGGACTCTGGTTTTTCAACCAGCAAATGCAGGGCGAGGCGCTCTGCCGAGCGATATCCGAGGCCGGGCAGCCGTTTCAGGGATTGCTGCAATCGCTCAAAGGCACTCAGCATCGGGTAAAGCTGTGGTTCATTACATGCCGCCCATGCCGGGCACCTGGAATTCCGAAGTGACCGCCTGCATGGCTTCCTCACTTTTCGCGCCAGCCTGCTTCAGGGCATCTTGGACTGCCTCAAGAATGGTTTCCTGCACGAAACCAACGTCCTCTTTCAGGAATTCCGGATCCAGCTTGATGCCTTTTACTTCCGACTGGAGCGATACCGTTACCGTAACGGCACCTCCACCACTGGATACTTCAAGATCCTGTTGGGCCAATTCTTCCTGCAGAGCGGTCATTTTCTTCTGCATCTTGGCCATCTGTTTCATCATTTTGCCTAGTCCTGCCATAAGACCGGCAAGGTTCTCCATACCGCCTCGAAAGTCAAGTCCGCCTCAGGTCTTCCAAAGACGGGCAAACTGCAAAGCGGTCTCCACGTGCAGGCGTATCCCGTCCGCGAGAAGATCATCATTAAAATCGAAGGACGGATGATGACAGCCATGCACGCTGTCCTGATCCACCGGACAAGCCGGAAGGAAATAGAAAAAGCCCGGGACCTGACGGGCAAAATAAGCAAAGTCCTCCCCGCCCATGTTCGGCTGGACCTCGACCATGCGGTCGGCTTGTCCAAGCTCTGCAAGGACTCTGCGGAAGGTGTCTTCCGCTTTGGCATCATTCACAAGGACGGGATATCCAAGCTCACAGCGAATCCTTACCTCGGCCCCGTGCGCACGAGCCACTTCCGTCGCCCGCTTCGTGATAGTCTCCTGGAGCATTTCGAGAATGGTCCTGTCAAGCGCCCGAAAGGTACCGCGCAAAACCGCCTTTGAGGGAATAATGTTGTAAGCGGATCCAGCCTCGAAGCGGGTCACCGTAATCACCGCGGATTTGATCGGGTCAATCATGCGGGAAACGATTCCATGGAGCTGCTCAACAATGCAGGCCCCCACGTATACCGGATCAACGCAGCGATGTGGAAAGGCCGCATGCCCGCCCGAACTCAACACTTCGATATCAAAGGTCCCCGTACCAGCCATGGCCGCACCGGAAGTGTAGGCAAGTGACCCAATTTTCATGGATGGATCCGGCAAATTGTTATGAAGCCCGAAAATGGCGGACACAGCCGGATCCTTCAGGACGCCTGCCTCGCACATCGCAAGCCCACCGGCGCCACCTTCCTCTGCTGGCTGAAAAATCAACTTAACCGGTCCCTGTAACGAGTCTACATGGCGAGAGAGGATGCGGGCCGCACCCGCCAACATCGCGGTATGCCCGTCGTGTCCACAGGCATGCATTTTACCCGGAACGGTTGATGACCATTCCACACCGCTCTCTTCCTCCATCGCAAGGGCGTCCATGTCCGCACGCAAAGCTACGCAAGGGCCCTCGATTTCCTTGCCGAAAAGAACGGTCATGCCCGTTCCGCCTATTCCGGTCTGGATTTCCGCACCGGTCAGGCTGCCCATAAAGGCCTTCACCCTCGCGACCGTTTCATGCTCCTCGTACGCAAGCTCGGGGTGCCGGTGTAGATCATGCCTCAGCGCCCTTACCTCATCCACAATGGCATTAATCTCTGCTGCTATAGTATCCACTATTGCCTGCGTAGACGGGAAGGCTTCCCCATGCAATCTATTCCTGCATCTGCCGGCGCTCAATCTGCGGGCCCGTGACAAAGCCGTTGCGGATTGACCAGATAATCAGCTCAGGAGTACTCCTGACGCCAGCCTTTGCCATCACATTACGGCGATGGCCCTGTATCGTGGCCACCGATAACCCAAGTCTTGTTGCGATCGCCTCATTGTTTTCGCCCAGACCGAAGGCTTTCACCAGTTCCTCCTCACGGGGAGACAGGGTTTTATAGAAGGCCTTCCCCTCGCAAATCACCTTCCGGAAGGTCCGCTCTACACGGTCCGTGTAGTAGGTTCGCCACGACTCCACCGCCTCGAAAGCACGCCGGAGTTCCTCCCCGCAGGTTGATCCCTTGTCGAGGACGCCCATCACCCCGCTGCGCTTGAGCTTCGTCACGGGATAGTTCCCCATGTGCGCCGTCAGGACAAGGATGCGCGTCGTTGGCTGGCGCATCATCTGCCGCTCCACATAGTCCATTCCGTGGCCGTCCGGAAGGTCCATGTCCAGCAAGACCAGATCCATCGGCAGCTCCTTGCTCATTCGCTCCGCCTCTTCCAGGCAAGCCGCCTCACCCACCACCGTGTAGCCTTCACGCACAAGCCAACCGACCAGAAACTCACGGAACATTAGCTCGTCCTCCACCACCAATACGTTCTTTATACTCATAACGTATTTTAGATTAGCCTCATTGGAGGCGGATCAAGAAAAATCTCTACCTGAATTCAGGTAGGTGGGTGTGGACCGCCCGAAGGCGGAACTCCAACGCAAGATTAAGACCGCCTGAACGCGGGACTCCAACGCAAGATTCCGACTAGTAGCGGTAATGCTCGCTCTTGTAGGGGCCCTCGGGCTTGACGCCGATGTAGCTGGCCTGTTCGGGGCTGAGCTTGGTCAGCTTGGCACCGATCTTTTCAAGGTGCAGGCGAGCCACTTCCTCATCGAGATGCTTTGGCAGAATGTAGACACCCGGAGTGTACTTTTCGAGGTTCTTCCAAAGCTCCACCTGCGCCAGCACCTGATTGGTAAAGCTGTTGGACATGACGAAGCTCGGGTGACCCGTGGCACACCCCAAATTGACCAACCGGCCTTCGGCGAGCAGGTAAATGGAATTACCTGCCGGGAAGCGGTACTGATCGACCTGCGGCTTGATATTGATATGCTCGACACCCGGGATCTGTTTCATCTTGTCGACCTGGATCTCGTTATCGAAGTGGCCGATATTACAGACAATCGCCTGATCGGCCATTTTCTGCATGTGGTCCATTGTAATGATATCCTTATTACCTGTGGTGGTAACGTAGATATTACCCCAGCCGAGAGTGTCCTCGATTGTAAGGACGCGGAATCCCTCCATGGCGGCCTGCAAGGCGCAGATCGGGTCAACTTCCGTAACAACAACCTGGGCACCCTGGGCCTTCAAGGCTGCGGCACAGCCCTTGCCAACATCGCCGTAGCCACAGACAACGGCAACCTTGCCGGAAATCATGACATCGGTGGCGCGCTTGATTCCGTCGACGAGGCTTTCCCGGCAACCGTAAAGGTTATCGAACTTACTCTTGGTGACAGAATCATTCACATTGATTGCCGGGACAAGCAGCTTGCCACTGTTCTGCATTTCATAAAGGCGATGGACACCGGTGGTTGTTTCCTCGGAAACCCCTTTCCAGTCCTCGACCACGTTATGCCAGTGAATCGGATCCTCCGACTTGACCTTGCGCAGCAAATGCTTGATGACGGCTTCTTCCTCACTCTCGGATTCTGTATCGATCCAATCACTACCGTCTTCCAGCTCATATCCCTTGTGGATGAGCAGGGTCGCATCACCGCCGTCGTCAACGATCAGCTGCGGGCCCTTTCCGTCCGGCCAGGTCAGCGCTTGATAAGTGCACCACCAGTATTCTTCCAATGTCTCACCTTTCCAGGCAAAGACCGGAACCCCGAGGGCGGCGATAGCTGCGGCAGCGTGGTCCTGGGTGGAGAAAATGTTACATGAGCACCAGCGGATATCGGCACCGAGATCACGCAGGGTCTCGATCAACACCGCTGTCTGGATTGTCATGTGCAGGGAGCCCATGATCCGCACGCCGGCCAGAGGCTTCGAGGCGGCGTATTTTTCCCGTGTGGCCATAAGGCCCGGCATTTCATGTTCCGCGATGGAAATTTCCTTGCGCCCGAAGTCGGCCAATCCGATATCGGCCACCTTATAATTGAGGGCTTCTTGTGTCTGTGTACTCATAATAAATCTTTCGAATTTGTATCTGATTAAAGAAAGGGGATCCTGATGTTTCCGCGCTTAGCCGTTGATGGCCGCTTTCAACGCGTCCACCTTGTTGACTTCCTCCCACGGCATGCCCGCCTTGCCAAAATGACCATAGTGCGTGCTTTCACGATAAATCGGGCGGAGCAGGTCCAGCTGGCTGATAATTTCAGCAGGCTTGAAGCGGAAAACCTTCTTGATGGCCTCGATGATATCGGCGTCAGGATGTTTTCCCGTATCGAAGGTTTCAATATGGATGGAGGTCGGGTTGGGATAACCGATGGCGTAAGCAACCTGAAGTTCACAAATCTCAGCCAGTCCGGCAGCGACAACATTCTTGGCTACCCAGCGGCACATGTAAGCTGCTGACCGGTCCACCTTGGAAGGATCCTTTCCGGAGAAAGCACCGCCACCGTGACGGCCCCAGCCACCATAGGTATCGACAATAATCTTACGCCCGGTCAGGCCGGCATCCCCGGCCGGGCCGCCAATGACGAAATTTCCGGTCGGATTGATAAAGTATTCTGTATTGTCGCCCAGCAGCTCGGCGGGAAGCACTTTCTTAATCACTTCCTCAATAATGTAATCCTTGATTTGATCGTGATTGACTGTGTCACGGTGCTGGGTCGAGACGACAACATTGTCGATGTGCGTGATCTTGCCGTCCTCGTAGGAGATAGCCACCTGGCTTTTCGCGTCAGGACGCAACCAGTCAACAGCCTTCGCCTTACGCAGCTCAGCCAGTTTGCGAAGAATACGATGGGCAAACATAATGGCCGCCGGCATCATTTCGGGAGTCTCATCACAAGCATACCCAAACATGATCCCCTGGTCGCCAGCACCCTGCTCGTCGGTGTCTTTTCCTTCGGCCGATGCCGCATTCACGCCTTGCGCAATATCAGGACTCTGGCGCGTCAGGTAATTATTGATGAAAACATCATCCGCATGGAAAACTTCATCATCGTCCTGCGAAATGTACCCGATATCCCGGATCGCTTCCCGGATGACCGCGTTATAATCAAACTTTGCCTCGGTGGTGATTTCACCGGCCACCGTTACCATGTTGCTCTTGACCAAAGTCTCGCAGGCAACCCGGCTTTTAGGATCCTGTTCCAGACAGGCATCGAGGATGCTGTCCGAAATATAATCCGCTACTTTGTCGGGATGACCCTCCCCGACTGACTCTGAACTGAACTTCATTGTTAATCCCATAGTAATTGAGAACTGTGCCCAGCTTCGAACGCTGCGCAAGTCAAAACATCATGTTATCCTGATTATATGATGCGTATATCCATCAAGAACTTGAAAACCCGGCAACTGTCCGCTAGGAATAGAGGATGGAGAGCGGTTTGCGGATAGTATTTTACGATGGTCAGTGCCCATTTTGCGTCGGTTGGATAAAATTCCTGCTGGATCGTGATGCGAAGGACCACTTGCGCTTTGCCAGCCTCCAGAGCGATTGGAGCAGTCGCTTTTTCGAGCGGAACGGGCTGGACCAGCCGGCAATGGACAGCGTTCTCGTCTGGGACGGGCAATATTTGCATGCCCAATCGGAGGCCATCATTTCCATAGCGGAAATTCTGCCAGGCATATGGCATGGAGGACGATTCATTGGGAAGCTCCCGCCGCGAATCCGGGATGGGGCCTATACCTTCATTGCCGAACGGCGGCATGATTTATTTGGGAAGAAAGAAAAATGCTGGCTACCGAGTGAGGATTACCGGCGTAAATTCCTCGATTTATCCGATCCTGTTTACAAAAGTGCGCAGGATGGAGATCTGCCAGAAGACAATACAGCTCCGGACAACCGGTAAAGGCACCTATGAACTCAGTTCCGATCTGGAGGCCATGCTTGCCGAATCAGGACTGAAGGACGGCATGATGACCGTGTTCTGCTGCCACACGAGCTGCAGTCTCGTCATCATGGAAAACGCTGATCCAAGTGCGCGCAGGGATCTCGAAGCCTGGCTGGAACGCCTTGTTCCGGAAAAGGACCGTCTTTTCACGCACACCCATGAAGGGCCCGACGATATGCCCAGTCACATCAAGATGGCCCTGACCCGAACATCGGAATCTATCCCCTTTTCCGGTGGCAAGCTGGCTCTTGGCACTTGGCAAGGGTGCTTTCTCTGGGAGCACCGCTCAGCGCCGCACTCCCGAAGCTTGAAAATGACCCTGATGGGCCACTGAGAGGCTCCTAAAAAGTGTGCACGAAAAAACCGCTCCGCAGCTTCGGCTCAAACCAGGTACTTTTCGGAGCCATGATCTGGCCGGCATCGGCAATCTCCATCAACTGTTCGACACTCACCGGATACATTGAAAAGGCAATCGCTCCCTTTCCCGCATCCACCTGCTCCTTCAGGTAAGCCGTGCCGCGGATTCCTCCGACAAAATCGATATCGTCGCTGGTCCGCGGGTCATCAATTCCCAGAATCGGGCTAAGGATGCGGTCCTGCAACATGCTCACATCGAGTTTGCTGACCGGGTCCGCCCCCTCTTCCGGGCTAAGCTCGATACGGTACCATTTCCCATCGAGATAGAATCGCACATCGCCCACTTCCTTCGGCGTATCGGTATCCGCTTCACAGACGGAAGAAACCTTGTTGATGCGTTCCAGGCAATCCGCCGCGCTCAACCCGTTAAGTGTATGGACAATCCGGTTGTAGGGCAGGATCTTGAGCTGGTTGCCCGGGAACAGGACCGTCAGGAACCAATTGTAATCCTCTTCGCCGGTGTGGTTGGGGTTGGCATCCTGCCGCTCCTTGCCCACACGGGCGGCAGAGGCCGCGCGGTGGTGGCCATCGGCAACATAGGTGCAGGGAACATCGGTGAAGGCCGACATGACAGCCTCTCCTCCTTCGATTTTCCAGACGGTGTGGCGAATGCCATCATCAGCAACAAGATCGTAAAGGGGTGTGCCGCCCGAGGCCTCTTGCATCAGCCGGGTCAGCTCGGGGACTTCGTTGTAGGTCAGAAATACCGGTCCCGTATTGGCGCTCATCTCGGAGGTCAACCGGGTGCGATCGTTCTCCTTGGCCACCCGGGTTTTCTCATGCTTCTTGATGAGGTCCTTTTCATAATCATCAACGTGGGACAAAGCGACGATCCCCTGCTGGGTGTGGTCACCCATTTGCTGCTGATAAACATAGACACTGGGACCAGACTCGCGGACAAGGTGGCCCTCGGCCTGCAGCCGGAGGAAGTTTGCCACCGCCTTACCGTATACTTCATCCGAGTACGGATCGGTTCCTTCTGGAAAATCAATTTCCGCACGCACGACATGCAGCATGCTCACGGGATTCCCGGCCGCCAGGGCACGGGCCTCTTCCGTGCTCACGACGTCGTAGGGAAGTGAGACAAGCTTGTTGACGGAGTCAGATGAGGGGCGAAGGCCCTGAAAAGATCGAATTCGCATGGGATATGGTGAGAACAGATGCGGAACACAGGGGCAAGGATTTGATGGAAAAAGTTCGGAAGCCCCCATTGATCGGAGATCGGGCCACGGTTTTCGGCAAAGTTCCTTGACGGGTTTGCATCTGCCCTCTTTACAGGCAATTCGTCAATTCGACAGACCGACCAAAACATCACGCATTGAGCAAAATGTCCTATAAACTTTTTATTCCCGGCCCAATTGAGGTTTCTGAAAAGACCTACAAGGCCATGACAACGCCGGTCTTCGGACACCGAAGCCCCGATTTCGTCGAGCTCTACCAGTCTGTTCAGCCGGGCTTGCAGGAGCTCTTCTACACGAAGGATCCGGTATATTTGTCAACAAGCTCAGCTTGGGGCGTTATGGAAGGCGCCATCCGCAACCTTGTTCATAAAAAGGTCCTCAATGTCTGTTCGGGCGCCTTTTCCGACAAATGGCTCGATGTCTCCAAGCGCTGTGGGAAAAACGCTGAAGCCCTCCAATACGATTGGGGCACCCCGGTCGATCCGGCCGATATCCGCCAGAAGCTGTCCACCGGCGAATTTGATACGATCACCTTGATCCACAACGAGACCTCGACGGGAACCATGAATCCGATCGCCGAAATCATGGCAGTGATCCGTGAATTCCCCGATGTCATTGCCGTGGTCGACAGCGTCAGCTCATTCTCCGCGGTGAAGATCGACAAGGACGCATTGGGGATTGATGTCCTCCTCACCGGCAGCCAGAAGGCACTCGCCATGCCACCTGGACTGGCGCTCCTGAGTGTCTCTGAGCGGGCCCGACAACGCGCCGCCACCATGCCCGATCGCGGCTATTATTTCGACTTTCTGGAATTCCACAAGAACCACGAAAAGGGCATGACCCCCTCCACCCCGGTCATCCCGCTCATTTTTGCGCTTCGCTCAAAACTGGAGGATATTTTTGCTGAAGGGCTGGAGGCGCGCTATGCCCGCCACGAGCGCCTCAACAAGCTCGTTCACGGCTGGATGGACAAATACGGGCTCGAAACCCTGCCGCCGCGCAGCCATGCTTCCAAGTCGTTGTCCTGCATTAAAAACAGGTACGATTGGGACTTGCCCGCCCTGAATGCCCACCTGAAGACTCATTACAAATGTGTGATCGATGGCGGATATGGAAAGATCAAGGGCAAGACCTTCCGCATCTCCAACATGGGAGACGAGACGGATGAAACAATTTCCGAATTGTTGACAAACCTTGACGCCTCCCTTGAGGCCCTCAGCTTCACACGCTCTTAATTTCCAACTAATAGAAAGACCCCCATTTTGCCAGAATCCAAGAAAACCCTGATCATAGCCGAGAAACCAAGTGTCGCCCAGGACATTTCCAAGGTCCTCGGGAAATTCAAGAAAGTCGGCGATGCCTACGAAAATGATGAATACGTCATTTCCTCGGCGGTCGGTCACCTCGTCGAGCTCTACATGCCCGAGGATATTAACAAGAAGGAGTATGGCTTCTGGCGCCTCGGAAGCCTTCCCATCATCCCCGAGAAGTTTGAGCTGAAAGCGATCAGCGACAAGCGCAGCAAGGAGCGCTTCATGATGCTGAAAAAGCTGATGGCGCGCAAGGATGTGGGACAGATCTACAACGCTTGTGACGCCGGACGTGAAGGGGAGTTGATTTTTACCTACATATACGAGCTGGCCAAGTGCAAGAAGCCATACGAACGCGTCTGGATGCAATCCATGACGCCGGCTTCCATCCGCGAGGCCTTTTCAAACCTGCGCGCTCCGGAAAAGATGCAGGGCCTGAAGGATGCAGCGCGAAGCCGCTCTGAGGCAGACTGGCTCATCGGCATTAACGGGACCCGCGCCATCACCAAGCGGATGTTTGGCCGGAGTAAGGGCGTCGCCACTGTCGGGCGCGTACAGACCCCAACCCTTTCTATTGTCCTCGAACGGGAGTTTGCCATCAGGAATTTCGAGCCGCGGGCTTACTGGCGTGTGGAAGGCCAGTTCTCCGTGACAGAAGGAACCTACACCGGCTTGCTGCAACGAAGTGACAAGGTCAACAAGGAGGATTCCGAGGACAAGACCGACCGGTTCTGGTCTGAAGAGGAAGCCAATGCGCTGGTTGCCCGTCTGAATGATTTGAAAGGCGGGATTGCCCATGACGAGAAAAAGCGAACGCGCCAATCCTGCGGTCGCCTCTATGACCTCACGTCCCTTCAGCGGGAAGCCAACGGCCGCTTCGGATACTCGGCCGCCCGGACCTTGCAGATTGCTCAGAGCTTGTATGAAAAGCATAAGCTCCTGACCTATCCGCGAACTGATAGTCGCGCCCTTCCCGAGGATTACATTCCCACCGTCAAGGCCGCCTTGGGTAACCTCACCGGCCCCATCTCGGATCACGCCAAGATGGTCCTTGAGAATGACTGGGTGAAGCCCAACAAGCGCATCTTCAATAACGCGCAGGTCAGCGATCACTTTGCCATTGTCCCGACCGGGGAAAGCCCGAAACGGCTGAGCTCCGAAGAGGAACGGATCTTCGAAATGGTTTCACAACGATTTGTCGCCATTTTCTTCCCGCCCGCGGAATTTGATGTCACGACACGGACCACCGCCCTGGAAGACCTGTCTTTCAAGACCGAAGGGAAGGTGCTTGTAAAGCCCGGCTATCTCCAAGTCTACGGTAAAGCCGGCACCAAGACTGAAATGCCCGCCCTCGTCGAGGCAGACAAGGATCCGGAGTGGCTCAAGGAAGCAAATTCGCCTGACCTCGCCAGCGCGGAAGGCTTCAAGGCCCAATCCGCTTCAATCGAGTTGCAGGAGGAAGCGACCAAACCACCTGCGCGTTTCACGGAAGCCACTCTTCTTTCCGCAATGGAAGGGGCTGGAAAACTCGTCGAAGATGACGAGCTGGCTGATGCCATGAAGGAAAAGGGGCTGGGCACACCGGCCACACGGGCCAATGTCATTGACCACCTGATCCGTGAGAAATACATGGAACGGGAAGGCCGCAACCTTCTCCCCACAACGAAGGCGGAAGGCCTCTGGGAGTTTCTCCAGGCCGTCAAAGCCGAGGCACTCACCCAACCTGCCCTGACCGGTGACTGGGAATACCAACTGCGACAGATGGAAACCGGCAAAACCACCCGCGACCAGTTCATGGGGGGAATCATCGAGCTCACCAAGACCATCGTCGACCGGGTCAAGACTTTCGAGGAAGACGAAAAGGCCGCTCCTGATTCATCGGTTATTTCACCGACGGATGAGAAGCCCATGAAAAGCATGTTGCGGGCTTTCAAGTCACAGGACGGTGAACTTACCATCTACAAGACAATTTCAGGCAGGAAACTGACCGAGGAAGAGGTGCAGACCCTCGTCAAGGAGCGCGTTGTGGGCCCGCTTGACGACTTCCGCTCCAAGGCCGGCAAGCCGTTTTCGGCACTTCTCCGGCTCGATGCTATGAACAAGGTCAGCTTTGACTTTGGCGACAATGGTACAAACGGGAATAATGAAGACCTCAACCTCGATGAGCTGCCAGTGGTGGGTAAGTTCAAGGAATCGGGAGCCACGGTCTACGAGACGCCCAACGCCTACGCCTGCCAGCGCACCCTTCAAAATGAACCGGGCGACACATTCCGTCTTTCCCGCACGATGCTTGGGAAGACGCTTCCCCGTGAGGAAGTGGTGAAATTGCTGGAAACAGGAAAGACCGGCCTCATCAAGGGCTTCAAGTCAAAGCGTACCGGCCGGCTCTTCGATGCCTTCCTCTTCTTGAAACCACGGGGCGGAATTGGCTTCGAGTTTCCTCCAAGGAAAGCCGCCGCCAAGAAGACAACGACTAAAAAGGCTGCCAAAAAGGACTGATTTCCGTCCTCCCGCTTTTCTTTTTCGGCGATTGGTGACATACTGCCCCCATGGCGGAATTGAATGCGATCCGGCTACGCGGTGTTCGGCAAAACAATCTCAAGGGGATCGATCTAGACCTCCCGATTGGCGACCTGATCGTAGTCACAGGCTTGAGCGGGGCGGGTAAATCCTCGCTCGTTTTCGATGCCCTGCATGCGGAGGGCAATCGGCGCTACGCGGAGACATTCAGCCCATACACACGCCAATTCATGGAGCTTCTCGACCGGCCCAAGGTCGACTCCATTGAAAACATCCGGCCCTCGATTGCCATCGAACAAGGCAATACGGTCAAGACGTCGCGTTCAACCGTCGGCACGATGACCGAACTGTGCGATTACTTTAAAGTCTGGTTTGCCAATTGCGCGCAACTTCATGATCCGGAAACCGGTGAAGTGATCACGACGGATACGCCACAGACAATCTGGAAGAAATCCCTCCAGCAATTTCGAAACGAGAACGTCCTCCTGACATTTGCCGTGCACCGGCCCGGCAAGCTTGACTGGAGCACCATTCTCAACTCGGTATCCGGTCAGGGATACACGCGCGGAATACTGAACCAGAAGCTGGTCCGGCTCGATGAGCTCAAGCCGGAAACCCTCGCCCCGGAAGATGAGCTCCATGTCGTCCAGGACCGCGTTTCCATCAAGCCAGCCTCACGAGGCCGCTTTATCGAGTCTGCACAGACCGCCCTCCATTTTGGAGATGGGCAGATGAGCCTCTTCAATACAAAGGCAAAGCTCCTGCACGTATTCAGCGAAGGGCTTCACCGGCCCGGCAGCACGCGGCGATTCCGCGCAGCATCGCCCAATCTGTTCTCTTTCAATTCACCAATCGGGGCCTGTCCCCTGTGCCGAGGCTTTGGACGGGTCATTGAAATTGACGATGGGCTGGTCATACCGGATCACAAACTGTCCCTCGAGGACGGAGCCATCAAGGCGTTTAGCGGGGCCGTGTATTCTGAAAGCCAGCGTGACCTTCTCAAGGCCTGCAAGCGCTTCAAGATCCCGACAAAGACCCCGTGGAAGAAGCTGGCAAAGAAACACCGTGACTTTGTCCTGTACGGGGAACCGGGCTACGGATCCGATGGGAGTAAATGGCCGAAAGGTTGGTATGGCGTTCGCCGTTTTTTCAAGTGGCTTGAGGAGAATACCTACAAGATGCATGTGCGCGTCTTTCTCTCGCGATACCGTTCCTATGTAAAGTGTCCCGACTGCGAGGGGACGCGCCTGCAACCCGAATCGCTTTGCTGGAAATGGAAAGGTTTCACACTTCCCGACCTCTATGAAGTTCCGGTCAGCGAGTTGGTCTCCCAGATGGGGAAGTCCACTTCCTTACCCGATGAACCGCAGGCCGACCTTGCCCGCCAGGCCATCCAGACGCGTCTTTCCTACCTTGAAGCGGTAGGCCTTGGATACCTGACCCTGAACCGTTCATCCCGTTCCCTTTCCGGCGGCGAAACGCAACGTGTCAATCTCACGTCCTGCCTCGGGACCTCCCTTGTCGATACACTTTTCATTCTCGATGAGCCGTCGATCGGTCTGCATTGCCGAGACATCGACCGCTTGATCAAGATTCTCAGGAAGCTGACGGACATGGGCAACACGGTGGTCGTGGTTGAGCATGATGAAGGAATCATGCAGGCGGCTGATACAATTATTGAAGTTGGCCCGGCACCGGGCAAAAACGGAGGTGAGATTGTCTATGCGGGCCGCCCCAATGGCCTTAAACGACTCCGAAAGTCCCCCACCGGACAGTTCCTTTCGGGCAGGCGCTTGATCAAACCACCAAAGGAGCGACGCCCGGTCACCAAGGACACACCCTTCGTGCGCATGCGGGGTGTGCAGAAACATAATTTAAACGGGCTTAATGTGGACATTCCGCTACGGCGTTTTGTCGTCCTGAGTGGGGTCAGCGGTTCGGGCAAATCGACCCTGCTGCACAACGGGCTCTATCAAGGCCTGCTCTCCAGGAGTGGAAAGGCCTGCGAGGATCCAGCCCGGATTGAGGAGTTGTCGAGCGAGCTTGGCTTCGGGGAAATTCTATTGGTCGATCAATCTCCGGCCAGCAAGACACCTCGATCCAATCCCGCTCTCTTTGTCGGGGCATGGGATGGCATCCGGCAGGTGTATGCCCGCACAGAGGATAGCCGGCGGGCCGGTCTCACGCCATCTGCCTTTTCCTTCAACAGCGGGGACGGACGCTGTCCGCACTGCCAGGGTCTTGGCTTTGAACGGGTGGAAATGCAGTTCATGGCGGATGTCTACGTCCCCTGTCCGGTCTGTGAAGGGAAACAGTTTCGCGATGAGATTCTCGCCCTTCAATGGAACGGGCGCTCAATTGCAGATATCCTCGCCCTGACAATAGACGAGGCGATTGAGGTCTTTGAGGAGCATAAGCCAATTGTCCGCAAACTCCGCGCACTTGAGGAAGTGGGCCTCGGCTATCTTCCCCTTGGACAGCCCTTGAACACGCTCTCCGGTGGCGAATCACAGCGCCTCAAACTGGTTCGTTACATGGGTTCGTTGAGCAATGAAAAAAATCCCGCCCTGCTCCTTCTTGACGAACCGACAACCGGGCTTCACAAGGCTGATATCGAGCGCCTCCTCGGCGTCCTCCAACAGCTGGTCGATAACGGCCATTCGCTGGTGGTCATCGAGCACCATCCGGACGTCATTCGCGCCGCGGACTGGTTGCTGGAGCTGGGCCCCGAGGCAGGTTCTGCCGGAGGAAAACTGGTTTTTGCCGGAACCCCTGACTCAATCGGAAAAAACGCCACCGCAACCGCCCCCTATGTTCTGGAGGATAGCCCGTCCAAAACAGCTTACACGACACCCAAAAGGAAAAGGGCCTCTGGCAAGTCCCGGGCAACCTCCACCCTTCAACTGACCGGGGCCCGCGAGCATAATTTAAAGAACATATCCGTGAGTATCCCCCGGGGTGCGATGAGCGTCGTGACCGGGGTCAGTGGCTCGGGCAAATCCACGCTTGCCTTCGATATTATATTTGCCGAGGGACAGCGACGCTTCATGGAGTCCATGTCTTCCTGGGCGCGCCAATACGTGGAGCAGCTTCCCAAACCCGACATTGATCACCTCAGTGGCATTTCCCCGACCGTGGCCATCGAACAGCGGGTCACCAGAGGTACGCGCAAGTCCACAGTCGCTACCATCACCGAGGTTGCCCAATACTTGCGCCTGCTTTACGCCCGCATCGGGATACAGCACAGTCCAACGACCGGCGAACCGCTTGTCGCACTTCCGGCAAAGGCTCTTGTGGCGCACCTGGAGCGCCAACTGAAGGGGCTTGCCAAACGGCGCGGTGTTCAACAGGCACATCTGCTTTCACCGCTCATCCGAGGAAGAAAGGGCCATCATGAACCGCTGGCCAACTGGGCCCGCGACCGTGGGTATTCTCGCCTCAGGATTGACGGTAAATGGGTCCCGCTCGACGAATTCAAGAAACTCGACCGCTACCGGGAGCACAATGTCGATCTGGTCACAGGAAGCATTACTTTCAAGAATAGTCGTATTGATAAAATAACGACAAAGCAGGATAAGCCGATTTCGCTTCCTGAGCTTGTCAGCCTCGCCATCGATCTTGGCAAGGGGAGTTGTTACCTCGCTACGGAAAAGGCTCCGGAGCCGGTCTGGTTCTCGACCCGGCGCTCTGATCCGGTCACCGGAGAAGCCTTTCCAGACCTTGACCCGAAAGACTTTTCATGGAACGCACAGCGCGGATGGTGCCCGACCTGTCGCGGTCACGGCGCCCTCTATTCATGGATGGAGGAAGATGAGCGCTTTGATGAAATCGAACATTCGTTCGATGATGGTGAATCGTGTCAGGATTGCCAGGGAGAGCGCCTCAACCCTGTCAGCCGCTCGGTTTACCTGAAGACTGTCACCGGAAATCGCTACAACCTTCCGCAGCTTCTAAAGCTGAACCCCGGCACCCTTTTGGGGGAAATGGACAGTCTCGAGCTTGATTCCCGGGCACGCGCAATTCTTGCGGAAATCCTTCCCGAAATCCGGGAGCGCCTCAACTTCATGGAAGAGGTGGGGCTCCAATACCTGAGCCTCGACCGGCCAACGAACACTCTTTCAGGAGGCGAAGCCCAGCGGATCCGCCTCGCGGCGCAGCTTGGGTCAAATCTTGCCGGGGCTCTCTACGTGCTGGATGAACCATCAATCGGCCTGCATGAACGCGATAACCAGCGCCTTCTGGATTCACTCGAAGGCCTGAAGGCCAAAGGCAATACGCTGCTCGTTGTCGAACACGACGCCCACACCATGAGGCAGGCTGATCACATTATTGATCTGGGCCCCGGAGCGGGAAAAAACGGGGGCCATATCCTGGCCGAGGGTTCCTTGAATAAATTGTTGAAAAACCGCAAAAGCCTCACTGGTCAATATCTCCGGAAAGGGATTCCTCATCCTTTGCGGGGACAGTGGCGCGATTTGCCGGAGAGTTTCAACCCGCGTCGCCGTTCCTCTCCTGACGATTGGTTGGTCTTGCGAAAGGCCTCCCTGCGCAATCTCAAGGGCGATGATGTTTTCATTCCAAAGCAACGGCTTACCATGGTCTGCGGAATCTCCGGAGCCGGCAAGTCCACCCTGGTCAGGGATTTGCTCATGCCGAATGCCCAAAGGGCCATCCGGGAGGAAAACAAAAAGCTGTCCGGATCTATTAGTCGTGACGGTTTCACTACACTGATTGGAGCGCATACATTCCGTCAGGTTATCGAAGTTGACCAGTCGCCGATTGGCAAGACGCCCCGCTCGACACCAGCCACTTATATCGGGGCCTTTGACCGTATTCGGGAATTCTTTGCCGCGACCCCGGAAGCAAGAATGCACGGATACCAGAAGGGCACCTTCTCCTTCAATACGAAGGGTGGACGGTGCGAAACCTGCAAGGGTGCGGGCAGAATCAAACTGGAAATGAACTTCATGCCGGATACCTACGTCCCCTGCGAGGATTGCAACAGTCGGCGCTATGGGAATGAACTGGAGGAAATCCGGTGGAAGGATGCTTCCATTGCCGATGTCCTTGAGATGACCTTTGAGGAAGCGGCCCGGTTTTTCGAGTTTGATTCCCAATTGGGCGCGATCCTGAAACTGATGGTCGAGACAGGCTTGGGATACCTGACCCTCGGGCAAAGTTCCCCCACTCTATCCGGCGGGGAAGCTCAGCGCCTTAAACTGGTCAGCGAGCTGGCACGCGGACTGCCTACCTTCCAGGAGCGCAAGTCAGCCATCTTTCAGCCCAATCTCTATATCCTTGAGGAACCGACGATCGGGCTCCATCTGCATGACTGTGAGCGCTTGATCCACTTGCTGCATCGTCTTGTCGATCAAGGACATACCGTCATAGTGATCGAACATCATCTCGATCTGATTGCCGAGGCGGATTATCTGCTCGAAATCGGTCCTGATGGCGGTGATGCCGGTGGTCAAATCCTCTATCAGGGACCTGTCGAGGGCTTGAAAAGGATTATCAATTCACCAACAAGGCCGTTTTTACAGGAAATTATAGGATAATTTTTCTTGATTTAAACAAAAGCGGGGCTAAAAAATCGATTTATTGTATTTTAGGCCTATTGCATTTGTAAAATCTTAAGAAACCCTGTAATCATGAGCACGTCCCTGTTTGTCGGAAACATCCCTTACGGCGCCATGGAGCGTGAGATCCAGGAACACTTCTCCAAGTGTGGGCAGGTGGATAACGTCCGATTCGTCATGGACTTCAAGCGCGGACGCTTCCGCGGATTCGGATTTGTCACGATGCCGGAAGACGATGCAAAGGCCGCAGTGGAGCTGCTCAACCAATCGGAATTCCAGGAACGCCAATTGATTGTCAGTATCGCCCGGGCGTCCTAACTGCCTGCCGGGATAACCCGATCCCTTCCCAGAGTTCCCTGGAGGGATTTCAGGTAAGCCTTCCCGCTCGCTTCCTTGAGGTGCGCAGAGACCAGACCCTGTAGCTCATGGAGGGAGTTCAGCGGCTGATCGTAGGATTTGAGGTAATCAAGCATGCGGTTCCAGTGAGCCACATCCACATCCTGCTTATTCTGGAGCCGTTCCTGGTACCAATCGCTGGAAAGAATCACCTCCGGCTTGAATAGATCACGCACCTCCGGATCCTTGAGGGTTTTGCCGTTATAGTTGCCGTCCTTCATAATATAAAGGAGGGCCTTCATTGGTGGGCAGGCCAACTCAATGCTACCATCACGGAAATAATTTCCGGCAACGACCTGGTGGGTTGTCATCATGTTGTCCAAGCCATCAGCAAAAACATCCAGATCCTGCAATTCCGGTTTCAGCATGGCCTCCGTGAAGAGCACTTCGGGACTGGTGAATATGCGGCCAAGGAAGTAGTTCACAAATGCCTGGTTGATACGATACCCGAGGAGCCCCGTTGGAAGCGACTTATCCTTCACAAGGAATTCCGGGACAGGCTCAAGGAAGCCGTGTTCGATCAGCCACTCCGGCTGGCGCTCAAAGCGCCTCATACGGCACCAGATTTCAGGCACAAGGAGGCTGATGTCATGGTCGACCCGGAAGTTTGGACCGACATAACCGGCTGCAGTCACAAATGGATCAAGCCCCGTCAGGGCAGTCGCCACCAGCGCATTGTTCAAGTCGGTGATCGGGAGCAAGGCATTGAATGGTGCCTTGGTCAGTGCGCCTTCTGAGCCTGCGCCCGTTGTCGACGGACTCTTGCCAGTCATGCTGGAGGTAAACTCCATGAAGGCTTCCGGCAACGGAAGATAATGGATTGGGTTGAAAACCGCGAGTGAGCGGATCGGGCCCTCCGGGGGATTATTGCGGCGGCCTGTGAGCAGACCGCTGACCGGATAAAGCACGGCATCCTCTGGTTTCAATTTACGCTTAAAACGTGCTCCCATTTCCGCTACATAACTTACTTGCGGTTGGGCGAGGGATGTCCGGTTCTGCAAATACCGGGGATTCTTTGTCGGCTTGCCATCGACTATCCGTGGATTCGATGAGGAAACCACAAAGTCAGGATTTGACTCAGGTTTTGTGACAAAATCACGGAGAAGATTTTTCATTGGATCCGTGAAGTAATCAAACCGGACCGCATCCTCCATCATCTCCAATGCCTCAGGGCGTGAAAGCGGTTGGTAGTTGGAGAAGAAGACGTTTGCCCCGGACATGTCCTCCTCGGTCTTCTTGTCATAACCGCGAATCACTGCGTCATCGGGACGCTGGAACAGGCGGTATTCACAATTCCGAACAATTTTGGCACTGGTTCCACCCTGGCTTTTGCCCGGCTCACCGGGTATGCGCTCCCATGGCAGGACAACTGAGGCGCTGATGTCGTCCTCAGTCTGGATCTTGGTCGCCGGGAAAAAGTCCTTTCGCAGTGAAAAGACACGCCATGATCCGTTGTCATCATAACCCACCCGGAGATAGCTCGTGATGACCTTGCCATCCTTGTACTTCAATTCATGCCCGGAAATGCCATTGATGATGTCGACCGTGAAGCGTTCGCGCCAATTCTCTCCCCAGTCGGGTTTGTAGAATCGCTTCAAGAGCAGGACCAGCTCCTTGATGTGCGTGGGGATGGATCGGATAAAGGTATTGTGTTCGGTTGTATACTCCGGGCCAGGCGTCAGCAACTTGATCACGGATCCGAGCGAACGGGCCGGGCCGAGGATGGGCCGTGTGTTTTCACGATTGAGCGACGCGTCCTTGAATCGGCCTCCATAGTTTCCGTTGAGGATGCGTTCAACGGCATCAAAATCCTTTTTCAGGTTCCCTACATAAAATGGCGCGTGAATAATGGCATCCGCGATGGACTTGGAAATTTCCGATTTACCACCCCCGGACACGGTACAGGGCTTGTGGCAATTGGTCGCTTCGGGCACCGTCCCGATGAGGCGCCAACGGCGGCCTTCGGCTGGCTTGACGAGCTGCACTTTGTATCCGTTCGGGAAGATGTAGGTTTTATCGGCGAGCAGCTTGATAGATTTTGGGCTGCCGTCCTTTTCCCATGAGATAGTCTGCTCAGCCAGTGAGAACCGGGCAGTTTCCGGTATGTAGAAGACTTTTGGATACAGACAATCGATGGCGTGCCCCTCCGGTTGCATCTCCATGCGATCCCCGTAATCCTTGAAGATTGATGCGAAAGATCTCACTTCCTCATCAATATTGGGGGAGAGCTCAAATTCTTCACCAAGGTCATAGGAGGAAAAAGCAAGCGTTCCGCCAGCATGTTCCTCCTCACAGTTGCCAAAGAGGTTTGCTGCATAACCGATCTGGGTTTTAACCTCCTTCTTGCAGTAACCAAAGTAGTTGTCAGCGATCAATGTCACGACAACTCCTGCATCGGTCCGTGCAGTGATCTTGAAGGCACCGCCGTCATTGTAGCGTTCATCCTCCGATTCCCAGCACATGCCGTCCCGTTTTTGCCGCTCGGTGGCCTCAGCGACATGTGGAAGACCCAATTCCTTCTTGGTCAACTCCTTGATGTGGGGTGCCAGGATTACGCACCCTGAGTGTCCGGACCAGCTTTCCACATCCAGACCCGCATCATTTTCCGGAAGATAGGGATCCCCCGCGTTGCCAAAAATGGATTCCACAAAGTCGAGATTACAGGTCATGCTACCCGGCGCAAAAAACCGGATTTCCATGGACTTGTTTTCAGAGGAGCCCGGAACTGCCGGGCAAATAACGGGCCGCAAGAGCAGGGAGACCCAGACATGAGCCTTCTTTTCCTGAGTGGAGGTGAAAGGCAGGAGCATCAAGTCCTCCGGAGGTCTCAAGGCTGCTTGGAGCAGGCGGGCAAAGGTTAATTTCGGCACTGCTTTCTTGTCGTCCGGAATCGGCAATCCGCCCTCAGCAACGTGAAAAACGCCTTTTGTTGTGCGACGATCGTTGACCGGATTGTGGAGGACGCCATTGGCGACCCGATAGGATTCGATAATGTCAGAATGGAAACTGTCCTGGTCCGGTGGCAGGGAAAGCGCACGGGCAATGCCGTGCTTGATCAAATTGAAGGTCTTTCCCGGAAGCCGGACTGCGCGGTCCGCCTCCGGCAACTCGGCAAGATAGGATTCGAGGAAGGACTCGATGCGCATATCTGCCGGGGGCCTCAGCCCGTCTTTGAGCAACGCGTTCCGTGCGCGAAAGTTTGAAACGAGGTTTTCGCTGATGGAAAGGGTTGGAAAATCCTCCATATCCCCAAAAATCGGCTCCCCAAGGGCGGCCAGGTACAGATTGATGCGTTCAATCAAATCGTCGCTAGGACGGGAATCCGCCTTGGTTTTAACATCAAACCCAATGGCTTTTACAAGATTAGTATCTGTCATATCAAAAATAAGTAAATTACAGAGAGGAGGGATCAGCACAATTGATGCCGAGTTAGAGACCAAATTGTGTGTTAGATGCAGGTCAAGTCTCTCTCGTCATGAATTTCAAGAATCTACCTATCATCTGTCTTCTCATACCCATTGCCACCGGGCAGTTGTCGGGGTCGCCAGTCGATCCCGACAACCGGTGGCAAATGCGGGATTATTTTAATGCGGTCTACCAGTACGGATCCAACTTTGAAATGGAGTGGACGGGCAACTATGGTAGCGGCAGGGCCGGTTCCCTCTCTGCGGACTGGCAGGAAGCGACTTTGAACCGGATCAACTTTTACCGGGAAATGGCGGGAGTGCCGTCGGATGTTGTTTTTGATCCGGTCCTGAGTGAAAAAAGCCAGAAATCCGCGTTCATGATGAGCGCGAACAACAATTACAGCCACACACCGCCCAGCAATTGGCTCTACTGGTCCCAGGATGCATATGATGCTGCCTACAATGGCAATCTTGCCCTTGGGTCGACCGGGATCGACTCGATCCGTGGTTACATGAGCGATTATGGCTCCAATAACAAGGCCGTGGGGCACCGCAGGTGGATTCTCTACCCGAATACCTCAGTGATGGGAAGCGGGGATGTTCCAGGAACTGACCCGTCGACACGACCCGCCTCAAATGTCCTCTGGGTCATCCCCCAGACCTTTGGTGAGCGACCTGAGACCCGGGATGAGTTTGTTGCCTGGCCACCAAGAGGATATGTCCCGTCAGAGCTGGTTTACTCCCGCTGGTCCTTTTCCCATCCGGATGCGGATTTTTCCAATGCGACCGTTTCAATGGTCTCCAACGGTCAATCTGTCCCCGTGAGAATTGATTCACGGCAAAACGGATACGGGGATAACACGATTGTCTGGATTCCCAATGGCATGTCCACTTCAGGATTTGTCACTTGGCCTACCCCCGCCTCCGACCAACCAGTTGAAGTGACAGTCAACTCGGTCCGGATAAATGGTGTGACTCGCTCATTCACATACACGGTCACAATTTTTGACCCGGACAATGCAGGGTCCGGGGAATTCCATTCAACCGGATATCCCGTGGGTCCGGTCCTTGTCGATTACCCCAGTGAATTTGCAGTCAGTTCACGCCCATTTGCCGAGGGGGTCCAAGGGAGAGTTATTGAGGCGGAGCCTTACACGACAGTCCTGGATGCTGAGGATGGATTCCAGCCGTTTGAGGCCGACACATCCGGTGGATATTCCATCGTCCAGAATGGACGGCGCGCAAATGGACATTCGGCCTACCAACTGGCTAATCCGGATGCCACGACGCAGACCCTTACCCATCCCGACACCTTCATCGTCAAGGACGGGCAACCCAGGCTTTACTTCAATAGTTCACTCGCATGGGCCACCAGCGACCAAGTGGCCCGTGTCGAGATCAATGCTGGCTCAAGTGAAAACTGGCAGGAGATCTGGCGCCTGACTGGCCTGGTCCAGTCCAACAACGACTTTACAAGCGAAACCCTCGACCTCTCTGAGTGGAGCGGGAAAACCGTGCGCATTCGCTTCCGCTACTCTCTGGAAGGAACGTCCTATTACGCTGGCTCCAGTTCCAATTCAGGATGGGTTATTGATGATATTTCCCTCAGCGGAGTTGACCGGGTTGCTGAGATCGACGAGCTGCCTGCCCAGATGGGAACAAACTCCCTGCACATCACATTTGATTCCAATGAGCCAGCCTTCCTGCAGACCCGTGATTTCGCGTTTGGCGGATTTCCGCTCGACTGGGGTCCAATTGTTGAAGTTGAGCCTGTTACTTACAGCGGTATCGAAAATAGCAATACAGGAAACTGGGAATGGGATCCAGTATTTGGATACAATCAACAGCTTGATTTGGATTGGACATACGCAAGCGCCCTGGGCTGGATAAACACGGACAACTTCCCATGGGTCTGCACCACTTCAGGTTGGTTCCGGTATATGCATGGCTCAGTCGATAAAGGACTCTGGCTCTATAGTCCAGAATGGGGATTCGTGTATACTGACTCAGGAATGAGCGAGCGTTTTCGCTACGCTCCATTCACGTCCGAGTCCTCATCCTCCTTCGGAAACTAAAAGAAGTCCGGAAAAGCGGCACCGCTTGATGCCCAAAATTGGGCTGGCCCTCACGAGAGGGATTGCCTATACCTTCAAACATGCCTCAATTGAAGGAGTTGTTTGATCGCTTGGATGGCCTTATTCAGGCGGATGCCAAATCCATACAGGACGTGCGCCGCTATTTGCACGCGCATCCCGAACCAAGTGGAGAGGAAACACGCACCACGGCATTTATCGCCGACCAGGTGGAATCACTCGGCCTTAATTTCCGCATCGGTCCGGATGGCCGCGGCCTGATTGTTGATTTTCCCGGCCCGAACTGTAAGCGCTATGTTGCCCTGAGGGCGGATATTGATGCCCTTCGGCTGCAAGATGAGAAGACGGTTTCCTACCGTTCCCGTGAGAACAACTTGATGCACGCGTGCGGTCATGATGCGCACACGGCAATGGCCCTTGGCGCTATCAAGGCGCTCTCAAAAGTGCCCGATGCCCTGCCGGAAGGCATTGGCTGGCGGTGCTTGTTCCAACCGGCAGAGGAATCCGCAACAGGCGCAAAGGATATGATCAGCTGGAATGCCCTTGACCGCGTTGAAGCCATTGTGGCCCTTCATGTCGATCCGGCCCTTCATGCTGGCCAGATTGGCTACCGGGAAGGCTCCCTCACGGCTTGTTGTGAGGAGTTCGAGATTCTTGTCGAAGGCCTTGGAGGGCATGGGGCCCGCCCGCATACGACCTTTGATCCGATCGCTGCGGCTACCCAGATTGTCCAGACTGTCTATTCAGTCCTGCCAAGAAGCGTTGATTCCCGCGACCCGTTGGTTGTTTCCTTCGGCGTGATTCAGGGAGGGATCAACCCCAATGTCATTCCAGAGTCTGCCCAGCTCAGGGGAACCATCCGGAGCACCGATTCGGAACATTCCCGTGTAGCCAAACAGCGAATACGTGAAGTGATTGATGGAGTCGCCCAGATCTGCCAGGTACGCACCAGCTTTTCAATCGCCTACTCGCTTCCGCCTGTAAAGAACGACCCGGTTTTGACGGGTTTGTGCAAGTCGGCGGTTCATGATCTGGTCGGGGATGAAGGAATGGTCTATGTTGATAAGCCCAGCATGGGCGGTGAGGATTTTGCCTGGTACTTGAATGAGTGTGCCGGGTGCATGCTCAGGCTCGGAGTTGGAACTCCCCTCAAACCTGTTCGCCACCTGCATTCCTCCTGTTTTGATGTCAACGAATCCGCCCTGCCAATCGGGGCCAAGGCCCTCACCAGAAGTGTCGTTCAAATAGCCCGCCATCTGGAAAATGCCGACTAACCCGCACCTGCATTAACCCCCTTCTAAAGTATGCCTTACTCCAACTTCACCCCACCCTTCACCGACGACCTTCACCCGCTCGTTTTCAAGTCCAACAAGGAGCCAACCATCGGCGTTGAACTTGAGCTCCAACTGGTCGACTCCGAGAGCTATCAATTGAAGAGCGCCATCCTTGACCTGCTGAAGCATGTCGGGGAGGACCAGACTTGGCTCAAGCCGGAGCTGATGCAAAGCTATGTCGAGATCAATACGGATGTTTGCCGGAATATTTCTGAAGCGCGGGCTGACTTGAGCGGCAAGCTGGAGAAACTTTATGCGGCTGCCATGGCCAACGACGCGCGTATCCTCTGGGCTGGCTCCCATCCCTTCTCCGCCTGGATAGATCAGGAAATCACCCCCAGCGAACGCTACAGGAATCTGGTGGACCTGATGCAGGACACAGCGCGGCGGATTGTCACCTTCGGCATGCATGTGCATGTGGGTGTCGATTCCGGCGACAAGGCTGTCATGGTGGTCGATCGCTTGATGCGCTACATGTCGACAATGCTGGCCCTTTCCGTCAACAGCCCGTTCTGGGTCGGGCGGCAGACCGGGTTGCATTCACAACGGATCAAGATCATGGAGCAGCTTCCCGCGGCGGGGACGCCTCCCATCCTGAGAAACTACAGCGAATATTGCTGGGTAGTGAACCAGTCGATACAAAGCGGCTTTATCAACAGCATCCAGGAAATCTGGTGGGATGTGCGGCCCCACCCGCGTTTCGGAACAGTCGAAGTCAGGATTTTTGATATTCCGCAAAACCTTGAGGACGCCCTGGCGCTGACAGCCATGACGCAGTGCCTTGTTGCTGCGCTTAGCGATCAGATTGACAGCGGCGTCTACCAGCATGACATACATCCGATCGTTGTCCGCCAGAACAAGTGGAAAGCCACCCGTTACGGCATGCGGGCCGAGTTGATCGATCCGGTCACCCACAAGACAATTCCCGTCAGGGAAATGATCTTTTTCCTCTACGAGAAACTGAAGCCGTACGCGGAGAAGCTCAACTGCATGCAGGAGCTGAACCATATTATCACCATGGTTGACAATGCTTCCGGTGCAGAGCGACAGATGGAACTTTTCGAAAAGCACTCAGGTGATCTGAGGGCCGTCGTCGAAGAACTTGCCGTGCCGCGCTGAAAAGCGTGTTCCCTAACGGCAGTTAGATGAGAATTTAATTGCCAATCCTGGCAGGGAACAGTAGCGGATTATCTGCAATTGAAGACGGGTTCGCATGAAGACTAAAAAGGAAAAAGGCATCAGCCGCATTGATTCAGGATCAACTCACGGATGGTTTGTTCGGGCCTACCGTAATGGACGCACCTATTCGCGCCTTTTCAGTGATCAGAAATCGGGAAGCAAGGAGGAAGCGTATCGGCTCGCCTTGGAGTTTCGGGACAAGCTATATGAAAAGATTGGGGAAATCCCCAAGAAGCCGCGCTCACGACGGGTCGTCCTGCGGGACAGCCGCAATTCAACCGGCGTCCTCGGGGTCTGCCGGACCTCGAAGAAAAGTCCGAACGGAACCGTGAACGACTGCTACTCGGTTTCCTGGCGACCGGAACCCGGAAAGCAGAAATGTACCTCCTTCTCGATACGCAAGTACGGGGAGAAAAAGGCCTTTCAGCTGGCCGTGGCGCACCGGAAGAAGATGCTCAAGGACATTTACGGCCCAGCAGTTTTAAACCGCATGAAGGAATCGCAACCGGACCTGTAGGAAGGGAATTTATTTACCGGCTGCGGCGGCTGCGGCGGCTGCGGCACCGATTATACCGGCCAGATTGCCCGACTGGGCAAATGTCCAGGGCGTCTTCAAGTCGAGATACTCGACAAATTTTTCCTGCTTCTTGACACCCCCGCCACCGAGGATGAGGCAGTCTGGCTGCAGGAGAAACTCAAGCATCTGGAGATAACCGTTCAACCGCTTGCCCCACTTTTTCCATGAAAGATCCTGTGTCTTGCGGGCCTGCTCGGAGACCTGGCTTTCGGCGTTCTTGCCCCGGTACTCGATATGTCCCAACTCGAGATTGGGAACCAGCACTCCGTCGCTGAAGAGGACGGTCCCCACTCCGGTTCCAACGGTGACCAAGAGGACGGTTCCGGAGTCAGCGTAAGGTTTTCCCGCACCGTATTGCATTTCCGAGAAACCCGCCGCATCAGCGTCATTCAATACCCGGACCGGCCCGTCAACGACCTTTTGAAATTCCTCGGCCAGGTTTATCCCGATCAAACTATCGTGTAAATTGGTGGCAGTATGGATAACCTGCCGGTGAATAACCCCGGGAAAACCAATTCCCAGAGGACCCCGGTTCCATTGAAGATCATCGATGATCTGCTGGATAATCGGAATGATCACTTTGGCTTCGGAATGATCCGGTGTGGGAATGCGTAAGCGCTCAGTGACGAGCTCGCCTTTATCGGTATCGACGATTGCTCCCTTGATCCCACTCCCGCCGATATCTATGCCAAGTGACAACATTTGAAACCAGAGTGAGAACATTTTAATCGATTCCAACATCATTTTGCCCTGAAATGCAAAAGAGCACTCAGCATGGAATTCATCTTAACAATTGCGGCGATCCATCTGGTCGCCTGCCTCAGTCCCGGGCCTGACATATTTCTGGTCGTTCTCAACAGCATGCGACACGGCTGGCGGACGGGTGTCGCCACGACCTTTGGCATTCTCTGCGGGGTCAGCCTGCACATCAGCCTTGGGCTGACCGGCGTCTCATACCTCATAACCCGGGGAGAGGTGTTCGAAAGGGTCCTCTCGCTGGCAGGAGGCAGCTGGCTGATTTATCTTGGGCTGAAGGGGTTCATGAGCTGTCGGAGATTGGCTGCGGAAGCCAGAGAACCGGACCAGGTCCCGAGCAGTCCCGATGCCCTGCCCTTTCATGATGCCTGGACACAGGGATTTTTCGTCAATGTGCTCAACCCGAAGGCAATGCTCTTTTTCCTGAGTCTTTTCTCTGTCATGCTGGGTCCCGATCTGCCCCTTGAGATTAGAATCGCCAGCGGTGGAGTGATGGTGTGTGTCCAAGCTGTCGCGTTCTCCCTGGTGGCCTTTTTGGTCGACCGGCCCCGTTTCAAGTCCAGTTGGAACCGCTTACAGCTTTGCTTGGAACTCGGCATTTCCGTGATTCTCCTCGTTTTGGGACTTTGGATATGGATTACCTCAATTATTTCGTTGCTGAATTAGCGGAGCTTCCGAGCGGGCAGGCAGTGAAGTTGGATATTGTCTGGCCAAGCAGAAAAAAGCCCTTAGCATTTTACAAAGGTTCAATCCTCACCGAATCAAAAAGCATATGACAGACGCAGAATCATGTATTATTATCGGAGCCGGCATATCCGGCTTGCTGGCCGCCCAGCATCTCATGCGTTATGACGTTGAGGTCACCATCCTCGAAAAAAGCCGGGGCTGCGGCGGACGCATGGCCGTCAAGAAAATGGGCGAATCAGTTTTTGATTCCGGGGCACAGTTCATGACGACCCGGGATATGATCTTTCGCGAGCGCGTTGAGTCATGGCTCGACAAAGGGGAAGTGCTTCCGTGGTATCAAGGGCCCCTCAAGAATATGCGCTATGTCGGATCAAAGGGGATGACCACGGTGCCTGAGCGCATCGGGGCGTCCCTGAACGTGATGCTTTCCGAGCGGGTGACGAAGGTCAGTTTCAAGAAGAAAAAGTGGACAGTTACGACCAATCCTCACGGGACAAAGGAAAACAAAAAATATACCGCGAACTGGCTGATCATGACAGCCCCCGTGCCACAAAATTTGGAGTTGCTCGACGCTTCCGGTATCGAACTGGATTATGACGATGAGATGGAGCTCAAGAAGATCAGCTATCTTCGTTGCCTGACCGTGATGGCCCAGCTCAATGGACCTTCCGGGATTCCTAATCCGGGTGCCATGGATCTCAATCACGATGTGTTGCGTTGGCTTGGTGACAATTCCGCCAAGGGAATTTCTCCGGTGGAAGGTACCATCACCCTGCACAGCTCGCCTAAATTTGCCGATACCTACTGGGACCGGCCAGAGGAAGAACGCATTCAAGCCATGCTGGCGGCGGCCAAGCCCTTCATCAAGGCAGACGTCGTTGAAGCCATTTCACATCGATGGGGATTCAGTGATCCCGTCCGGATTTACCGGGAAAAGCATCCCTTCCGGAAACCGTATTTTATCGACGACGAGATGCAATTGGGCATGGCCGGGGATGGATTTAATGGTCCGCGCATTGAAGCCGCAGGGCTGAGCGGGATGGATCTGGCAGCCGCTATCCTCAGCCCGGTTTAGGAAAGAGATTGCCCGAGAGGCGCTAGATGGGTTGACGAAGGGCCGTAGCTGGGAAACTGTATCCATTATGTCAAAGGCAGTTCTATTGGTTAACCTGGGATCACCGGATTCCACTTCCGTTTCGGATGTAAAGCGTTATCTCGATGAGTTTCTCACGGATGAACGGGTCATCGATAAGGCATTTGTCCGGAAGGTCATCGTCCCGCTGATTATTTTGAATACGCGGCCCAAGAAGTCTGCGGAGGCCTATGCCAGCGTATGGACCGATGAAGGCTCCCCGCTGATTGTCACCAGTGAGCATCAGGCGGAAAAACTGGGCCAGTCTGTTGCCCCCAAGGTCTACTTGGCGATGCGCTACGGCAATCCGTCTATTGCGAACGTGATCAGCCAAATCCTCAAGGACGGTGTGACTTCGCTTTATGTGATCCCGCTATATCCGCAATACGCGATGTCGAGCTACGAGACAGTGGTCGTCAAAGTGATGGAGGAGATCAACCAGCAGAAGCCGGATCTGGATGTCAGCTTTCTCCAGCCTTTCTACAATGACCCGGATTATCTGGATATTCTTGCCGAAAGCATCGGGGAAAACCTCCCTGAAGGCACCGACAAGCTGGTCTTCAGTTTTCATGGAATCCCCGAGCGGCACTTGCGCGTCTCGGATCCCTCCCACGCTCACTGCCTGTGTGTGAAGGACTGCTGCACGCGTGCCAACCCGGCCCATGCCACTTGCTACAAGCACCAGTGCCTGATGACCGTGAAGGGCGTTGTCGAGCGACTCAAGCTCCCGGAGGACAAGTATTTCGTATCATTCCAAAGCCGGCTTGGTCGCGATCCATGGCTCACGCCGTATACGGACGCGACCCTTGCCCGGTTCGGGCGCGAGGGCGTCAAGAAAGTCCGGGTAGTTTGCCCGGCCTTTGTCACCGACTGCCTTGAAACGCTGGAGGAAATTGCTGAGGAAGCGAAGGAGATTTTCGAGGATGCCGGCGGAGAGGATTTCGCGGTGATTCCCTGCCTGAACGAGGATGACCGCTGGATACAATACCTTGCCAAACAGGTTGAGGGCTGGCTTAACTCCTAAGCTTCCAACTCCAAATCGATGAGAAACATTGAACACTGGTTGCTTTTGATCGGGACACTCGCGTATGTGGGTGCCTTGGTCCTGACTCTGGTACGTGTCCTCAATCGCCGGGAGCCCCTCCACGGGACTAATCTGCTCCTGATTCTGGGCGGATGGCTTTTCCAGACTTCGGGAATGTGGATCCTTGGACTGGACGCCGGGAGCTGTCCGATCCGAAACCCATACGAGGTCCTGCAATTCATCAGCTGGTCGATTATTGTGGTCTATCTTTTCACGGGACAGGTATTCCGCTTGTCCCTTTTTGGGACGGGTTCCGCATCACTCGCTGCCATTATAGGATTTGTGGCCTTTTTCCTGCCGGATGCCGCACACGTCGGGGCCCATACGCCTCTTGGAGGTGACCCGCGAATCGAGGCCCACGCCGCCCTTGCCTTGTTTTCCTACGGGATCTTCGGTTTGCTGGCGGTTCTCTCCGCCCTTTACCTGCTTCAGCATTTCAGCCTGAAAACAAAGAAGTTTTCCGGGATCTTCCGTTTTCTTCCATCCATCATGGATATGGATGTGGTCCTTATGCGGCTCCTGATCATGGCCTGTGTGGTCTTCACGATCTCGGTTGCCATTGGCGCCCTTTACTGGGTCGGCCACATGGACCTGGTGAGCGTGCCCAAACTCATTACCACCCTCGCCCTGTGGTTTCTTTACTGGCTCGTCCTTATCCTGCGAGCCGCCAACAAGCTCTTTGGAACGCGGCTGGCCTGGACCTGCATTATCCTGCTCCTGGCCGCCCTTTTAACGCTCTGGCCGGTTGAGGCCAGTCGGTACCATGGCACTCCGCCCGCCTTGGACCAACTGGAACATCCGGACACCAGCGAAATTCCCCCAGCTCCCTGACCATGTCGACTGATTCCCCCCGTCTTTTCACGATTGGCTGTAATCATCACCGTACTCCCCTCGAAATTCGCGAGCGGATGGCGTTGACGGCTGAGGGCGTGCGCTGTCTGCAGGATCGTCTCAAGAGCAATCCCGCAGTCAAGGAAGCGGCCATCCTCAACACCTGTAACCGGATCGAGATCTATGCGGTCTATGAAAATGGTGATTGGAGACAGGATGTAGCAAAACTGCTCCATGGAGTGGAGAATTTCCCGGTGGAGGAATTCATCAAGCATTCCTATTCCCACGAGAACCTTGAAGCGGTCAAGCATGCCTACCGTGTTGCCTCCGGACTGGATTCGCAGATGGTCGGGGAGACCCAGATTCTCGGGCAAATGAAGGATACTTATGCCGAGGCGATCGAGAGCAAGACGGTCGGGCCGGTCCTGCACAGGTTCTTTCAAAAATGTTTCCAGGCAGCCAAATGGGCACGCACCGAGACGAAAATCGGGGCGGGACAAGTGAGCTTGGGCAATGTCGCCGTGGAGCTCGCGGTCCGGATTTTCGGCAGGCTGACAGTGAGCCGGACGCTGGTCATCGGATCGGGCGAAGCCGGACGAGATGTTGCCAAGGCCTTCCGCAGCCGTGGAGTGGCCTGCATGTCAATTGCCAGCCGTACACACGAACGCGCCGAAGCATTGGCGAAGGATGTGGATGGCCTCCTCATTCCTTTCAGCACGTGGGAAGAAAGCCTTCCCTACGTCGATATTGGAATTTTCGCTACTGCGGCACCCCACTCCCTGCTCAATCGGGAGATGATCGAGCAGCACTTGGGCAAGCGTCCCCGAAAACCGCTTTTCCTGATCGACTTGGCTGTTCCGCGGGACATCGAGACCGAGGTTGCCGGAATCCCCAATGTCTACCTCTACAACCTTGAGGACCTCGCCAACATCGCCAACGAAAACCTGAAAAGCCGTCAGCAGGAAATGGCCAATTGCGTCATCGAGCTGGAGAAAAAAGCCCACTACCTGTGGGAACGCCTGAGGCTAGGTTAACTTCTCATCAAAGTAGATCTATTTCTCGATCCCCTCGCGAGCCGGCACGCCCTGCGTGTAGTAATGCTTCACCTCGCGCATTTCCGTCACCAGATCGGCCCGCTCGATCACCTCAGGGGCCGCCCTCCGACCGGTAAAAATCAATTCAGTCTCCTTTGGCCGGCCATCAATTAATTCCAGTGCCGCCTCCAGGCTGATCAGCTCAAACCAGATTGCCATGTTGATCTCGTCCAGGATGACGATCCGGTATGACCCGGACATAAGTGCCTCCCGGGCCTTTTCCAATCCCTCCGCCGCCAGGGCACGCTGGGCCTCGGTGATCTTCCCCTTGTATACCCAACCCGGATCCCCGTACTGCTCGTGGGTAATTGATCCAAGCTTCGGGATCGCATGCAACTCACCATAATCCTGACCCTTCATGAACTGCCCGATATACACCGGTAAGCCACGCCCGCTCGCACGCAAGGCCAAGCCCAACGACGCCGTTGTCTTGCCCTTTCCCTCGCCGGTATAGACCTGAAAATATCCGTCCTTTGCTTCTTCGCTCACCCCTTAAGAATGGCCCCTTTCGGATAAATCCGTCAAATGGTAAAAAAGAGTTGATTTCATGACCCTTCCATGGCCACATATCCCCTTCCCCAAACGGAGAGATGGCTGAGTGGCCGAAAGCGCCCGCCTGCTAAGTGGGTATACGGCGTAAAACCGTATCGAGGGTTCGAATCCCTCTCTCTCCGCCAGTATTCATGCTGGCTAGAGCCCGGCCACCCCAAATTACTGTCTCGTTCCTGTCGTTTTGTGTTGCATAAGTGAACTAATGTATACCATTATGTAAGGAGTGGCAACGAATACAAATTCAGTTGAATTCCCTCCGAAATCCGGAATCAAGATCCGGCCGATCGACAACGCCAGTGCCGGCAAGAAATTCGGGATCAGTTATCAGGTAACCGTGCCAGCAAAAGTCACTGGCAAGCGCCGGATTCGGAAGCAGTTCCCCTCATACAAGAAGGCCGAGGCTTGGGCCAAGAAGCAACACAGGGGGATTCAAACGGACGGCCACGCCTTCTTTAAACTCTCTGGAACTGAGCGTCAGGAGGTCGGTGTCATGGTTCCTAAATTAAGGGACAAGGGAATCAGTGTCACGGAGGCCATTCAGTTCGCTCTGGACCGCCTCAGACCGTCCGGCGGGGAACGCACCCTGTCTGAAGTAATAACCGAGTTGCAGTCATACAAGCTCAAGCGGCATGAGGCGGGGGATCTGGCTTATCATTCCCTCAGGGACTTCAACACCCGCACAGGTGTGATCAAATCCGCCTTGGGCGATTATTCGATCCACGAGATTGATTCCGCACAGGTCAAGGCGTGGCTTGCAGGGATCAAAGGCTCAGACCGTACGCGCAAGAATTATCTACGGATAATCAGTGAGCTTTTCCGCTACTCCACGCAAAAGAAGTACATACTACTGAATCCAATCGATGATCTCAGCGACCACGACCGCAAAGAGCTCCACGGGCGATTGATGAACAACGGTGATGTTGGGATTCTCACCGTCAACCAGGCAGAGGACCTGCTACACTTCACTCGGGATCGATGGCCCGAATTTCTGGGGATTATTGTCCTTGGGCTTTTCGCTGGGATCCGGACTGAGGAATTGCAGAAACTCACATGGGACAAGGTCAACCTCAAAGATGGCTACATCACCATCGATGCGACAATCAGCAAGAAGCGCCGTATCCGCCACACTACCCTGCCCGACAATGCCAGGGAATGGATTCTAACCATCAGTGATCGAAAGGGAAATATCTCACCCTGTTCAGGCAAGGCGTTCGACAATGTGTTCGTCAAACTTCGCAGGGAGGCCGGTTACGCAGACAAGAAGAAACACTCAACCTGGCCGCGCAACGCAATGCGGCACTCTTTCGGGACTTACCATTACGCCCTTCACGGCGACGCCACCAAGACCGCAAAGGAGCTTGGTCACAAGGAGGGGGACCAGGTGCTGTTCGATCACTACCGAGCCCTGGCAACGAAGGCACAGGGAGAAGCCTTCTTCGGCATCAAGCCGGGGCAACGGAAACAACAGGCCTTAAAATTTAAGGAGAAGAAAGCATGAGTGAGGATAAAACCCAATCTGACTACAAGGCTGTTCAAGAATCTATTAGAGACATTTCTTTCAATCTCCAGTGGGGTTCTAGGATAAAGGAAAGAACCCTAGCTGCGGAGCAACTTTGGAAGATCGCATTTTCCGTAGTGACGCAACTTGACGAAGCAAAAAATAACCCAAAAGCCGCGAAGGCAGTTGAAAAAGTATTTAGGCAGAAAATGCTGTGGCCAGTACTTCTGACCGGCGACAAAAGGTTAGACGCTGAAAGGCTGGCAAGGATTCGCACAAAAAAGAAGGGTCCGGACCATGATGAACTTTATCAACTTGTTGGCTCAGTAATAGCCAAATTCGAGCTCCTTCGTCAGGGTGAAGCGGTTCTTCCTCGGGAAAGCCCTGCGCTCCTAAGCAAGATCCAGTCCATGCCACCTTTAAGTGCCAAAACAAAAGCGAAGTGGAAAAGTCTTATCGTGGAGAAAATTACTCTGATGGGATTGAAGAGTGATGCCCACAAACCAATCCGCATGGCTGTCGATCAAAGAGCTATAAGTAAGTTGGCGGCAAAGAAGAAAGCGCGACAAAAGAAGCTAAATGATTACATCGCTGCCAATCCATGCCCAGGATTCTATGAAGAGGACAGAATTAAGACTTGGAAAAAGGAGATTGCCCAAATGGAAGTACCTACTGATTCCCATCGTCGTGCTGCACTTGGAGATCTAATTGGAGAGAAATTAGAGCACTTCATTAAAAAGGTCTGAGAATTCTGCCTCGAATAAACAGACCCTCCGAAATTGGTAGGGGCTGCACCATTATGCATGCTGGGGGGCATGAATGAAAACAGTAGTATCAAGTGCACGCCCTTCGGGCTTTCAGTAAAACAAGCTGCTCTACAGATTAATCTGTCCGAGAGAACGGTTCGGAAGTTGATCGAACAAGGTGAGTTGCGGGCTGTCAGGATCGGAAGGCGTGTGATTTTGCGCCCGAAGGACCTGGAGGATTTCATGGAGAACAACCTCGTTTAGGGTAGAATGGCTCTGACCGAGGAGTGTAAGTCCTTCAAGGAAAGGCACGGCCTTCTTGAAGTGGCAGATCGTCTTGGCGTTTCCCTCAAGCGAGAAGGTCGCTCTTACAGAATACGCAAAGACAACTCTGTTATATTTTTTCAAAAGGGAAATCAATGGAGATGGGAGGATAAGGCTCGGCCAGATGTCGGAGGAGACCAGATCGACTTTATTCAATGGCATGAAGCCCTTGACGATACCACAGCCGCACTCCGGAGAGGTCATGAACTTTTCGGTGAACCTTTCACCTACAACCCGCAATGCAAAGCGAAAAAGAAGCTCAAACCCTTCTCACGAGAGGATTGGTGTAGGCGAATTGCCCAATCCCGTAAATTACCTCGGCCGGACCTGTTAGAAAAGTTCCCCCTTCTTCAAGTGCCTCAGTTCAAACACAACCCGGACCCAAATTATTGGGGAATAGGTCCTCCGGATTCAGGAGCGGAACAATACAGGCGGGTTGATGGAAAGCTCTTTAAGGACGGCCCAAAGGCGAAGCGACTAGTGGGGGTCAAGAATCGGCCTATTGGAATTAGCAACATCAACCCCGCCTCGGAGAGGATTCACCTTGTAGAGGGAGAGGGAGATGCATTGGCAGTATGGACCCTGCTTGATGATCGTTTCAATTTGGACCTCAGCATTCAGAGCATAGTTGTATTTTGTGGTGCTGATGTTCGCCTGCGCCCAAAAGAGGTTGAAAAGCTGATAGAATTGCCGATCACGATCTGGGCGCAGGACGATCTTCCAGGTCTTGAACTGGCCGTTGACAGCTACCAGAAGCTGGTGGACGCAGGGTGCGATGTAGTTGTTATGCTTCCATCTACGGTTGGAGCCGATTGGGGGGATTACTATATTAAGAGACGATTCCTTCCCTTGGAGTACGACAAGAAATGGGTGGATGTATTTGGCTGGGATAATTTGATCAGGTGGGCGAGAATCCGCAACGAGCACAAGGAAATCCAGGAAGAGGAAGCAAAGCTCAAACATCGAGCGAACGGGAGGAAGGGAGGAAGACCCAGTGGTCCTAAAAGGTTGATCGTCGAGTCATTATTTCGCAGGGCCCCGACTCTCCAAGCTGGCGAACTTTGTAGAAGGGTTGGCATGGAGCCTAACGCATCCAACAAGCGGAATGTGCAAAGGTGGATTAAGGCTCTCAGTGGTGCGACAAAACCCACTATTGAAAAGGGCGAAATAAAGGGGTGCGACAAAACCCCTACCAAACCCTCCGAAGAGGCTCACAGACTGTCATTAGAGGCTGTTGGGTACTGAATCCCTCATCCTATGGGGGAAGAGTAAAAGAAAAAGCCTGCGGATAATGAAGAGTAGGAGGTTAAAGGCAGAAAGGGTATCCCGCACTCCGAGTTGAATGAAGTAATACCTCCTTCCATCACGAACCGTTTTCAACTCCTCGCCGCCTCACACCCAATCCACATCAATTACTGAGCAACTTTTCCTTCTGTATCTGGAATTCTTCTTCGGTTAAGATGCCCTTCTCTTTAAGTTCGTTGAGCCTGATTAGTTCTTCGTAAAGGTCGGCTTTCTTAACAGCGGGTTGATCGGTCTTGATATTTATATCGTGGCTGATGTCTAACTTCTCGTCAGACTCTCGCAGATTCGGACGGCCCAATTCCGGATCACCTGGTTTTAATGCCCGAAACACCAAATCAGCTGATGGAGCGTTTCTGCCCATACGGCCAGGTTCTGCATTGAATGAAACCGGCATCATGACCAACCCTTTAGATTCACAATACTCACTGGCTTTCTGGAAGACATTCTCTCTTACAGATGCCGTGCTGAAGCCAGCTCCACTTGAGGTTACCATATATGTGTCTTCGCCAACCGAAATAACCTCAGAAGTATTACAACCCCCGAGAAACCCACAGATGATAATCACCGATAACAGAATTATTGATTTAATATTTTTCATAAAATCTTCGCAACGCCTCACACCCAATCCGCGCACAGCAGTTCCGCCTGCATCAGTACCGTCTTTACCGCCTCTTCCTGGAGATCTGGCGGGTAGCCGTGCTTCTTCAGAATTCGTTTCACCATGACCTTGATTTTGGCCCTGGCACTCTCCCGTAAGGTCCAGTCGATGGTCACACTCTTGCGGACCTTGGTGACCAGTTCGGCGGCGATGACCTTGAGTTCGTCATTGCCCATGGCCTTGACGGCGCTCTCGTTGTTGGCGAGGGCATCGTAGAAGGCGATTTCGTCCTCATTCAGACCCAGGTCTTCCCCGCGCTGGGTGGCCTGGTTGAGTTCCTTGGCCAGTTTGATCAATTCTTCAATGACCTCCATCGTGGAGATGGCTCGGTTGTGGTAGGAATTGAGGGTACGCTTGAGCATTTCGCTGAATGCCTGGCTCTGGACCAGATTCCGTTTTGAGCGAATCTTGATCTCGTCCTTGAGGAGCTTGGCCAACAGCTCTGCCGCGACATTCTTGTGCTTGAGTCCCTTGACCTCTGCCAGGAACTGTTCTGAGAGGATGGAGATGTCGGGTTTCTTCAATCCTGCCGCGGTAAAGACATCGATAATCCCCTCATCGGCCGTGATAGCCGAGGAGACCAATTGCCGGATGGCCGCATCCATTTCATCAGGAGATTTCTGGGCGGCGGTTGTCTTGGCAAACTGTGCCTTGATGGCCTGGAAAAAAGCGATGTCGTCCCGGAGTTCGATTGCCTCATCAGTGGCAGCACACAGGGCGAAGGCCCTGGATAGATCGGTGACCGTGCGGACAAAGCGCGACTTCCCGTCCTCCTGCTGCAGAATATGTTCCTGTGCGGCCGGCAGAAGGCCGATCTTCTCCGCAGGGGTACCAGATACCCACTTGCCCCAATCAAAGCCATGAAGAAGCCCACAGCCGATTTCATGCCTCTCCTGCATAACGGCAATGGCCTCTGCCGTGTCATGGCTTGGGGTTCCCCTGCCCCCGCTCTCCGTATAAGTGGCCAGGGCGTGCTTGAGTTGGTCGGCCAGTCCCAGATAATCCACGACCAATCCACCAGGCTTATCCCTGAATACGCGGTTCACCCGGGCGATTGCCTGCATGAGCCCATGACCCCGCATGGGCTTATCAATATACATCGTGTGCAGACACGGGGCATCGAAGCCCGTCAGCCACATATCCCGGACAATCACGATACGGAAGGGATCCTTGGAATCCTTGAAGCGTGTCGCCAGCTCCCTGCGTCTTGGCTTGTTGCGGATGTGCTGCTGCCAATCGGGTCCATCGCTGGCACTGCCCGTCATGACAATTTTCACAACAGCCTGTTTCTTCTTCTCCGCCTCGACATCGTCGTTGGGTTCGCTGGCCCAGTGCGGACGAATCTTTATAATGGCGTTGTAGAGATCCACGCAAATGCGACGGCTCATGCAGACGACCATCGCCTTGCCCTCCATGGCTTCTTGCCTCCGCTCGTAATGCTTCACCAGATCCTCGGCAACAAGGGCAACCCGCTTAGGGTCTCCCACCATCACCTCGACCGCTGCCCACTTGGTTTTCAGCTTCTGGCGATCGCTCTCCTCTTCACCCTCGGTCAGCTCCTCAAATTCCTCATCCACATGCGGGAGAAGGTTCTCATTGAGCGACAGCTTGGCGATGCGGCTCTCATAATAGATCGGCACAGTGGCCCCGTCTTCGACAGCACGCTGGATGTCGTATATTGAGATGTAATCCCCAAAGATGGCACGGGTATTGGCATCAGTCTTCTCAATCGGTGTGCCTGTGAACCCGATAAAGGATGCATTGGGCAAGGCGTCCCGCAGGTTGCGGGCAAAGCCGTCAATCAGGTCGTATTGGCTGCGGTGTGCCTCATCAGCAATGACCACGATGTTACTGCGGTCCGAGAGCAGCGGCATGCGCTCCCCTTTCCCATCCGGCATGAATTTCTGGATTGTCGTGAAGACCACTCCCCCGCTGGCTACTTTGAGAAGACTCCGCATGTTATCCACAGAATCAGCCTGCTGGGGCATCTGGCGCAGCAATTCATAGCACCGCTGGAACTGACCGAATAATTGGTCATCCAGATCATTCCGGTCCGTCAGCACAACAAGGGTCGGATTCTGCATGGCTGGATGACGCACAATCCGAGCAGCATAAAACAACATGGAGAAGCTCTTGCCACTTCCCTGGGTATGCCAGACCACCCCTGCCCGGCGGTCACCTGGCTTCCCGTTCTTCTGCCGTCCAACCCAGAACTTGCCTTCCTGTTCCTGAAGTTCTTGCTCTGAAGCCAACCCGCTTGCCCGGACCGTCTCATCGACCGCCCCATTCACCGCATGGAACTGATGGTATCCGGCAATGATCTTGCTCAGGCGGTCGCTGTCGGTGTCGTCCTCAAAGACAATGAAATGCTCCAGCAGATCGAGGAGGCGTTCCTTCTGGAAGACCCCCTGAATCAGGACTTCCAATTCCAGGGCCGTATGCGGAGCATCCCCTTCCCCATCGATAGTTCGCCAGACCTTGAACCATTCCTCGCTGGCCGTCAGCGATCCGATCCGAGCCATCGGGCCATCCGAGACAATAAGCAGCTCGTTGTAATGAAATAGCGACCCGATTTCCTTCTTGTAGGTCTGTAGTTGTTTGAAAGCACTCCAGATGGTCGCGTTCTCATCAGCCGCGTTCTTCAGCTCAATAACGCCGATCGGCAGGCCGTTGACGAAGACAACTATGTCCGGCTTCCGGTTGTGCTGCCCCTCAATTACCGTGAACTGGTTGACCGCATAAAAATCATTGGAGACCGTATCCACAAAGTCCACCAGGCGGACATGATCCCCCGCAATCGATCCATCAGGCCGACGATACTCCACGGGTACACCATCCCGCAGCATCGCATGAAAGGCGCGGTTGGTTTGAACCAATGAGGGCGTAGCAATTCGTAGAACTTTCCGGATCGCCTCCTCTTGGGCATCGCCAGGAATACTGGGATTCAACCGATGCACCGCCGCCCGCAGTCGTCCTTCAAGAACTACATCTCCAAAACTATTACGCTCCGCAGCAGCCTCCCCAGGCGCAATGTGCGGACCATGCCCAATCTGATACCCGAGTTCCTCGAACCAGGTCAGGGCAGCGTCTTCGATTATGGATTCGTTGAGGGGCATTATATATTCAAAATCCCTTTCATCAGACAAATTGTTCCTATTCCATAAAGGACGACTGTACCAAGATCGAATACAATGACTGGCCAGGTGAGATTAGAATATTGTTCGCTGTATTTGAATCGTTTCTTCCCAACAAAAGTTTCATCAATCTCACCAAGGTACTGATAACCCATTGCCACCTTGTATAGAAAAACCTCGAGGAACTGAAGGATCACACCACCAAAGAAAAAACCAAAAACGAGCAGTGCTTGCCCTGATTCGTTAACGGAATTGGCAAAGTCGGCGTTTGTAGCAAATAAGAAAGGGACCCCAATTCCAAATGCAATTAACCAATTCCTCAATACTGTTGAATGGCGAGAATACGCCTCATAGTATCCCGTGTCTCTCTGTTTTTTGAGATTTTCAGTTGTAGGATTCATCTGTATAAAATTTAAGACCCCACCAATTTAAAAGACACCTGATACCGATAAAATTTCACATTTGGCACGACTGACAATGCCCAGCGAACTCGCTTGTCGTCTTCTAGGGCAATGATTACGCCCTCTACCGTTTGACCGTTCTCCGCCAACTCCTCTTTCACATACCCCATGTAGCGGGCAATCTGCCCGACCACCCTGTCGCTGGCCCTGCCCTTCTTAAGTTCGATAACCAGGAGTCTTTTACCGTCTTTGCTGACAGCGAGAATGTCGATTGGGCCAGTGTCCGTGGGATACTGTTGGCCTATTATATCCCCGTTGTCCTGAAAAATGTCATACTCATGAGACAGCTCCGTTGAGGACCAGTTAGTCACAAGGAAATCCTCAAGATGTTTTTCCAATGCAAATGCCGAGGGATCCTCAACCGTAGAATCTTCACCTCCGGGTTCCGGTGTTATAATTCCAGCCATTAGCTTATCAATTTCCATGCTATGACGGGTTAGATTACTAACGGTCAAAGCAGACCCGCAGGAGCCTTTCAATGCGTCAGACATATCACTACGGTCGATTGATTTATTCAACCACTGCACAGCCCGACGATGTGGCAGAATTTCATTTTCCTTATACTCGTAAGGGCCAGAAACCTGCCCAAGATGATATTGTCCTGATCCATCAGGACAGAGCAGGATGTCTCCTAATTGCATTCCTTTCGCCACAGTCCACAGGGCCCCACAGGCAAGCCCTGCTGCAATCTTTGTTTTCTCAGGCCGTGCCTCCAAGAACACCGGAATGAACTTTTTATTAAATTCTCTCCACTCATCAGGCAACTGGCCCGTCAGGTCTTGGTGAATCTCAAAGTTAACGCCTACAAAGCCGCCAGCAAGGCATTCAGCAGCATAGATGCTCTTCGCTCCCAACATTAATCTATGGTAATTTTTCATTATAAGTTTCTTTCGCTCCTCCAATATCGCCCACTCGAATAAATCGGCCCATTGGGATGATTCCCATGGTAAAACGGCGGTTCGGGACATGCCAAAAACTTCTGCGCCTCAGGATCTTCGCTGAACCGGGAAAATCCGTTCATGAGCAATTCCCTCTCCGCCTCGGCTACCGTTGAAAAGGACAATTTATCAAAGACCCCGCTAGTGTCTCCAATGAAGTAGACGGTCACACCGGCATCCTCTTGCTCAATCAGGGCCCAGTTCTGTTGAAGCATTTCAATAACCTTGAACCAGTAGTCCCGGCTTTGGATTTTAATATCTTCCATCATGAGGCCATCTCCTCGGCTTCGGTCACGGATAGTTCCCCACTAAGTAGTTTGGGGAGAAGGGTGTCTCGGAGGTTGGCGAGGGTGCGGGACTCCATAAGATTTGATTTAATTCTGTTCAAAAAATTTCCTGCTGCGGAGCCGAAAACATTGGTAATTTCTGCAGGCATAACCGTTGCATTCAATGTATCGAAAGTTTGCCGAGTGATTGTATCAAAGACAGTCCCATGAGTTCTTTGTTGAAGATCCCCAATAGCTTCTTTGATGAGGAAGTAGATAAAGATATTATCGAATCCAGAAACTCCACGAATCCCATAGCATGATTGATTCATTGCCATGGGCACACCCACTAAGGCTAACTTACCAACAGTTCCGCGGGCACTAATAATCGTTGTATTCTCGGGAAGAATCTTTGCGGCACTGTTGTCAATTCCAAGTTGAGAAACATTTTTTTCAGTATTAATTACCCATACATCAGTCTCCTGGGGAGAATCTTTAACGGAATACCAAGGAATGTTACCATTCCAATATTCGTCTACTGATGTCTTGGGTGTTCCACCACTGAGAATCTCTATAATTTCAAACAAAGGAGCAACCTCCCACCCCTCAGGGATCGGTCCCAGCTCCGACTCGACAAACTTACTGGGGAAGAGCTTAGCGGTCTCGGCATCCATTCCGGCGGGCTGGCGGCCATCCATCTTGACACGGACAGGATCAAAATCGACAAACCAACTCTTGAACAGGGCCCGGGCCATGGCCTCCAGCGTCTCGTTCATCTTGCGGTTCAGCTCTATCTTGTCGTCAAGCGTGCCGAGGATGTGGGCGATGGCTTTTTGTTCGGGGAGAGGGGGGAGATAAATTTCTAATGATGAAACTTGATCAAATGTGATTTGTGGAAATGTGCCAGAGCGAGATTCCGCAAGATGTTGGAGCCAATTTGTGGTGTGCGTGCTCGTCAGAAACTGATAAAGATACCTCGGGAAAACTTTCTCCTTATTTGCCCTTATTACCATTAATTTCGTAGAAACCACATAATCGTTCGCTTCAAAATCTATGTATGCCCACCTTCCGTTTGCTGGCCTGATTTCACTAAAAAGAATGTCATCCAAACGGATAGATTTTTTGGCCTGCCCCGGCCAATCCTTGACGGAGGAATAATTGCGGTGCAGAAGACCTCCATTATGAATATCCGAAGTGTTTAAAAATATTAGCTCCTCCTTATTGAAACTGTGAGTTTCAGAAATGGAAGATGCTACTTGTCCAACTTCAACAATTGGGACTTCAGTCGCCATATCGAAGTCCTCTTAAATTTCTAAGAATTTCCTTCTCCAACCTCGCCGACTCCTCAAACTGCGCCTCAAGTTCCGTCACCAGCCGCGGCATCTTCTCCTCGAAGGGCTCGCCATCATCCTCGACATCCTCAGCCCCAACATAGCGACCTGGCGTCAGGACATAGCCGTGCTTCTCAATCTCCTCAGTAGAAGCCGATTTGCAGAATCCGGGAATGTCCTCGTAAGGGGCTGACAAACTCAATTGGATACCCTTCTTCTCAGCGATCTCCAGAGTTTTTTCTATATCCCATCGCCACAAATGGTATGTGTCGGAAATCTTGGCAATGTCCTCCTCAGTCAATTCCCGGTGCACACGATCGACGAGTGTTCCCATCTTGCGTGCATCAATGAACAGGGTCTCACGATGCCGGGACCGGATAGCCTCACCACCTTTTGACTCCCGGGCCGACTTGTTACGGGTCAGGAACCAGAGACAGACTGGAATAGCCGTGGAGTAAAACAACTGCCCTGGCAGGGCTACCATGCAATCGACCAAATCCGCCTCAATCATCGCCTTACGAATCTCACCCTCCCCCGACTGGTTGGATGACATGCTGCCATTGGCGAGGACAAATCCCGCTGTCCCGTTCGGGGCCAGGTGATGAAGAAAATGCTGCACCCAGGCAAAGTTGGCGTTGCCCTTGGGCGGGATACCAAACTGCCAGCGGACATCGTCCTCATTGCGATGCCAGTCCGAATCGTTGAAGGGGGGATTAGCCAGGACAAAGTCAGCCTTCAAGTCCTTGTGAAGGTCACGACGAAAGGTATCGGCATGCTCAGGACCGAAGTCCGCCTCGATTCCCCGAATAGCGAGGTTCATGACCGCCAGGCGCCGGGTTGTGGAATTGCTCTCCTGTCCATAGACGGAGATGTCCCCGATCCGGCCCCCGTGCTCCAGGACAAACTTCTCCGACTGGACAAACATCCCGCCCGAGCCGCAGCAGGGGTCATAGACGCGTCCATGATACGGGGCCAGCATCTCGACCAGCAAGCGCACCACATAGGAAGGCGTATAGAACTGCCCTCCCCGCTTGCCCTCGGCACTGGCAAATTGGGACAGGAAATACTCGTAGACCCGTCCCAGGACATCCTTGGAACGGTTCTCCTTGTCGCCCAGGCCAATTGTGCTGACAAGGTCAATCAGCTCACCCAGACGGTGCTTATCCAGAGCAGGACGGGCATAGTCCTTGGGCAATACTCCCTTCAACCGTGGATTGTCCCGCTCAATGGCCACCATGGCATCATCGACAATCTTCCCGATCGTCGGTTGCTTGGCATTGGCCTGGAGATTGGCCCAACGGGCCTCCTTGGGGACCCAGAACACATTCTCGGCCTTATATTCGTCCGCATCCTCCGGGTCGGCTCCCTCAAAGTCCCCCTCTCCCGCCGCCAGCTTGGCGTGCATCTCCTCAAAGCTGTCGGAGATATACTTCAGGAAAATCAGCCCCAGCACCACATGCTTGTATTCCGCCGCATCCATGTTGCTGCGCAGCTTGTCGGCAGCCAGCCAGAGCTTGGCCTCAAATCCGATGTTGGCGGTGGAATTGGCGTTCTTTTTGGCAGTCTTCTTCTTCGGGGGCATAGGCAATGTCGCTTTCAGGAATCGATATGGCGGCCCCCACCCGATTCTGCAAACGAAAAGTAGGGTTTTTTACTTTTCCTTGCCTTTTAAATTTCCAGTAGATACTCAGGGGCCTGTGTCCCGTTTAGTTTTAATTCCGCAGATCGCTGTAGCGAGGAGGTTTCTTTGTAAGCATTCCTTCACACGATCATTTATACTTTTATGAACTTCAGATTGCCACCTCCACAATACAGACCCCTTAAACTGATTCTTCCGTTTCTCTTGTTATTCAATGGTAATGTTGAAGCTCATCATACCGGAGAATTATATGTGGAACGAGGGCCATTCAGGATCATTGCTGATTACTCAATGGATAGTAGTGGTTTTTTCACAACTGAAAGACGCACCACCGTTCAAGCCGTATTTCATTATTTCGAGCACTATTTGCATACAAGTTTTCACGGTCTGGGTCCATACGGGAATAATACCTGGTCCTGGAGACTTTACCACCCCAGCACCGGTGAGCTGATTACCATGCAAAATCCCACCGCCTACAATGACACTATCTTCATTTACCTTGGAGCACGAGAACTGGGAGGATACCGCTTGGCCCAAGGCGGTCACGTGTCAGCGGGCGCTTACGGATCCAGTGAGTTTTTATCCCTTATTAATGAGCGGAATTCGACAGAGCTCTTTATTCCTTGGGCGGGAACAATCAGTCTCAACAGTACCTTGAACTGGCATGCACCTCCGCATCCCTATGATCCGCAATCCTTCAGTGCAAAGCATGACCTCTTTTCAACCATTTCCCATGAGTTATGCCATGTTCTTGGCATTGGAAGTAAACAATGCAGATCATGGAATAACGACACCAATAACCTCAATTTTACGGGTGCAGCTACCATGGATTGCTATGGAGGACCCATTCCCTTGGATAGCAGTGGAAGCCATTGGGATGTCAGTGTGAAGAGCACTGTTTGGTCATGGTATGAAATGAGCCAACAAACACTTGTTTCCACATCAACGCAGGCTGGCAAACGGCTATATATGACTGACCTCGACTGGATGGCACTCCGTGATTTGGGCCACGAAGTATGGAAATTCCCTCAAAACCTTCTTTGGTATCCAAAATCAGGTCCGCTCCCTGATTTATTAGGTGACCTGAGGATCCGGGACAATATATTGCGCCTTGAATTCCTGACCAAGAGTGCTCCATCTGATTTATGGGCTCAGAACATGGGAAGAACATTAACCCAGGCATTTTACCGTCCGATTGCAGAGGTAAACGAGATACAGCCTGGATATTATAAGGTTAGTTACCGGGTCAACAATGGAGATTATAGAATACACCTCTATTCTGATAGTAACACTTTGCTGCGGGCTCGTGATGGCAAAGGCGATCAGCCACATGTCTTTTCCGGCGACTGGCAAGCATCCCAGTCTTTCGCGTGGCATCAGAGAGCAGGATATTACTTCATAGGCAATTGGCCGTGGGTTTACCTTCCCAACTCGTCTATATGGGCCTACGCGGTTGTATCAGAAGAAAATACTTATCTGTACGACCCTGAGTCCAGGGAATGGAATTACACTAACTCCTCTCTAGCGCCATGGATGTATTCATTAGCCACGCATAAGTGGAAGTTGTTGAACTGAATTCTACTCTGCGTCAGGCTTAACCCTGAAGAACTTCTTGTTCTGGTCCCTGGTTGTGAAGAAACCTGCCCATTCTTTGCCGTCTCCAGCTATTGGATCCAGAATGTCCGTCCAGCTTTCCAAATCCTCAGAAATCTGAAGCTGATATTCCTCACCAGGATCCGTCTCAGGGATCCAGAGCTCTATTGCAGTCCCAACATTTAGGTTATCATCCGGGATATAAACCAGGATTTCACCCGAAATCCCCATGGCGATCAATTTTCCATTTAAATATTCGATCCCCGTTAAGCGAACGCTAACGGGTGACCCCTCAGATGACCATGAAACCCCATCCTTACTGGAAAGGATACTTCCGTCATAGCTGGTTATCCAGATTCTCCCGAAAGCGTATGCTACTGCATCATGACTCGCGGAAAAACCAGTAGTTTGGGGATACCATGTTCCGTCCCCGCTTCCAGATAGTACGTTACTGTTTGGACTGCCAACAACTGCCCATAGGCCATTGCCATAGCCGACGCCATGGAATCCCACATTTGCGATATGTCCGTCCGACTCATCAGTCCAGACTATGGCGTTGAGGCTTGTAATTATGGTTGTCTCACTTCCAACGGCGACCCAAAGACCAGCGCCGTAAGCAACATCATATAAATCGTTGGTTACTGGCGAAACCTCGATGTTCCATGTTAGACCATCGGCCGACGAAAAGATCCCACCATCCCAAGCCACTGCAACAAATTGGTCCTCTGCGTAGGTGACACCTTGAATATCGACTTTAGTGAATGCCGTCTGTGTTGCCCAAGTTGTACCGTTAGAACTTGTAATAACCGTCCCATTTAGCCCTACAGCCACAAAACGTCCATTGCCAAAGGAAATATCCAATAGGTCATAACCAAGATTGTGAAAATCCCAATTTATCGAATCGTTGCTTACAAGGACTCCACTTGATCCGCGGGTTGTAAGAACATAGAAGCCATTTCCATAGGCCCCTCCACCAATTTGGTGGTTTTGAGCAGTTGATATTGAGATCCATTGCCCGGCATAGGTAATGTTAGCAACTCCGAAAAGAGCTAAGGCAAAAGCAATCATCGAAAGAGTGCGGAAACTTAATTTTAAGGGATAACAAATCGTGAAGAAAAAGAAACTCATAGCAAATACCTGATAATGGCTGATACCAAATTGAGCAATTAGAAAATCAGGTCTCTCCTGGTGAACGAATTGAAAACTCCCTGTTGATTATTATCAAAGGCATAAAATGGTATGTAGTGCTCACAGATCATAAAATTGGGGTTGAATCTGGGGAGGAGCCGCATCTGGCGAGGTTGGCTAGTTGTCGCGAATGGCCCTCTGTCGGGCCCTCCGTTTGCGAATCTGCTTGAACTGTTTATGTCCACGACGCATATGCTCTTCCTTGGGTAATTGGAAAAATTTGCAGTGGCTAATCATCCGGACCCGCCACAATTTATATTCGCGGTTTTTATCCTCTGTGGTCCTTTCAATGTTAAGGGTGGAACCCACCCCATTAAGCAGTCCCTGCAGCTCTATAGCATCAACTTTGCGTTCCTCCCACATTTCAGTTAACCATTGCTCCATTTCGTCTTCCATAAGAACATCGTATATGTCGCATTCAAAAGGTGCAAAAATATTTAGTGGGGGAGCCGGCGCGCGTGGCAAATGAGCGAAGGAGACATCGCTTACTCAAATACAGTTTTATTTGAACCAGGAAAAGGACGCTGGTTCCGGGGACTTCAAATATTTGTTGAAGAAATCATCGGCTCTGGATTTTACAGCTTTCATGTCTTCAGAACTCAGCATCTGTTTGTAATGATCCAGCCATTCCTCAAATTCTTTGGAAATTTTAGAGCTTTTATCAGCAGAAAGATAACTGCATTTAGCAAAGAGGAGCCACTTATAAGACTCAACAAGACTGACCGGTTCCTCCGTTGCATAAATTTTACAGAGGTAGTACTGTGCCTCAGGAACATTCTGTTTAGCGGCCTTTAGAAACCAACTTTTAGCCTGCTTTCGATCTACAGGAACACCGACCCCGTTATAATTCATCAGGGCCACGGCTAACTGGGACTTCCCATAGCCCAGCTCTGCCGCTCTATGGTGCCAATAGTATGCTTTTTTCTCATCTTTTAGCACACCCTCCCCCTTGGCATAAAATTCACCCAATGCATTCTGTGAGTACATGTGATCATTTTGGGCTGCCTTTTCAATCCACGATAATCCACGGCCAAGATCTTTGGATACAACCTCTCCACGAAAATACATCATGCCCAATGAAGACCGGGATTGTACATTCCCGTTCTCTGCGGCCAGCTTAAGCCAATAAACAGACTTTTTGTAGTCGTTTAGACCATACCAATTAGAGTGGTACATAAACAAGTCGGCTTGAGCCTTCGCACTACCTTTCTTGGCCCGCTCAACTATCTTACCAAAATTGACTAGGGAAAGAGGCAACGGGTCGCTGAAATAATTTTCCCCACCCATATAATTCCTTATATAGATTTTGTAGATCTCAGATTCTATTGACGATATGGGTATATACGGAAAAGAGCCATCCTCCTTGCATAGATTCGCTAAATTCTCTTCCAACGTTTCAGAGATGCACATCAGCGGCCTTCCAAAACTATATTGCAGGTGCTTTAATGTATTCAGAAGAATATAGTCTGAAAAATAAACCTGATTGGGCGCATTATCACGCCCTTCCGTTGAATCGTTATTCAAAACGACAATAAGCAATTCCGGATCATACCGATCACACAACGCTCCCATCTCCGGTAGTGAGCTCACCTGGAGTAATTCTACACGGCAGGGTCTTTCTCTGGAATAAGCCCGTCGGATCATACTCCACCATTTCACCGGTTCTAACCCATCGCCGCAAAGAAGCACTTTCATTTAAATCTTTCCTGCTTCGGTGGCATAGGCAATGTCGCTTTCAGGGGCCGGTATGGCCAACAGATTTTAAATCGGCAAACGAAAATAGGTCCTGATAAGGCATGTTCTGAGAATCCCTATTCCTCGGGTCCGGCCCGATAAAACTGCTTGTCCCCGGTGCGGGACTGATAGAACCGCGATATGGAGGACCCGTTTCCAGGGATTCCGGCCTCGAGGACAGTCCATGTATTCAAGTCCGTTGATTTCTCTATTTGGTATGTGACGCCCAGCACGGCGTTAAAGGTGAACTCAACCGCTGGGTAAATTTCCGCGAAGGCACCCGGGACACTGGTGTCTGAAGTTGGATCAAATCCAGACTCAACCTCAAACTTGTCCAGAAATCCGTCTCCGTCGCTGTCCTGAGAATTTGGGTTTGAGGCATAAACAACTACTTCCGTGTAGTCATCCAATCCATCTTCATCTGTATCGATTAACAATGGGTCGGAACCATGAATATTCACTTCATCTCCATCGGACAACCCATCTTGGTCACTATCCCACCCGAGGGGATCGGTTGAATGGGTATTCAACTCCTCAGCATCCTCAAGCCCATCTCCATCCGTATCAGATTCATTCGGATTTAACCCAACAAACTCGAAGATGTAACCGTCTGCTACGAACTCGGAATTTGAGTCAGCCCAACTGGCAGTATCTGAAAGGATGACAACATTGCTTTCAAACATCCCGCCGTCAGGTTGACCGCTATACCATCTATTGTAATTGAGTGCAGTCCCATCTCCCCAGATCCAGGAGCCCTCGGTAACAGAGTCGGTCAAGCTGATCCAGAAATTGCCACTCACTACCTGACGAAGCTGCAACACGAAATCCGTATATTCACTACCGTCTAGGAAAGAAGCGACACGCCCACCGCGGATATTGGCATCCGCCTCAGCCTGGGAGTAAGTTAAAGCTCCTTCAATGACATAGAAAAGGCTGTCATTGTAACTGACTTCAAAGTCATCCGCTAAGCTGTCTCCATCGGTATCAGCAAGAGCTGGATTTGTTCGGTACAGGTTCAATTCGTCGAAATTGCTTAGATTATCCCCGTCCAGATCCTCAAGGTTGTCATTTGTACCATTCTCATCGCTATCCTCTAAAAGAGGATTTGTCAGGGTCTGGTTGATCTCCTGACCATCTGTAAGAAAGTCCCCATCTGTATCGGCTAGGGTTGGATCGGTTAAATGAGTACTTAGCTCATCGAGGTTTGTGAGCCCATCCCCATCAAAATCTTCCAGTCCATCCAGGGTGCCGTCATCATCAGAATCCTGAAGGGTTGGATCGGTAAGGAGCAGATTTACCTCGTCGCCGTCACCAATCTGGTCTCCGTCGGTGTCTTTCAGGCGAGGATCTGTTCCGTATGTATTCACTTCAACACCGGTTGTCAGCCCATCCCCATCAAAGTCCTCATCGGAATCCGCTGTGCCGTTGTTATCGGAATCCGCGAGCAGGGGATTCGTCAATGACTTGGTCTGTTCGTCGCCGTCCGCGAGCCCATCGTCATCGGTATCTGCATCATTGGGGTCAGTCCCCAAGGCAATTTCAACGCCATCATCCAACCCGTCATCATCAGAATCACTCAGGGTTGGATCGGTCAATACGGCGGACTCAATAATATACGCCTCACGGGTAACCGTCAGGCCCGTATCAAACCATTCTCCAATGGAGGCACCGAATCCCCCACTCACCTCGGCAACATCGGAGTTGTTAAAATCATCCGGCTGCCCAAGCGCCCAAAGTTCAAAGGTAAAAGGCTCCCCAGTGACCCATGTCCAATTGCCTTCAGTGTCTATATCGTTGGCCCCGATCCAAGCGCCTGAGATACTGTCCAAAGCACCGGCTCCGATTGATTCCATGGCAATGTCCCACTCTCCCTGACTCGTAAATGTCGCAAGGTGCCCATCATTTGCCTCTGCATCCACCTTGGCCTGACCCCATGTGAAGGACCCGACAATTAGGTTGAATCTATTTAAACCCAATTCTGTTCGGTCATCGATCCCATCGCCGTCCGAATCGGCAAGGAGTGGATTGGTCTCATAGAGGAAAAGCTCATCAAAATCATTCAAGCCATCTCCGTCCGTATCAGGATCATTCGGGTCGGTGCCATAATTCGTTTCCTCCTCATCGTCCAGCCCGTCACCGTCGGTGTCGGGAATCGGTGGGAAGCCATTGAAGATTAACTGAACCGTTTCGGCTCCGCCAATGCCCAGTAGAATCTGAAGGTCAACATGGCCAATATACCGATTATCAAAGGTGCTTAGGAATGGGGCGGACTCCATTACACAAATTTGATTCCCAAGACCCAGAGCTGCTGGAGTTACTGCATCTGTGAATAGAATAACAACTTTCTCACCCACATTTATATTAATTAGGGCGCCTAGTTCAAGATTCGGAGTCATGTAACTTATTCCGGCTGAAGCTCCATCCACCAACGGATTCCAACTGACGGATTGCAATTGCACCAATCCAGGATCATCAGGAAATGGACCCAACGGATCAGTGAACTCAAACAATGTGCCTGAGGGAACTATCCCGTAAAACCCATTAATCGGGCCACCATAGTCTCCATTGGATCCATCTGCCTGAATGATCCGCCCATACTCAAAATATACAGCGAAGCTTTGAGCGCCCAGGAGAGATGGAAGGAAGAGAATCAGAAATGATACGAGCTTTTGTGTTTTCATTGGAGATGACGAAGTGCGGTTCAACGGAATAATTGACCCGCAACCAAACATCAAGCAAATCTGTAAAAACTATTGAGCAGTTCCACGGCAATTGGCCCCTAGAAAGCCCCTAAATCGATGTCGGCTTCCAGCCATAGCATGGCAGGCAGATGGCGCCCTACCTTTGGAAATTTCTGGCCAGCCCAAGGCAGCGGGAATATACCGATTTTAGCACCGGGCCTGCCCCAATGGTTGTCCGACCCTTCACGCTATACTCCATCACAAGAATCATGAGCTTCGTACCCTGGCATAACTCAGCTTCGCAAATAAGCTCAGAAGCCCTCGAGTATCCCGCCAACCCGGACGGGAACTCCTCCATGCGTGCGTTTCTGGACGAGCAGGCATTCTTCGGCATTCGAGAGTCCTATCGCCGGATGATTTATTGCTTCTCAAGCGGTGTCGTAGCCGCAAACACCGACCCACCCCTTGCTGCCCAGATTCTCCAATCGCTGAGGCCAGACCCTGCTTGCCTATTTACATATCTGGATTCGCTAGAGGAAGCCTACAGGGATGCCCAAGAGAGTTGGAAAGTTGACCCTATTGAAACCACGCGCGCATGGCATGCAGCCCATGCGCAAGTGCTGAGAGGGCTAAACGAACTGTTCGATACTCGCAGCTCAAATGCCAATCCCGAATCATGGTATACTTTGGCCTTCTGCGCTGGCGTCCTAGCTCGTCAGCGAGGCACAGGCGGAGCCCGGTATGTCCTACAAAAATTGGCGAGGCTGCGGATACGGGTGGAATGGTATTTGTTTTCATTTGTTATTTTCCACGCACAAGAACGGGAATGGTTTAACTGGGAAACGCCCCTCCAGCGGTTTATCGGAGGCTGCTACACCGAGATTCCAACCTTACAGGCAATCATGCCCGCCCTGTTCGAGCAGATTACCACCAATATCCCAGAAGGCGTGAAACATGATCCGAACGAGAGTTTATTCAAAGGGGCCTTTTTTGCCGGGGTGGAAGCCGCTAGATCCGAGCCAGAAATTCTGGAGAATATCATACAAGAGTTGGCGAATGCCCCGGCTGAAGATACCTCTGCTGACCGGATCTGGCTGATCAAGAAGCACGCAGTCGCCACCTGCGATCCTAAGAAAGCGTATTCCCAGCTCTGGCCAGATGCCCTTGTGTCCATTTCCGAACGATTCCCGGAAATTGTGCCCGATCCTGAGAGCCCCGCCCGAGCGATGCAGCTATGGGCGACCCTTCAAGCCATAATGGATGCAGGATACTGGGCTGGGCTCTACGTGGGTCGTCCGGAGGCGTTTGAAACTTCAAAATCCTAACCATGAGCGAACCAACCGTAACTTACGCCAACGAATCCAGAATCACCGATCTTTTGCTGAGGGCAGAACGCCGATGGCTGTACATGGCCCCCGCCCTCAGTGAGGAAATTGCCAAAGCCATTGAGCATTTATGGCAAACTCTGGGATCAGACTCAGGCTCTGTCATCCTTGACGTTGATCCTGAGGTCTATCGGCTAGGTTATGGAACGCCTGGTGGATTGAAATTGCTGGAGAAAGCATCCCAACAATACGGGGCCTCCATCTGCAGACATCAGGAAGGCGTGCGCATCGGATTGGTTATCAGCGACGATAATACTCTCATCTTCACGCCGACTCCGCTCCTTATCGAGGCGGGCTCCAGTATTCCGGAACACCCAAATGCTATTGAATTGTCTGCTCTGCCAAATGACATTGCGCGCGATGTCGGCCTCGGGCCCGAAGGTGCCTGTGAGCAGACAGTCGGCCTTGATCATGTGGATCAGGAGACCATGTCGAAGACCCAATCAGATTTGGATAAAAACCCTCCAGTAAAATTTGACATTGCTCGGACAGTCAGGGTTTTCAATTCCCAACTTGAATTCGTGAACCTGGAAATAAAGGGATGCTTGCTCTCCAAGAGCACGGCAAAAATTCCTTCCGCGTTAATGGGACTTGCCGCCTCAGATGAGATGATTGCAAAGCTGACTGCTTCTTATAAATTGGTTGAGAAAAAGGATCTTATTGAAGAAAACGGAAAGTCCTTCGAGGATCGGATTCGGCAAAAACGGAAAGTCTTGGATAAAAATTATCTACGCAATATTACGGGTTTTGGAAAAGTAATTCGACGAGACTTAAAGGAGGACTTCTTGAGAGAGGTAGCGGAACTGAAGAAGGAAATTGAGGTTTATAGAAACCGCATTAGGGATAAAATATCAGGCTACATCGAAAACAATGCGCATGACCTCACGCAAACTTTCTTCGATCCGGTTAAATCGAATATTCCAAAGGAATGGAGAGGTTCGCTCGGGAGAAATCCTAACGACAAGGATTTAAAGAGATTTCTGAAAGACCAGTTCGCTAACAGTTTTGGCAAACCAGAAAAATACACCGAGGAAATGTCCGTGAATTTACTTTTCAAAGGAGTCACTTACGAGACCCTTTCTGATGAGAATTTCATAAAAATTGCCCAAGCCCATTTCCCCCAACTCCACCTTATGGAGGAATTTGATGCTGCCAGGGAAGTGCCTGAGCGGGAAGAATTTTTCAAGTAGAGCCGCTTTCCTTTTAGGCTAGAAAAGTCTTCAAAACCCATTAATATCCGCGACATTGTGAACTCAAGAACTAGCAGCAGGGACGCCTCAAACTCTTTATATGCCTATATTTTCCTGCTTATTCTGGGAGCTGTAGTCTTTCATGCATGCACCGCTGATCGTAAAGGACCGCTTAAGTCCGTCAATCTCACGAGTTGGTACTATCTATCCGCGGACCAGGTTCTGTGGGAGCTAACGATTGACGGCCAAGGCGTCTATACCCTCAAACGGTCTGATTCATTTATCCCTCCCAAAATAATAGGCCAGGGAAGAGCCACATTTGACAGAAAGAAAGGGGTCGTCAATTTCTGGGATGGAAGTCGAAATATCGAAGGCAAGATCGGGACTATTGATGTATTTAACCGGCAAACCTTCCACTCTCTGGAGGTGTTTGGGCATACATTTACCGACAGACTTCCTTAGCCGCTATGACATGCTCACACGCAACAAGAAGTTGGGGCTCGAGGACTCTCGTATTGGAAATCAATTAGTTAATGCGAGCAGATCACTGAACAAATCCTCAAGAACTTTTTCTGGCAATTTCAGCAATTGACTGATCTTTTAACTACCTACTACCAATCTAGGATTCGTTCCCTCAAAAAAACTAAAATGAGACATGCTCCAATTCCTTAAAGAAACAGGAGAGTATTTATACTCGCATAGTCTTGTTACCTTCACAATAGGACTCGCTTTCCTAATCACTTCATTAATCCTAATCATAGGAAAATGGATTTGGATTAACGACGCCGCTATCAAGGCTAAAAAGAAGGCCCTCAGAGAAATCGAAGAGAGGTCCTTATTTAAAGCAAGGCAGCTTATTGTTTACGGCGACAGAATGCGTTCAACAAAAGTCTTGCATGAAAAGATGCAGAAAGAAATTAGAGAGTATACTTACAACCTCGACCAACAGACAACAAGGCTCTACGGAAAAATCCAAGAATTAATCAAACTTAGATCGCAGAACCTAATCGATGCTGATAAATTTTGTTTTATCCTTTCCGAGTATATAAAAATCAATATGGATGTGGTTAGTCTTGAAGACGCTCTTAAACAGATTAAATCCCTACAAGAAGACAATTTTATTGATGCTGCTGGATATAACCAAATTTCAGATATTATTGTTAAAAAATACTACTCTACTGAAATCGGGATAAAGGGACGAGTTATGTCCCTGATCAATAAAGGCAAAAAAAAGATATAATTTATGGACTTGAGATAAATATGACCTGCTCCGATTTCCTGTGTCATCTCCTTTACCCTTTTCCCTAGGGCGCCTCCGGGAACACTGGCTGACGAGGGACATAATCAAGCCGGTAGAATTGTGCCGGACCCTCCCCCGCCAATGGGCGGTCCATGAGCATGAGGCAATTCTCCTCAAAGAAGATCGGGGAACCAAGAGCACTCCAGTTGGTCAGGTCGGTGGAAACTTTGAGCTGATAGGTGATGCGGTGCTGTCCGTGGAAAGCAAGGAGGTCGAAGCCGCCATTGCGTTCTAGATCAAGAACCAGAGTGGAATAGGCATCGAAGGGATTTGTATCGGCCTCCCATTCCTGGAAATTGAGAAGGTTGTCACCGTCTGGATTTGCCCCCGGAAGAAGTTCCTCCGGCAGGGCTCCGTAGAGTGCTCCATAGCCGTTTATCCAAATTTCGTAAGATGGATAGAAGACGGCGTTCTCGAGGAGGTTAATTGTTCTCAGGAAGGTCGATGTGTTCCCTGCCGGGTCCTGCACATGGAATTCCGCCTGGTAGGATCCAGGAGTGAACCAATCGATGTTTGTCGTGACCAACTCTATACTGTGGCTCAAGTCGCCAAACTCGGGCTCTGAAGCCTGAAGATCGATAAACAGGTCAATAGTTGACGGCGGGTCTGTATAGGTAAGTGTACCGGTTCCCGTAATTGAGGGAGTGCCGGAATAGACGACGCTGACAGTCCGCTCGACCGTGGTGACATTACCCGAAAGGTCGCTGACGATATATTGCAGAATGTAATCTGCCGGCACTTCCGGATTGACCGATCCGAGGACAAGCACTTCCGAGGTCAAATCGCCCTCCAAGTTATCGGATGCGGAAAAACCCGGCTCCACAAATGGGACCTGATGCAATGGCCAGTCGATTTGTGTTCCTCCGATCAGGGTGATTTCCGGTCCGATGGTATCGGTAGGATTCTCCAGTGAGAAAATGCTGAAGCGCCGATAGATAGGGGCGCCCCACTCTCCTGCGGCGTTTTGAAAGCGGATTCCCACACTGTGAGAGCCAGGTCGGAGGGTGGTTGTCCCAAGGCTGAAGTCTGGAAAAGTGGAGGCGTTTCCAGAGAAGTCAGTATTGATCGCGAGAGGTATGCCGGTTCCTCCCGGTCCTTCGTGGTCAAGGAAGTATTCAGCAGCGACAATTTTCCGCTCTGCGCTGCCAATATTGCCGGGGGTCAGAAGGTAACTTGTCAGGTTGACAGAGGTATCAATCCAGTTGTCCGGATGCAGCCCAGGCACAATGGCTGACAGGGTGAGCTGAGTGTTACCGGTCCTCTCTGCGGTCACCAGGAGGCCGAGGACGGGATCCTGATTGATAGCCAGCAGTAACCTGTCAAAAAAGGACTTTGGCGTCTCGAAAGGGCGTGGAGCAATCGTCAGCTCTTGGTTCCCGACGAATACTGTAAAGCTTTGGTCGCAAGAGTAGGAATTGCCGACCTCGATAACATGTACCTGATTCACAGGTATCTCTCTGTCCGGCTGGCCCGTTTCACTGTCCTCAATCGCCTGAATTGGTGCGTAGGGAAATAGATTATACCGGCGCATCATGGGACGGCTCCAGCGCCCAGTCTCGTCCTGGACGCGCAAGTAGACCGTGTGAGTACCCTGAGAGAGATCTGCGGGAATTGTCGCTGACGCAATCGTCACCGCGACACCATCAGTTTCGGTTAAGGCAATGGGCGTTCCGGCTCCGCGGCCGGGATCGCTATCCACAAAATACTCTGCCGCAACCATCGGCGGGGCAATTGGATCTCCCACCGTACCCGCATGCGTGAAGGCTCCATCATATATGGTGAAGCGTCTGAGTGCCGGTGTACTCCATCGACCAAGGCTATCCTGTACCCGGACACCAACCTCGTAGGTTCCGTCAACAAGGTTTGCATCAATGACAATATCCTCAAGATCGGCGGCTGGACCATTTGTGGAAGCAATTGTCATAGGAATGCCAGCACCAGGTCCAGGATCGCCTCCGATGAAATATTCGGCTGCGACAACATTTGTCACTGTCGCCTCTCCATTGCCCGGATAGGTGTAGTCACCCGGGTAGACAGTAAACCTGCGAATCAACGGTGTGCTCCAGCGTCCCAGGGAATCCATTACACGGATGTTTACATCATGCGTCCCCGCCGGGAGGGCAACCGGGACACTGATCGAACTGATCCCGCTGGAAAGCGGTCCAGTCCCTTCCAAAGTCAGCGGCGTGCCATTCCCCTCCCCTGGATCAGCGCCGATAAAATACTCCGCCTGGGTAATTACGGATTGGGCAAAGGTTAACGGTCCGATAACCACACAAAGCAGCAAAGTGAACCAATTTAACTGCCTGTTCGCAGGATTCATAATGCCCAGTTTCCGGGTAAGCTTCACGGTTGGCTCACGGCTTGTCCGTTGCTGAGCAGGACTTCCGTATCGACACCTTCAAGCAACACCTCCGGACCAAGATCAAAGCTGATTACAACAGGATTCTCCGTTGTCCAGCCATCAGGATCAAACCAAGCCCCACCTGTCGGTCCAATCGTATTGCGACTACCATCCCGATTCGCATACAGGGGATTATCCGTCCCGGCATTGATACAGGGAGAGTCAGGCTGGAGGGTGCGTGGGTCGTTGTCTATAAAAAGGGGGTCGCCGGCAAGTGGGTTCTCTTGAATTACGCCGCCTGCGACTTGCGTGGAGACTTGCCAATAAAGGTTATTTGAGGCGCTGATGCCAAAGGGTTCGTAAACTCCAAAAACGAAATTATGGAAAATATTGTTTGATATATTGATGCTGGTGGAAGCTGGCGAGTATATGCCTGTAGCACGGGCGGAAGGGTATGCATTTTGTATGTAGTTATTTGAAACCGTTGAAGTACCTGTGCTTTGAACCAAGATTGCAGGCTTGTTATAATCGGAGGTATTAAAATAAATCCGTAAAATATTATTAATAATCGAGTATTCATTGTCGCTTCCCGATAGACTAATAGCAGGGTATGAGGCGCGATCAATCGTACAGCCGACTATGATCGCTCTGGTCCCAGTACCAGAGAAATACAAACGGTCTGCTTCAGAATATCCCAGCCATGCTTTCTGCGCCGCCCAATTTACTGCAGATCCAACCACAATCCGGAAGGCTGTGGTCTTTTGTGCAGCACTACTGGCGGTGAAAGAACCCAATATCTCAGCTGAACTAACGGCCAATTCCCCTCCCGTCTGACTAATACTCTGGTGAGTTCCTCCTTGTATACTGACAGACGATGTGCCACTCACAGATATACCTGTTCCATCAGTGTCAATGTTTTGAATCAGGACTCCCTGCCCATCGGTCACAGAAACAAGTCCAGCAATCGTCACGATCTCCCCTGACACGGGGACGACGGTCAGGGCCTTATCAATGTTTACAGTTTGCTGATAAGTCCCCCCAAAGATGGCAATCGTATCGCCTGGGGCGGCAATGTCTACTTTGGCTTGGATTGAGGTTCCGGGGAGTACGGCATGGGTCGCGGCGCTCGCGCAGACGGAGGCAAGCGACCATGAGAGGAGAACGAGGAGTATTCGTTTCATAAGAGCTATGAGTTGAGAGATAGAGAGAAGAACGACAGCCGGGATGCTTTTTACAAATCGACTAGAGATTTTCTAAAAGCCTGATCCACTACTGTAAAGGTGAAACCGGAGAATCTTCGATAATGCAGAATCCAAAAGCTTCCCCCTTTTGGAAACTGATCACCCCCATGCCCTAGCCTAATGTTATCAAGGGTGAGAACCCTTTTTGAACCCTGAGACCACCCCCCTAAGCGCCCACAACTGTTTGCGCCCTGCCACGCCACCCAAGACCCCTACCTCCCAAAAACCAAAAAATCCATTTCCGCGGATTATGCCCCAGAAAAGGCTATGGGGGCTCGCGCGCGCGCGGGGGAATTCGCTGCGGCCAGCAGGACGCCCAGGGAGGGACCCCAATTGATCAAGGAGGCAGAGGAATCCTATTGCCAAATTCCTGTCAGAATAGATTCCACTCCATACAACTGCTTACTTTTCCATTCCAGATAAACAGCGGCACACATGTCCTAAACCGTTGTTTATAAGTGCTTTAAGTGATTTCGAATCCCTCTCTCTCCGCCATTCGGCGGGTCTACGGGTCTACAACAAAAAGTGGGGAGTGCGTATTATTTTGATGTTTCATGCTGTGTAACAGGCCTCTGGCCTGTTTGGATTTCCTCACTTTCGGGTGGAATCCCCCGTTGATGGACTTGGGTAATCGATCCCTTCTACATCAAGTAGACCCATTCGGAATCGGTGAGGTACAACCATTTGCCAAGGGCGCCCGCACCGACCTTCAGGACCTGGCCGCTTCCCTTGGGGTCAGTTACTCCAAGTTCCGTGCCCTCTTCAAGTCACAAACCGGATACTCCCCGCGGGAGTTTGAAATCAGGATCAAGCTGAACCGAGCCAGTGAAATGCTTCAATCGGGCATGAACAGTGTCTCGGATACATCGGAGGAGCTCGGCTACTCCTCAGTTTATTACTTCTCCCGCGCCTTTAAGCAGCAGTTTGGCAAATCACCCCGGGAATGGGCCAGGTCAAGCCACCGAAAAGCCCCTTAACTGTCAGATTTGCGGCTACTCCCCAAGCGACATCCACGACAATCTTGCTGCCCTCCTGACGGAGATTCCCAGCGAATGCTTCCTCGATTCATTTGAGGGGGAATCGGTGGGCGATCGGACCCAAATTAGTGAGTCTCATTTTTGATGAGGTGAATTCGGCCAAAAAGGCGAATCACGCCTAGTGGGGAAACGGTGCGCCGGAGTTTTTCATCTGATACAACGCTTTTTGCTGACGCAAGCGGGCTATGGGAAGGGCACGTCTCAATAACTCCGCTTCCCGGTCATTGAGCGGGTGCCTCGGATCGCTGAGCAGGCTTGAACAATTCGAGCAAAAATGGGAATGCACTGCCGGGGCTCGATGGCAACGGGCACATGTGATTTGGTCAACTGATTGGAAGGCTGTAGCTTGATAGGCCATAGCAGAGAGTTCGAGAACTCAGAATAATTCCCCTCAGCGTTCATGCAAGGAATTTCCTTATGTTATGCATAATTACACCCTAATTTTTGCAAAACAATGGGGATAGTGCGCAGGCGGCTACCCGCAAGGCCACAGCTTGAGATAAATTGCCCCATGTTGATGAAATTTCTAATAAATAGTGTAAGATACCCTAATAATCCTGCTCAACGCTTTGTCTAAAGGACTTCACAACCCACAACACTCCGCAAACCACAAATCCAGTCACCAATATGAAGAAGTTATTCCTCCTGTCCCTGGCAGCACTTGCCACTACCCAACTAGCCCAGGCCCAAGTCATCAGCGAAATCGATTTGGACAACAGTAAGGTCGAAATTGTGAACAATACCGCCTCGACCGTTGATCTCACCGGCTATTTCTGGTGCAATCGGGTCAACGGCAGCCCATTTTATCCAGCGGTCAGCGCAGCAGAAATCGACGCCGCCAACAGCACCGCCACCAGCCTGGTGATGGCTTCGGGCGAAATCCTGGTCTTCCAGCTGACCTCAGCCTTTCTCCCTGCTTCCGGGGGCGAGCTGGGGCTGTACAACACCAATTCCTTTGGTTCCCGTGCAGCACTTGTTGACTATGTCAACTACGGCACCAGCACAGGCGTTCGCGATACGGTTGCCGTCCAATCCCCTGCCATCTGGGAATCCAATGCGGCCGTCGACCTGAGCGGAGCGGCTCCGGGAGAGACTATCCAACTGCTTGGAGGCACCGCTGGAGACAGCGTCAATGATTACATCGTCGCCGCTGGCACGATCGGGGCAGCCCAGTCCGCTAAACTGGTTATCAGCGAGATCGACTTGGACAACAGTAAGGTGGAAATTGTCAATGTCGGTATTGGTCTGGCAGATCTGACTGGGTATTTCTGGTGCAACCGCGTCAATGGCAGCCCGTTTTATCCTGCTGTCAGCGCGAGCGACATTGACGGTGCAAACAGTGACGGAACAGATCTGATAATAGGATATCAGGAAGTACTGGTCTTTGACCTGACCTCCGCCTTTCTTCCTGCTTCCGGGGGTGAGCTGGGGCTGTACAGCACCAATACCTTCAGTACCCGCTCAGCGCTTATTGACTATGTCAACTACGGCACGAGCACAGGCGTTCGCGATACGGTTGCCGTCCAATCCCCTGCCATCTGGGAATCCAATGCTGCCGTCGACCTGACGGGTGCAGGCCCTGGAGACAGCATCCAGCTCCGCTTCGGAGAACCCGGGGACAGCGTTAGTCACTACGAGGTGAAGACGGCGTCGATTGGAATTGCCCAATCGATCTTCGAGGTACCTCCCCCACCCGGCATGGTATCCATCACTGACTTCGGCTTCATCGACAGCACAACGGTCTTTATCGAGTTTACATACGACGGCAGTCAAACAGTCGTGCCGGTGGAATCTTCGGTCCTCGGGGGCTTTACTGCCGTTTCCGACCGGACGACCGTATTGGAACCTTCAGGAAACCGTTTTGAATTCAGTGTGCCTGCGGGCAATCGCTTCTTCTTCCGTCTGGAAGAAATTAGCGGACCTTGACCCGCTTGAGAACTTGGTGATCCTCGGGTCATGGGAGTCCTTTATCTCAGGAATATTGCAGGGATTCTCAGTTGTGCCCTGTCCGTTGTCCCCGTACTCGGTATGGACATCGATGGCGACGGGCTACCGGATGATTTTGAGCTCCGCTACACGGATCCCACCTCTGCCACCGCCCTCAATCCTGGGGATGATCTCGAACTCGGGGGTGCCGGGGACGGATTGACGAACCTTGAGGAATACCTGGCCGGGACTAATCCCCTGAATGAGGATACCGATAATGACACCCTATTCGATGGTGAAGAAATTGCCGGGACGGATTTTGTTCCTCCAACCAATCCCCTGAAATCGGATACCGACGGCGACGGACTCAGCGACGGCGTCGAGACGAATACCGGGATTTTCATCTCCATCCGGAATACTGGAACTTCCCCCATTCGCGCCGATACCGACTTTGACGGATTTACGGATAAGGAAGAAGCGGATGCCGGAACGGATCCGAGCCGCGACACCTCGGCTCCAAGTTTCCTTTTACGCTACTGGAAACTTGACGGGGACTTGACGGATGAACTCACATCAGACTCAGGCACCGCATCTGCATTTCCTCAATACACGACCGACAGACATGGCATTCCTGATGGAGCACTCGCCTTCGATGGAACGAGCTACGTTGAATGGTCCGATGGCAGCGCCCTCAATGCCCTGCAAATTGGAACCATTTCAATGTGGGTCAAGTGGATTGGAACTCAGGACGGTAATCAGGCCGGCAGTTACGGAGCAGTGATAGCCAGACATGGGGACACTACCGGATCCCAGCAAATCCTCTCCCTTGACCGCGCTGATCCGGACAACGCCGTGGTCATCTGGAAACCTTATGGTGGAGCTGAAGGGGATATTCGACTCACCGGTACAACCCCTGTCGGGGACGGTGTCTGGCGACACATCGTGGTAACTTACCGTAACCGACGGCACTCTCTCTATATTGATGGCGTGCTGGAAGATACGACCATTTTTGCCGAGGGCACTTTCCTTGACGAGCCCGGCGGGGAAATGCCGATGACCATTGGTGCATGGACCAGTAGCGAAAATTCCAATACTTCTGCTGTTATCGATGACGTAAGAATTTACCGCGGTAACCTCACGGCAGACCGCGTGCTGGCCCTCAAGCTGGATTCGGATGAAGATGGCATACCGGATTCCTTTGAATTGATGCATACTGACGGGACGTCGACCACTTTACTTAATCCCGATGAGGACTTGGAGGGGGACGGCCTGACCAACCTCGAGGAATTCGAGAACAGAACCGATCCCAATAAAGAGGACAGTGATGCTGATGGGTTTCTCGACGGTGAAGAAGTGGCCTTTGCCTCGGACCCTGCTTCCCCCAATGACATTCCAGTCCGTTCCATCGCCCGTGTTTGGAACGAGGAAAACCTCCAGGCAATCCGGCTCGCCTTCCCGGACCCCGCTGTCCACGCATGGAACTTATTCCATGTTTCTGTCGCCATGTGGGACGCATGGGCGGCCTATGACCCGGTCGCTGTCGGATACTTGTTCCGGGAGGATGCAACCACTTCGGATTTGGCGGAGGGCCAAAGGAAGGCGATCACCTATGCCGCTTACAGGATTCTCAGTCGAAAATACAATGCCTACCCTCATCCGCTCACGCCATTGGAAAGCGCTGAAGCCAGTCAGGCCTCCTTTGACAAGGTGATGCGTCAACTCGGCTACGATCCGAATATCACAACCACTTTGGGAAGCAGCCCCGAAGCAATCGGGAATCGCATTGCCGAAGCCATCATTGCATGGGGGGCCTCAGATGGGTCCAATGAACTTCAGGGGTTTAGCGATAACACCTATGACCCTGTCAATCCTCCCCTTGAACTCCGACTGCCGGGAACCACCATGAACGACCCCAATCGTTGGCAACCGCTCGAGTTTGTCCTGCAGTTTTCCCAAAATGGACAAGTCCTTGAATCCACCGTCCAAGGATTCCTCGGCTCTCACTGGGGAGATGTCCGGCCATTCGGTTTAATGCGGGAATTTACCGACGAGGTCTACTTGGATCCAGGCAGGCCCCCGCAACTCGGCGATCCTGACTCGGACGATGCATTTAAAACTGGTAACCTCGAAGTCATTCGCTTCAGCAGCTATCTGGATCCAGAAGATGGCGTATTGATTGACGCTTCGCCCGGTGCAATGGGCAACAATTCATTAGGGGCCAATGATGGGGAAGGACACGCGGTGAATCCGGTCACCAACGCCCCCTACCCGCCCAACTGGGTCAGGCGGGCTGACTTCGGCCGAGTCATCGCCGAATACTGGGCGGATGGACCCGATTCGGAAACCCCGCCCGGCCATTGGAATGACATTGCGAATTCTGTCATTGACCATCCCGACTTCGAGCGCCGCTTCGGGGGGGCAGGACCGGAACTCGAGCCTCTCGAATGGGATGTCAAAATGTATTTCCTGATCAATGCCGCCCTGCACGATGCCGCCGTGGCTGCATGGGACTGCAAACGTGCATATGATTTTGTCCGTCCCATCTCTTCGATTCGCTACATGGGTGGACTCGGCCAATCAACCGATCCCAGCCGCTCTTCATTCCATCCGGACGGTCTTCCCCTCGTCGAAGGATTGGTCGAGGAGATTACCCTTGAGAGCTCATCACCGGGACAACGGCACAGCCACCTTTCAGACCACGTCGGGGAGATTGCCATTTACAGCTGGGGCGGTGAGCCCTTGTTCCCCGAGTCCCAATTTACCGGAACAGAATGGATTCGCGCAGTCGATTGGTTACCCTATCAGCGCGACACGTTTGTCACACCTGCCTTTGCCGGATTTGTCTCCGGTCACAGCACCTTCAGCCGCGCCGCCGCGGAGATCCTTACCCAGTTGACCGGTAGCGCCTTCTTCCCCGGCGGAATGGCCACCCACACGGAGGAACCAGGCAGCCTGGACTTTGAATACGGGCCTTCTGATACCGTTGTCCTCCAATGGGCCACCTATTATGACGCTGCCGATCAAGCAGGTATTTCACGGCTCTACGGAGGCATCCACGTTCCAGCGGACGACGGCCCTGGCAGAATAATGGGAGCCTTGTGCGGCTTGGGCGCATGGGACTTGGGCATTCCCTACTTCGACGGGAGCATCTTGAATTATCTCAATGACATGAGCATCTCCGTGACCCCTCAAGAGGATCTCAAATTGGAATGGGATCAAATCCGCGGTTTGTATTATGAAGTGCAGAAGAGTACGGACCTCATTCACTTCTTCCCCATTGGAGCCCGGGAACAGGCAACAGGTGACCGGAAAACCATGATTGTTCCATGGGACCGGAATAACGCTTATTACCGCGTTGTTCAAATGCCGTAAAGAAACTGCGGCTGATTCTCCCCCTCGAATTCAAACGGGATCAATAAACAGACAGGGTCGCGTCCGGCCCGTCCTCGAGTAGCTCATTATGGAGCCGTATGAGCACGCCCTGATCCATATGAATCAGTCGCGAATCAATCTCGTGGGCTGAGGAAAGGTGACGTGCCCCAAATCCCTCAATCGTCCGCAAACATGTGTGGAACAGAGCATCATTGGAAGTGTCCACCGGTTCTTGAGGAACAGGGTTGTCTGAGGATTGGCCAGCAGAGGCCTTCGCGCTGTCGGAATTACTCAAAGTTGAAAAGAAGACCTGCCTGACCGGCCACGCGTCAAGGACCAGCGATGTATCCCCCAGGTGATTCGGGGCAATCAAGCCGCGGCCTGAAGCTGTGTGATCAACAGGGTTGCCAAGGGAAACCGGCTTGTCGATGGATTCAACAATTTCCACTTCCGGTTCACTCATTGAAACATCCTCCACAATTTCCGGGAGAACCAGGACAGGAACAAGAATGATCGGATCCGGATCCACACCATCTTCAGGAGCAAGGGCCGGATCATCCGTCTGGAAGACCACTTCGTCAAAGTCAGTTGTTCCGCTGAAACCGATTAATCCGTAGTCTCCGTCGGTTACCAAAGCATTGAAGGCATGGCTAAGGAGAAGGTTCCCGTTCAGGCTGACACTGACCGTATTCCCCTTGAGAATAGCATCCAGTTCCTGGAGAGATCCAAGATCGAGTGTATCATACGTGTAGACCGCATCCACAACAACGCCCTTGCGTGTGATGTGCCCAATCCTGATTTCGTCGGTCTCACTGGAAATCGTGATGAACTTGTAGTTGTCGGCATCGTAGTAATCGAAGACAAAACCGGATTCACCGGAGGTTTGCAGGATTGCTTGCAGACGGATCAGGGAAGCCGGGGCAACCTCGATACCAATCAGGCTGATCGCTGGATCATCCACCACGGTTCCTCGATACAGGCTGTTGCCGGCAGACCATGCACCGTCGACCGGGGTCAGGAAAAGGTTGTTGAGATCCGAATCAAAATTGTCTTCCAGGACAAAGGTTGTTTCCGGGGCTATGCGCTGGACAACCACATTATCAATTGCTGCGCGGGAGTTCTGTCCACCAAGTCCGATCATGCCGTCATTGAGGCCCTGCAGGATACCGTATTCATCATAGACGGCCTCAAACTCGTGCGTCAGTACGCTGCTGCCATCGACGACGAGAGTCACGGTCGTCCCGTTCACTGCCAGGAGGACGTTGTAAGGTGTATTGGACTTAAGGGAGCCAAGGTGCGGGCTCTGCACATCGACTGTCCATCCGTCCGCCGTGTACTGGCCGATCTCGAGCTTGTTAGTCGAGACATTGATACCGGCAAACTTGAAATCGGTGGAACTCTGGTAGTCAAAGACCAGGTACGCGTTGCTCTTGAAGCCGCCATTCGGCTTGACCGGATTCAGCGTCGCCATGACTTCATAATAAATCGGGATATACGAATCGACATAGAACACGCTCAAGGCATCCCCACCAATACTTGCCGGCTCGACGTAATAGCTGCCGTTTTGAGTAGTCCAACTACCGCTGTCGATGTAGAATCCTTCCGGCTTACCGTTGTTGAAGCCGACTGCCCGGAGCACATCGCGTTTACCGCCGGCAATATTTCCGGGTTGTGGATCATCGGGAGCTCCCGTTTGATCCTGCCAGCCAAAGTCCTGCTGACGAACCATTCCAAGTTCACCTTCCGGTTCACCATTACGGGATACTTCCGTGCCTGAATCACTTGAACGCGTCGGATCGGCGCCATCACTTTCAGAGAGATCGTACAGGTATTCGGCAAGTTGTGGCTGTAGAGTCCGGCTAATCGTTGCTGCACCAAACGGTGCGAATGGGACGAGGAAGCTGTTGAATTCCCCTACCCAATCGATGAGTCGGTCTCCACCTGTGTTGGCAATCAGTACATCACGCCCTGCTCCACCGTAAGCAATATCCTGGTAGCTGGCGTAAGTGTCTGGGATATCATTGGCAAGCGGATCCGCACCGGTAGCAGTGCTATCGTGATCATCATCCGCATTGATCAAATCGTTCCCATAACCGCCGTAGAGGTGATCCTGTCCGGTTCCACCGACAAGCCAGTCATTGCCAAGGTCACCGAAGATCCGGTCATTGCCATCGGTGTATACCGTATCGATTGAGCCATCCGCTGTAAGGCCGAACGGAGCACCCGTGTCTGCCGCATCAAAGTTCGTGAAGTACTCACCGCTTGAGAGGATGATCTTCCTGAGCGGATTGTATTCATCGTAGGCTCCGAATTCCTCTACCCGAAGTGCTTCATATGCCAGCGCATTTCCGGGATTGTATGGAACCGTATAGTCAGAACGAACATCGGTGGATGAGCCGCCAGGTCCGTAAACCGCGAACCAGGCCTCGGGTAGTGCTTCTGCCCCGGACACCAGATCATCGCCCGAACCGCCATGGAGGAAATCATTCCCAAGCCCACCGTAAATGATATCGTCTGCATGGAGCGGATCATACAATGGCGTAAAGGCATCAAATCCAAAGTTGAATGGCGTGAGGTTAACGGTCTTCTTCAACTCGTTCTCCACATTGATGAGGGCCTGCTGAATCTTTCCGGGTGTTGTGATAACCAGGTTCAGATCCTTCGCATCAATTCCGGAGATGCCGTAAAGGGGTTCCCCAAGCTCAGTGTTACGGCTGGTATAAATCCGGCCATCATCACCGAGGACGCCATCATCGCCTGTGCCGCCTGAGATCCAGTCATGGCCCCAGCCACCAATCAAATCATCATCGGCCGCTTCGCCAAAGAGAATGTCATTACCGACCATTCCGTAAATCTGGTCATCCCCGGATTCGCCATGGATTTCATCCGTGGCACCATTATCATTCCAGGCTGCGGAGAAAGCCCCTTCGCCCAACCAATCCGGGCCACCTCGGGTGTAGTCAACCAGCTGGACCGCACGCACAATCAGCCGATTTGTAGAGTCGTAAAGCGTTGCCGAACCAGCATTCAGGGCCTGGTTGTCGTAATTGAAACTGAGGAATGTTGTCGTTCCATTGACTGCGACCAATCGGTAAATGTTGGCGTTGTCCCCGACAATTGTGTCGGCATCACGTGCGTGCATGTAGTCACCGTGGGAATTCCGTGCCAAATCGCTTGATTCTCCGGCCCCGCCAAATATCAGGTCTGACCCATCGGGACGAAGCGACTCATCAGCTCCCAGCCCAAAGCGTGTGGAGCTTCCGCCAACAATGTCGTCCTGACCAAGGTTACCAAAAATGACATCATTACCACCGTTGCCCTCGATGTAGTCATCGCCGTCTGTGAGGGATTCAACGGATGGGGTTACCTGAAGGACACCGCTGCTGTCGCGGTAAGCCGATACATCTTCGGTCAGACCAATCGAGCCATCGCCCTGAATCACATCATCACCAAGTTGGCCAAAGATCATATCACTCTGTGGCCCGCCAGCGATGTAGTCGTTGCCGTAGAGGGCGACAGGAGTCGTGTCTGAATGGTCAAGGAACATGATGGCAAAGTCTGACCAGACAGCGCCTCCGGCAGGATCAAGCTGCGGAATCCCATCAACCTGAACCAAACCGGCGAGATCATAGATCGTACCATCCAACAATTCCTGGAATCGCAGACTGGTCATGTTCCCCAATCGCAAGGCGCGATCAATCACGGCGTTGTCACCAAAGATGATGTCGTCCTCTGATCCGCCATCGATCCTGTCGGAACCAACGGAACCCATGAGGATGTCGTCATCCGCATCTCCATAGAGGACATCGTCATTTCCAATCAGAAGCTCTGTCTCGGTTGATCCGGCATGGACTGTATCAATCCGACCAAAGAGGCTGCCTGAGCGAACTCCAAGTAGGACAAACCCAAGGTCGCCCAAGAGCAGATCATTGCCCAGACCGCCATGCGCTTCATCAAGCCCGACGCCACCAATCAGGACATCATGACCGGAGTCACCTTCAAGACGGTCATTATCCCCGACTGTGTAGTAAGTGGAAACAATACTCAACGGATCATCTGAAGACAGTTCGATCCGTCCGTGATCGCCGAAGACGACATCGTCATCTGGCAGTGATTCACTGAATCCCTGAAGAACGGTGAACAATCCGTCGAGGTTAACGGTATCAAATGGATTTGTTGTGACTGCCAGTTCCGCACTGAAGACAGCTGGGAAGGGTAGCGTGCTATTCCCTCCGTGGAGATAATCGGCACCAGTTCCACCAAGGATCAGGTCGTTACCGGATCCACCATAGACAAGGTCACCCGCGCCCTGATCCGGATTGGTTGACTCGACCCTGATCACATCAGCGGATGAGAAAATGCGGCGAACTCCCTCGCCTTGTGTGATCACACCATGATCACCGAGGATAACATCCAAGCCATCATCGCCACGGATAAAGTCGGAAGAAGCCTCTGCCCCGAGGATGATTTCAAGCGCTTCCAGATCATAATCCGGATCTGCCGGATCTGTCGTCCTGAGGATGGTCAGGAGCGTGTCCAGATGCACATTGAATTGAGAATCCCCATAAATGTGATCATCACCGGACCAACCGAATATCCAATCAGATCCCGTACCACCAGCAATCTGGTCACCAGAAGTGCTACCGATGAGAATGTCATTCCCCGGGCCACCAAATATTGTCAGGACGGCATTGGATTCCTGTCCATTTATGGTGTCATTTCCGGGATTGTTAAAGGCCAGCGCATTTCCGCTCAGAACGCCGGAAACTCCGCTGTAGCGACCACCGGGAAGTAATCCGTTTTCAGAGGTGTCTCCATAAAGGATCAACGGGCCCTTAACGGTTAGATTGCCACCTTCCTCAATAACCGTCATCGAATCATCAGCTCCACCACCGTGGACGACCGTGATTGTATCGTGAGCGGTGGCATTGATGAGGAGGTCTTCCTCAGCCTTTCCAAAAAGGATTTCCACGATTTCCAGATCACCGTAATTGATTCCGCCACCAAAGGTCACGAGATCAGGAATGCCCGGGGTTCCTTGATCCAAGGTCAGATCATCACTCATTCCAAAGCCCTCAAGCGCGTAGCCGACATTTTCCACATCGCTCCGGTAAGTCAGCAGACCACTCGCAGGCGTCTGGCTCCCGTCGTTATAAATATTGAGAACATCCACACTTGCGGAATCATCAACTTCGCCAACGGGACCGGATGGATCGCCCGATTCAGGAACCGGATCGGTTTCTGTCGGCAGGGTGACAGCGGGCTGCAGTGAACGATCACTCAAGGGAGAAATATCGCCATTAATGATAAGCGGGCCGCGCAGATGATCAAGCGTGTGCACCTGATAAGCGAATGGGCGCGTGTCCGTGCTGCCGGTGAAACCAGCGTTGCCCTGGACTTCAATTTCTATTCCGGCGCTCCAGGTTGCGGCCGTGAAGGTCACTTCGATCGAATCAAGGAATGGGTCTGCTGTTCCAGCCAGGCGAACGAGCGTCCTCTCGTCTGTTTGAATCGAGAGCGTCACATCATCTGCTGGCTCGTTTGCCAGGAATAAAGCATAGGTGTCCGTGGAGGCGCCGACAAAGACCTTCGTCTGTCCGTTTGATTCACGGACGATGAGACCCGGTGTTTCATTGTCGTAAACTTCTGCCTCAATCACGACATCGTCCAAGCCGGAATAAACAGGGCCATCCGTGCTGATCACGTGGACGATCTTGCTCAACTCGGTATTTTCAAATTCGCCATCATCAGCTGCCGAAACGATCACCGTCTGTGGGAGAAACCAGTTGGTTTCAGTGAATGTCAGGCTCGATATGCTGAGATTAACATCGCTATCGGGTAGGATTGTTACCAGGACGATTTCCCCGGCAGCAGGAGAAGCATTCAAGGCAATCGTGTAGAGATCCGTAAAGCCCCCTTCCAGAACGTTGGTCATGAAATCGACGGCCAGTGTACCCGGATCCAGTTGGTCAATGACGAGCGTCGGCAGATCATTGTCGATCACGGTCACCTCAACATCCCGCAGGGCATAATTTTCGTAAGCAACGGCTCCAGGTCCGCTGTTGATACTATGGCTGATCATGACGAGCCGTTCGCCCTCTTCAGCGACGTCATCAATTGCCCGGACATGAATCCCAACCAAATCACCGAACGAGCCGGAATCAACTGTCAGGACGACAGCCTTTGACCATGTGACTCCATCCAGGGAAACTTCAATGCTGTCACCTCCGGCTGACTGATCCTTGGCACTGCTGACACCCGCTGAAATCGTCAGATAGACCGCATCAAATCCGGCGGGCATACTGCCGGTCAACATGATGAAGTAACTATCCAGTAATCCGCCTTCGCCAACTCGGGTGAAGCTGTCCGGTTCTGTGATATCCACCAATTGGCCGGAACCCGGATCAATCACAAGAACCTCAAGGCCCGGCATCCCGATATCGCTGTAATCAAAGTCTGCGCCGTCCGAGTTATGGCCGATAATGCTGTACTGGCCGAAAAGATCATTGGTGAAGATTTCCCCCGTGACATCCCCAAGAACTTCGATCGTATCACTGCCCACTCCACCCGTTACGGTGGTGACCACGCCTTCACCCGTGCTACGGACAAAGATATTGTCATCTCCTTCGAGTGTATCGACTTCAACCTTTTCAATTCCGGTGAAGCGGACGCTTAGGCCTGCTCCAAAAATACCATCCTTGGTCACAACAAAATTATCCGGGAACACAGTTCCAATGATGACAAGCGTATCCAGGCCATCTCCGCCCTCAATGCTGACCGGGGCATTCATCGTGTAGGCGATCAAGTCCTCATCCGCGCCTCCATCGACCTCGGTTTCGGCCTGCTCATCCACAGTTTCAAATGGTAACCTTACAAAGGCCCGAACAATAAACTCATCATTACCGGCCTCACCGTCGAGGCGCAGCGTGGCCAAATTGTGATACGTGGAGAAGGTGTCGTTGCCGTCCCCTCCAAAGGCTGTCGTCGGGTGGGTGATGCCATTACTGATGTACCCCACCCCAGCAAGTCCTTCACCTGAAGCCAAGGCCAGCAAGCGGGCATCTTCAATTGCCTGCGCGGCAGTCGCATCCAATTCGTCAGTCGTCGGGTCAAAAATCACATTTCCATCAGCGTCCTTGATGACACCGGTGAAGACCGCTGTGGTTGCAAATTGATCATCCGGTTCAATTCCCACCAGTGACGGATCAAATTCGCCACCACGGTCATCCCGCGGGGTATTGAATACTTGCCCAATCTGGATGAAGTCATTGCCGGGACCACCATCGAGGGTCGTGATCGAGCTGTTGTCGTCGACATACAATTTATCGTTGCCGTCCAGGGCACTAACAATGAGACGGGCGTTGATCTCTTCGTTGTAGTTGACCCGTTCAACAAGATCGCCGGAGCTCACTCCGCCACTTCCATCAAAGTCGTTGATCAAGGCCACAAACTCCTTGCGCAGGAGGAATAGATCATCGGCAAGGGATCCTTCAATTTCCAGCACGTCCACACCGTCGTCTGGTGCCCCCTGGTCATGGACGTTGATCAAGGCCTCTCCTTCATTGGCGAGGAAGATGCGGTAGGTGTCAGATCCGCCATTTCCGTGCAGGTTGAGGATGGCATCAATGCCATTCAAATAAGTCCGTACATAGGCTCCTCCAACGGACATGACGTTGACCTGTATCAAGTCATTCCCTTCTTCAGCATGCACGGTGGTCAGGCCAGCGATTGTATTGATGTGGACACGATCATCGACATCACCAACGACTTCTGATCCATCTCCGCCATGGACATTCGTCGTTCCGGCATGCGTGCTGACAATGTACAGCTCATCGGCACCGGTCCCCATCCAGAAATTCAAGTACTCAAAGCCCGTGTAGGTAATGCCCGCCGGAGCCATCTGGAATCCAGTGAGCGTCGTTGAAGTCAGGATACCACTGTCATCATCCGTTTCCCCGGATTCATCTATGTTCAGAATATCGCTCCCGCTAGTGGGCTCGTTGCCTTCGATCACGAGTGCAGCTTGGATGCCATCAAGGACACCGCCAACATTGGATGGATTGTCCGTAGGCGTGGAATTGCTTCCCACGTTTACGACGTCACTGCCAACCCCGGTATCGATAGTCACCGTGCCATCCATTGTCCGCACCGCGACTAGATCATTGCCGCCTTGGCCGTAGATCGTGGTTGCGCTTCCAGCACTGGTGTATCCGACCGTCACCTTGTCAGCATCCGCCTCACCGTTGACGATCAAAACGCCGTTGGCATCGTTGATGTGGAGGGTGTCTGCACCCGCTGCAGCGGAGACAGTTGTCTCACCGGCATGTGTGCTGTTGATGGTGAAAGTGTTGGCGCCTGAAGCGAGCCAGATATTCAGGGTCTCAAGTGTGGTGTAATCGATTCCCTCTTCCAACTCAAGACCACGGATGGTCGTGCCGGTCAAGGTGCCTGACTTGTTCGTGGTGGCCGGATTCGAGTCATCGACATTGAGGACGTCATTGGTCCCTACTCCACCATCGACAGTGAGCAGTCCGTTGATGGCGTCAATGTTACCGGTCGGATTTGTCGGCACTCCGGGCACGCTCGGGGCCACACTGCCCACGTTGACGGTATCATCCCCAGCATCTCCAAAGACCTCAACCTCCCCGTTCATGGCCCGGATGTTGAAGATGTCGTTGCCGTTGTCCCCATGAAGGGTCGAAACGCTGCCGGTTCCAGTCCCGTTGACGTTGATTGTATCGCCATCGTCCTCACCGTTCACAAAGAGCAGGTCGGTCACATTGTTGATGTGAACGGTATCGCTGCCAGCTCCCGTGTTCAGGATGGTTTCTTCCTGATAGGGACTTGTCGCGGATCCATGCGTGCTATTGATCGTGAAAGTGTCGCCACCGCTTCCCAGCGAGATGATCAGGTGCTCGATGCCCGAATAGGTGATGCCCACCGCCATGCCAAGGCCGGTTATTGTAGTGCTGGTCAAGGTTCCGGTATTGCCCACGGTGTCCCCGGTGCCATCGACTGTCAGGAGATCACTGCCACTGGCAGGATCATTACCTTCGATGATCAAGGCCGCGCTGATATCGTTTACCGTGCCACCGCTGGCGGGTGCCAGGCTTCCGACATTGATCGTATCGGATCCGGTCCCGCTGTCGACCGTGGTGGTCCCGCTGATGGTCCGGACATTAATGGTGTCGCTACCACCGTTGGCATTCAGGTTTGTCGCGCTAAAGTGTGTACTTTCAATAATAAAGGTGTCACCGCCTGACCCGAGGTTGATGTTCAGTGTCGCAATCGTGCCATAGGTAATATTGCCACCCATTCCCAAACCCGTGATAAGGGTGCTGGTCAGGGTGCCGGTGTTGGCTGCCGTGTCGCCCGTATCATCGACGTTGAGGGTGTCGGTCCCGCCGTTGCCATTGACAATCAGGCTGGCATCAATCCCGTTGACATTGCCGCCGGTGGCCGGGGCCTGGCTGCCAACATTGAATGTATCAGATCCGTCGTTACCATTTGCGGTGACTGGGCCAGACATCGCCCGGACATTGAAGGTGTCGTTGCCGCCGTCCCCGTTGAGAGTGGAATCACTGCCCGCACTGGTTCCGTTGACATTGAAAGTGTCGGCATCGGCCTCACCGTTGACGACCAAAACGCCATTGACATCGTTGATGTGGAGGGTGTCTGCACCCGCTGCAGTGGAAACAGTTGTCTCACCGGCATGTGTGCTGTTGATGGTAAAGGTGTTGGCGCCTGAGGCGAGCCAGATATTCAGGGTCTCAAGTGTGGTGTAATCAATGCCTTCTTCCAGTCCCAGACCCCGGATGGTGGTGCCCGTCAAGGTACCTGATTTGTTGGTTGTTGCCGGATTTGAGTCATCGACATTGAGGATGTCATTAATTCCTGCTCCACCGTCGACGGCAAGCAGTCCGTTGATGGCGTCAATGTTACCGGTCGGATTTGTCGGCACTCCGGGCAGGCTTGGGGCCACGCTGCCCACATTGACGGTGTCATTCCCGGCATCTCCAAAGACCTCAACTTCGCCGTTCATGGCCCGGATGTTGAAGATGTCGTTGCCGTTGTTTCCGTGGAGGGTCGATACGCTGCCCGTTCCAGTCCCGTTTATATTCAATGTATCAACGTCATCCTGACCATTCACCATTAGCAGGTCGGTGACATTGTTGATATGAACGGTATCGCTACCGGCTCCCGTATTCAGGATGGTTTCTTCCTGGTAGGGACTTGTCGCGGATCCATGCGTGCTATTGATCGTGAAAGTGTCGCCACCGCTGCCAAGGGAAATGATCAGGTGCTCGATGCCCGTGTAGGTGATGCCCACCGCCATGCCAAGGCCGGTTACTGTTGTACTCGTCAGGATGCCGGTATTGCCCACGGTGTCCCCAGTGTCATCGATGGTCAGGGTGTCACTGCCGCTCGCGGGATTGTTGCCTTCAATAATCAGTGCCGCACTGATGTCGTTGACCGTGCCAGCCTCATTACCCACGTTGATCGTGTCGGATCCGTTCCCGCTGTCGACTGTGGTGGTCCCGCTAATGGTCCGGACATTGATAATATCGTTGCCACTGTTGGAGTTCAGGTTCGTGGCACTGGCATGCGTGCTTTCGACCGTAAATGTGTCACCACCTGACCCAAGGTTTATGTTCAAGGTCGCAATGCTGTCATAGGCGATGCTACCACCCATTCCCAAGCCGGTGATTTGAGTGCCGGTCAGGACACCAGTGTTGGCGGTCGTATCACCCGTATCATCCACGTTGAGCGTGTCGGAGCCGCCATCTCCATTGACGATCAGGCCGGCGTCAATCCCGTTGACATTTCCACCCGTGGCCGGAGCCAGGCTGCCAACATTGATTGTGTCATTGTCATTACCGGCATTGACCGTGGTTTCCGCATTGATCGTGCGTACGTTGATCGTATCGGAACCGCCGTAGGTCCAGATCGTCGTCTCTGTACCGCTGGTGACATTTCCAATCGTCACCGTGTCATCATCATCGCCACCATGGACCATGACCGCGCCGGCATTGATCGTGCCCAAAAGTTGGATAACGGCACCATTTGAGTCGAGGTCATCGTTATCGCCATAGATTGTTACATTGCCTGTTGTACTGATAAGCGATCCGGCCTCGAGTGTAACATCACCCCGGCCAAGCAAAGTGATCGGACCGCCGGTTGCTGATGTAAGAGAGACCTCGCTGCCGATCAGCAACTCGGTCAAGCCACTGGAGGGACTCGTCGTGACGGTCGTGCTCAATGCGTTATCGGTGATGTTTACTTCTTCCACACCGGAATTGTAGGTCAGCTCGAAATTGTCCAGCAACACAGCCTGCGGATGTATGTAGAGCTGGAGGCCTGTCGAATCCAGATCAAGGTCAATTGAATCCACGCTACCCCCGTTATCCAAGATATTGATCCGGGAGAGATTCAGCGCGGCATCCGCCGGATCAAGATCCAAATCATAGGTATCGGCCCCGCCGGCATCCGTGATGAGGATTACTGGGATTGCAGGAATAGAGGGATTTACAGGGAACGCTGAGATGGCAAAGTCATCATTTCCTGATCCAAGCTTAAACGTCTTGATAGGAATGACATCATCAACAAAAAGGTAATTCCCAGTGCCCGCGCTGGCGGTGAATCCGGAATCGGTCAGGGCCGCATCCAGATTGTGAGTCATGGCGCTGAAATCCATGGTTTCAACGCCGAGGCCGTCCACGAGGTTGTCCGTTCCGTAGTCATTCCTGAATACATAGGTGTCGTCATTGGCCAGGCCTGTGATCACGTCATTATCATCTCCACCCTCGATGGTGTCCCGCCCGGGCGATCCTAGAAGGATGTCCACCCCGTCACCGCCGCTCAGGATGTTAGTTTCCGTGATCAGGGTGAGCTGGTCAGTCCGACACTCATTTTCATCAAGCAGGTCATTGCCGATGCCACCATAGAGTTCATCATCTCCAAATCCACCCATCAACTTGTCGTTGCCGGCCTCGCCCTTCAGGATGTCGTCTCCGTCATTTGTGAAGACAATGTCATTACCGGATCCGGCTTCGACGTAGTCATCCCCACTGCCGGTTACAATCACATCATTACCACCTGCCGCATATACATCCGTATCGATATCTATGCTATCCGGATCAAGGACAATGACTTCATCCGCCCCATTACCATTGATCACAATTTGGGTAACATCAGCGACATCAAAGCTCTGCATATTGGAGAAAGTGATGTTCCGGTAAATATTATCGGTGCTCTGCAAGCTCCAGGAGCTCCATTGGCCAAAGGGCGGCCAGCCGTCCCAATAGTAATACCGCGTGTAATAGCGCGACACCGCAACGAGGACACTATCGGTAAAATCAGGCGCATCGACAATGAGTTTCATTCCCTCCGATGTATCAACCACGGCCAAGGCCAACTCATTATCAATGGATGAGGTATTGTTGTTGGTGATCGTGAGGACACCGCTGGACGACAAACTGGTTGTGTAGGTGTACTGAGGATAAATGGTCTTTGCCTCGACCTCAGTCTTTTTGCTCTTGAACCAGCTGGCAATTTCATCAAACAGCCCCTCAAAGAAGTCACCGATGTCCGTCAGGATTCCATCAATAAATTCAAGCACATCCTCACCGAATTCAAGGATAGCCTGACCGAGGGACGTGAGGGCATCCCACACGGCTTCTGCGGCATCCACAACTGCCTCTGCGACCGCTTCTGCAGCATCACCCAAGGCTTCAAGGACATCTTCAAGGAATCCGAGTCCACCAGTAATGGTGTAGGAGCCGTCGGCATTTCCAGAGACACGCAGCCAGACGCTGAGTGGACCTTCGACATAGATGGACCAGCTTCCATCGCCCCAATTGACCGTCAGTTCGGCCGCAGCGATGTTGAAACTTTCACCAAAGAGGACAATCGCCACGGAGCCACTTCCAGTAAAGCTCGTGTTTGTGATCGTGATCGAGAGATTTCCCGAAAGCCCGAAGCCCATGTATGTAAGGTCCAAGGTCACCGTACCGGTGAAACGGAAAGTGACCGCTCCGCTACTGGATACGCTGAAGTATCCCTCAATGCTCACGAAGTCTTCACCATAAAAGTCGAGTGTGGCCACCACATTGATGGCAAAGTTACCGTCCACCAGCCCGGCATAGATGAAACCGTTGGCGGTGAAGAAACCAAAGAGATCGATCTCGACATTAAAGGTCACCATGTAGGTGTTTCCGGTTACCGGGTGTCCAGTACCTTCAGCATCATAGACGGTTTTTAAACCTGTTCCTGAATTAATCTCCAGGATGGCAACTCCGTTAATATTAACGCCGATGACATTAAAATCGACGGCAACACTCAGGTAGGCGGCGAAGACTCCACCCTCAATCACGGCACCACCGTCAATATCCAGGGTAATGAAGCCACCAATGTCGATGTCGCCGTTGAAGCCCATCTCCAGTCCGAGGGAGCTAACCTTGAGCTGGAAGTCGGCGGTGATCACAAAGGCACTGACGATCGTCAGTTGCCCATTCAGGGATACGAGGAAGTATGAACCATCCGGTTCAAAGGTTCCGTCCAGTCTGGGCGCACCACCGCTGATTGTGAAGGTTGCCGATCCGTCCGTGTGTACGGTGAAACGGGAATCCAGGTCACCCTCACCCTCCACAACCAATCCTTCCAGGCCCGGGGAATCCGCAATTGTCGATCCTGGTATTTCACTCAGGTCTGTCACACCAGTCAGGTACTCAACAAACCGTGCTGGGATCGTGATCGACTGGTCTGAGCCAGTGTAGTTAAAAATCACTCGCGCTGAGGCATTAAAGCTGATCACACTGCTCAAGGCCCCTCCAACCGAGAGGGATACATCAATATCCGCGGCAATTCCGTCGCCGTTGATGACGAGGGCACCGAGGGCACTCATGTTAAAAATCTTGCTACCCGGAATGGCCCCGATGTCCGGACCGATCTCGAGGGTTGCGGCAAGAAAGGCAGTCAGCCCGTTCGGATCCAGCTCAAAAAGGAAAACCCCGGACAGGCGGAAGATGCCTGCCAAACCGATTTCACCACCCAGTTGAACCGTGATCTGGAAGTCGTCAAAGTCGAGCATGACCGGTGCCGAAGAATCGCCAGTGAAGACCTCGAATCCACTCTCCACGCGCCCGTTACTGTTGGCGTCAAGGGCAGAGAGGGCAGCCGCATTCGCAGACTTGTAGCTGCTTGAAAGGAAGCCTTCAACCTCGCTCATTTCAAGGAGGCCATCCGGTGGCCCACTGCCCGAATCCAGTACGGCGGTTAATTGCGAAACCGAGGTGATATCGACCCCGATATAGCCCGAAGTGAAGGCATCATTTTGCTCATCCACATCGAGGACTCCATCCCCGGACTCATCCAGAAGATCAAACAGGACAACTGCCTCACCAAAGCTGGCCGAAAGATCGACGGGCACGATACTCGGATCAAACCCAGACAGCCCAATACCAACGTTCAATTCGACATTAAAGGATCCGGAAGCCGTAACTCCAGGGACATTTACCAGACCAAAATCGAATATGTTCAGCTTCAGGGCGAGATAGAAACCCGTGTCGCCAAATCCCACGGATTCCATAAAGAGCATGCCGAAATCCAAATCCGTCACATGGAAGCCGACCGAGTCCCCATTCAATTCCGAGGGATCAACCTCCTCATCGCCATCAGTATCCGTCCAATACGGACCATTGGCACCAACGAAGGCGACCACATTGGTGGCACTGAGGGAGGTGATGCTCACCGTCTTGGTTGAGCCGTCCGCCATGACGACATCCGTTTGTTGCCCCAATTGGAAACCGATATTACCTGACAGGAAGACAATATCAAAAATGTTGATATCGACAAAGCCTTGAACAAGGAGGCCCGGATCGACCCAGTTGTCCGGCGAGGAATCGTCGGGGAACCAAGCTCCATCACCCGTTGTGTTCAGGCTGATGCGAACCCCACCGTACAAGGATATGCCAAAGGCGGCACTGCTGAAATCGATTACCGCTTCAAATCGCGCCACGAGTCCGTCGGAATCAAGGATAATCCCGCCTTCACAATATATTGAGCCAATGAATCCCAACTGCAGGTAAGCATAAGCGTACATGGACAGGCCCGTGTCCGATATTTCAAAGACGAACTTACCGCTGAAATTGTAGAAATCGAGAACGGTGAGCGTTCCGCCGGAAGTCACGCGGAGATAGGTCCCGCTAGCGAGTGTCAGGTCCGTGGGACCACTCACAGTTCCATCATTCCCAAAGACATAGCCGGAGAAAGTCTGTGTCACATCCCCGACAATGGCCTTGAACTCAAGCTGGAAGGTTGCGCTCAGGCTAAAGCCAAAGCTGCCTAAAATGTCAGGCGTTCCCGTACTCAAGGACAAGGCAAGTATCCCAGCAGCTCCATCGGGCCGCAAGAGCAGCTCACCCACAACGTCAAAGGAGAACAGAGGCGTCCCAAGGACGTCCAGATCGAGCCCTGCCTGAATGGCAATTACCACTTGGCTTGGCGAAACTTGGATCTGGAAGATACCGGTAATATCCACAAGCCCCATAAGGGTGATGCTCCCGCTTCCAAGAACCACAAAGTAGGGCTCAGCGGTGCCGGTATCTGCCGGATCCCAGTCCGGCGCCGTAACGTTAGTCAGCGAATCCGGGGGTGCGCCCTTGGGCATGATGGCCTGGTTTTCCCAGACTTTGTAACTGATGACTTCGCCCTCATTGCCTTCCGTCAGGTCAGGTCCCTCGAGGGCCAGTGTCGCGGGTACGTCAATCACCTGCCGGGAACTGGTCAGGTTGAAGACAGCGTGGAAGGATCCGCCGAAACTGATGCCGGGGATAGCCAGGCCACTGTCGTAGACCGACAGGCTCAGGCGTCCAGCAGCGCCAGCATCATTCAGGACGACAGCTCCGCTGGCACGGAATGCCAAAAGGGGCACATCGCCCGCGAGCAGTGTGAAATTTCCACTCCAGAGGAGGATCAATCCGTCATCGGAGAATTCTATCTGGAAGCCACCCTTCCCTTCAGCAAGACCGTTAATGACCACTGAACCTGCCACAAAGATTCGTACAGTATGTTCAGCGACTTCAATTTCCTCGGTCTCCCCTGTCGGCAGGAAGGTGTCCGGGTCAATCGCGGGCCGCAATACAGTTCCCGGGATATCCTTGGTGTTGATCTCAAGGGCGAAGAGTCCGGAAAGCGTGAACCCTATTGGCAAGCCTTCCCCAAGGGATATTCCCGCGGCAATGGCAATGTTGGCCAAAACTCCTTCTGCACTGATTTCAAGGCTACCGGTGGCAAGGACGATCCCCAGTGGATCCAAGTCCAGGTTCATCGTAAATTCCAGCCTGAAAGTGATCTCTGTTGGGGTGACTTGGGCGATGATGGTGAAAGTCCCGGTCATCGATAAGGCATCCAGGAACTGGATGTCGCCACCACCGAATATATAGAGGTAGACACCCGCCGAATCCGGTGTCCAGTCGGCCGGATCAAAGTCACCACTTGGAGGCGCCCCGGCTGGGATGATGATCTTGCGCGTGCCAGCATCATCAATCTCATAAGGGATCAAGGCCTCCTCACCTGGCAGTCCAGCATAGAAATCAGGATTTGGTCCCATGATGGTCGGGACCTCCGGATCGAGAACAGGAATTTCAAATTCAAGCCGTTCCATTGTGGTGTTGATCACCATTGAGAAGACTGCATTGAAGCTGATGCCCGGGATTCCAATGGCTCCGGCATCCACTGACAATGCAAGAATTATGCGGCCCCCAAACCCATATGGACCAACAATATCAAACTCAAATCCACCAAACTCAACGGTTTCGAGTACCGTGAATTTCACAAGCAGCAAAAGGGTGCACTGGAATTCAAGAATTTCTCCTCCTTCGGGACCAAGGAAGAGGCTTCCGGTAGCGAATACCTCGATACCTTCATTGGACAATTCAAAGTAGAAGAACCCGTTCACCCGGAAGAGTTGGAAATCCAATCCAGCCGGCCGGAACGCTACATCCGCTTGGATGGTCAGGGTGAAGGATAGTGGCTTGATGGTCACAGGGACGGCATTTAATTCCTCGGGTGCATAGGGCGGGAAGGCTCCCGGCAACGGGAAGTTCAGTGTGACGACCTTGGCCTCATCCGTGCTGTTCAGCGAGAGCCGGACGATGCCAGTCAGGTGAATGCCGCCTGCTCCAAGGAATTCCGTCAGCCCCTCACCGGCACTGAACTCAACGGCTCCCCATACGCCCCATTCATCTCCACCGTACTGCACGACAAATTCACCAGCTGCCTGGCCAATGTTACCGATCAGGGAAACATCCATCTTGGCGGAGAAGGATAACTTAAACTGGGTAGCGCTGAAACTCAGGATTAGTTGGCCGTCAGCGGCTGCATAGAGGTCACCCGGCAAGGAGAACAGGGCTCCACCGGCAATCGTGATCTTGAAAGTCAATTCAGGATCGGGAGTGGCGGCCTCGTCGGCGAAAGTCTTGAATGTTTGATACGTCAGGACAATGGCGGACTCCTCGGCCACTGCTGTTGCGAAGGTCACGGTCCAAGTGGCAGCATCAAGGGTGTAATCGGTTCCGTAGGTCAGTTCGGTGTCATCCACACTCACTACCAGGCCAATCTCTGTGGCCACGGCCGCATCCGTAGCTGGTAGTTCTGAAACGATTGGGACATTGGACAACGTGACTTCGGTCCAGGTGTCGCCTAAAGGCACTTCCTCACTTTGCGTGACTTCCTCTCCTTCCACCTTATAACTAACCGTTACGCTATCGCCCGGGGACAAGTCATCGGTCAAGGTGAGGATATCATCGGCAAAAGTGAATGTCGTGACTGGCGAATCGTTTACCTCAACAATGACATTGGCACGCGAGGAAGGCGCGTAGGTCAGGTCAAATTCCTCAACTGTGGTGGCGGTCTCAATTTCAAACGTGTCGACAAAGCGGTCCTTCAGGTAAAGCGCCTGCAACTCGGCCGTGGTCATTGGATCACCACCCACCATCAGGAATTCAAACTTGATTTCCCCATACACAGTCAGCAGGGGATCGAGACCCGCGAATGCTTCGGGCAAGTCAACAAGGAAGACAAAGCGTCCAGTTCCCTGGGCGATCTGTGACAAGTCCCCAAACAGGTAGGTCTTGGCATTCAGCGTATCGCCAAAGACGGCACTGGCGTTAATCAGAATCTTGCCAGTGGTATCAATGGAGACATCCACCTCCGCACGGAAAACAAGTTCGGAGGTGTAGGAAGTATACAGGGTCGCCCCTGCAGAAATGGTGATTGGGCTGGTCAGGATTGCCAGTGGATTATCAAAGGAAACGTCGTCAATGACCTGCTGAAGGACCTGCAGTTCCAGTTCCTCAATCCACTGATCCATGGTCTTTTCGCCCGGAGGAGCAAATTCAGGATCACGCAGTGCAAAGGCATCTTCCGGCGTCGGTATTTCCTTGCTGAATTCCACGCCTCCCCGGAGGCCACCCAGAGTCAACCCGGTATTGGGATCCAGTAGGATTGGGATGTCGGCTGACACGTAAAAGGCCAGAGGACCACGGGAGGACATGGCCAGCCGCATGCTCATCCCGATTCCCGGTACGCTAAAGCCACCAAGCAGGGCCACGCAGAAGACAGACTCTACGTTTGGCCCGTTCGGGTCTGCCGTCTCCGCCAACAAAGTGTACGGATCCGTGCTGGTATCGATCCGAACTATCCTCGCGCTGAGACCCACCTCAACTTCACCACCGAATAGCGGACCCTTCAGGTAGACGAAGAAACCACCGACACTGGTGAAGGGGAACTTCCCCTCAGCCAGCAGGCCGATGTCAATGACCAGATCTTCCACACCGCCGCTGATGACAAGGCCCGAATCTGAACCCAGATCGAAGAAGGTCGTGATACTGCCGGAGAGCCGGATGGTAAAGTCCTCAGGGGCATTCTCGATATTCTCCCACTTCAACTCAAGCAACGAGAGCTCAAACCCCAGAAATGACGGCCAACCGATGGAGGCCAGGCTGTCGGAGCTGAAATCCGTGATGCGGACGACAAAATCGCCTTCAGGCAGTGCCCGTAGCTTGCCCTCGTCGGTTATTCCAATGTTCTCCGCAGCCACCGTCAGGTTCTCCAGCGGGCCCGCATTGAAGGTGCCGCTGATTGAGGTGAATTCGACTACGAAGGGACGCGCATCCGGTGGATCGGTGTTGATCACCACACCGGTGGCGGTGAGTGTCAGGTAAGTGGAAATGTCAAAGGTGACCTTGTCTGCGTTAATCTCTAATCGCTCGAATGCGCCATCGACAAAGACGAATGTAATTATCAGGCCTACCCCGTCGCTATCGGTATCCTCCACACTCGCGGTAATGGGCCCGGATGGGAACAGGGTGGCCGAGGCCACGGAAATCGAAAGGGTCCCGCTGATGGTGTCGAGTGCGTCAAAGTCGACCACAAAGTCCGTGAAGGTAATCGTGAAGTTTGAGATTGTGAGGACCGAGCCGAGGCTTTGTTCACCCGGCACATTTATGACAAGGGACTCAAAGCGGAATCCGTTGGTACTCAGGATGAAGTTCTCGAGGGCAACGCTCAAGTTGTCCAATTTAGGGAATGTGATCGTCCCGGAGTCGATCTCCACAAGGTCCTGGTCCCCCACAATTTCCGGATCATACCCGATGACCACGCCTACCGCACTCGCGGTGAAGACTTCACCGAGAACCAATTCAAAAGCGTCCAGCGTGAGCTCAAATGCTCCCGTCGTTAAATTGAACTCCCCGGTAATCCCGAATTCATCATCATCATCGGTTGTTGCATTGTCCCGGTCTGTCACCGAAGCCGTATAAGGTTGGTCATCAAACAGCACGACTGCGCCCGCCGTGATAAGCAGCTCGCCAGAAACCAACCCGCTGGAGTTGATGACAACATTCGTCAGGCTCACAGAAGGCGTAGTAATATTAAGGAAACTTCCGACGGACAATCCACTCGTCACGGTAATGGTAGCCGAGTTGATGATGAACTCATTGGATGTCCCGTTGAATTCAAAGTCGAAGTCCGCAGTGGCACTGAAAACCGTCTCTCCCCCAGCGGTCAGGGTAAGGCTAAGTCCCGTTCCAACAAAGGACACATCCCCGCCGTCGTATTCAAACTCGAGCAGAGTGGCGGAAAACTCAAGACCGGCAAAACTGAAGGTCGCAGGTGTCCCTCTTATCGATGCCTTGATGTAGACACTCCCCAAAGCTCCCGGCACCAAACCGATCACTGGTAGCGTGGCATCCGCTCCGGTTGTATTGATATCGAAATCAACCAACCCGGTCAGGGTGAACGAACCACCAAAGTCCGGCCCGGTAGCAGTGGCATCACGTACCGCCGCGACCAATCCATCCGGAGTAAAGCGTATCGCGAAAGCACTACTCGTCGTGGAAATAATCTGCTCGGAACCTGCCTCCAGATTGAAGGAGACATTGGAACCGGAAACCGTGACATCGTCACCGGATTTTTCCAAAGTCAGTAATGCGGCGGAGAAGGTGCCCCCGGCAATAGATATGTCGGCAGTCGGTCCGGATCCAGGTGACAGCTCAACACTGAAATAATTGGCCGGCAAATTAACGACGGTTCCATCGATGTCCGTAACCAGACTCCCAGTCGTATTGAGCTTGAAAGTAAGGGATACATCAAAACTGATTGCCTGAGGAAATGCCGGTCCGGAAACCAAAGTGACGGATGCCTGGGCAGCGACTCCTGAATCACTAATTTCAAAAATACCCGACCCACTCGCGCTCAAGACCTGAGTCCCGGAATTATCCGCGCCGGTCGACAAATCGATGTTCACACTGCTGAAAGTGTAACCGTCAGCGGTAAGACCCGTCGTCGGGTCGTAGGCAAGAGTCAGGTTTTCACCACCGGCTGTCACGACCCCGTCAAGGGCTGTCAGGAGGACTTGATCCAGGACAATGCTGAAGGATCCGCCGTCCGTCGCTGTTGAGGTGCTTATCGTATAGGTGGCAACAACCGCATCATCACCTCCGTCCGGTCCATCTGTGATGCTCGCTGAGGCAAAGCTGCCCAATTCGAGATTCACCTCACCAGCGGCGATGGTGATTGTCCCGCTCCAGCCGTCTGTCGGATTATAGGTGATATCAGTGTTTGCGGTGATGACCGGCGAAATGAGTGAAAGGAGATCCGTTCCTAAAGTTTTTGTCAGATCGGTATAATCAAAGACCTCGGCCACTCCGGGAGTGTAGGTCCCGTCACTGTATCCTGTGAGGATTGTATCAATAATCCCCATTATGTCCGTATCCGTGAGAGCGAGTTCACTATATGCGGGCTGCGGGCCTTCGACCACATGGGAAAGGGTACTAAAAAAGACAGGCTCTGTAGCCTGTCTACTGGTATTGAAATTACTAAATGAATCCCCTGCGGCTTTCGTCGTATTCAGTGAGGAATCTTCAACTTGCTGGTCCAACGCGGTTTCCAGAACTGGGGGACCATTTCCCGCATGCAAGGTCTGGACAATTTCTTCCGTCATCGACCACTCAGAAGCATTCACCTGATTGGCAGAAAGGATTTCGCTCTCGGGAACCTGCTGGGACTCATTTATGACAACTGTCAGTGCCTCCACAGGATCTAAACCAACAGAATTAGTCGTCGGCTCCTTGATATCAGTTTTCACTGAAGTGGCTTCCAGCAGAGATTTATCCTCAATGTCAAAGATGCCAGCCGCGTCCTCTTCCATGGCATTGACCGCTCGCGCTTCTTCCAAGTCGTCCACGACAATGATAGCACTCAAGGGATCTTCGAGGTCATCTGAATTACCCAGTGAAGTAATGCCGGACAACCCGTCAGCAGACAGCAAGAGCCGGGGCTCCAAGCCCTCCAACTGAAAATTCTTCACATCTGTTAATTGCTTCCCCAAAGCAGTAACGCTCCATCCCCTCAGTCAAGGGATACTAAATAATCCCTTAGCCGATGAAGTTTCCCTATAAAAACAACGGAATAGGGTCAATCATTTAATTTTTAAGCGATTATTCATTAGAAAAACTAATTAGAACCACTAGGTTTGCACAAAATATTCAAATTCATTAAATATTAAACCGTCCATGCCCACCCTACAACCCGTCGACAGCAGGAAATCAACCACTCAGATGGCTTAGCATTGATATCAGCAGTACCTGATTAAACATATAATTAATTTAACTCTCCAAATCTTCAAATCATGAATAAATCTACAAGAATCTTCCTTTCCGGACTGTGCGCGACTCTGGTTGCTGCCAGCCACCAAATCCAAGCGGAATCAATCACCCTTGAGCCCTCGAAAGATAACTCGATGTTTGAGGAGGCTGATGAAAGCAATGGGCAGGGAACATACCTTTTTGCGGGCCAGACTGCCCCGCGTAACAATAGTGCCCGACGCCGGGCCTTGCTCCAATTTGACCTCAACGGGCAAATTCCGGCGGGAGCGGTGATTGAATCGGTTTCCCTTGAGCTGAGCATGAACAAGACGATCACGGGCAACCAGGCCATGACCCTGCACAGGCTGGCAAAGGATTGGGGCGAAGGCGCCTCGGATGCATCAGGACAGGAGGGACGTGGCACAGCAGCCCAGGCAGGAGATGTCACATGGACTCATACTTTCTATTCCGACCAGTTCTGGTCAACTGTCGGGGGTGATTATGAGCCGACTCCATCAGCGACCCAGTCCGTGGCAGGGGGAACCGTATCATCCCCTGTGGTCTACACATGGAGCGACAAGGGAATGGTGGCTGACGTCCAGTCGTGGATTGAAGCCCCGGAAACAAATTTTGGTTGGATCCTGATTGGTCTGGAGGGCGTCACCAGCGCCAAGCGGTTTTATAGTCGCGAGCATACTGTCGCAGCCCAGCGTCCACAATTGACCATCACCTTCAGCACACCTGGGGCGGGATGGGCTGGCTACTTGATCAGAGAAGACGGACGTAGTGTGGACACCGATGGCTGGATCGGTATTGTCGATGTTGCCAATGCTCCGTGGATCTACAATTACACACTCGACAACTACCTCTACGCGCCCGAGGAAAACATCAACGAAGCGGGCGGCTGGCTCTGGGTCAGTAAGTAGCGACATGCCCCGCATTGTCGAACCGGAGCTACTCGACACGCTTCCTCCGGATGATCCGGCTGCCTTGGCCAGCCGAAAAGATCTAAGGTTGTACAATCACCTGATGGGTAACTTCCAGTGGTTCAAAAAAAAATTGGCCCAAGGCGGTTATCCGAAAAGCATAATTGAGCTCGGTGCGGGCGATGGAAGCCTTGCTCTGTATCTAAAAAATCATGACTGCTTTCAACCCGACACAGTCTACACCGGTGTCGACTTGATACCAGCACCAGCCAACTGGCCCGGAATCTGGACATGGGAAATGGTGGACTTGGTCGACCTGGATCTGATCCGGAGCCCTTCTACCCTTCTGGCCAACCTGATTCTGCACCAGTTTACAGATGAAGAACTCACCCGCCTGGGAAAAAAGATCTCCGCTTCCAACATCAAGCGCCTTTTGATTTGCGAACCCGCAAGGCGTCGCCTTCACATCTGGCAGATCAGGCTATCGCGTTTGTTGGGTTGCCATCCCGTCAGCCTGCACGACGGGCAAGTCAGTATCCGCGCGGGATTTCGCCGTGATGAGTTGGTCCGCATTATGGGCCTCAAGAATACCGAGTGGAAGATCACTTTTTCGGAGACCTTCATGGGCGCCAACCGTTTAATTTGTACCCGACGATGAAGAAGATAACCATTATCGGGGGCGGACTTGGAGGGCTTGCGCTGGCCAATGGCCTTAGGCTGGCGGACGTGCCGGTCGAAGTCATGGAAGCCGGGCACTATCCAAGGCATCGGGTGTGCGGCGAATTCATGGCTGGGCTGACGGAGCAGACAATCCAGGACCTTGGACTGAAGAGCTGTTTTGTCGATGCGCTTCGCCATTCCACCACGTGCTTTTTCAGCAAAGGAAAGGCAATCCGGACCTACGCCCTGCCAAGTCCAGTCCTTGGGATCAGCCGCCACACACTGGATCTGCGGATGGCAAACCTTGTCCGGGAGCGGGGTGGCATTGTCCGGGAAGGGGTTCGAGCTGACTTGAGCCCGGGCAACGGGATTATCCAGACCGGCGGAAACAAGCCAAAAGCAGGTGGTTTCAGTGGCATGAAGGGCCACTGGGGTGACCTCGAAACCCGGGCAGACCTCGAGATGCACATGGGCGAACACTCCTATGTCGGCCTGTCAGCCGTGGAAAATGGCGATATCAATGTCTGCGGCCTCTTTAAACAAATCGCCGTCGGAGAATTCGGCTCACGTCTGGACAGGTTTCTCGCGACGCTCGAAAGGAACGGTCTCGGATATCTCGCCAAACGTCTCTCCAAGGCCAATCTTCGGGAGGATAGCCTATGCTCTGTCGCGGGGCTCCACTACAACTCAATCAGGGGGCATTTCCGGGGAACGCTGGGAGATCGTCATCGCCTCATCCCGCCCTTCACGGGAAACGGCATGACCATCGCCATCGAGAGTGCGGCATCTGTCCTTCCCTTGGCAGTCGCCTATGCCGAAGGTCGCCTGGCATGGGAGCAATTTCTTGAAGAGAGCGATACTCGCCTGCGTGAGCAATTCGCGCATCGCTACAGGACGGCCAATCTCCTTCACCCCTTCCTGCTCTCCCCTTCCCTGCAGTCAATTCTCACAATCCTCTCGCGAGCACGCCTGTTGCCATTCCCGGCCTTATACAAGTTGACGCATGCCTGAGACCTGTCCCACTTAACGAAACCAGATGTATTTATTGTCACTCGAAACCGCAGATCCTGAGACCTTTTTTACGCAGCAGGAATGCCTCGAAATCTTCCTGCGCTCAAAAGCTCCCAAGAGGATGAGAAAACGCTCTGCCTTGCTTATGGAGAAAGTGCTCATGCGCAACAATGGCATTGGAAAACGCGGTTTTTCGTATCCGGAAATCGATACAATTTTTGATGCTAATCCGGGAAAACTGAACCAGGTCTTCGAGCAGAAAGCCCCGGAACTTGGTACACGGGCGCTTGAGAAGGCCCTTGAAGCAGCCGGCATGTCACCCGATGAACTGGACGGGCTAATCGTCTGCACCTGCACCGGCTACCTCTGTCCGGGGTTAAGCAGCTTCATTGCCCAACAGGTTGGTGTCCGGGACTCAGCGGAGTTGACCGATCTTGTCGGCATGGGCTGCGGCGCAGCCATTCCTTCACTCAGACAGGCATCGCACCGGATTGCCGCAGACCCGGACAGCCGGATAGCCGTCATCGCAGTGGAAGTCTGTTCCGCCGCTTTCTATCTCGACGATGACCCCGGGGTCATCATCAGTGCCTGCCTTTTTGGTGACGGGGCCGCCGCCAGCATCTGGACAGGAAACGCCAAAGCCGGTGCATGGAAGGCGTCACGTTTTGACAGCCTGCATCTTCCGGATAAGCGACAGCTTCTTCGCTTTGAAAATGCCAATGGCGCACTGCGGAACCGGTTAAGCAAGGATATACCGGATGAGGCCGCCAAAGCCGTTCGCACGCTCTATGATGCATCGCTTAATCGAGGCATGAATCCCCATGGGCTTACCCTCCTCCCCCACACCGGCGGACGCGATGTCCTCGACTCGATGGAAGAGGCCTTCCCCGGTGAGAAATTTCCTCTAAGCCGCAATGTCCTGAAGAACCATGGCAACATGAGCAGCCCCTCGGTCCTCTATGTGCTCAAGGAAGCCCTCAACAGTGGTGCAGATTCAAACCAACTCTGGCTGACCAGCTTCGGGGCAGGATTTACTGCCTACTGTTGTTGTCTGGGACGAGAAACTTACTAATCCTCCGCAGGCACAGTCCGAACCGGCCGGAAACCGACATAATTGTATTGGGGATTCGGCGAAGGATTCGGGATATTGAAGAACCGCATGGCTGATCGGGAAAATTCGGCACCAACATTCCATGAACCTCCGCGCATGACACGCTGATTAAAAGTACTGGAAGGGGCGCCAAGAGGATCCGTGACAGATCCACTTCCCAAATCTCCATCATACCAATCCCAACACCACTCAAACAGATTCCCCGACATATCAAACAATTTCCAGGCATTGGGCACCTTACCTGTGACGGGCTGCGTGGTCCCGCTACTGTTGCCATTATACCATCCGATTAGATCAAGATTCGGGTCAACTGGTGAAGATCCTGTCTCGGAAATTTCCCCATTATAAAAGGCAGTACTCGTACCTGCACGACAAGCATACTCCCATTCGGCTTCAGTCGGAAGACGATAGCCATCCGCATTGAAATTGCATATGGGGATGTTTGATCCGGTTCGGAACACAACTCCGCCCACGGTGTAGCAGGGTGTTAATCCCTCACGCTCGCTTTTGGCGTTCAACCATTTCAATACAGAAAACCAATCCACTTCTGCAACCGGGTGAGTGCCCGATGCGTCACCGCCCACTCCATTCGTTCCGACCGACAAACCAGTGTAGCTATTGGCAAGAGCCCAGTCGCGGACTTCATTCCACTGGTCCCAGGTCACCTCAGTCTGTTGCATATAGAAATTTCTCGTCAGCGTGACTTCGTGCTGGGTCTCATTCGGCACAACCGGCTCGCGGCCAAGTTCGGTCACCGGGCTCCCCATTGTGAAAGTGCCTGCAGGAATCAGGGAGTAGCCAATGGTTTTAAGCCGGAAGAACTGTTTATCCGTTATTGTAAACGTCCCCGGGGTATCAGCCTGCCATCCTGAAAGGTCCGTGCTGCTCTCGAGGTTAACCTCCAGAGCGCCTCCAGACGCGGGAAAATCGAACTTGATCGGATTGCTGGAAACGGAGGCTCCGCCAGCAGTGGGCTCAATAACTGCCCGGACGTACGCCTGGGTGGCAGATACCGATTGAAGGAACGGGGTCACTGGGACCCAGCTTGAACCATCTGAACTGAGCTCAAGGGAAACATCCCAATCCGAAGCCTGAAGGCCTATGGACAGGAATGAGAAGACAGAAAGAACAGTAACAACAGCGAATTTTGAAGACAGGAACGATTTCATAAGTATATGGGTGGTATGGTATTTATGGCGAGATGTAAAGAGAATACCCTAAAATTCGACAATGCGGATTTGCGCCTCCAGCGTTGCCAATTGAGGCAAAAGTCCTAAACCATTCGCCATGAACATTAAAATCGTTTTTCCACTGCTTCTCTCCACCCTCGTGTTTGTCGGCTGCCAGTCCGCTTATTACAAGACGATGGAGAAATTCGGCGTTGAGAAGCGGGACATTCTTGTTGACCGCGTGGAGGAAGGCCGGGATGCCCAGCAGGAAACCAAGGAAGAGTTCACGGATGCCCTTGAGCAGTTTACCGCGCTGGTAAACTTCGAAGGTGGAGAACTGGAGGAAGTCTACGATTCACTCAGGAAAAAATTCGAGAGTAGCGAAGCGGCAGCCGCCAATGTGAGGGAGGGCATCCGGAGCATTGAATCGGTCAGCCAGGATCTCTTCCGTGAGTGGGAATCCGAGATTGAGGAATACACCAGTGATCAACTCCGTCGTAAAAGCCGTGAGGCCCTCATCCTCACACGCGAAAGCTACGCCGTCATGATGCAGAAAATGCGTGCTGCGGAAGCCAGCATGTATCCTGTTCTGGATTTGTTCCGCGACCAGGTCCTCTTCTTGAAACATAACCTCAATGCACGGGCCATTGCCTCCCTCGATACCGAAGCCGGAGCCATTGCCTCCGAGGTTAAGAAACTTGTTGCCGAAATGGAGGCTTCCATTGCCGAGGCTGATGCCTTTATCGCTTCCATGCGGTAGCTCATTGTGATCCATCCGACAAAGTTTTTTCGCCAGTTCGGAATCCGGGAATTGGTGCTCGCCCTTGGGCTGACTGTATTTGCCCTGGGATTAGTCTTCTATAAAGTCTACGTTCTCGGTTATCGGGTCGTGGAGATTGATCCTGAACCAGGTTACAAGGTTTCCCTTACTGTTGACCTTTATGCCTCCAACCAGGACGTACGGATTTCCACCTTTCTGCCGCTACAAACGCCACGACAGCAAGTCCGTGATGAAATGGAATCCTCCGAGGCATTTGAATTTGCCATCACCCCGGAGCGGGAGGCTATCTGGCATGCAAGGGCTGCCAATGGACAGTATCAGATCCGTTACAGCTTTTTTGTACAAACCAAGGAAAGTGTCTTTGATCTGCCGACAGGAATTCTGAGCCGACCTCGCCCGGATCCATTGCTGGAGGAATTCCTTGCCGAGACCAACTCAATCCAATGCAAGGAGGATGATGTTGTGGCAAAAGCTTGGGAGCTCATGCCGATTGGCATTACGGTCAAGGAAGGCATGCGTAACCTCTTTGACTTTGTCTATCGCGAAGTGGATTACAAACAGGTCCGCGGGCCTACCGATGCCCTGACGGCCTTCCGCCTGAAAGAGGCTTCCTGTAATGGAAAAAACCGGCTACTGATCGCACTCTGCCGGGCGAGAGGTATCCCTGCACGATTTGCCAAGGGATTGATCCTTGAAAACAGCAACAAACGCACCACCCATGCCTGGTCTGAAGTGTATCTTGGTGGACAATGGATCCCGTTTTGCCCGACAAATGGATACTTCTCCAGGATACCCGTGCATTATCTTGAATTGGCCAAGGACGACCGTGCCCTTTTCCGCCACTCCCGTTCAATCGGGTTTGACTGGGAATTTGTCGTGACTCCTCAAGTACAAGCGCTTGAGGAGGCTGTGCAGGCCAACGCGAACAACCCCTTGAACTTTCTCAACTACTGGGTTTCACTGAAAAACAGCGATGTATCGATCCGATTAATCATGGTCATCCTGCTTATTCCGATCGCGGCCTCCGTCGTCAGCATTTCGCGGTCCATGATCGGCCTGCAAACCTTCGGAACATTCATGCCGTCGCTAATTGCCGTCTCATTTCTACAGACTGGCTTCTTCACAGGGTCCCTTCTCTTTATGGGGATCATGATCCTGACCAGCATGATCAACCTGCTTCTCTTTCGCCTGCGCATCCTGCATCTACCAAGGCTTGTCATCATTCTGACAATTGTGGTCATGGCCATCATGGCGGTTTCGGTACTCTCCGTTAATCTGGGTATTCCCGGCTCGGCCGGCGTCAGTCTCTTCCCTATCGCCATCCTTTCTTTGACCAGCGAACGCTTTACCAGGACGATTGATGAGCATGGATGGAAGGAAGCCGGAGTGCGGACTGCCCTCACCTACATCGTATCAGCAGCGTGTTATCTGGTTATCGCGCAGCGTGATCTTCAACTTCTCGTGGCTGCTTTTCCTGAACTTCTTCTCATCAATATTGCACTGAACCTCGCCTTGGGTTCATGGCACGGTCTGCGCCTCATGGAATACCTGCGCTTCAAGCATTTACTTGGACCTGCAAAATCATGAAGTCGAACAGCCTTACCAAATTGGTACGCGAGTCCCTCGACCGCGGCGTCGTCGGTATGAATTTCAGGAACCGGCATCTTGTCGATCGCCTGAACCCGCGTGCGGAAATTTCCGTGGCCCGGGACAAGTCTGCGACAAAAGACCGACTGATTCCTCTCGGAATTCCCACAGCCCGTACAATTGCATTGATCAAGCACTCGAAGGAAATTCCCGGCGTTCTGGAAATGCTTTCCAGTCTCCGGGGAGGCTTTGTTGTTAAGCCATCCAAATCCGCCCAGGGAAGAGGGATCCTTCTCTGCCGCTCCCTGAATGAGGATACCCTGACTAAAACAAGCGGTGAACAACTGGATTGGCGGGATCTCATTTTTCATTTTCACCGAATTCTGCATGGGGAATACTCTTTCGGGCGGCCTGATGACATGATCCTTATTGAAGAGCTCCTCGAGACCGATAGTGACTGGATCATGCCGGACTTGCCGGGGGCTCCTGATTTGCGCATCAAGGTGTGCCAGGGAAAGGTCATGATGGGGATGGTGCGCCTCCCGACAAGCGCTTCGGACGGTCGGGCAAACCTTCACTGCGGAGCCGCAGGGACTGGAATTGACCTTGATAAGGGAATTACCACCGGTGGCATTCTTGACAACCGCCCGTGTGACTTTCATCCGGATAACGGACTCCCTCTTGCAGGACATGTTATTGCAGATTTTCCGCAGTGCATCGAGTTGGCCCAGCGCTGTGCCAGCGCATTCAAGCTTGGTTACATCGGCATTGATCTCATGCGGGACAAGCGCTATGGACCGGTTGTCCTGGAGGTGAATGCGCGTCCCGGGCTGGCCCTGCAGACGGCCAACCGCAAGGGTTTTCTAAACGATTTGTAGTGAACTTCCATGACGCGACAACGACTTCCCATTAATCTGATTCTTGCCTGCTTAATTGTTCTTCCTTGTTTATTTGGATGCGGCAAACGGCCTGAACAAAACCGCTTCACGACACCAGAGCGGGACGTGTCGGCTCCCCTTGGCCTTTCAGAAAACCTGGAACGGACCCACGCCGACTATTCGCTCGCCAAGGAAGCCATGGAAGAGGAGGACTGGGATATTGCGGCATCGTTGCTAGCGCTGCTCCTCGAGGGCTCCGAACCGGAGGCGGCCTTTGCAAACGACCTGGGATACGTCGAAATGCGGAGGGGCCGTCCTGAACAAGCCCTGGAGGCGTTGGAAAAGTCCATTTATCTGGATCCGGATTACGAGCGGGCCTATTTCAACAGGGGAATGGCCCTGTCAAAGTTGGACCGAAACAGCGAAGCAATCGAGGCTTACCAGAAGGCAGTTCAACTGAACGATTTCTATTACGAGGCCTGGTATAATCTCGGTCTCCTGCTCTACAAGGAAAACAACCTGAAAGCCGCAAAGGCTTCATTCCTTCAAATCACTGAACGGACACGCTCAAGTCGGTTCAACAGGGCCTACTACCAGCTGGGATTGATTGCTGCCGACAAAGGGGATGATTCAGAGGCTGTCCGCTACTACAACGAGAGCCTTCTGCTGAACCCGTCTCATATTCCTTCCTACATCAACAAGGCCACTGCCCTGCTGCGCCTGGGGCAGGCGGAAAAGGCAGAGGACCTTCTACGAAAGGCGGCCGCCCTGGAACCCGATAACGCCCGCATCCACTACAATCTTGGTCTGGTCCTGAGACGTTTGGAAAAATTCCAGGAAGCGAAGGAAGCCTACCAGCAGTCTGTCACGCTGAGACCCGGATCAAAGAGGGCATGGCTCAATCTCGGATTTGTTAATGCCTTTTTGGGAGAGCCGGAAAATGCATCCGCTGCCTTCAAACGGGCTCTTGAAATAGATCCGGAATACAATAATGCACGGAGCGCTCTCAACAAACTCGAGGCCGGACTCATCCAGCCCTGATCACTGGCGATTTCCTTATTTTGGCAAAAGCAGTGAATCAAACTTGGGCTTGTAGATAAAAAGCAAGTACACATTAATTCCTGCCAGAACGTAGGCGGGAACCCCGCCAGCGGGAGCAAGGGCAAGATGGAAAAGGACAATGTTCACGCTTATCGGCATCAGGATAACCAACCCGAGGGCACTGAACATCCTTGAGAGTATCAAGGCGCCGGCAACAATCTCCGTGACGGCAATAAGTGGGAACATGTAACCTGTTTCCATCAGTGCGCCCATGAAGGCGCCTGCCGCAGGAGGAAGCTCAGGGGGTGGCATGAATCCGATGAACTTGTTCAGCCCGAAGACGACAAAAGCGAGCCCGAGCAGTAATTGTAGACCTGTGTTGAATTTTGTTATCATAATATACGCTTCTAGGAGTCGTTGGTTGTAAATTTATTCCTAAAACAATTCGAAGCTTCCTCCTCATCTGTAAAAACAGCCCCATTTCCGCGCCTCGCGGGAACAGTGATTGACCCGCAAAATTTAATGCTCCTAATCCGCATCAAGGATGAGAGACGCGTTATTGCTGAGTTTGCAGATGCATTTTAGCTGGTTCATGGAGGCCTTCAGCTCGCGTGGGCGCCTACTTGGGCCAATCGGATTTCGCCGGATCATTTTGCTGTTGTTTGTCTTTCCCATGTACTTGGTTCTACAAGCCACTCACTGGTTTTGCTTCCTTCTCGATGAACTGTTTTTCCGGAACTACCGGAAAGTTCATATCAAGGAGCCCCTTTTCATTTCCGGTATTCCTTCAAGTGGATCATTGTTTGTACATCGGACTATCGCACGCGATACGGGCCAATTCACAACTTTCAAGCGCTGGGAGGCGATCCTCGCCCCTTCGATCGTCGAGAGGCGTCTCATTCGTGGCATCTCAAAAATCGACAGGTTGTTAGGCGCTCCCATTCACCGCGTCTTGAATTTTCTATTGAGAAAAACGGTAGGCCCGGCAGCTGCCCTCAATGAGGAAGGACTTTACGCTCCGGCTGAGGATTCCCTTTGCATGATTCCAGCAAGTGGATTTTTTCTCATGATGACCGCCTTTCCCGCCAGCTCCAGCCTCTGGCAGCTTGGCCGCTTTCAGGAAATTCCAGATAATCATCGTCAAACCCTGGTCCGGTTCTACAGGCGCTGCATGCAAAAACACCTGCACGAGGTTCCCGGAGGGGCCAGGCTTCTATCCCGTAATCCTGCCTTTTCCTCATGGATTCCAGACCTCCGGTTCCTTTTTCCCGACGCCCGCTATCTTGTCTGCGTCCGTGAACCACGTGCCGCCCTGACTTCCAGTCTTGAAAGTCTCCGGCCCGGCTTGGCCTTCTGCGGGACTCTGGCCGCATCCGATATCGTGTCACTTGAATACCAGACTGCCCTCGCCCATTCTTACCGCATCTTATTGGAGGAAAAAGGCAGTTTCCTTGTCGATCATATGGCGGTTATCGATCATAAGGATCTTCTGGAGGACGCCAAAGCGCATTTGCCCAGGCTGATGAGGCAACTTACCATACCACTCAGCGACAGCTTGATCCATGCAATTGATAATGCGAACGCCAAGGCAGGCATGCGACACACCATCCAATCCGGAGCACCGCTGGCCTGGAAGTCCGGGCCAGTTGAATTTGGCTCCTTGGTTACGGGCATTTATAAGGAACTCTTGGAACGCCCCCATATGTCCGCTTCCCGATAGACTGACTGGCATCCTTGACCCGTACTGGAAGCGGGGCATTATTTCAGTATGGACTTTGTCTCCCTGATAATCCGCTACCTCAAGGAAACGTGGTGGCTGACCTCTGAAATGGCCCCATATCTGGTCCTTGGCTTTGTCATTGCGGGCGTCCTTCGCGCTTTCTTCACAGAGGAATGGGTGCGCCGCCACTTGGGACAAAAGGGGCTCTATCAGATTGTAAAGGCTGTCATTATCGGGATTCCCCTCCCGCTCTGCTCATGTGGAGTCATCCCTGTCGCGGCCAGTATTCGCCGCCAAGGTGGTTCCCGCGGTGCTGTGGCTGCCTTCACGGCCGCCACACCACAAACGGGCGTGGATGCCATAGCCGCGACTGTGGGCATGCTGGGCTGGGTCTTTGCGATCGTGCGCGTGATTATTGCCTTCATCAACGGAATCGTGGCGGGACTTGTTGTTGAAAAGTGGGGCGATGGAAACAAGGCCATAACGGCAACGGAAGAAGAAGATTGCTGTGATTCCAGCGAGGAATCGTGTTGTGCAAGCACAACGGAAACATCTTGCTGCTGTGAGTCCGAGACTGAATCCTGCTGCTCCGGATCCGAAGATCCTCAACCGGAGGAAAACAGGCTGGCCTTCCTCCTTTCCGGACTGAAATTCGGACTGGTTACCCTGCCCCGGGATCTTTTCGGTGCCCTTGTTGTCGGGTTACTCCTCGCCGGGGCCATTTCCACATTCATACCACAGGATTTCTTCAGTAACATTCCCGGAGGCCAATTTGGGGTTTACCTGGGAATGACACTGATCTCCCTGCCTTTGTACATTTGCTCTACGGGATCCATTCCAATGGCCTTTACTTTCCTGCAGAGCGGGCTCAGCCCGGGTGCTGTACTCATTTTCCTCATTGCCGGGCCAGCAAGCAACGCGGCAACGGTCACTTCGCTGTGGAAGATTATAGGCGGACGGGCCACCGTGGGCTACATCCTTTCAATTATCGCAACGTGCTGGGTTGCCGCCATCACTCTCGATTTCAGTGGGCTCTCCCTGATGGTTACGCAGGCTGTGCACCATCACGATATGGGCGTCAACCTCTTCCAGCAGTTGATGGGTGGCCTCTTGGTTGCCATCCTTGTCTTCAGCCGCCTTGGCCAATCCCGCATAACAAGAAGCCTGTGAAGGCTCTCACCCCTTGCACAGGCTCCTGTTCTATCGAACTCTCAACTACTCCTAACCAAAACAATAAAATCAACAAACTTTGTAATTGGATTATACAGGATTAGCCGTGTGCATACTATCGGGAATATACCTGATATACCCGGGCAATTTACCCGAGAGGCTTGAGGCCCTTTAAGGTTCGGCCCCAACAAGTTTGGACTGCCTGCTTAGTTGCCCCGCCGAATGACAGATCCCTGAAAATGGATACTGAAACGGTAGACTCTTTTGCGGCGCGTGAAGATCTTGCCGGTCTGTAAATCAATACGGTCCGGAACTTCTTCCTGACGGATATCCACTGCCGCATGGTATCCCCTCTCGGAAAAGACATCAATGGCGATCGCTAGTGCCTGCGAATCGTCAAACACAGTATCCTCTGAATTGATGTAGGCCCGGCCGGAGACGGCATGCCGCAAGACAATTGGCATGAACTTCTCATCGATCAGGAGCACGATCTGCTCAAACAGCTGCAGGTGCCGTTTTGTGTACTGCTCCAATCGCTCCACAAGGTCCTGCCGCGCATGGATGACAATATCCGGCGCAACAGGAATCCGCGAAATCAAATCATTGGTCACCTGATCAAGCTCAAGTGAACTCTGATACTTCAACTCACCGACAATACTCGCCTGAACCTCTTCAACAGAACGCTGCGCATTGATGAAGTGGTAGTGAAAAATCTGCCTCAATGAAGTCAGTGACTCGTAGGTAATCTCCTTGAATGTCCGGTAACGATTTCGGGCGGCCTCAACACTCAAGTCCGTCTTCCGTGTCTCCTCCAGGTTTCCTGATCCAGTCGACCTGACCTGCTCATTGTGCTCGAGGACCTTTCGTCCGCGCTCCAATTGGCGATTCACTGAAACCGCCTCTTCAACATAAAGGACGATGATGTGGAAATTCGGGCGGTGGAAATCTGATTCCATCGAGGTTCCCAGGAACTTCGAGCGCAGCGATGACAGCCGCTGGTAGAAGAGCTTCAAACACTCGACCTGTACTTTCGTCCGCGGAAATCCATCCACGACAACACCGGTCGCATTACGGGGAGCCAGCAATTCCTTGAGAAGAAGAGACGTCACTTCCCGGTCACCGACCATCATGCCGGCGTCCTTCAGGCGCCGGGCCTCAGGACTGTCGAGCAAATCGGATATGACGATGGGCTTTGCAGTGAGCCCGCAATACTCCATGATGAATTGAGTCTGGGTCCCCTTCCCCGCTCCGGGCGCTCCGTTTAGCCAGAAAATCTCGCGCGGAAAAACCAGCTTTTCCTCGCCAAGTTCTTCCAGAAGCTCGCTCCAAACGGAATTGAATATCAATTGAGCATCCTTGATCTCGAGATCGAGGGTACGCTTTGCTGCCTGCTCTTTCGGGTTTTCCAGTGCCTTGTCTGACATATCAAAGTCTATAGGCTATGGGGATACCACCAACCGAAGGCAAGCCTTAGTCCCTGAATCTCGGGCCGAATTAACACTTATGGATCCTAGAGCTCCGGACCAATCACCAGCCGGAATCCGATCGAATTACGGGAAGTTCTTTCGGGGGCCCCTTCACGGGCAGCAGTCCGGACCCGGTCCGCACTGTCTTCCCAGCTGCCGCCTCGGATTGGATGCCCTCGCCCACGCTCGGCGTTGTAAGGGTTCCTGACAGTGCCGCCCGGATGGCGATCCCAAAAACGATCAATGATCCATTCCGCTACATTTCCATGAACATCATAAAGGCCGAATGAATTGGGCTGGAATGACCCCACCCGAAGCGTGCCATACCGGTCCTCAGTGGATTTGCCGAGAATCTCCCCGCTTGCCGAATAAGATCCCTGAAAATTGCCCATGCTTGGATCTGCACTCGAGCCGAAGGAGAATGGCGTCGAGGTATTTGCCCGGGCAGCGTACTCCCACTCAGCCTCGGTGGGTAGCCGGTAAACATAGCCTTCAGGGAGGCGGCCGCTTTGCTGCTCAAACTCCGTCAAGCGCCGGCAAAATTCAGTGGCATCTATCCAAGAGACAGAATCAACCGGATACTGATCGCCTCCGAAGGTGCTCGGGTTGGTACCCATAATGTGTTCATAAACCTCCTGAGTGACCTCAGTAGCCCCGATCCAATATCCATAATCAAGGGTCACGGAAGTCAGGTCATCCTCATTGGGAAGGCGCCTTGCTTCCCTGAGAGGGCTTCCCATCTTGAAGGGTTGGGGCTTTACCCAGACAAGGGGAACATTGAAGTAAGGGGGAGAATAATTCTCACCTTCCTCCGGTCCGGGAAGAAGCTTTAGGGGGACCCGCCATTCACGGACTTCATTGGCCCGTCCCTCAAACCACTGGCTGACGTCATGGTGGTTGCGAATTGTGGCAGACACTCGAACGCGCTGGAACGAGGGAACAAGAAGGGCTCCTTTCTCCGTCAGAGCAACTTCTTCCCCGGCCAGTTTGAAACGTGCCTGGAATCCTCCCTCGATTATCGGGATCAGGCGCATGGGTCTCGGACGCGGGGCAATTGTCAAGGTGGTCGTCTCACCGTCGATAACATCGACTGTTTCCTCAAAGGTGAAGAAGTCCGGATGGCTCAGGAAGACCGTGTATTTTCCCTCTGGAAATCTGCTCTCGAAGAAATCCGTCAGCCGATAGAATTCATCATTGATGGTCAGGAAAAACTCGTCCAGCGGGGGAGGATTTTCCATTGGAAATTCAAGCGTGTAAACAAGGTCACCAATTTTCTGGACGAGTGCGCCGGCATTGAGGGCCCGGCTCTCCCCTTTGGATAACTCAATGACTTCGTCGATAACCCGGTAGCCTTCTTTTTCCACCCGTACATCGATCGGCACACCGATCTCAAGTCCCTCAACACGCAAGGGAGTCAATCCCACCATTGTGTCACCCACATACACCGAGGCACCATCCGGATCAGAAATGACGATCAGTTCCGTTGGGCGGGGAACCTGCTGGAACGTTATCGTGGATGTCTCAGCATCGAGCTCAACAGGTGGGTTCCTGAAAGGAAGGTAGGCGCTGTGCCGCCCGATGAGGGTGTGTTCCCCCTTCAAGAGGCGATCACTGATTTCCAGACCCTCCTCGCTGGTGATTGTCCCTAGAAAAAGGGAAAGATCCGGTGCATTCTCAACATAGACATCCGTCCCAATAGCCGCTTCTATCCGCACGCTTCCAAAATCATAGGAAAGGGAAAATTCACTGCGCACGGGCTCAGAGGCAATTAACTCAATATCAAGAGTCTGGGGTTTTCGTTTCGGAGCACTGACCTGCACGGAATAGTTGCCCGAGCGACCAAAAAGCATCAGGTCCTCTCCGTGAACGATAAAACGGCCTTTTTCAGTCCCGCTGATATTGACCATGGCATTGGGAGGAGAAACTTCAAAAATCAGATTGGCCGCCTCCGGTGCATACACCCTTCGGATTGAAGGCACCTCGTCCGGCGCATCAAAATCCGAGTCAATAATATGCTTTAACAAGGCTGCGGTTCCCACTGCAAGAATCCCCGCAAAGCTGAGCATGAGAAGCCGGACAAGAAACAGCGCGCGCATTCCCAGGGCCCGCTCCAATCCTTGCGGGACCGGAATCCGGTCGAGAGTCCTCATTACCCGCTTCTTCTCGCCCTTGCTGACCGGATCACCCGCCAGGTCCTCGATCCGGGCCAAGTCACGCACAAATGAGCGGTAATGGGGAAAGCGGTCAGACGGTTTAGGCTCAAGGCAGTGGCTGATAAATAAATCCCATCCGGAATCAATATCCTTGCGCACTTTGCTGGGAAGCTTCCATCGACTCACCGGTTTTGATCCGGTCAGCATGAAGTAGGCACACATTCCAATGGCATAGAAGTCACTCCGCTGGTCACGCTTCTTGAAATTGCGTATTTCCGGACTGAGGATTTCGATCGCCTCAAACGTCTTGCTCTTGTCAACCTGTATCGGGATTACCGCACCGCTGACAAAGCGTTCAAAGGCGGTATAGGAGATGCATTGAAAAAGGCCCACCCCGGCTATGCGCACTTCTCCATCCTCGTTCATGAAGAGGAAATCGGGCGTCAGGAACAGGTGCATCTGCTCAATCTTCGCGGCATCCTCAAGGCCTTTTCCGATGGAATGAAGAATTATCTGCACGGTCTCAGCAGACATCGGATCGCGGCGCTTCAGGACAACATCGTTCATTGAACGAAAGTTACCACCCGGATATTGCACAACGAGATTACCGGCAATGCGATTCACTTCCTGTGCAGCAAGAACGGCTGGATCTGAAAGCCGCTTTTGCCGGGCGACCACTTCCTTGTACCGGGCATGAAACCGGGAATCTGCCCGGAGCAAGGCTTCCGGGATTATATGGATCAGGACGGTCTCATGAATGCCTTTGTGGGTCGCGGAGAAGAAGCTGCCTAAAATGCTTGAGGAAAGGTGCTTCCTCAAAAGGTATGGACCAATGGTCTCGCCTTCCTTGGGGATCTGGATGAATTCTGCCAACATGATCTATCAGTCGTTCTTGGAGGTTGTGTTCTGCACCTGCACAGGGAAAGGGCTTGTTTCACTGCCACTGTAGAGGGTCATGTGCGGGAATGGAATTTCTATGTCTTCCTCGTCAAAACGCTCCTTGATATCCTTCATGATGCTGTTTCTCAGAACAAGGTAATTTGATTTTTCAAACCACAATCCGAAACGGAATTGCAGGGCGCTGTCGCCAAAATGATTAAAGAGAATCAGGGGGGCGGGGTCATCAAGAACAAAGGGGTTCTTTGTCGCGAGATCCTTGAGTACTTCCATGACTCTACCCACGTCCTCCCGATAAGCCACTCCAATGTCCAGATCCATCCGACGTATCGGATATTTGGTGACAGTCGTCACTTGGTTCTTGATCATCGACTCATTTGGAATGCGTACGTACAGATTATCCAGCGTACGCAATTTAATGGACAAGAGGTCGATTGACTCCACTACCCCGAGCGTGTCATTAACGCGTACAAGGTCCCCGATGCTGAAAGGTTGTTCGCCTATAAGGAAGAGGCCGCTGATTAAATTGCTGAGACTGGTCTGGGCGGCAAAGCCAATGGCAACGGTGGCAATGCCCGCTGTGGCGAGCAGGCCCCTCAGGTCAAAGCCCAGTTCCAGCATCACCGACAAAAGTATGATGATCGATCCAACGTAGAAGATGAACTTTCGGGCAAGTTGGGAAAAATGGGGTGTTTGCCGGCTTGCCAGGAAGCGGCTGACCGCAAAGGAGAAAAGATAGAGTAGTGCAAAGCCGATAAACACCAGAAGGATTACCCGGATCAGACTTCCTGTCTCCGGATCATCCATCATCATTTGCAAATCAATCAAAGCCAGCATGTCTTCCTTATCTACCAATTATGAAATCGTTTTTGAATCCTGAATGAAAGGTCAGGCGATGAAGGCCCTTATCGGTTTGCTTGACGGCAGAAGCCACCTTGAGGGCATCGTCTTCCATTTCCGGTTGAAGCCCCTCATAGCGGATATTGGTGCCCTTAAAATTGCCGTCATGCTTGATTCCGACCTTCGAGCTCCAGAGGTGACGGTTGCCACAATACAAGGACACGTAATTGGGTCGAAAACACAGCTTCTCGAAAACAAGACTCTCATCCGAACGGTTTTTGATCTGAATCGGGCAAACAACATGATGGGGATATGGATTCAGGACCGAGAAATCCCGTTCTGCAGCAAATGGGAGGGAATAACAGAATTCACCAACGGTGGGGTGTCCGAACCAGGTATCGGATAGTTGCCGGGATGGCACTATTCCCAACTCGATTTCCTTTCCTTTGTCCTCGACCCGGATGGAAATGAAAACCGGCATCAGCACGAAAAAGAGGCCAAGCTCACCAACAGGGATAACAACGGGATGCTCCGGCTTCACGACAAGCGGGCGGTCCGGGACGGTTGGCTGGAAGCGGACTTCTCGTGGAGCAGAGGCAAATACGGTCTTGGTCCATTCCATTCCTTCGGGAATGACATCAAAAGGGACCTGGGCAATATCCTGGACATCGGACAGGTCGCCATACTCGCAGGCGTATGCCCATTCCTGATCGTTGCGCGAAACCCATAACTTAAGAGGACCCAGACGCGCCAGGCTCACGCGGTTTTCACCGATTCTCCTCGCTGACCAGAATTGCCGAAGATCCCTCATTTCGTCTTGCTGAGTATATTTTCGATACGCTTGAAAATACTCTCCACGGGGGCGAGCTTGCCCTGCCCTTCATATCCGCAAGCCAGCATGCCCTCCGCTGTTTCCATGACGGAGTGGCCCCGTTTTTCCAGAACCTCCAGGTTATGCTGGGTCGCTGGATGGGTCAGCATCTTGCCGTTCATCGCCGGGGCAATGAGGACAGGTGCCCGGGTTGCCAGATAGATATTGCAGAGAAGATTGGGCGCCAAACCGTTTGAGAAAGAGGCAATCGTGTGGGCTGTCGCTGGCACCACGGCCAGCAGGTCAGCCGAATCGGCAAGGTCAATATGGCCGGGTTGCCAGCCCTTCTCCTCGGCCCAGAGGTCGACTGCGACCGGATTCCGGCTCAGCGTCTGCAGCGTTATCGGGGCAATGATTCGCGTTGCCGCCTCAGTCATGACCACACGCACCTGCGCCCCGGCCTGAACAAGCAGGCTGGTCAGGTCGGCAGCCTTGTAGGCGGCAATGGAGCCGGTAACCCCGAGGACGATACACTTATCCTTCACTGCCGGGAGTTTCCTTGTTGAGGTAAATGACATACGAATCTGCGACCATATCATGCAGGCCCCGCTTGTGCGCAGTGAAGGCCACGACCACGCAACTGATTATCATCAAGGCGCTCAGGCCGTAATAAACATAGTACAGAAGCTCGTTGGATTGCTGGAACTCAACCATTGCGGCAGGATCAAACGGGGAAAGCCCCTGCTCGATCATCTTGATCTGCAAAAGCATGTTGGGGATGATCGGCAGGATAAAAAGTCCTGACCGGACAAATCCTCCGGCAACCCCGATCCGTTGGCCTTCCGCATTGATCACCCGGAGACCGATGGCCAGCTTACCCGCTGTCCCGCCAAGAATGCCCTCCAAAACGGGCTTGTAGGCGATCAGGGGGATCATCAAGAGGATATATGCCGGTACGGATTTGATAAACAGGGCCAAGACCCCGAAAACCAGTAGAATCAGGAAATCGATAAAATAGGCGGCGACACGGATCCAGAAGCCGGCCGGCCGGGTTTCTTCAAGCAGGAATTCCTCGGTTGTTACATTTTCATCTAACATGCCGCCCAGTAAACCCATTTCTTTCCTTCTGAAAACAATAATCGCCACTTCCCGGCCTGAAATCCCCAATCCTTGACAGCCTCGAATCCTTTGCTGAGGCTCAGAGGTTCTCGCTCATGGAAAAAGATCCCATCAAAAAGTATGTTCCTTACCCGGTGATTGATCTCCCCGATCGCACATGGCCGGGCAACCGTATTGAGCACGCTCCGATCTGGTGCTCGGTCGACTTGCGGGATGGTAACCAGGCCCTCCCGATTCCCATGACCGTCGACGAAAAAACGGAGCTGTTTGAGCACCTGGTCAAGCTTGGCTTCAAGGAGATTGAAGTCGGCTTTCCAAGCGCTTCAGAGACCGAATTTCGCTTCCTCCGCAATCTGATCGAGGAAAATCGCATCCCCGAGGATGTTACCGTGCAATGCCTCGTGCAATGCCGGGAGCACCTGATTCGACGGACCTTTGAAGCTCTTGACGGGGCTCCAAACGCCATTGTTCACTTTTACAACAGTACCAATCCCCTCCAGCGACGGGTCACATTCAACTTGTCCAAGGAGGAGATTCGAGACATTGCCGTCAAAGGCGCACAGCTCTGTATGGAGCTGAAGGATTCGACATCCTGCCGCAACGTTCGCTTCCAGTATTCACCCGAGAGCTTCACCGATACTGAACTGGAGTATTCGCTTGAGGTCTGCGAGGCCGTCAAGGCCGTCATTGCCCCTACGCCCGACAACCCGCTCATTTTGAATCTGCCGGCCACGGTCGAGCTATTCACCCCGAATGTGCATGCTGACCAGATTGAGTGGTTCTGCCGCAACATCTCCGGGCGAGAGTCGGTTCTCATCAGCCTCCATACCCATAACGACCGTGGCACCGGCGTTGCGGCAACCGAACTGGGCCTGATGGCCGGTGCAGACCGGGTGGAAGGAACCCTCTTCGGCAATGGTGAACGCACCGGTAACCTCGATATTGTGACAGTGGCCCTGAATATGTACACTCAGGGGGTTGATCCTAATCTCGACTTGAGCGATTTGCCCAATACCCGCGAGATTTACGAGCGGACAACCCGGATGAGCGTGCATGAACGCCATCCCTACGGGGGCGATCTTGTCTTTACCGCCTTCAGCGGCTCGCACCAGGATGCTATCAAGAAGGGCATGGACGCACGCGCCAAATCGGACTCACCTCTCTGGCAGGTTCCCTATCTTCCGATTGATTGCGAGGACATCGGACGGACCTATCAGGCGATTATCCGGATCAACAGCCAGAGCGGTAAAGGCGGTGTCGCCTATGTCTTGGAAAGAACCTACGGTATCCAGATGCCAAAGCCCATGCACCCCGAATTCGGCAATGTCGTCACCGCCCTCGCGGACGACCAGAGCGCCGAACTGAACAGCCTGCAAATCTGGGAAGCCTTCGAGCACGAGTATCTGAAGCGCAGTTCTCCACTCGAATTGGTGGATTACGACATCGATCACAAACCGGACGATGTGCACAGCGTGCACATGTCTGCCGAGGTCGTCTTTGAGGGAGAAAAACGTGTTCTTCAGGGCAGCGGAAACGGACCGATCGCCGCATTTGTGAGCGCCTTGGATTCCGGAGGGCTGAAGGATTTCAACCTGCAAAACTATTCACAGCACTCCATTTCCCGCGGAAGTGCGGCTGATGCGGTCAGTTTTGTCGAGATCCAGCGTTCGAGCGACAAGTACAGTTTCTGGGGTGCCAGCATCGACTCGAATGTCGAGAATGGCGGCCTGATGGCGCTAGTCAGCGCCTATAACCGGTTACACGCCTGAAAAGGCTCTGCAGAAGGTAGACAGCTCCCGCGAGGAGAATAATCGCAGGTCCAGTGGGCCAGTCCCAGAGGAAACCGACGACAATACCGACGGTAACAAAGACGAAGGTCAGCACGCTTGAAAATACCATCATTGCCTTCAAGGAGCGGACATATTGACCGGCCATCGCGGCGGGAATTGTGAGGAGGGCCACGACCAGGACGACTCCGACAACTGAGACAAGCAATACCACCGTAACAGCGATCAAGCAGAGCAGAAGCGTGTAGGTAAATCCCACCCCCAAGCCGCGCAGACGGGCCTGTTCCTCGTCAAAGCAGACCGCCTGCAGCCGGTTGTAACCAAAAACCATGACAACAAGCAGGACAAGGTCCATCAAGCCGACCAGGACAAGGTCGGTCGGTGATAATATCAGGATATTGCCAAAGAGGTAGGTCATGGGATCCGTGTAGCCCGGTGTCCGCGCAAGAAAGACAAGCCCGGTGGCCATGCCCACGGCCCAGACCGCCCCAATAACGCTGTCCTCCCGGGCAAATCCGGAATTGCGTATCAGGGATATCATGACAGCAGCGAGCAGTGCGGCAAGAAGGGCTCCGAGAAGCGGGTGCAACCATTCGATTCCATGCGCTCGCTGAAAATAAAGGGCCGCCCCGATTCCGCCCAGAACAGCATGGGAGATGGCTCCGGCGACATAGCTGATCCGCTTGACGACAACCAGACTACCAGTCATCCCGAAGGCCACACTCGACATGAGGCCCATGAGAAGAGCCACCCGGAGAAAATTAATATCCGGGTCGGTAAGCGCCTCCATGAAAGCGTTCATTCCGGTTCCTCCCTCTCTTCACTGGAATGGGAATGCCCGTGGGGCAAATGGTGATCGTGCCGGACGGCCTTCACGGATTCCCCGTAGAGCCGCTGCACGGCACGGTCCTCGACCTTTTCAAGAGGATGATATTCAGCAGTCCTGTTGATGCACAGTACCTCATCCACGAGACCCGAGACAAAAGAGGCGTCATGGGTCACAAGGATAATTGTCATGCGGTTGTGCAAGGACTTCAAGTGCTCCAGCAACTTGGCCTCGATATGGGCATCCACCATCGCGGTCGGCTCGTCGAGAAGGAGGAGTTGCGGATTATTGACAAGTGCCCGGGCGATTAGGACGCGCTGTTTCATGCCACCCGACAGGTTAATGTAGGTCTCCCTGCGATAATCGAGCAGATTGACTTCTTCCAATGCGCGCTCAGTGGCTGCATTATCCTCCTTTGTATAGAAGCCGAAGCCCCCGTGCCGAAGGCGACCCATGCGAACAATTCCCTCAACATCAATGGGGAACATTGAGTCAATCTGCACATGCTGAGGCATGTAGCCCACTTGCAGGCGGGCCTTGCGCGGATCCTCTCCCAGCACTTTAACTGTCCCGCTCTGTGGTTTCACCAAGCCCAGCAAGACCTTCAACAGCGTGCTCTTCCCTCCCCCATTGGGACCGACAAGACAGATTGTCTTTCGCTCGGGAACGTCAAAACTCACGTGATCCAATACCGTCACAGGTCCGTATCGGACAACGACATCCCGGCAATGGATTACAGGTTCAGAACTCATGCAACTGGTCCTAGCAGATCATTCCTGATAAACCGAGCCTTATCAATTTGCGAAGGAGGCTTTCAGCGCTTCTCCAATTTCCAACAGGTTTTCCTCCCAGTCCGGGGCCATGGGGTTAATCTCCACAATTTCTGCACCGACTGCTTTCGCAATGATTTCCGCCTGTTTGCGACTCTCCTGCGGTTGGACAAAGACAACCTTCACACGCTCTGCCCTGGCCTCCACAACCCGTTGATGCAATTCCTTCGCTGTCGGGGACGGGCCATTGCCACTAATGGCAATCTGACGAAGCCCGTAGCGGTCGGCAAAATACCCAAGAGCAGGATGATAGATGTAGAAAGCACGACCCGTGTAGGGTTTTAGGAGATTCTCCAGCGTATTATCAATCTCATCACATCTTGCCTGAAACGCCTTCAGCCTTTCCCGGAGCTCGGGAGCCCTTTCCGGAAGCGCTGCAATCAGGTTTGATGAAATAAGCGCTGCAATTTCCGACAAGCGATGCGGATCAGTCCAGATATGGGGATCAGCTGATTCCACTCCGTCACCACAGACCGTGCAGGCATGTCCGTCCGCCCCGTGGTGGTGATGGGCATGTTCCTGCTGGACCAGCGTATCAACGGCCCCCCGTAAATCAATTACCTTTAATCCCGGAAACCGCGCCCGGACTTTCTCCATAATGACTGTTTCATAGCCCACTCCTGTCCGGAAAAAGAGGTCAGCCCGGGCAAGCCAACTGATCGAGGACGGACGCGGCTCGAAGACTGAGCAGCTGTCCCCTTCCTGCTGCAGGGATTTCACCTCCACCCATTCTCCTCCAAGCTCCCGCACGACAGGCTCAAGGGGAATGACACTCACGCCCACACGCAGAACCTCGCCCAAGGCGTTTCCCGCGAATACGAGCACTACAAGAATAGGGACCAAAAAACTCCTGAACATACCTGTATGAGGAATTCCCATCCCATGGAAGGTCAAGCCCTGAGACAAAGTTGGTCCAGAGTTGGAGTTCCGTGAAATCGCTGGAGTCCCGACTTGTGGCGGTCTCATGTCATGTGAAGACCGCCTGAAGGCGGAACTCCAACTTAGAATCAAGGCGGGCCGCCAACGATTTCATGTGGCATTTAAAGGCGCAAAGTGGTATGGTTCCGCACCATGGAAGGCACTCTTTGGCAGAATAGCTTGGCGGTGGCGCTGTTTGCCATGCAACTGATGGGATTTATTTTGGCGGCCCGCGTCATTCTCAGCGATCGTTCAACCCATGGGACCATCGCCTGGGTCCTCAGCCTGATCCTGTTACCAATCGCCGCGGTCCCGGTCTACATCCTCCTTGGACGAAACCGGATCAGTTCCTATATTCAGGTACGCCGACGGGTCGACCAACAATTTGAGCGCCACCACACCGCCGATCCGGCTCACCCTGAAGGCGTCGTTGATGAGAAGCACATCGCCTTCGCCCGTTGGCAGATCCTTGAAGATCTGGCAAAAGTTCCCCTCACGCAGGGGAACTCCGTCAATTACCATTTCAAGGGCGTGGAAACCTATGCCTCCATCATGGATGGCCTGGAAAGGGCAAAGGATTATATCCTCTTCCAATTCTTTATCTTTCGGGATGACGAAGAGGGCCGGCCTTTTGTGGACCTTCTCAAGAAACGCGCAAAAGAAGGCATAAAAGTCTACTTCCTTGTCGATGCTATTGGATCGCGTGGGCTGCCGAAAGCATTCTTCTCGGAACTCGAGCAAGCCGGTATCAAGACAGGGGTCTTCATTCCCGGACGCAGCCTTCGAGGTCGGCTTCGCCTGAATTTCCGCAACCACCGGAAGATCGTGGTCATCGACGGAAAAGAGGCATGGTTGGGGGGCAACAACATCGGTATCGAATACACCGGGAAATCTCCCGTCTATGGTCCGTGGCGCGATACGCATGTCCATGTCATGGGTCCTGTTGTCAACGCAATCCAGCTGACCTTCCTCGAGGACTGGTTCTGGGTGACCCGCACGATGCCGTCGTTGGATTGGGATGCCGCCTCGGCACAACCGGAAAACGCCCGCGCCCTCTGCCTTCCGACAGGACCGGCAGATCCCGGGGACAATTGTACCCTCGCCTATGTACACATGATCAACCAGGCGCAGCACCGTCTGTGGATTCAAAGCCCCTATTTTGTTCCATCCGAGGAAATCATTGTCGCCCTCCAGTTGGCAACACTCCGTGGGGTCGATGTTAAAATCCTCCTGCCCGGCAAATTTGACAAGTGGCTGGTCTGGATCAGCTCGTTTTACTTCAGTTCACTCAGCCGGCTCGATAAAGTACGGTTTTTTCGCTACAAGGAGGGTTTCTTCCATAGCAAGATGCTCCTTGTCGATGATGAGCTGGTCTCCGTCGGCACGGTCAACTTCGACAACCGCTCATTCAGGATAAATTTTGAAATTTCCCTGATCCTCCAAGACTCCCGACTCGTCCAATTGTGCCACGAGCAAATGGAGCAGGACTTCCACCTCTCAGTGGAGGACCCGGTGGACCCGTTGGCTACCCGCAGCCTGATGTTCAGGCTGGCCGCTCACGGGATCCGGTTGCTGGCCCCACTACTCTGACCACCAACCGGGCAGGCGGAGGCGCTGCAATACCTCAGTACCAGACCCGGTCCAGGAAGAGCCCTTCGGCCGGTGCAGTAAGAACAAGGTTTTTACGTTCACGGCTGTCGCGGATTCTCAGGACATCTTCGGGCTCAAGCTTGCCGATCCCCACGTCGAAGAGACAACCAGCCAGACTTCGTACCATGCGATAAAGAAAGCCATCGGCTTCCGCCGCGAGAATGACTCTCGGGCCGATTCGCTCAGCCCGGAGAAGGGAAAGATCCTTGACCGGATCGTCGTCGCGCTCCTCGCCGGGATTGGCTGTGAAGGCGGAGAAATCATTCTTTCCGGAAAGTAGCTTCCCGGCGGTGTTCATTCGCTCCACATCCATGCGGCGGTTACCGGTGGACCAGAAATAGCGCGTTTCAAACGGATCGGCAAAGCCCTCAAAGAATTGGTATGTGTAGCGTTTTTTCACGACAGAAAATCGTGCATGGAAATCCTCATCAACTTCCTCAGCCTTGTAGACCTGAATACTGTCGGGATAGCCGGTGCGTAGCGCCCGGATCAACTTATCCGGTCCATGCGACCAATCCGCATCGAAATGAAACACCTGTTCGCGCGCATGAACTCCGCTATCGGTGCGACCGGATCCATGGATCACGACACGACGCTCAAACATGACCGCCAACCGGGCTTCGATAAAGTCCTGTATGGTGTTTCCTCCAGGCTGTGATTGCCAGCCTTCAAACTGTGTTCCGTCATAGGCGACTGTACATTTCCAGCGCATTTTGATCAGCCCATTTCAGGATCATATTCATCAAGTTCGGCTACGGGAGCATTCATCGTCAACCAGTCCTGAAGGATCAATGTGGCAGCTCCTGAATCGACTGCTCCCGTCTTGCGAAGGGCGCGTTCCTTGCGACCTGTCAGACCTAGTCCCTGCTCAACGCTGTGGGAGGTCAGGCGCTCGTCGATACGATGGACCGGTAGTGGGTGTTGCTTCTCCAATTGTGCAATGAAGGCATCCACTTCCTTGGCCTTGAAGCCGACCGAGCCGTCCATGTTGTAAGGATAGCCAACGACAAGGTCGGTGATTTGGCGCTCACGGATCAACTCCGCAATCCGGGCCAATCTCCCCTCAACGGTCTCCTGCACGGCAGCAGGCAAAGGGGTGGCCACGCCCAGCTCGTCGCCGTAGGCCAGCCCGATCCGCCTCTCGCCATAATCTATTCCCAAGCATCGCATGAATAAGGCGGAATTTTCCATGCCCGGCTCAAGATGGCAATCCGGAATCGTTATTGTTCTTGGAACCGTCCGGTAATCCAATAATAAGAAGATATGCCTGAAGCAAACATGGAAAAACCCGCCGAAGTGAAGCTCCGGATTGCATGGACAACGGTCGAAACGCCGGAAGACGCCAACCGCCTTGCCCATGCCATCATGGAGTCGCGACAGGCCGCCTGCGTTCAAATAGACGGGCCAGTCCGTTCCCTCTTTCACTGGGAGGGAAAGCTTGAATCCTCAAACGAGGTTCGCCTCTGGATCAAGTACCCGAAACAAAACGAGTCAGCGCTCCAGAAACTAGTTGATGAGGCGCATCCGTATGAGGTTCCACAATGGGTCGCCGTCGACGCAGTTGCTGTCATGACGGCATACGGTGAGTGGGCATCATCCGTGGCTCCATCCCAATAATTTTCTCGTCATCGAATCAGCCAAGCAGAGAATTCACGCATGAAGGATCTCCATTTACTCCCCCACCCGCTCAGGCTTGAAGAGACTGGAGGAACCGTTGATCCCAACAGTTTGGAAGTCCGGGAAGTGGTTGACCCGGCCATGGCCGGTGAGACCGGACCGGAAGCCTATCGAATTGAAGTTTCGCAAAGTGGCATTCTGCTAGTTGCCCGTACTTTGACTGGCCTGCGCTGGGCAAAAGCCACGCTCGCCCAGCTTTGCGTCCACTCGAAAATTCCATGCCTCATCATTGAGGACGCGCCACGGTTTGAGCATCGCGGCGTCATGCTGGACATCAGCCGTGATCGCGTCCCGACCATGGAGACTTTGAAGGAGCTGGTTGATCATCTGTCCGCATGCAAAATGAATCACCTCCAGTTGTATGTTGAGCACACGATTGCCTACGCTGGACATGAAGATGCCTGGCGCGCCGCTTCCCCCATCACCATGGATGAACTGGACGAGTTGGATGCCTACGCTGCCGGGAAAGGCATTGCCCTCACCGCGAATCAGAACTGTCTCGGCCATTTTGAACGATGGTTGCGGCACCCACGTTATGCTCCCCTTGGGGAACGCTCGTCCGGCAGCATGGTGCGTGGTGAGCACTTTGTCCAACCCAACACACTCTGCCCGGGCGATCCGGGCAGCCTCGCACTGATTGAGGATTTGCTGGGCCAGCTGCTTCCCCACTGTTCGGGAAACTACGCCAATATCGGTTGTGACGAGCCGTGGGACCTCGGGACGGGACGTAGCAAAGAGGAATGCGAACAACGCGGCAAAGGCGTCGTCTTTTCAGAATATGTCAGCCAAGTCGCGGAGCTATGCCAGCGCCTCGGCAAACGACCGCAATATTGGTGCGACCCGCATCCCAACGAGGGAGATGGCCTGACGCGTGACCTTGTCGCCCTCGTCTGGGAATATGAGGATGAGCGAACGTTCAAGCCACGGGTCGAGGCACACGCCAGCGTTGGCCGGGAAGTCTGGGTCGCCCCGGGAACAAGCTGCTGGAATTCCTCAACCGGTCGGACCTGGAACCGCCGGGGCAACCTCGATAAGGCAGCCTCCGAAGACATTGCCAAGGGCTTTCTCTGCACAGCGTGGGGAGACGGCGGGCATCGCCAGCCATGGCCGATTACCCTGTTCGGATTTGCCGATGCCGCCATGGCGGCATGGTCGGGACCCGGCCACTACAACGACCTCGCCAACGGGCTCCACACATTTGGTAATCCTGACCTCGGTCCGTGGCTAGCCAGGCTCGGAAATGTCGATGTGGAAATCTGCCGCGGCGAGGTGCCATGCTTTGACGGAAGCCCTTCCAAAGGCCGCCAGTTCTGGAATTCCACCGCTCTCTGGAAGGACATGCATACGCAGCTGTTCGACAGAACAGGATACGGCGATGTTGCCGCATGGGAACGCGTGCGCGAAAGGTTAACCAAACTCTTAAAACTACCCGATGGCGTGGAAGGGTTATTGGCTGATGAGTGCGCCTTTTCGGTCGACCTTGCCCGCTGGGCCGCTGATCGCGCCATAATCCGTCGTGATAATCCCACTACAAACCAGCGCAAGGAACTTGCCGCCCGCATGGTCGACATCATTGCCAACCATCGGCGCCTTTGGCTGGCCCGCTCACGCTACGGCGGCCTTGAAGACTCGACAGCCCACTACATCCAACTGGCAAGAAACTGGTAATTCCGAAAGGCAATACTCCGCTCAGGAATCTTTGTTCTCAAGGCCCTTAAAGGGCACAACTTCAATTTCAGCAATCTTGGGAATCTCCGGATGATTCAACTTTTCCGTGAAAACCTGAATATTCTGGATGTCATCGAGTGTTCCATTCGTCTTCCAGACCCCAAGCCGCGGATCATAGGCATAAATTCTTTGGCCAATATTGAAGAGCATAATCTTCCGGCTGACCTTCCATTGAAAGAGAACAAGAAAACTCTGATCGAAATGAAGCTTCAGGATACCTGACCAGCGCGGGCTGACCAAACTGGCGGCAACTTCAAGCGGGTCAGGTGGAGGCCCCATCTCGCCGAAAAATGCCTTCCATGAAAAGGGTTCCTTGGTCGCGTCCTTGATCCGCCCCAGCAGAGGCTTGACCGTTGGATTGGGATTCGGGGCGGAATAGCGGTAGATGAGTTTGACCAACTGTTCATCCTTCATGCCCTTTTGGGAAGAAAGCACCGGCGCAATCCTCCCGGGATCAACCGAGATGGTTTCGTAGTAGCCTTCCTGCCAGGCTTCCGGGTCTTCCGGATCGCCACTTTCCTCATACCAGATTTCCTCATCCCCACCCGGGTACATCCGGTCGACATAACTGGTCGCGAAACGAAACAGGACATCCTGATTGCCACGATCTGTATATTGGATCGGAACGGCAAAGCGCCGGTCCGATTCGGAAGGAGGGGCAGGGTCGTACCCGAACATGCGGTCATCATACATGTAAAGGCAGATCAATTTCATGAACTCGTTCCCATACCCGTCAATGATCGGAAAGCTGAGCACTCCCGCCCACTTCTGCCGGCCCGGAATAGTGGCCTCACGGTACTGGTCCATGAACTCCAGCACAAGGATCAGATAGGCCTTGGGGAGTTCGGGCAGTTCGAAATAGGTGAAGCTCGGGCTGTCCGATGAAAAATCCGGAGCAAAGTTGGTCTCACTATGGACCACTTCCACTGCATCCAGGTCAAAGGTGGGAAGGTTCTCACCATTGCTGTTGGATTGTTGGGCATGGAGACAGAGTGATGAAGCCAGCAATCCAATGATTGCGGCAATGGTGCGGAAAACAAAAAATTGATGTGACAGCTTCATACGATTCATCGAAATGACGGATTGATTGCTTTTTGCGAGATCAAATTTGTCCAATTAAAATAAGTACCAATTTTGCAGGAAAATACCTGCCAACCTTCTGTTTAGTAATGCCTTGGCAAAACGCCCCACCAGCGATTTAAAAACCATGTTTAAATAGAAAATAGCCCCCGGCGAAGCGGAGGCTATTACAAGAGTGATAGACTGAAAATATTACTTGCGTCGGCGCCGTACGACGAGGAAAGCCAGGACGCAAAGGCTTGTGACAAGGGCATAAGTTGATGGTTCAGGGACCACTTGGCTAAGACCCATTGACTCTAGTGTTAGGGAAGTCTCTGTAGACGTCCAGGCTCCACCCTTGGAATACACCCACCCGCTGATGCCATCACCGCTGAAGTCGGTGGCGGAGAATTCCTCAACTCCGTCCAGCAAGTACCGTACGGTGTCATTATCGAAATCAAATTCGATGGCCAAAGTGACGGCAGTAGACTGTGTGAGGCCGGTGCTATTATACTGACGGAAATACTGGGTTGCCCCGGCATTTGCAATTGTCGAAGCCCTGAGTCGCGTTGTGGAGGCTGTGTCGACCTGCCAGATGATATTGGCCACATTGGCACCTGTTGAGTCCTGGATCTTGAAATTCCATGTATCTCCGACACTCGCCGCATCGGCTGTCCAGCCGGCAAAGGTCACCTCGAACAGGTACTTCCCGGTCGTCAATGGAGAGGCGTAAAGGTTCGTCGTCCCGGCCTCATTTGCGCCATCCGGCAACTTCCTCGTGTAAACCCCTGCTCCACTACCAATTACAAACTGCCCCGAGCCGTTTGTCAGGTCTTCGGGCGTGTTGAAATTCCAGCTGCTTCCCAAACTTCCTGAATTTGAAAGGTCGTTGAGATCAGTCCCGGAGGAGTCACTTTCGAAATCCCAGTATTCCAGAGGGACTATTTGTCCTTGTGCCAAAGAAAATGACAGCAACAGGCAAAAGAGGAGGGATATGACTTTTTTCATAGTGAGTTGGTATTTGTTCGATTGATGCTAACGCTGGTTCTAAAAAAACGGGCCGAAAACCTAATGGGGTCCTTTGATATACCATAATTGAAGTGCCCTTGCTGAGCATAACAACCGGTTTCAACGGTGAAAAATCCAGGGAAAGTAGTGAATAAACGAAATATTATCCCCATGAGCTGAGTACCCGTAATAGAATAAGGCGGACCCGTTTCCGGATCCGCCCTGAATTTAACCCCTAACCCAAAAATTAATACGGGAATTCTGAAAGATCAGGGTGCAGGTGGGACGATAATTCCAGGGGCAACATCCGAGGGTGTGTTGCCAATTCGGATTTCATCGAAAACGCTGAGCCGATTATCGTAAAATGTGATCCGGTCCAGGATTGAGGAATCAATCGATCCGAAGAAGCTGACGCTGTCAAAGGCGGACAGGTCCGGGTATGTCGTTGCGGCCTGTGCGAGAGTGACCCGGTAAAGGGTGATGCGTGTCAAGGATTCAGTTTGAACCTGATAAAAGGCCTTTTCACCGGCAAGCGGAACGGGACGGTTCCAAGTCTCTGCAGCGCCTGTGCCTTCGATGGCATCTCCCGAATTGGTCCAGCCGGACAAATCAGATGAATTCTTCAGCTGGTAGCTGTAACCCTCCGCGGTTGGCATAACAATGTCCAGATCACCATTCACCGTATCCTGAAGAATGACCGGTTCCTCCTCCGGTTCACTACCGACAGCAGGGCCCCACTCTATCTCGGCAATGATCATCATGGTGTCGCCTTCTGAGAAATAAATATACTCATCAGCTGTGCTCACACCAACCGTTCCCGTGCTATACACTTTGAAGAATGCCGGTGTTAAGCGCGCGCTGGTGCTGTCAATGGGGTCCAATGGGTCCGGGGCGAAGGCACGGAAGCCAATACCGGCGGAATTCGGCGTGGGAATGAGTTGCGGTGTTGCCCCAGCCACGCCAAAGTCCTCGGAGGAAAAGGCGAAGCCAAAGTTGCCAGCCTCGTTATTGTCATTCGTTCCACCCTCACCTTGCGTGTCATTGTCGGAGAATACTTCCATCACCATAGCGATGTAGGTCGTCGTTGAGGGAATAGTCACCGCTGACTGAGCGGTAGAATTCAGAGTCCTTGAAGCAGTTGAATAAGAATTCTGGGATGAACGCTTAAGAGATCCGCCAAGGGTGGGCATGAGGCCAAAGCTCAATCCCGTGCCGGAATAGATGGCAAGGCCCGTTCCACCGGTTGCCGAACGCCACAGGCTGTCATCAGCTGTCGTGGTCGAGCGCCAGGTTGTATTGTCCAGTTCATTAAAGGTGGGGACAAAGCCCTCATTCCCGTTGGAATTAAAGCCCGTTCCAGTGAAGATGGTGAAATCCCATGGATTCAGCGTATCCACTCCATCGTAATTAGAGTAGGACCCAAAGCCTCCTGCCGCACCCGTAGCATCAACAGCAGTGGTTCCAATGTCACCACCTCCATTGCGGTAGCGGAATTGTTCTTCGACATGGAGACCCGGAACGACGGGGGGCTCACCACTGAGGTCCGTAAGGCCCATGGATTCGAGGGTTAGGGAAGTCGCTGTAGATGTCCAAACTCCACCCTTGGAATAAACCCACCCGCTGATGCCATCACCGCTGAAGTCGGTGGCGGAGAATTCCTCAACTCCGTCCAGCAAGTACCGTACAGTATCATTATCGAAATCAAATTCGATGGCCAAAGTGACGGCAGTGGACTGTGTGAGGCCGGTGCTATTATAGTTACGGAAATACTGTTGTGTCCCGGCAGTTGCAATTGTTGAAGCCCTGATTCGCGTTGTTGAGGCTGTGTCGACCTGCCAGATAATATTGGCCACATTGGCACCTGTTGAGTCCTGGATCTTGAAATTCCATGAATCTCCAACACTTGCCGCATCGGCTGTCCAGCTGGCAAAGGTCACCTCAAAGAGGTACTTGCCGGTTGTAATGGGAAAGGCATATTTGTTTGTCGCCCCATCCTCATTCGCGCCATCCGGCAACTTCCTCGTGTAAACCCCTGCTCCGCTACCAATTACAAATTGTCCTGAGCCGTTTGTCAGGTCTTCGGGCGTGTTAAAATTCCAGTTGCTTCCCAATGTTCCTGAATTTGACAGGTCGTTGAGATCAGTCCCGGAAGGGTCATCGAAATTCCAGAATTCCAGAGGAACCTCTTGAGCATTCAAATTGCCCACGATGAATAAAAAGAGCAGGGGTAGAAGAATATTTAATTTCATGACTTTTCGCGTTTAGGGTGATATAATTACAAGCTTCAGGTAATTGCCGGGAAGATATCTGGTAAAGCCGTTAAGGCAGTGAAAATTCTACCAAAAACCTTGATCATGCGCACTATTTGCCTTGATTCCGGTGAATCCCGACCAATCGAGACACCTGGATGGCAAATGAACTCGTAGTGTTAATCCTGCTACAGGAATCCCGCTCCCGCATGGCGGGAAACGCGGCGGGAACGCGTTCAGTGAATATCGGACTGAATGTAAAGCTCCAGAAGCTTGACCTGATTCATCCCATCAAGGGCTCCCGAAGCGGACAAAATACCGGTCCCCAATCATCGGGACAGTCACATTGTAGGTTCCATCGGGACTTTCAACAATTGTGGAATCGGCAGTGACGTCCGTGAAATCGCTAAGGTCCGTGCTTCCCAAGACGGTCCATGCAGTGCCGGCGGTACCCGTGAAATCGATGATAAGGTTGCCGCCTGATACCTGAATGTCGGTCAAATCAAAGTTGAAGGTGTTGAGAGCGGCCGTACTAAAGACCACCTCGTCCAGCTCGATGAAGTCACCGGTCATGTCACCACTCCCCTCAAAGGGGAACAGCGCCCAACTGAATTGGCTGATGGTTTGGGCACTGATTCCCGGCGCGGAACCAGTGTAGGAAACAAAGCGGTCATTCCAGCCGCTACCATCGTCAGTGACTGGGTCCCCCATCCAGAAGGTGTAGGTCTCAGCATCGAGATTAAAGGTGAGCCCAACGGTAATCGCAGACGAACCGGTCAGGCCCGAAGCCGCATAGCCGCCCTGGATGAGTTGGCCAGCGTTGCTGCCGTCATAATAACTACCTTGAAGGCGAAGATATTCCGTACCCCCACTGTCCTTGTAGGCCCTTACTTGTAAAAACATAATATTTTGGGCTGAATCATTCCGCAGCCTGATGCCGAAGCTTGAACCGCTACTGTTGTTGTTGAGGGCGGTATTGGAGAGGTCCCAGGCGGACAATGTAAACTGCAGAGTCACGGTATCAGTGTTACCGGCATTGATACCGAGGGGAGTATCGAAAATGTTCCCCGAAAATCCGGACGAGCGATTGACCGTGAAGGTATTGTCGAAGGCACCGCCGGTCTGGTCTGTATTGGTAACGGCAATGTTGGAATTTTCGAAAAAACTAGTCGGTGTGCCGTTAATGCCAATCAGGCTGTTGCCTGTGAAATCCCACTTCTCGACAACCACAGCGGAGGAAATCGTACTATTAACTGTGAGGACCAACACGTCATCTCCCTGCAGGCTGTAATCAAAAACTTGCGTCTCTCCGTCGTGGGTCACTGTGATTTCATAATCGCCCTTGAAGCCGCGAACGGTCCCCTGCCCGGTCGCATCAGCAAGAAAGGATTCATCGGTATTATAACGGATCCGGTGGAGATAATACCAAACCAGCCCGTTCAGTTTCACCGTTCCGTCATAATAGGCGAGAGCCTTTTCCTGTTCGTCTCCGTTATCCATAAACGTCCATGCGTTCAGGCCGGTGGCAAGGGGATGGCTAAAATAGGCGGTCAGGGTCTCCTCTGTGATTTGTGCCCGTTCAAGTTCAGTAAAGTCATAGGGATACCAGTTGTCCAAAGGCCTGTCGACAATCTCAAATTCGGTACCGACCATCTCGAAGCCGTAGGCATTCCCCCATTCCTCAAGCCGGCTGTAGGTGGTGACCGGGTCAGGCACACCGGTCGTGTAGCGATTTTGGAAGCCAATCCTGTCAAGGGGGCCGCCATCGGCAAGGATTTGGTCGATCCTCGACTTGTAGGTGTCTCGCCGGATGCTGTACTTCAAAAAGTTGGGCGCGCCCGATTCTTCCGGGGCGGAAATGATTTTGTAGTCGTTTATCAACAGCTTGCAGTCCGGATTGACCTTGTTGGCATCGGCAATTTTGAACCATTCAGCCATCTGGTCGTATCCCATGATCTCCATCAGCAGGCGGTTATTGAGGGTTTCATTGATCACGTCCCACTCGTAGACATCCCAAAGGCCTGCCCATTGGCCGATCTCAGCATCAACCACTGCTTCCACCGCGTCCTTGTCCGCTTGTGTGCGGGTGCTGTCCTTGAAAGTAAGAACGGCCTGTTGGACATCGTAACTGACAACCCCCTCGTATCCGGGAATAGAATTCAACGACTCCGGCCAGCCTTGGGACAAGTGCTTCCCATAATCCTCACCAATGATACTTCCAGGCGTATCCATTTCCTCAATACCTTGTGACCCCGGCCAGATAAGCAGATGTCCGCGCACGTCGAGCGAATTGGCATCAGCCCAGTCGAGGAAACCGGGCAGATATTCATGTAACCCCGCAAGCTTGGGCTTGAAGTTATTAGCTGTTCCCAACGCATTGAACAGGCCCTTCACCAGGCGCTCCCAGTCGGCTGTTGTGGAACCGGCAGATGAAAGGTCTCCATCTGCGTCCGTAAGGTCCTGTGCCTGGACCACCCCGCCGAACTTGAAAGCATTCTTTTTCAGCCGGACAGCCACTTCCGCCCCCTGCACGGGGAAGCCCAGCTCATCCACAACCTGTACATCCAGTTTTGCCTTGCGGTTCGCCTCAATCCGGGCTTCCGCATCAATGCGCCATTGGGGAAAGGGTGAATCCGGTTTGGCAATCTGGGCGAGGTCATTCTTTTCCGCCGTGCTCAGGGTGATACCCAGATCGGTCTCGATCTGCACAATTTCTTCCGTTGTCAGCGGTGCGGCTCGAACTTGTAAGACGGAAAAGGAGACTAGAATTATCGATACAAATCCGCGCAGAATAAGCAGGGTTTCAGGACATCTTTTAAAGGTCATTATGGGGGGGGGTTGGCAATTGGAAATCGGAAGTGGCAGACCATAAGAATGACGGTCTGCCACTCCTTAAGAATTATTCAGGGTGCGTAGACCCATCCCTTGCCCGCGTTGGCGGAGGCTTGGGGGACGTAAACATACTTATCCAAGTCGAAACTCCATACCCAGGGATCCTGGTCGACCCATACCCAGCCGATCCAGTCGCCGGTATCAACGTAACCGCCCTCCCCGATCGGGAAACCGCCCCAGAAGCCGTCTCCGCCTCCTCCGGTGTAAGTGGTGGAGAAGATAACCTGGTCGAGCTCGAGAAAGTCACCGGTCATGTCGCCATTCCCCTCAAAAGGACTGAGCCCCCAACCGAGTTGAGTGATGGTCTGGCTGCCAATTCCAGGGGCGTCGCCCGTGTAGCTGTTCAGCCGATTTACCCAACCGCTGCCATCATCCGTAGCGGGATCCCCGAACCAGAACGTGTAGGTTTCATTGACTAAATTGAAGGTCAGTCCGACCGTGATGGATGCGGACCCGGTCAAGCCGCCGACCCAACCGCCCTGGATGAATTGTCCGCCGCCAGAGTTATTGTAGTAATTCCCCTGGAGACGCAAATAGGTTTGGCTGTCATTGGGGTCCTGCCAACCCCGCACTTGTATCTGCATGACATTCTGGTTTGAAGCATTGCGCAAACGGATATTGAAGCTGGAGTCGCTGCCTGGGCTATTGGAGACGTCCCATGCGGCCAGAGTAAATTGCAGCGTCACGGTGTCTGTATTATCGACGCTGATGTTCAGCGGGTTATCCGAAAAGACATTGCCGGAGAAACCCGACGAACGGTTCACGGTGTAGGTGTTGTCAAACGCACCGCCGGTTTGATCAGCGTTTTGAACGGCAGAGGAGGCCGAGTCAAAGAAGGTGGTCGCTGTACCGTTTACCCCAATGAGGCTGTTGTCGGTAAAATCCCATTGTTCGACAATGGTCGTGGTCTGGGCAGTTGCGACAGATGCCGCAGCGGCCAGGAGAGTAATGCTTTTCAGGAGTTTATTCATGGTAATTTTGGGTTGTGAAATTCCATCCACTGCTCGCGGGTGGTATATTGCCAGCTTTCGAAAATGTTAAGAGCCGGCAAGTGCGCTTTATAATGAAGTTCTTGCTCAAACCAATGAAAAAACCCTCGTAAAACCCATTCGGGTTGTTTCGGTTTGGGATGGCAGACCAGTCCCTTCAGACTGGCAAGCGAGTGGCCTTCCGGGGTATACCCCATGTAGCTTTAGAGGACGGGAATCGGGAGATGGGCCTCGAGAATTTACTTCTTCTTGTTTAAATGGGACAGAAACTCTTCCTTTGTCAGGGCTCCGTCACCGTCCTTGTCCTTCCACTTGAAGCCTTTTTCTGACTCCGCCGGATCCTTACCCCACTTTGCCCGCATCGCCATGTACTCTTCCTTTTGCATGAGGCCATCCTGGTTTGTGTCATATTTAGTAAAATTCTCCTCCGGACCGGCCATCGTCACAGTACCGAGAAGGAGAGCGGAGATAATTGAGATAACTAGCTTTTTCATTTTTATTTCATTTGAGGTTAACAATATGGGGAGTTCGGCCATGGAATGACCAAAGGTGAATTGATCGGTTTTGAAACCACTTGTGCGATAATAAAAGGGTCTGGTACATGGGTTGCTTGCAATGAATTTAAGCACTGATAAACGCATAGGGTTCTCTGCATAGACGCACCGCCTTGGGAGTTCTGGCATCTCTTCACCGAGTTCACAATATAAGCCCAAGGAGGAATAATTTCATTGGATGCAAAGCTTGTGGTGATGGCGCAGTTGCCAGAGTATACCAACTCAAAATTACGCTACGCATGCTCAAAAACTCCCTCCTGTTCATCCTCTTATTTTCCTCCACTGTTACTTTTGGGGACCGCCCCCGGCTGCTTCCTGCTGGAAACTACAATGTCCTGTTCATTCCGATTGATGACTTCCGTGTATTGATCAACGCCTACGGGGAGACGGAGCCCCTGCGGCCCATCACGCCCAACATGGACCGGCTGACCGAACAGGGCGTCTCCTTCAGTAACGCACACTGCCAGCAGGCCGTCTGCAATGCCTCCCGGGCCAGCCTGATGACCGGCCTGCGACCGGACACCACCCGCTGCTGGAAGCTGGACACCTTTTTCCGCGACACGGTAGGCTATGACCTGAAAACCTTGCCCCAGCACTTTGCCGACCAAGGTTACTCCACTCACGGAATCGGGAAGATTTATCACAACACCAACAGCACCAGCCAGGACGACAATCCGAGCGGTGCCCGTTCCTGGAGCGATGGCTGGGATGCCAATGCCAAAGGTGCGCATGTCTGGTACGAAGCGGGAAAAGCCGCGCAGGAAGACGCCGGGGTGAAGAAAGTCTCCGCCACTGATGCCGGTGAGCTTGACCGGGCCGGTAACCCGATCACCGACGAGGCCTACGACGATGGCGCTGCCGCGGCAGCTGGCGTAGCGAAGATCGGGACTTACGCTGCGGAATACAACTCCAGTGGCACACCCTTCTTTCTCGCAGTCGGGTTTAAAAAACCGCACCTGCCTTTCAATTGTCCAAAAGAGTATTGGGATCTCTATGATCCCGCACAGATTGACCTGACCGGATATGATGGCTCACACGACATGCCAGCCGGCACCAACCACTTCACAGCACCCTACGGCGGTGAGCCGGAGGCCTTTCTCGATGTCGATGGCCATCCAGATACCAAGGCTCCCGGGATCGACGACGCCCGCCACCTGATCCACGGTTACCTTGCTTGCGCCTCATTTATTGATACACAGGTGGGCAAGCTACTGGCTGCCTTGGAAGATCCCGATGGCAATCCAGCCACGGATGACTCCGTCGCCACGAACACCATCGTCATCCTTTGGAGCGATCACGGCTTTTTCCTCGGGGAACACAACGGTTTCTGGGCCAAGCATGCCAACTATGAAATCTCCACGCGGGTTCCACTGATAGTCAAGGCGCCCGGAATGGATGCATTGGGCTCATCCGGAAGCTTCTGTCCGGCCCCCGTTGAGCTTGTCGATATTTATCCGACGCTGGTTAATTTGTGTTCCCTGCCCGATCCAGTCCAACCCGCGGGGATGGAGTTGCAGGGTACCTCCTTCCTCCCCTTGCTCGAGGACCCCAAGCAACCCTGGAAAAAGGCGGCCTTCAGTCAGTACCAACGCTACATTAATGCCAACGGAAGCGGCGATGTTGCCATCGCTCACAACGGCACCGGAATGGGTTACTCCATCCGGACAGCACGTTACCGCTACACCGAATGGTGGCGCACGGTCTCGAGCGACCAGACCCTTGACCTGCATGTGCCTGTCTATTCTTCACCTGAGCATGTTGAGTTGTATGACCATTTGGTTGATCCGGGGGAAACCGTCAACCTCGCTGCCCAGCCTGCCTATGCGGGACTTGTCACGGAGCTCTCCGCCCTCTTGAACGATACCGACAACACGTTTGCGGGAGACGGGTGGAAGCAGACAGAGGTCAACGCGCCCGCTGAATTTCCACTGGATTACTCCTCGTGGTCGGATAGTTACGGGACGCCCGGTGTGCCCGCTGGTTCTCTGGATCTCTTCATTGATCCGGACGCCGATGGATGGATGAATATTTTTGAATACAAATTCGGGACACACCCGCTTGAGCCGGATCAGCCCGACATCAATTCATGGGTTGAAGATAACAAACTGGTCATGACCTATCCGGAAATTATTTCCCGCACCGATGCCAGCCTTGAGGTCTTCAAGTCAAATGACCTCTCCGCTGCCTCATGGAATCCAAGTGACTTGATTATTGAGGGGACCGGCTCCGCCGGAAACGCTGACATCCTCAAGGCGTCCTCACCACTTGCCGAAAGCCCTCTCTTCATACGCCTTCAGGCACAAACACTTCCTTAGAAAAGAGGAAGGCGGGGCACTGTTGACAGTAATCTCGCAGGTCGAAGGCCCTGGAAGGGTTTTTGCAATGACCACCTGATCGAGTTAAATGGAGTCGCCTAATGGCGCATATTCAATGATCGGACAAAAAAATTCACTGAATTTTTGCATGGCTGATTCCCGCGGAATGCTTATACCCTTAATCGTGGTTCAAAACCTACGACAAAGTTAACCCCTAAAAATTAATCTGCAAAAACACCCTCTCCACCATGAAAAAGCTCATTACCCTTACACTGTTCACGACAGCCGCATTCGCTGTCAGCGCCCAATTCACCTATCACGAATGGACATTTGACGACCCTGTCGGAACACTCCTTGAAGAAGCCGCCAATACGGGTGATCCGGGCACTGCGGCCTGGAACGCGGGCCTCACCCATACAACCGATGGCGCGGGCAACTACCTGATCGGCAACGGGGATATTTCCCTTGGCTACAAAAGCGCCAACATCGGGCCATACGCGGGAACCCTGACCTATGAGATAGAAATTGATTCATGGGACCTCGATAATGTGGAAACCTTCCGGAATATCGAAATTCAGCTGCGTGATGCTGAAAACGCAAGCGATGTGGTAAAAGTTCAGGTCAACCAACAGGGCTCTGGAAACGTCCGTTTTCGTGTTTCGGATAATGCCGGACTCACCAATTTTGTATTTCCGGACTATGGAACACTCTCATCCGTCAGCCAGACAACCTATGTCATCTCCATCCAGCTCAACACAAACACGGGCGAATGGGAAACCAAGGTCAATGATGGTCCAGTGCAGGCAAGCGGTGTCGCCACGGTTGGCAGCCTCAATGTAATCCGCTTTGTCGTCGGGAATAATCCATATGGGACAGGTGACGACTTCTTCAAGGTGTCTCGCCTTTCCTTGTTCTCTACAGAAGCGGCACCAGCAGCAGGCTGGTTTGGATACGATATCGAGGCAGACAATTGGGTCAACACAGGCGCCTGGCTCGGCTGGGTCAACATTACCAACGACCCGTGGATCTATTTGGATGACTTGGCAGATTACATCTACCTTCCGGATGGCCAAGCGGCTGACGCGGGAGCCTGGCTGTACGTTATCAATTAACGGAACCCTGATCACCAACCCGATCGCTGTTGAGTCCGCGCCAATGGGATTCGTCAGGAACGATTATCTACGGCTTGTTCAATCAGAAACCTCTTCAGCGCTGTACGGAATTTTTCTGCAATCCCGGCGTAGCTTGCCTCGTCGATGATATTGACCGACTCAAGCGGATCCAATTCGTAGTCAAAAAGCTCCTCGGCGAGTGCGGGTTCCGAACCAACCGGAATTTCTCCCTTTGCCACTTCAAACCATGCCACGTAGCGGAAGCGTCCGCTCCGCAGGGCATAGCCCATTTTGTCTCCGCGTGGATATTGGGACACGGCAAAGGCTTTCACTTCGGGTTTTGTCCCGTCAAGAATGGAGCCGAGGCTCGTTCCCTGGAGATGGTCAGGAACCGGCAATCCGGAAAGTTCAGCCAGCGTCGGAAAGATATCGACAAACTCAACGGGTGAATTGTTCACGCTGGCTTCCCCTACTCCGGGTCCAGCAAACATGAGCGGGGCCCGTGTGGCTTGTTCATAATTCGTATGCTTGCACCAAAGCCCGTGATCACCGAGGTGGAATCCGTGGTCACCCCAGAGAACGATGATCGTGTCATCCGCAACCCCTGCTTCCTGCAGTGCCTGCATCAACTTTTCGACTTGAGCGTCGATGTAGGAAACGCAGGCGTAATAGCCGTGGATAAGGGTTCTTTGCATCGCCTCATCAAGGGGACCCTTCGCCGGGATGCCTGAATAACTTCGAAGCTCGGGAAATGTGTGGTAAGCGTAATTCGGACTGCCTTTGGCACGTTTCTGGAAGGCCGCCAATTCAATGGCTTCCCTGTCATAAAGCTCCCAATACTTCTTCGGGGCGACGAACGGCAGGTGGGGTTTTTTGAAACCAACCGCAATGAAGAACGGCTTTTCGCCACTTCCCAGTTCCTTGATCCACTGCACGCCTCGATCGGCGATAGCGCCATCTTCATATGCATTGTCGGGCACGTCCTCGCTCTCGTAAGGCAGCCACGCATCACGATCCTTCAAATACTTGTTAACCACCCACCAGCCGGCCTCACCCGACGCCTCAGCCTCCTTTGCCCACTTCTTCGTCTGTGGATCCTGGTAATGGGCGGCTGGTTGGCCGTACTCCGTGTTGAAGTCCAATTCCCATGTCTTGCCGAAGGGCAGGCTCCACGAAACACCGTCCACTTCATTGTCAACGGACCGCGGATCGAAGATTTTGCCAACACCGGCTGTCTCGTAGCCGTTTTCCTTGAAGTACTGTGGAAGTGTGACGATCTCCGGACGAATGTCCCGGATCTGTGTTTTCAAATCCCAAACCCGGGTATAGTCGGGACGCATGCCCGTCAACAGACTGGCACGGGATGGCCCGCAGACAGCTTGTTGGCAATGCGCATTTAGAAAAGTCGTGCCCTGCGCCGCCAGGCGATCCATCGCCGGTGTGTGCAGGCCTTCCCCATAGGCCCCAATTGCCGGCTTTAAATCATCAACCGCAATGAAAAGGACATTCTTCTTTTTTGCCGGCGCCTCGCGGAGGAGGAAGCCCAGATTGTCAAAGTAGATTTCCCCGCTCACTGGTTTCTTTGACTGGATCTGGAACCGGACCCCATAAAGCCGGGCCATCGCCTTCAGACGCATCGGGTCGCTTATCTCAATTGAGTAGTGCTTCCACTCGCCTCTCATGGCTTCGAGCGGGATTGATCCGATCAACATCCAGTGGTCAGCCTCACTCTGCAGGACAATATTCACCTGCGCACCCGGATCGTCACATTTAAAATCAGGGGAAGCCTGCATTTCTCCAACGACGCCGCCAATCCGGTCAAGCGGCAGGCTGTCGGGAAATTTTTCCAGAAGCATCAACACATCTGCGTTATTCCCCGGTGTAGCACCATCCAGAATCGCTTCGGCAACAAACTCATTCGGCTTTACGGAGGGCTCCATACCAATTTCAAATGTGGCCGTGGCTCCCCACTCGGATATTGGATTGTCAAATGTCCAGAGTACGCTTGGACGCGACTCGACCGCCTCAAGAAGGACAGTCCCGGAAACCGCAAGATCCCCACTTGATGCACTCAGTTTCAGGGCACCGGGTGAATTCACTTCGATAAAGGTTTTGGCCACGGACTGTTTGAGAAATAATTCCTCTGCTTCGGCATCGACAGATCCCTCAAGTTTGAGCGCAACAGGGCCCAGCTCGCCGGAATACGGTCTTTCATTCGTTGTGTCCCATGCCACGATCCACACTTCGAGCGGTAGATCTGCTGGCGCAGTCTCAGGAATCACAAGTCGTAGCTCGGGCTCACCATCGGTTTCAACGGTTGGAACAGCTGAAGGCTGTGATCCTTTGTATGGTAATTCCACTACACGGATCGAAAATGCCGGGACCTCAATTGTCCTGGTTGCCTCGGGAGAAAATGCGGTCACGGTTGGCGGAAGGCTCCAAAGAGGCTCATGATGATGCGGGTCCCAGAAGTATTCCTGACGGGAGAAAGTGATCAGGCGCCCTTCACCCGACAGTTCAATTGTTTCGGGTAAGTTGAGCTCCACGCTTGCAGGGGCCGTTTCCGATTTATTGATCAGCATGACTTGCAGGCCTGTTTCTGACTGGGTTGTGAACACTTCCAGGTCCTCCCCTCCGGCAAGGGAATGCGCCGCCAATCGATCGCCCATGTAATGCCCCCAGATGTACTGGGCCCAAAAGAGACTTGTCGGAATCAGTTCATCCGCCTTTGGGAAGAAAGCTCCATGCCCGCCCTCCGGGGTACGGGTCAGCAAATCCCATTGATTCGAGAGCGTGACTTCCCCCTCCAGCATTGCCCCAATCCAGGTTGCGGACCAAAGTGAGTTGATCAGGTCAGCCGTGTCGCGGTCCTCGTTGACCTTCATATTCCACTCGGTGATGCCAATTTCAATCTCCTTGTAGCGATCGGGTTGATACTGTTTCTTCCAACCCCGCAACTTCGCAAGGGCATCGCGAAGCAAGTCAATATCCTTGAACTTCTCCGCGGTATCGGTCCGCTGCACACCCACCGGGTAGGCATGAAAGGTGACAAAATCGACATACTCGCCCGCGTCACGGATCAGTTCCTCGATAAAAGCGAGGCTCAAATCGGAGCTTGCCGGTCCGCCGACCTTGATTGATGGATCAATGGCCTTGAGAGCCTTGGCATATTCGATAAACTTTTGGGCGTAGATCTCCCCGGTCATTCCAGTCCCATCCGGCAGGAAGTGCCCGACTTCCCACTGACCATTAAGTTCATTTCCGATCTCCCAATTGGGAACAGAGTAGCCTTGCTCTATTGTCCACTTGAGCCATTCCGCCGCCATTTCAGGAGTGCCAGTCCCCACATTAACAGTGACCATCTGGTCTGCCCCGAGGGACTCAGCCAGCTCGTGCTGTGTCCGGACATCAATGACGCCGTGGTAGTCAGAGAGCTCCTGACTGGTTCCGTGGATACGGAATCCGGGCGCATACCCTGAATAATCAACTTCCCAGCGACCGTTTTTGAAGGCCTCGTGGTTGAAAGTGTTTTTCCCAGTCCGGACACCGTTCCCGTTCCAATAGTATTCATTTGACCAGGATCCCCCCGGAAGCCGGATCAGGCCAGGAGACCACTTCTCCAGATATTTTTGAAATCCGGGCTTGGCCAAGTCCACAGGCTCATACCAAAGCGCGAGATTTGTACCCAATAAATGAGACAGATCAACCGGGCTACCGGAATCAGTCGGTTCCAAGGTCAAACGCGCTGAGGAAGAATAGAGCGCCTGAACGGATAGGATCTGAATCAGGACAAGCAGAAATCCAGCCATGGGGCAGATTGCTGGGAGTTTTGGTTTTTTAAAGGTTTCCATGGGTAGTTTAGGAAATAACCTACCCTGCAAGAGGGTCTTCGCAATTTCTTTCTTCATTGATACTGTCAGCCTATACAATGAATTAGCGAACTATATTAGACTGGAAAGTCTGCGCCATTTTCATCATAAATCCGATGAAAGCGTGCGCATAATCATTCAACCGAATTACTATTTCACTGATTAAACACATTGAACACGGTATCATTCTTCTGAAACAATCTGAACATCCCCATGACAGATCCCACACCCCAAGTTGATCAGGCGACAAACGTAATTTCCGCGGAGGACCACGTCCCGTTCCCGAAAAAACTCGCCTACGGAATTGCCGGCCCGGTTGACATCTTGAGCGTCTGGATTCTCGTCAGTATCGCCTACCCGCTCTTTAATATGGAACTGCAGTTGGCTCCGACAAAGGTGGCCATTATCCTGATGAGCCTGCGGCTTTGGGACGGCGTGGCCGACCCGATCATGGGCTGGATTTCCGACAATACGCGCACACGCTGGGGACGGCGTCGCCCCTATATTTTCGTCGGTGCCATTCTCGCCGGCCTCACCTTTCCCTTCATCTGGTGGTTCCCACAAGGCCTTGGCGACTGGCAAATTGTCGGCTGGGTCATCGGTTTTGGAATCATATTCTATACCTGCTTCACTATCTGGGCCATGCCATACCAGAGCCTGCTCATGGAGATGACGCCGGACTACAATGAGCGGACGCGCGTCGCTGCGGTCCGCGGCGTCATGCAGTCTGTAGCCGGTCTGGTCGTCGGGTTTTGCTGGTGGCTGGCTCTGCGACCGGTCTTTGCCGATCCTGTGACCGGTGTCGCCAGCACCGCCAACGGGATGCGCTACATCTCAATTGTCATCGCTGGTATTATCATGATCCTCGGGATCCTTCCCGCGATTTTTGTCAAGGAGCGCTACTACGAGTCGGAGACGGTACAGAACCAAGGCCGGGTCAATCTCTTCAAAAGCATGAAGGAGACACTGAGCAATAAGCCGTTCATCATCCTGTGCGCCTTCACAATCTTCTTCCTGCTTGGAACCAGCATCTATGACAGCTACGGGCGCTACGTCGGGACTTACTACGTCCTTGGCGGTGACTGGGAACGCAGCTCAGTCTTCCAGATATACGGCACATTCATTTATACCGCCTGCAGCCTCAGCCTGATCCCGGTTTTCCGCCGGGTTTCCGAGCATATTGGCAAGAAGAAGACCCTCTTCATCGCAACTGGACTGGTCCTCTTCTCCGGCGCCCTTACCTGGTTTTCCAACCGGCCCGACCTGCCCTACCTCATGCTGGTCAATACCATCTTCATCGGCGCTGGCTACGCAGGCTTGTGGCTCATGATCCCCTCGATGCAGGCGGATGTCATCGACAGCGACGAGCTTGCTACCGGCGAACGCCGTGAAGGCAGCTTCGCCGCCATTTATTCGTGGGTCCTCAAGCTGAGTTTTTGTATCGGTTTTCTCATTTCCGGTCCGCTACTCGAAATGACTGGATTCAAGGCTGAGCTCGGGGGAGAGCAGCCTGCGTCCGTCCTTCTGAACATGCGGATTGGCTATTTTGCCATCCCTGTAGCCGCCCTTATAATCGCTATTGTTCTTCTTCGCGCATTTCCCATCACCCCGGAATATGCGCGCAACATTCGAACCCAACTGGAGGCACGACGCGGTAAAGTATAGAATGTGTCTTCCCCAATTCAAATCGACCAAATATTCAATCCAATCCAAACCATGCAAATTATGAAACTCCAAAAATACCTCATCCCAATACTGCTCCCAATAACGCCACTCCTCGCGCAAACTGACGAGGAGGAATCAGACTCCCAGGTCTTCGAACTCTCCCCGTTCGTTGTCGACGCACAGGATGACACCGGCTACTACGCCAGTCAGACGCTCGCCGGCACACGCCTGAAGACGGACGTCAGGGATGTCGGCTCATCCATTCAAATCCTCACGTCCGAGTTTATCGATGATGTGGGCGCAGATGATGTGAATGACCTGTTTTTATATACAACCAATACCGAGTCATCCGGTTTAAATGGAAACTTTGCAGATTATACAGTTGGAGCAACCTCCTTTGGAGATGAGGCCTTCCGCGCAAATCCGCAGGGTGCCCAGCGGATCCGCGGACTGACACGTGCCGACAACACGCGAAATTATTTCCTCACCCGCATTCCCAGTGACCAGTTCAACACGGAGCGGGTGGAAATTAACCGCGGGGCCAATTCCATACTGTTCGGACTTGGTAGTCCGGCTGGTATTGCCAACACTTCCCTCAGCCAGGCACGCTTTTCAGATTTCGGGGAAATTCGTCACCGCTTCGACAGTGAGGGAACTTCGCGATTTGAACTCGATTACAACAAGGAAGTGATCAAAGACAAGCTGGCTGTACGCCTGGCTCTTCTCGCTGACCAGACAAAGTTCTATCAGGAGCCGGCCTTTGAGGATGATGACCGGGTTTACCTCAGCGCCATTGCCAAGCCATGGAAAGGCGCTGCCCTGCGCGGTTTTATTGAAAGCGGGGACCGCGACGCAAACCGCCCCAGTATCATCTTCCCTGCCAGCACACTCGAAACATGGTTTGATTCCAACCCAATTGTCCGCCAGCGCGTACAGGACATTCTGGACACAAACGGAGTCACTGACATCAACGGTAATCCCCTTACCGTTCCCAGCAACATGGCAATCGCCTTTGATCCCTTCCTTTATGACATCTACGCCAGAAACGAGACCAAGGTTTTGAATGCAGGAGACGTCAATCTTGACGGGACAATCGACGCAGCCGATGACCTGGCACGAATCCACAGCCTGCGGAACCAGGTTGTCTTTCCTCAGAATAACGCTGACCGCTTTGTCAAGCACCCCAACGCCTCCAGACAGATCCTCGACGTGTTCAACTACAACCAGATTGACAAGGGTGGCGCGGCGGGTGGCGTCAGTGCCATTCAGACAAACATTAATACAAAGTTCTGGTTGCCGAAAGTCGCGACCCTTCCATTCGAGATTGATCCAAGCGGCAATGGCCAGACGTCTTACAACTACAATGCTAGCATCATGCCATGGAGGGAATGGGATGCAACCCTCGTACCAACCAGCATCAGTAACCTGGATATTTTTGATTACACAAAGAACCTGCTCTCTGGAAATTCCTCCTTCCAGAACGACGACTGGAAGCACTACAATATCACTTTTGAGCAGCTACTGCTGAATGACCACTTCGGGTTTGAGGTCGTTTATGATAATCAGGACTACTCGAGGGAAGTCTTTATTCCGTTCCAGGCATGGACAGCCGTCTTTGTCGACGTCATGGAGAATTATCTTGGCCAGCCCAATCCCAACTTTGGGCGTCCCTTCATTCAAGCGCGTACCAACAAGGTCGACATAGAGGACTCGCGCGACACGATCCGGATCACCTCATTCCTGCGTGTGGTCCCCGAGGAAATATGGGGCGATTCCCGTCTGGCCAGCTGGCTTGGGAAACACACCTTCACCGGCCTCTATAACAATTACGACCAGGACGATTCCCGCTCAACTTATAACCAGTACATTACGGATGAGTTTGCCGGATCAACTATTCGGGCCAATGAGGTTGAGAACCTGACCTCGGCACAGCGTCGCTACAATTACATGTTCTACCTCAGCGATCAGGACCTGACTCAGCTAAATTCTGTCGATGAAGTCCGGCTTAATCGGCTCACCTACCAGAACATCTGGAATCCGGGACAGACCACAACCATCACTGGCTTGGATCCAGTCACCGGGGAGCGATACACGGAAGAACTTCAATACAATGTGTTGATGGATGGATACGATACAAATGCTCAAAGCGTCGATTCTTATGCAGCCATCTGGAACGGTTCATTTTTTAATCACCATTTAATCGGGCTTGCTGGCTGGCGCCGCGATGAAGCCCGCTCTGTCTCATATGACGCCGCTCTCGATCCCATCACCGGCCTCCCGGACCTTGACATGATGAACCTTATCGGAAGTGACAAGGAGGTCACAACGGAGAGTGTCAGCTGGTCGGTTGTCGGGCACGTCCCCGACCGCTTTATGCCGGAGGGCACCGGCCTGAGTCTTCATTATGGAGTATCCGAGAACTTCACCCTTGGGGCCTCCCAGCGTGACCTGTACGGGAACGATGTCCCTGCCCCTTCCGGCGAAACCAAGGAATATGGATTTACCCTGGAACTGTTCGATGGAAAACTCTTCGCCCGCGTGAACTGGTTTGAAACAGACCTCCTGAACAGGGCCTTGGAAAACAACAACAACCTCTACACAAAGTTCATCACCCGGGGGATGCTGCATATCTACGGGCACCTCTCCGAATCACAGGTCCGTGGATTCATCCCGCCCTCCGGCGACCCGGATTCCACGGATTATGATCCGGGCACACCCAATTTCGATCTGGGTATGCAGGCCTTGAGTGACTTGTCTGCTTTAATTCCGCAGGAGGTCCTTGAACAAGCCAATCTAGTCGATTTTGATGGAACCGGTCGTGTGACGGACAATTCCAACCCGGCCAATACGCTGCTCTTTGGAGACACTGAGGATGTAACCGCAGAAGGCTTGGAAGTAGAAGTCACCTACAACCCAACCCGGAACTGGCGCATTTCCCTCAATGTGGCCAAGCAGGAGACCGTTGTCACTAATTACTCACCGCGCCTTGCCGCCCTTCTTGAACAAACGGATTCTATAATTGGGAGCGCCAATGGCAGTATCAAGGACCTGCGGTTTTATCCGGACTATGACAATGAGCCACTAGCCTACATGACGGGCGAATTCACTGATAATAACGACATCGGTGAATGGTTGGAGAAATTGGTGTATTCAGATTACCGCAACTTCAAATCTCAGGAGGGCCGGATATCCGACCAGCAGAGAAAATGGCGTGTCAACCTCATTACAAACTACAATTTCCGCGACGGTTTTCTCGACGGATTCAGTATAGGGGGAGCTTATCGCTGGCAAGATGGAGCTGTGGTCGGCTATCCGGCTGAGCTAATCAATGGCCAGATCATTTCTGATGTAAGTAGTCCACACAAAGCACCCAGCGAAACAAATGTCGATGTCTGGCTGCGCTACCGCCGGAAGCTCTTCAATAAGAAGGTTGACTGGACAATCGAACTGCGTGTCCAGAATATCAATACAGACGCGGATGACCTGATCGCTGTGGCCGCCTCACGCAACACCGATTATGAAGTGGCTGTCTGGCGCCCAGGCCCGCCACGCATCTGGCGGATCACGAACACGTTTAAGTTCTAGATTGAGGTTTGTTACACCCCGCGGGTCCCGGTATGATCCGGGGCCCGCGCCCTACTGAATCAAGTTTATCCCACTATTGTATGGAATACGGACACTTCGACGACGCCACGCGCGAATATGTGATCACGCGGCCCGATACGCCCCTGCCCTGGCTCAATTACCTCGGCATGGACGACTTCTTCGGACTCTGCACCAACACCTCCGGTGGATATCACTTCTACCGGGATGCGAAGCTGCGGCGGATCACGCGCTACCGGTATAATTCCGTTCCACTCGACGAGAGTGGCCGCTACCTGTACATCAAGGACGGCGACACCGTCTGGAGCCCGGCGTGGAAACCAGCGCGCACGGAACTTGACAGCTGGGAATGCCGGCATGGGACGGGTTATACAAAGTTTCAGGCTGAAAAGGATGGAATCCGCGCGGGATTGCGCTTCTTCATTCCAAGGAATGACCCAGTCGAAATCTGGACACTCCAACTTGAGAATACGACATCCGAGGAGAAGGAGCTGACCCTGACCTCCTACGTGGAGTTCTGTTTCTATGAGGCCAACAACGACGCCACCAATTACCAGCGCACATGGTCAATCGGCGAGGTGGAGATTCATGGAAGCGCGATTTATCACACAACCGAATACCGTGAGCGGCGCAGTCACTACACCGTCTTTTACTCATCCGAGCTCATTGACGGATTCGATACCGACCAGTTCAGTTTCCTTGGGAACCAACGGAGTGTTAGTAAGCCAGTGGTTGTCGAGTCAGGAAAGCCTGGGAACAGCGTGGCCTCCGGATGGAATCCAATCGGCTCACATTCCATCCAGATCAAATTGGCTCCGGGTGAAAAACGGGAGATCACTTTCCTCCTCGCATACATCGAGGTTCCGGAAAGTGAAAAACGGGAGCCCTCAGGAAGGCTCAACAGGAAACCCGCCGAAGATCTTATCTGCCAGTATGATACTTCGGAAAAGGTGGAATCCGCTTTCTCTGAACTCTGCAGCGACTGGATAGATCTCCTGTCCAGATTCCAGGTAGAGACGCCCTGCCCCGTCGTCAACCGGATGGGCAACACATGGAACCAGGTCCAGTGCATGGCCACCTTCAACCTGAGCCGCTCGGCAAGCCTCTTTGAAACCGGCATCGGTCGCGGCATGGGCTACCGCGACTCCAATCAGGACCTGTTGGGCTTCGTCCACATGGTGCCCGAGAAGGCCCGTCAACGGCTGCTGGATATTGCAGCCACCCAGCTAAGCAGCGGCCTCTGCTATCACCAGTATCAACCCCTGACAAAGAAGGGGAATGCTGACATTGGCGGTGAATTCATGGATGACCACCTCTGGCTCCTCCTCTCTACCACCGCCTACATCAAGGAGACCGGGGACTTTGATATCCTCTCCGAGAACATCGGTTATGCAGACCAGGAGGTGAAGGATGCCACCTTGGGCGACCACTTGTGGACAAGTTTTCACTACACATTGGACAATCTTGGCCCGAATGAACTTCCCCTGATCGGCCATGCCGATTGGAACGACTGCCTGAACCTGAATTGCCTGTCGACCGAGCCGAACGAGTCCTTCCAGACCGCTCCGCACCGGACCGACGGAAAAGTCGCTGAATCCCTCATGATCGCCGGCCTGTTTTTGAAGGCGACCAGGGAACTGGAGAGCTTGTATCAGAAAATGGGTGACAAGGATCGGGCGGATTCAGTCAATTCGGCTCACTCGAAAATGCTCCAAACCGTCGAGGACAAGGGCTGGGATGGCGACTGGTATCTGCGGGCCTTCGACGCCAATGGCCAGCCGGTTGGTTCAGCCAAAAACACCCACGGGAAAATCTACATTGAAAGTCAGGGCTGGCTGCTTCTCGGAGGAGCTGGAAAGGATAACGGACGGGCAAGGAAAGCGCTTGATAGCGTGCATGAGCACCTTTCCACGGATCACGGCTGCGTGATTCTGGATCCGCCCTATGCCGAGTATGATCTCAATCTTGGGGAGGTCTCAAGTTATCCTCCGGGTTACAAGGAAAACGGGGGTATCTTCTGTCACAATAATCCCTGGATTCACCTTGCCCTCATGCAGGAAGGAGAAGGCGACCGCGCCTACACCTACTACAAGAGCATCTGCCCGGCCGCCCAGCCGGACCAGGAGACTTACAAATCCGAACCCTATGTCTACTCACAGATGATCGCGGGCAAGGCGGCCAAGAATCATGGCGAAGCAAAGAATGCCTGGCTGACGGGAACCGCCGCATGGACCCTTCTCTCCATCATGCAGGGTTTCGCCGGCTTGAAGCCCGATTATGACGCCTTGGTGCTGGATCCTTGCATTCCCTCAGACTGGCCCGAGTTCAAGGTAAGCCGTCAAATCCGAGGAACATGCTATGAGATCCATGTAAAGAATCCCGATGGGGTTTGCACCGGTATCAAGGAACTTTCCGTAGATGGACAACCCGTTTCCGGAAATCGCATCCCCTATATTTCGAACGGGGGAACAGTTGAAGTGGTCGCAATCATAGGAGATAAATGAAGAAATCCATATTATTCGCGTTATTCGCGTTATTCGTAGTGACTTTGGGCGCCCAAGACCAACGCCCGAATGTTCTCATGATCGTCGTGGATGATCTCAAGCCGGCGACTGGTGCCTACGGGGACTCCTTTGCCATCACACCGGAAATGGACCGGCTGGCCTCAAGGGGGTCGGTATTCTTGAACAACCACTGCCAACAGGCGGTATGCGGTGCCTCGAGGGCCAGCGCACTGACAGGGCTGCGGCCGGATACGGTCCAGGTATGGGACTTCAAGTCGCGCATGCGTGATCAGCTTCCCGATTTGGTGACGCTTCCCCAGCACTTTCTACAGAACGGCTACCATACTGCCTCACTCGGCAAGATATTTGATCCCCGCTGCTGCGATGGGCGCGATACCAATGATGCCGCCTCGTGGAGCCAGCCTCACTGGACCGCAGACACCCCAAACTTGACCAAAAACCATTTTGGTAATCCGGCAAACGAAGGAAAAACAACAGAGTGCTTACCTGAAAACGTGGATGACAATTTTTATGGGGATGGCCTCCGTACCGAACGGGCGATTGAAATCCTCAAGGAACAAAAAGACAGCGAAAAACCATTCTTTCTCGCCGTCGGTTTCAAGAAGCCTCACCTTCCCTTTGTCGCTCCCAAAAAGTATTGGAATCTCTATGACAGGGAAAGCGTTCCACTCGCACCCTTCCAGCAAATGCCTGAGGACGCCCCCGCTTTCCATTTCCAGGATTCGTGGGAACTTCGCAGCGGGTACAAAAACATTCCTGAAGGAATTTTACCCGAGGACATGCAGAGGCGAATGGTTCATGGCTACTATGCCTGCGTCTCCTATATCGATGCGCAAGTCGGACGCCTGCTCCAGGAATTGAAGACACAGGGACTTGAAGACAATACGATCATCGTCCTCTGGGGAGACCATGGATGGCATCTGGGAGACCATGGCATGTGGTGCAAGCACACCAACTACGAACAAGCCACGCGCTCCCCGTTGATCATTGTGGATCCCCGCATGGAGAAGTCTTCGGGCCGCATCAAGCGCCCAACTGAATTTGTGGATATTGCCCCCACCCTTGCCGAGCTGTGCGGAATCCCTGCGCTGCCCGAGTTCCAAGGTCAAAGTCTGGTTTCCCTGATGTCATGCGATTCCGCAGACTCCAAGCCGTTTGCCGTGAGCCAGTTTGCCCGTTCAAAAGGAGCCGCCAACAACCTGATGGGATATGCCTTTCGCGATGAGCGCTACCGCGTGATCCTCTGGATTGACATGGCCTTCAAGAAGGGCGAACGGAGCGGAGAGCTGGTCAGCACGGAAATGTACGATTACGAAACCGATCCCGGCGAAACCCGTAATGTGGCCGGCGTTGCTGAATACACACCTATCCTCGACAACTTAATGGACAAGATCCGTGAATTCGCCCTCGAGCATTTGGGCGTTTCGTGGAGGACCCAAGATTAATTCCAACTGATTCACCAATTATGAAGTCTCAAACATTCAAAAACCTGTACACCGGCGCATTGCTCGCATTCGGCCTGTCAGCCGGTCTTCAAGCAGCTGAACGCCCCAATATTATATTTGTCATAACGGATGACATGTATCCATGGCAGATGAATTTCATGCCGGAGGGTGAAGGACAAAATTACACACCCAATCTGGACCGTCTCGCCCGTGAGGGAACTATCATGCGTAACCAGTACGTTTCATCGACTGTCTGCACGCCCAGTCGCTACAGTTGCATGACCGGGCGCTACGCCAGCCGCTCACAGGATCCGAATTTCCTGGCCGACACCAAGCGCAAGGGGCAGTCACATGTGCAATGGAATACATTTGTTGAGCCGGGCAAGGAGAAGACAGTGGCCAACTATCTCCGCGAAGCTGGTTACCGCACGGGATTTGTCGGCAAGGACCATGTCATTCATACCCGGGGCAGAAAACATATTGGCCTGTCGGCTGATATCGAAGATCCGGAAGTGCAGAAAAAGATGATTAATAATGCCAAGGCCAGCAAAGAGGCTATTCAAAAGGCCGGATTCGAATTTGTTGAGCGGGTCTATCATAACAACCCGGATTTCAATGGAAGCCGGAGCCTCGCCGTCCATAATCAGGATTGGGTCACTGAGGGTGCCTTGGAGTTTATGGGCAGCGAGGACAAGCGTCCCTTTTTCCTCTACTTTGCAACAACTATCCCTCATGGACCGACATCTCCGGAACGCTCATGGAATGCTGACCGGAGAGCAACGCCTCTGGGATGGCTCAAACAACCTCCAAAGGTTCAGCCGGATGCAGCCTCCATTGCCAAGCGCGCTTGTCATGAGGATGTCGAGGGTAAGGAAACCTTGATCTGGATTGATGATGCGCTGGGTGCATTGATGGACAAGCTCGAGGAAACGGGCGAACTGGAAAATACGATCATCTTCTTTTTCAATGATCATGGGCAGTCCGCCAAGGGTTCCATCTATCAAGGTGGTGCCTACAATCCGAGTATTGTCTGGAGGGACAAGGGGTGGCCGGTCGGTCCGGAATCCGACGCGCTAGTTTCAAATATCGACTTTGTCCCAACCATATTGGACATGGCAGATGCCAAGGAGCCCAAGAACGTCGATGGCGTCAGCTTTCTGCCAATCCTTGAAGGCGAAAAGGAAGCCGTGCGTGATTCCCTGTTTTTTGAAATGGGATTCACAAGGGGCGTGCTCAAGGATGGTGTCAAATACATCGCCCTGCGCTACCCTCCGGCCATCGCCAACATGACACGCGAGGAACGGCAGGCGAATCTTGATGAAATGAATGACAATCTGCGTGAGCGTCGCCGGCCGGTCCATACAGAGGACCCAATGGCACCGTTCGGGCACCTGATGCCTGTTCCCGGCGGACACGATGCCGAGCAGGGAGCCGTTAAGTCCTATCCTCATTACTATGAGTCAGACCAATTGTATGATGTCCGGCTGGATCCCAAGGAAAAGGTCAATCTGGTCGATAATCCGGAATACCTTGAGAAATCCGTTCAACTGAAAGGCCTCCTGCAGAAGTATATCGATACCCTTCCAGGAGAGTTCCCGCTTTGAGGACTACTGCAACAGCTCCAGTCATGGATTAATGGATACCGTTGACCAGTCAGGCAAACGCATCACCGTAAGGGATATCGCCAAGGCTGCCGGTGTTAGCCACTCAACGGTGAGCCGGGCCCTGCAGGGATCGCCTCTGGTACGGAAGGAGACGAGAAGTAAACTGGTCAAGCTAGCCGAAAAAATGGGCTATCGCCCGGACCCGATGTTGTCTGCGCTCACCGCTTACCGGTCAAGGGTTCAACTCAGGAAACAACGTGATGCGCTAGCCTTTGTTGTCGGCCCGTATGTTGTGAAAGGTTGGGAGGACATTATTCAAAGTGCTCACGAGAGGGCCGAACGGCTGGGGTTTGATTTGCAGGAGTACATTTGGAAGGACGACCTCTCGCCCACCCGCCAATCGGAGATCATTCGTTCAAGAGGCGTCAAGGGAATCATAGTTGGTCCACTGACGAAGGAGAACCACCTTATTGAACTGCCTTTACGCATCAATTACTTCAGCTTTGTGGCAATTGGCCGCTTCATTTCCCATCCAAGAATAAACACCGTAACACCCAATCATTTTGGGTCTGTTCGGCAGGCTATGGATGTATTAAGGGCGAAGGGCTACAAACGGATCGGGCTGGCTCTTCTGGAACGGCTCAACTTTCACGTGGATGACCGTATCCGCACAGCTTATCTCGGCTATCAATCCTACCTGCCCGACACTGAATGTGTGCCGATGTGCCACCCGAGCTCCGAGGAGTGCGAAACAAGCCAGATCCTGCAGTGGTATGAGGAGGAAAGGCCGGATGCCATTCTATCCTATAATCATATTTATGATCATCTCGTGGAGGCGGGTATCCGTATTCCCGAGGATGTTGCCTTTGCCTCCCTCAATCTCAATAGTGAGAATGAAAACCGCATCGCCGGAACAAATGTCAATGACCAGATGGTCGGACAGGTTGCCGTTAACCTCCTCAACAGCCAGTTGCTGATCGGCGAAATTGGTGAGCCGGAGATTCGGCAGACCTTGATTGTCGACACATTCTGGGAGGATGGTCCAACAGCGCCATCCTTGAGATTGGTCGGGAAAGCACTTCCGGCAGAAGTAAATTTATGAAAGTATCCAAATACCTGATTCTCCTCATCGCCACGGTAGTGGTCGGCATGGCACAAGCGGCACCAAATCGCACGAAGGTTTTCCAAGGCTATAAGATGGAGGCAAAGTATACCGACGAGAAAAACTATCCGGTTGTCGGCATCGGTGAGCGCACGCCATTAATAATGACGCCGGATGGTGTCGTGGATTCGGGAAAATACTTTATAAAGGTCAGCCCGGTCGCCCAGATCAATGATTTGTCGGTGGAAATCTTTTCCGTTGAGGAAAAACGGACGGAAAAGGCGATCTTGCTGACGGTGGAACTGAAAAGCAGCGACCCGCTGGATAGTCCATACGCCGCAATTATTTATACCGATGAGGCACAGGGGCAACTCCGCTGCAAGTTTGACGGCATCCCGGGGTTTTCAGGGGAACCTGAAAAAATCAAGCTTCGCTTTAACAGCAACATGGTGCCGGATTCCGGTTGGAAACTGCATTTCTTCAACGGGCAACGCCAACTCTATACCAACCAGACGCAGGACCTCAAGGATGCAACCCCGGAACAGGCATTCATCCTGCATCTCGGACGCCATATGGCCTCGGTCGGATCAGGAGATGCCAACCCCCAACCGTTCTACATGCCGGTCACTAAACCGGATGCAGCCCTGCTTCCAGAGGGAAACGAGCCCTTCACAGTCCAAGTGCAAATGACTATCGAAAAAACCGGCCGTGTTGGCGACTTTTCCTTTGTTGAACCGGTAGATTCCAAATTAAAATCCCTTCTCTCCACGAACATTCGCAAGTGGCTGTTTTTCCCTCGTGTTCGCAGCGGCAATCTTGAACCGGTTACCGTTGTTCTTCCGATCAAACTTCGATAATAATTAAATAGCATGTTATGAAAATGAAATCGATCACCACGTCTCTTCTGTGCCTCCTCGGCACCGCGTCCCTGCTTGCTGAAAAACCGGTCAATGTCCTCATGATCGGGGTCGATGACCTTCGTCCGGAGCTCGGCTGCTACGGCGCCGCACACATGGTCACCCCCAACCTGGATCGGCTTTCCACAGAAAGTATCCGCTTTGACAGGGCCTATACGCAGCAGGCAGTCTGCCTCCCTTCACGCATCAGCCTCTACAGCGGACAATATCCCCAGACGACCGGCGTCACGACCCTCCAGGACAAATTCTGGCAGTTGCATGATAATCCCCTCACCCTCATGAAGCATCTCCGGAACAACGGCTACCATGCTGTGGCCATGGGGAAGATCCTTCACGATGAGCAATGGAAGGAATGGGATGACTGGACGGAGATGATGAACAGGTCGGATGTCCTCAAATCCCGCTACGCGAGCCCGGAAAGCGAGGCCAAGCTTGTTGGCCTTGCGAAGGAGGCCAGGAAGTTGGGCTTGAAGGGGAAGGAGTACCGTCAGTATGTGCGGCTCGGCCCCACAGAACACGACTTTGGTGACGACGAGCGCTATCATGATTATGCATTGACCGATATCGCCATTAAAAAGCTGAAGGGGCTGAAGGATTCCAAGAAGCCGTTTTTCATGAATGTTGGCTACCGCAAGCCGCATCTGCCCTTTGTCGCCCCGAAGCGATACTGGGACTTGTATGACAAAAGCGAGTTGAAGACAGCCGCCAACCCGTATGCCCCAAAAGGCGCACCCGAAATTGCCCTGATGACATGGGGTGAGCTGCGCGCGTACAAAGGAGTACCCGAAGAGGGCCCAGTCAGCGAGGAGATGGCTCTTGATCTGATCCATGGCTACTACGCCTGTGTCAGCTTTGTCGATGACCAGATTGGTCGTTTACTGGCAGCCCTCGATGAAGAAGGGCTCGCTGGAAACACGCTTGTCATTGTCTGGAGCGATCATGGATGGAAACTCGGCGAACACGGCATGTGGTGCAAACATACGAATTACGAGATCGATACGCGCGTCCCTCTCTTTATTCGCCTGCCCGATGGACGCCAGGCCGGCACAACAGCGGAGGAATTGACCGAGCTGATCGATCTCTACCCCACCCTCTGCGACTATCTGGACTTGCCCATCCCTGAGCATTGCGAGGGGAAAAGTCTCACTTATCTATTCTGTGACCCTGGCAAGCAGAAGACGGAAGCCGCCTACAGCGAATTCCAGCGACACGGCGGAGTCACCGGGTTTTCCATGAAGTCCGGAAATTTCCGCTACACCGAGTGGATCCATTTAAAGAGCGGGGAAATACGTTCCCGTGAATTATACGACCATGCGCTTGATGCGGATGAAAACTTGAACCGATCGGAACATCCGGATTATGCCAAGCAGCTTGAGTCCTTCTCGACGCTCTTGCACAAGGGTCCCGCCGGGAGATATATAAAGGGTTCATGACCATTTCGTCGAAGTGCTGGTTTCATTTTCCAAACGCACTCCTTTGCTTCCTGATAATCCTGGCGGCAGGCGGTTGTACATTAAATCGAATCGAAGAGGCAAGCGCCATGAAACCAAATAATCCTCCCACTTTTCAACATGGCGTGAATGTCAGCCATTACCTGTCGCAAATCGGGAACAAGCAATTTGCTGATCCGGAATATTTTGGCAGGAAAGACATGGAGTGGATTGCCAACCGTGGATATGACCACATTCGTTTGCCACTCGACGGTCCGCTGCTCTTTGATGAAGCTGGGGAGATTCTATGGCATCGACTGAAAGCGGTTGACGGTGTCCTGGCATTGGCACGGGAGTTCGAACTGGGCGTTATCCTCGACATGCACAAATTGCTGGGAAGCGACTTTGCTTTTAATCCGGACAACCGGCTCTTTACTTCACCCGAATTGCAACAGCAGGCGATCCGCCTGTGGACAGGAATTGCGGCCCGTTATGTGGAGATTGGTCCTGAACTAAGATTTGAACTGCTCAATGAGCCGGTCGCCAAGGACCCAGCGGATTTGACCACCTTCTATCAATCCCTGATTCCAGCAATCCGGGCCGTTTCACCGGAGAGAACACTGATCGTTTGTTCCAACGAATGGGCTTCGTTCAAGACCGTCCGCCACCTCGAACCCATACTGGCGTTCGATAATATTATTGTTGGTGTCCATTACTATGAACCCCATGTCTTCACACACCAGTCAGCCAGCTGGGTGGGTTATGGGGATCCCGACTTCCCACCAATTGAGTTCCCGGGGAAGGTCCCCGACCTCAAGGCGTTCGTTAATTCAGATCACTACGCCTATTCAATTGAAGGCGATAAACTCGACGCGTCTATGGTTGTCAATGACTTCAAGGAACTCATTGAATGGGCTGAAGAGAGCGGAGCTGCCCTGCATCTGGGCGAGTTCGGAGTGTACAACAAGGCTCCCGATGCGTCATTGAAAAACTGGTACAAAGTGGTTCTCGAGCAATGTGAGTCGCACAGGATTGGATGGGCCGTCTGGGATTACCAGGGAGCTTTTGCCGTAAGGGACAGGAGAACGGGAAAACCCACTGTAGTGCAGCAGATAATTGACCGTATACTCGATTGATCACCCCGATTGAGCAAATCAGTCAAGGCTCCGCTGGAGCAGCTTCCATCCGTGTGATTCCGCATGCAAGGCGTCTGAAAGTTCCTTCACCACATCCTGATAATCCTTGTGCTTGGCAAAGTTTACTTTCCCAAGGGGATCAGCTTCAAAATCAAACAGGTCGCGACCCACTAAATTTGCTCCCTTGTTGCTGATCCACTCGATGTAGCGGTAGCGTTCGTTCCGCACGGAATATCCGAAGGCGCCTCGGCTCTTGTAAATCGATGTGCTGACTTCTCTCGGCTTGGCACTTTCATCCTCAAGACATGCAACCAGACTCACGCCTTGCAAGCGCTCTGGCAGCTCCAATCCTGCCAGATCGCACAATGTCGGGAATACATCCGTGAACTCCACTGGTGACACCGTCTTGACCGGCTTCCCCACCCTCGGATCTACAATAATCAACGGCGCACGAACAGCTTCTTCAAACGGCGTGTGCTTTCCCCACAAGCCGTGGTCTCCCAAGTGGAATCCATGGTCTCCCCACAAAACAACAATCGTGTTCTGGGCCTTGCCTGTGGCCTCCAATTCCTCCAGCAACTGTCCGACAAGTGTATCGATCCATGAGATACAGGCGAGGTACCCGTGAATCATTTGGCGCTGCACCGTATCGGGAATGTCCCCCTTGTCGGGAACCCCATCGTATCCACGAGTCTCCTTTGAATCCCAGTATCCATAGCCGGAATTATCCTGGGCTCGTTCCTGAAAGGAGGCCAGCTGGATAGTCTCGGGATCATACAAATCGAAAAAGCGCTGGGGCGCGACAAACGGCAGATGGGGTTTCTTGAAACCCACCGCCAGGAAAAAGGGCTCTTCCTGTTCGGCCATTTTCCGGAGCTTTTCAACGGCTCCCCTGAAAATTCTTCCGTCCGGGAACGCCTCGTCAGGAAGATCGTAGGCTTGGACCACTTCCCGGCTCTTCGGCATTGAAGGAACCGTGCTGGAGGGATTTTCATCATAGGGAAATGTCCATGAAATCTCGTCCCCCTGATTCCGGCTATCGACACAGCGCGGGTCAAAGATTTTCCCAACCCCGGCGGTCACATACCCGTTGTTTTTGAAATGCTGGGGAAGAGTCAGGACATCAGGATTCACATCCCGCATCTTTGTCTTGAGATTGAGGACTCCCGTTGTTTCCGGACGGAGCCCCGTCATGATACTCGCCCGCGAAGGCCCGCAAACAGGGAACTGGCAGGCCGCATTGAGGAAAACAACTCCTTGTTCTGATAGTTTGTCGATCCGGGGAGATTTCACCTGTTCATAGCCATATGTTCCCAGCATTGGCTTCAGGTCATCAACAGCGATGAAGAGAACATTTGGCCGGTTCGCAAAAAGAGCTCCCGCCACCAGAAGGCCGGCCACAGATAGAATTCGATTTTTCATCTTATCTGGAATTGGTTGGGATCAGTAATCAAACTTCGTGGTCTGGTTCCGGTCCTTGACCTTCATTGCCGACTTCCACTCAAGCAGTTCCTTGTAGAGGGATTCCCGAATTGCGGGCAACGATTCAGCTAGATTCTCCGTCTCTGCCGGATCCTTGGATAGATCGTACAGTTCAATTTCCTTTTCACTGAAAAACTCGAGGAGTTTGTAATTTCCCCTGCGGATCACCGCGGCGTTGCGGTCGCCCGTGCTGGTGAGACGGCCCTTGTCGGAGTACCAGAAAAAGGAGCGGTCTTCATTGAATCCGCACTCGCCCTTGATACCAGGGACAAAGCTCACCCCGTCCTCGTGCACGTCTGGCTGAAGTGGCAATTCCAGCATTTGCAGGATTGTCGGATAATAATCCATTCCCGTTATCGGAAAGGATGCTGTCTTGCCTTCCTCCGCGTGCCCGGGCCAACGCACGATGACCGGAACGCGGATACCGCCTTCATACATGTGGCCCTTCCCTGCTCGAAGCGGCAGGTTTGTCGTTGCCAGTTCCCGCTTGTTGTTGATCCCCGCGTTGGAAAGCCCGCCATGGTCAGAAGTCAGGATGATGATGGTCTCATCATAAATCCCCAGCTCCTTTAACCTTTCCACAATCCGGCCAAGGCTCTCATCCACACTTTCCACCATGGCAGCATACCCGGCATTGTTTTGATGGCGAAGATGGCGCCCATCCTTGCCCATGTCGTATTCGGGGCCCTCATACTGGATTGTCTCCACCTTTTCTGAATAGCGCTCAGTCTTGTCCTGCTTCCCTTGAATGGGCGTATGGACGGCGTAATGCGAGAAGTAGACGAAAAAAGGTTCCTCCTGGTGTTCATCAATGAATTCCAGTGTCTTGTCCGTCAGCACATCCGTAAGATACTTTCCCTCATCGTTGTTCAGCACTTCGGGACCAGTCAGTCCCGGTTTATCACTCCCGTATGGTGGAAAATAGGACCCCGGCGCTCCAGCAGATCCTCCAGCAATGTTCACATCAAAGCCCTGTGCCTCGGGAAACTCGTTCTTCTTCTTTCCTATGTGCCACTTGCCGGCAAAGAAAGTTGCATACCCATGAGCTTTAAGCGCCTCCGCAAGCGTTACCCGCTCAGGTTTCATCCGACCGGTATTCTCACCGTCACCTTCTGCACGGCTTGGATGCACGCCGCTCATCATTGCAAAACGTGAGGGAACACAACGGGGAAAGGCGGAATAGGCCTGATCCAGCATTAGTCCATCTCCCGCAAGGGAATCAATACGGGGCGTCTCGTAGAACTCCGATCCGGTCAGCGAAAGATCATGATAGCCCATATCGTCGACTAGAAAGAAGACCACGTTCATTGCCTTCCCCGGAAGGAAATTCATCGCCATGGCCAGAACAAGGAAGAGGAGAGTTTTTTTGATCATTTCAATTGGGGTTTAGAGCGTAAATTCAGGCGATCGAACCGATTTCCAGCAACCTATTACAACAGTGTGCACAATTCTTCAAGTTGCCATATTGAATGAGTCATGTCAAAAGAGACGGGATTAACCCCACGGAGCTATTCACACCATGAAATCCCTTATCCAAAATCCCAGAACACTGTGTATCCTGGCCCTGCTGGCCCCGTTATTGAGCCTGCGGGCAGGCTGGTATTCGTTTGACCGGTCGGGAAACCTGACAGGTGAACCGGAGGCACAGGACCTTCTCATTTTACAACCCGTTCCGGATGGTGGCGAACCGTACGCGGTGGGTCCCGGCTATCAGCGTGAAATTGCGGTTGAGAAAGATACTGTTGCTTGGTCGCTGAAGTTTGAGGCGCGAGCAGCAGGCGGAAAACCGGGTGAGTATAATCACTCTCTTAAGCTCAATCTGTCCACGGGCCCTAAAGCGCGCCCCTTTTTCTTGTGCGGGCCGATCTTGCATGGTGACTGGGAGAGCTATGAAGCCGTCATCCTTCGCAAGGAGGATAACGCCTCTAATGTTGTGTATTTGACGATTGGTTACGGATGGGGCAGCTCAGAAGTGGAGGTGCGTAATGTTGTCCTGACAAGTACTACAGAAAAGCCCGATCCGCAAACAATTCGCAGACAAGGGCATTGGTACAAGGGGCAACAGGCGGATGCGCCATGGCGCGAGCGTGCACAGGAGATGATCGAGAAAAACCGCAAGGCCGCTGTGCAAGTGCGGGTTGTCGACCGGGAGGGCTTGCCTGTTGAAGGAGCCCGTGTTGTTTTGGAACAACAGACGCACGCATATCAGTTTGGAACAGCCGTTGCCACACAGTTGTTCCGGTGGATGGAAGAGGGTCCCGCCGATCCTTCACGAGAGTCTTCCCTGCTCTCCGGAGATGCCCCCGGCAAAGCCAATAAGCGGGCCGAGGCAAGGGCCAACGCCAAACGTTACTTCGAGGAAATTGTCGTGAATTTCAACTACTTCGTGACCGAAAACGGACTGAAAGGACAAGCGTGGGCCGGTGATTGGGCAGGCTTCCGAATTGAGGACACGTTTGCTTCGATTGACTGGCTCCTGTCCAAGGGACTTGAGGGGAAGGGACACGTCCTGGTCTGGCCAGGCTGGAGAAACGCTCCGGAATACATGAAAGCAGCTGCCGACAATCCTGCCGCGTTGGAGGCATTGGTGGAAGCCCACATTGCGGACATGGGAAGCTCAATGAACGGAAAGCTGGCTGCTTTTGATGTCTTGAACGAACCCTTTAACAACAACGACTTCATGAGGATTCTCGGGGATGAGGTGATGGCTGATTGGTTCAAGCAGGCAGAGCAATTCCTTCCGGAGGCTCGACTATGCCTCAATGATTTCCTCCTCTTTTCCAATGGTGGCCAGTGGACGGAAAAGCTCGATTTCTATGATGAGCTGATTGCCAGCCTCCTGAAGGAGGGCGCGCCTTTGGATGTTGTGGGATTTCAAAACCACTACCGGCACAATTTTCTGACAGCGCCTGAGCGTATCTGGGAGCTCTGCGACCGCTTTGGGGAATACGGACTACCGCTTGAATGCAGCGAGTTTGATGTCATTATGGAAGACGAATTACTGCAAGCCGCCTACACCAGGGACTTCCTTACCGCCTGGTTTGCCCATCCATCCACACGCGCCTTCCTCTTCTGGGGATTCTGGGAATCCGCACACTGGTTGCCACAGGCGGCGCTGTTGACCAGTGACTGGCGGGAAAAACCCAACTATCACGCTTATCGAAACCTTGTCTTCAATGAATGGTGGACGGGTTGGGAGGAAGATTTCACCAACAAGGACGGTGCCTGTACCCAGCGGGGATTCCTCGGCAAGTACCGGATCACCGTCACCCATAACGGTGTTTCGAAGTCAATTGACAATCTGGAGCTCGCTAAAGGCGGTCTCGAATTGGTCGTTCGCCTTTAGGCGATCAGCGACGACCCGCGTGCTGGTCAAGCATTTGGTACTTGTTGCGGTATCCCCGGGGTGACATGCCTGTATCCTTCTTGAAGGCACAACTGAGATTGGAGCTGTTGCTGTATCCACAAGAAACAGCGATAAACTCGATTTTATCTTCTGTTTCGGTGAGGAGTCGCTTCGCGTTTTGTATGCGGAGCCGCCTCAGCTCGGAGGCCGGAGATCGGCCAAGATGTGTCTGGAAGGCCTTTTCCAGGCCGCGCTTGGAGAGCTTCGTGTAATCACAAATATCTTCAATCGTGATTGGCTGGCCAAAATTTTCGCGGATAAAACGAATTGCACTGACAACTGCCGGATGTGTCACTGCGAGGACATCCGTACTCTGCCTCCGCACAACGCTGTGCGGGCTGACCTTCTTGACGGGTTCGCTGTTGTCAATTTCCCCTCTCATGAGGCGGTCGAGCTGCTCCGCCGCGCGATAGCCGACTTCAGTCAGGTTTGTGCGGATGCTGGAAAGCGGCACAATCGCGCTTTCACAAAGTAGCTCAATGTTATCCACGCCCATCACGGCCACCTCCTCGGGCACATGGATTCCGTTACGGACACAAATCTCAATCAGGGTTGCGCCAAGATTATCCTGCCCCGCAAAGACCGCCAATGGACGCGGGAGCTGGCTCAGTTTGGTAAAGATATCTTCCTCGTGTTTATGCCAGTCGCCGATCAATTCATCCGGGGTCTGCTTGATCTCATAGAGATGATCCGCCGGAACCCCGCGATTCTTCAGGCTTTGAAAAAATGAATCCCGCCGGACTTTGTTAACCGTCACTTCCGCCCAGGAATAATAAGCAAAATGCGTATATCCACGGGTAAGGTAATGCTCGGCGGCCATCTCCCCAATCTTCTGGTTGTCGACGACCACCCGCGGCACCGACCGCGGCATTTTCTCAATGGTCACATCAACGGTCGGAATGGTCAGATGATCAATAAAGTCGGCAAGACTTTGACCGTAACAGGTGATGGCCCCATCTCCGGGCCAGCCCTTGGGAACGAACCGATCGGAAAGCAGGTACGGCGACATGTGCCATCCCTTCTCCTTGGCATAGTTGAAAACGCCCCGGTACAGACGCTCGTCAAACCAGTCAAAGGCCAGAATAATACTGGGTTGGCTGACTTGCGCTCGCGTCGAGGGGATGACGAAGGATTTGGATTTTTGAGCCATTGTTGGGGGTATTTGGAGATGTGGGAAATTAAATGAGGTGCATTTATTCAATAAAAGGCAATGCTTTTTCAATGATAGAATACCTTGTCGTTGGGTGGGCACAATAGAGGATGGGAGCATAAAAGGCATACAAACAAACACTTTTCCCACCCCACTCCCATGAAATACGGATACTTTGACGACACTGCTAAGGAATATGTAATCACAGACCCGCGGACTCCCGCGAAATGGGTGAATTATATCGGGACTATTCGATTTGGCGGGCTCGTCGATCACACTGGCGGAGCACTGCTGTGCGCGGGAGATCCGGCCCTCAATAGAATCTTGAAATACATCCCCCAATTGCCTGAGTCAGAGCCGAAGGGAGAAACTTTATACCTGCGCATCAGGGAAAACGGTTCATACAAGATCCTTTCACCTTTTTTCACCCCCACCTTGGACGATTATGACGACTTCGCTTGTCATGTCGGTCTCGGATACCAGCGGATTGTATCGCGATCCCATGGTATCCGGACTGATGTCCTGATCTTTGTCCCCAATGATTCCCCGGTTGAAATTCGCGACATCAAAATAACCAATGAAGGCAACAAGCCTGTTGAGATTGATTTGATCCCCTTGGTTGAGTACTCGCACTTTGAGGCATTGAAGCAGTTCACCAATGCCGACTGGGTTCCCCAGACAATGATGTCTGAGGCGGATCGTGATGAAAACGGTCTCCTTATCCTCAAGCAGTTTCCCTTCATGCGAAAGGAAACGAAACACAATTTTTTCACTTCGAATCATCCGGTGGATTCCTTTGAAAGTGATCGGGCTCGATTCCTTGGAAACAATGAATATGCAACTTGGCAGGCGCCTGAGGCTCTGAAAAAGGAGTCCTTTTCCAACTACGAGGCACGACGGGGCAATAACATCGGGGCCCTGCTCCATAAGCTGGGAACCCTCGCCCCAGGCGAGTCAAAGCGAATCATTACCCAGCTTGGCCAGGCTAAGGCAGAAGAAGTGGCCGGCCTTGTCCACCGCTACCGAGATGAAAAGAATGTCGCATCTGCCTTCCGCGAATTAGCCAGTTTCTGGGATGACTATCTCTCCAAGTTTTCCTGTGAAACGCCCGACGAGGCCTTCAACACAACGGTCAACGTGCACAATCCTCGACAGTGTTATATGACCTTGAATTGGTCCCGCTATCTTTCACTCTACCAACTGGGACTGGGTTCCCGCGGCTTGGGTTTCCGGGACAGTTCCCAGGATACAATGGGCGCAGTGGCCGGTGCTCCCGGTGAAGTAAAGGATCTCCTGCGAAAACTCATCAGCGTGCAAAACCCCGACGGCTCGGCAATGCACCAATTCTTCCCGCTTTCAATGGAGGCAACCGAAGGAGATGCACTTGAGGAAGGTCACAAGCTTGTTTATGGAGACGATCACTTGTGGTCAATCCTCGCAGTATGCGCCTACGTGAAGGAGACCGGGGACTATGATTTTCTCCGGGAAAAAGTGACATTCTATGACAAAAAGCTTCCGCTGGAAAAGAGGGCAAGCGCCCCTGTCCTGGAGCACCTGCTTCGCGCCTTGGACTACACCAAAACCCACACGGGGATGCACGGACTACCGCTTCTGGGGTTTGCCGATTGGAATGACACGGTCAATCTCCTGGGTGATGCGGAAAGCCTTTTCAATGCCCACCTCTATGGAAAAGGATTACTCGAGATAATGGATCTTCTGGAATACCTCGGGGAAACAGCCAAGGTCACCGAACTCCGGGAGGACTATGAAGTCATGAGAAAGCATGTGAATGAACATGCATGGGACGGCGAGTGGTTTATTCGCTACTTCACCGAAAAGGGCGAACCCATAGGCTCCTCCTCAAATACCGAAGGAAAAATCTACACTAACGCCCAATCGTGGGCGGTCCTTTCCGGATTTGCCGAAGGAGAACGCGTAAACAAGGCTCTGGACTCCGTTTTTACGCATCTCAACACGGCCCACGGAATCAAGCTCAGCAGCCCGGGCTATACTCGCTTCGACTCCGAAATCGGTGGTGTCTCCACCTACCCTCCGGGTGCCAAGGAAAATGGCGGTATTTTCCTCCACTCGAATCCCTGGGTGATGATTGCCGAAACCATGCGGGGAAATGGAGATCGTGCGTACAAGTACTATCTCCAGATCAATCCTGCCGCCAAGAATGACGATATCGATACATACGAGATTGAGCCGTATGTCTACGCACAGAACATCCTTGGCGACGAACATCCGCAGTTTGGCCTCGGCCGTAACAGCTGGTTGTCAGGAACCGCATCATGGACATATCAGGCAGCGACTCAGTACATTCTCGGCATCCAGCCAACTCATCAGGGCTTGCGTATTGATCCCTGCATTCCGTCCGCATGGAATGGCTTCAAGGTCCGGCGTGTCTTCCGTGATGCAACTTACATCATTGAAGTGGATAATTCCGAAAACATTTGCAGTGGAGTTGCCACGGTAGAACTGAACGGAACACTGTTAGATTCAAACACAATCCCCGTCCAGGAACCGGGTTCGGAAAACAGGGTTGTCGTAACTATGAGAAAAGCCACTAGCAATGCCGACGCCCCTCCGATTGCACGGGCAGCAACTGTTAGTTAATTCGCCCATTGATTCCGGTCGAGACAGGACCGGTTCTCACATTTCATACCCCCCCCTTAAAGTAATACCCCATGCAACTGAAGCTTGTCCCCATATCCCTGCTAACTCTCTGTTCTCTAACGAACGCACACCTTGCCGCAGAGGACCAACCCAACGTCCTGTTCATCGCGATCGACGACCTGGTGACGACAATCGGCCCCTACGATGATCCCCATGCCATCACGCCTGCCATGGATTCCCTGGCAAGCCAAGGCACAACATTCCGGAATCACCATTGCCAATGGCCCGTTTGCGGACCTTCCCGGGCAGCCCTGACAACCGGACTGCTCCCCGAAGAGACAGGCGTGATGGGATTCAGACCGATCCGGGCAATTCTGCCGGATGTCATCACGCTGCCCCAGCACTTTCGCAACAACGGATACGAAACCGCCGCTACCGGGAAATTCCACGATCCAAGAACCGTCGGCAATATTGTCGACCCCAACAGCCAGACCACAGACGGGCGCAACATTGACGATCCCGCTTCATGGTCCATCCCTTATGTTCGGGCTGACGCCGGGTATTCTCCATCGGGTAAACCAGCTGTGGATGACTCCCTGGCCGATGAAACCCAACATGGCGACTATAAGATTCTCGATGAGGGCAAAGCGCTTCTCGATATTCTTGAAGGAGGCACCAAGCCGTTCTTTCTTGCTGTTGGATTCAAAAAACCGCACCTCCCGTTCATCGCACCGGCGGCCGATTGGGCCCTTTATGACCGCAACCAGTTCAGCCCGGCCCCATTACAGGATTTGCCCTTCAACAGCAGTAGTTATGTGGATGCGACCCTCGGGGATAATGACGAGCTTTTGGGATATGAACCCTACGATGTGACAGGACTTCCCACGGATGAACAACAGAAGGAATTAATTCATGGGTATTATGCCTGTGTTTCCTTCATAGATTCGCTTGTCGGAAATCTCCTCGCTCATTTGGCAACAAAATCCGACCCGCTGGATCCGGCTAAGAACATGTCGGAGACAACCATCATCGTCCTTTGGGGCGACCACGGATTTCATCTTGGAGACCATGGAAAATGGGCCAAGCACACAGTGATGGAACGCGCCACCGCCGCTCCACTGATTATATATGATCCCCGCAACCCAGCCGGTGGTGTAATGAATTTTCATCCCGCCAACTCGATTGATATTTATCCGACCCTCGTTGAATTGGCCAACCTCCCGATTCCAGAACAACCGCTCAACGATACCATCACCACGGGACGTCCCTTGCGCGGAAGCAGCCTGGCCTCAATGTTGCACGATTCCGATGCCGCTGTGAACAGTGGTGCCATTACCTATATTTCACGCAATGGCGGTTATGGTTATTCCTATCGTAGTGACCGGTATCGCTACATAGAATGGGTAGACTCTTCAAATGTTGTTCAGGCAAGGGAGCTATATGATTACAAGATGGATCCCTTTGAGACGAGGAACGTCATTGATGATCCTGCCAATGCAGCAATTGCTTATCAGCTTTCCCGTTCCATGCGGGCCGAAACAAGCTCAAGAGGGGCCGACAGGATGCAAGGATCTGCTCCTATCCCGGCAAGCGGGGCGGAAATCACACTGGGGAACGGCTATCTGCCGGGTGTCAAAATCGAGGCCTCCTCAGCCAGCGGATCACCCATGGTGACCTTGGATTGGCCGGGAGCGACTGGTGTCTCCTACGACATCATGAGCAGCACGACACTTGCCCCTTCCAGCTGGAGCGCCTCGCCTGATGGAATCTCAGGAGATCAAATCGTTGTTCCCCTGAATGGAACACGCCGGTTTTTCCAGATCGCAATCGGCTCAAACACCCCACCCTTGTTCAACAGGAATGCCATTACAGCTGATGACGCTGAGGTTGACGCCTCTTACAGTTTTGAGCTGTCAGCATTTGTTGAGGATCCGGATGTTGGTGACTCTCTCACATTCAGCAAAGTATCCGGCCCCATTTGGCTCACCGTCGCACCAAGCGGAACAATCTCCGGCAACCCTCTCACGGGTGATCTTGGGGTGCATTACGCCAAGGTCGAAGTGGCAGACGCGAGTGGTGCGATTGACCTTGCCGAGGTATGTCTATCCGTTGTTCCTGCCGGGCCTGCAACGCAAACCGACACATTTTATGCAACCGACGACACCTTCGCCAAGCTAAGTAATACGACGCTTATCCCAGGCGGGCAGGCTGTCTTGGAAGTGCGTCAGGACGGAGCCAGTATTTTCACCCGGATCACTTATCTTAAATTTTCTGTCTCCGGTATTGGCACGGTTCAGGAAGTGCGGCTGTATCTGCATTCCAATACAGAGACAGATCCTGTCAATGTACACCTTGTTACCGACACGTCATGGAGCGAAGGCTCATTGAATTGGGACAACCGTCCTCCATATTCGACGCTTGTCGGCTCGGGCATCCCGACAGCAGGAGCATGGTTATCAATTGACATCACTCCCGCTATTTCGAGCGACGGAACTTACTCATTCGCTCTCGACGAACAAGGAAACTCACTCGGAAAATTCGACAGCAGCGAAGCCGGATTCACTCCCTATATTGAAATTGTATCAATCCCTTGAGGTCTTACCTAAATATATGAAAATTCACTACACAATCTCCCTAGCTTCCCTTTTCTTCGCTGTTTCGCTTTCCGCGCAGGATACCGTCGTCCTCCATAACTGGCAATTCAATGATCCGGCAAGCACTCCCGTCTTTGACGGCGCCCTAAACACCGGCCAGGAAGCTGGTGCTGATTCTGAGGACTGGCTCGGCACATCCACCGACGGGGCCGGCAACTGGCATGTCACGGGCACGACCGGCAACAAATTCGGGGGATACTGGCTTCAATCCACGCAGCTCCCGTACCAAGCGGATCAGGTCATTGTTGAGTGGGCTTACTCGTCCTGGGATTGGGGCTCGGCGACCCTCAGTCCGAATATCGGATTCGGCCTTCTAACGCCTGTTTCCGGGGAAAACGGATCCGCGACGATTTTGAGAAATGGAACCAGTCTGCGCGTACGGGATTCAATCAGCACAGATGTTATTAATTTCCAGAGTAACACGATTGACAGTTCGGCAATCCCCTCCCCCCGGGTTCCCCTCGACCAGAGTACTGGACTTGAAATCCCCGGGGCCCCCGCCCTCGCAGCAGGAGACAGCTTGAAATTTCGTTACACAGTCGATTTCTCCGGCACAACGGCAACATACACAATCGACTATGGAATAAATAGTGGGGCCTACTTCACCATCTTCACCGGGACCTGGCCGTGGGGCCAAGTTGATGCCGTCCGCATCCAAGCAGCCAATGCTGAAGTGAGCAACAGCATCAAAGTCGATTACTTGAAGGCAAGTGCTGTTAGTGCTCCCTCCACTGGCGGAAGTGGATCAACCGATTTTTCTGCTAGTATCCAGCGTCGCGCTCTGGGAATAAATCAGTTTCTGATCACCTGGCCTTCCAGGACGGGCATGACATATTCAGTACAATCCAGCTCAGACCTGTCCGGATTCGGAGACCAGTCAACGGGCTTACAGGCGACTCCTCCATTAAACGAGTGGTGGGTCGACTTTGATCCAAGCGGTGGGCCATGGTTTTACCGGGTTGGCCAGATTGAACCACCTGCCACAGGAGCAAGAGCCGCCGCACAGGCATTGAACAAGCGCTTGTTCCGTGGAAACAACTTCATGGCGTCGAAGTCCATGAATGACCAGGGGGCCGAGGAGGATTACGCCCTATTAAATGCCTCCCATTTTAATCACTGCCGTATCGGCTACAAGATGGACGAAGTGGCCGGGCCCGCTCCGGGCCACCTCATTCCCGCCAGCGAAATGAACGTCCTTCAGAAGATGGTCGACTGGTGCCTTGATGAAGGCCTCATTGCTATTGTTGATCCGGTTCATAATTGGGCCAACAACAACGACCCTGCCCAGGAATACAATGACACCCCAGAAGACCGCCTGAAGCTCCAGCGTATCTGGGAACAGGTGGCCGCCCATTTCGCCGGCTATGACCTCGATAAGGTCGTCTTCGAGATCATGAATGAACCGCACGGTGAGGATAATGTCGCGACGATAATCAATATTGGACTCACTGCCATTCGCGGAGTCGCCGGCAACGAGGAACGCATTGTCATTGTCTCCGGCGACGGCTTCTCAACGCGCCAGGCCCTCATCGATGCGTTGGATAATGACGAAATCCCCAGCAATGACAATTACCTGATCGGCACTTTCCATTATTACGATCCAAGGCCCTTTACCAAACAGCTTAATGAGGACATAAGCTGGGGAACCCCAGCCGAATTTTCGACAACGCCATCTGACTTTGATGAAGTCGTTGCGGCAAATGAAGCCTGGGCCACGCGAAATGCGACCGATCCCCTGCCCCTCTACCTCGGGGAATTCGGGGTCAATAATGATGCCGACAACTGGAACGAAGATCGCGAACGCTGGCTCAGCTGGATTCGGATGCAGGCGGAAGCCCGGGATATTTCATGGGCTCACTGGAACATGTACAATAATTCCGATTCCTCAAAGGGCATGGGGCCGTGGACTAGTAGCGAACAAAATAATCCATCCCTGCGGACATTTGATGCGGCCCCACTTGAGGCGCTGGTCGGACGGTACGAATTTGAAGACGGCTCTACCGGAGGCGGTGTTGTCAGTTCAGACCTTCTTCCGGGATTTACCGGCAGCGGTTATGCCGCCTACCCGGAAACCACCGGTTTGGGAACCTGGGCCAGGGTTGACGGAATCTATATCCCCACAACGGGAAGCTACGTCGTGAATATTCACTACGCCTCAGCAATTGAAAGAACTGTCCGTCTGGTCTCAAGTGCTCAAACCTTGACCAACGTCGTCTTTCCCTCAACCGGAAGTAACGACAGCTGGGCAACGCTTCAGGTTGAAATCAATTTCAGCGGGAGCACCAGTGCGGATATCGGAAATGAAAGCCTGAAGGTTGTCGCAGATCCCGATGTTGGACCAAACCTCGATTGGCTCCACGTAACGGCGCCTAGTCCATAGAATACACTTTCTCATTGGTTTAAGGCAAACAATCACCGAGATAACACATTGAAAACTGTCTCATTCGCCCAATCGTATAAACAATCATGAAAAAATACCCTATCAAAATCACAGTAATCACACTCCTTGGCAGCCTCTTTGCCTTGAGCATCGCCTCAGCCGAATACAGCTGGGCCAATAAGAAATGGGGCGAGCTGTCCGACGTCGAAAAGAAGGCAAAGGTCTTCTTGAAATGGGATACCGACGGTGACAGCCAGCTGAATAAGGCAGAGTACACCGAAATGACCCGGGTCCAATTCGAGAAAAACGGCAAGGAAGGTTACCAAAAAGCTGCCGAAAAGCGTTTTCAAAACAAGGATACCAATGAAGACGGATTTGTTTCCTTTGAAGAGCAGAACAATATGAAACTGCCCGAATAATTGATTGTTAGTTTATCCCTTAAACCCTCGTTCAAATGAAAACTCCACTACTGAAAAATCTCCCCTTCACTGTTATTGCTGCATCCTTTGCAGTAACGGCATTTGCCCAGGAAACCGTCGTCATCCACGACTGGCAATTCAACGACGCAGCCGGCACCGCCGTTTTCAATGATGCCTTGAACACAGGCGTCCAAGCCGGTGCCGACACCGAGAACTGGCTCGAAACAACCACCGACGGCGAAGGCAACTGGCATGTCACCGGTACAAGTGAAAACCGCTTCTCTGGCTACTGGCTGCACGAAAGCCAGCAACCTGTTTCCGCTGACAAATTGATCCTTGAATGGGCCTACAGTTCATGGGACTGGAGTGCTGTAACCCAGAATCCCAATATCGGATTCGGTTTCTACTCTCCCGGTGACGGCACAAACGGATCTGTCACAATTCTCAGAAACGGGACCAGCATCCGCACACGGGATTCAATCAGCAAAGACGTTGTGAACTTTCTCAGCAACACCATCAGTAGTGCGGACATCCCTGAGCCCCGGGTGCCGATCGATCAGGCAACCAAAATCGAATTCGAGGGTGCTCCAGCCCTTGGTGCTGGAGACAGCCTTAAGTTCCGCTACACGGTCGATTTCACAGCCGAGCCCGATACCTACATCATCGACTATGGTGTCAACGAAAGCGAATACTACACGATCTACACGGGCGAATGGCCATACGGCGATATTGATCAAATTCGCATGCAGGCGGCTAACCCTGAGGTGGGTAACAGCGTTAAAATCGATTACATGGTCGTAACCGGCGAGAATGTCGTTTTCCCGGAGCTGGCAAGCTCCCCATGGGCGGATGTGTATCCATTGATTGGCGACATCGTACGCGACACCGGGATCGGTTGGATCGATGATTCCCAGTACCCGTATGTCTACCACTTCAATGCGGACACCTGGCTGTATATCGATTCGGACAGCGCAACATTGGAATCCATCTACGGCTACAACTTTGCCTATGGTTTCTGGTTCTGGACAGCCGACGATATCGATGGCTGGCACTTTAACCTGGAAGATCCCGAATACGGCCAAAGCGGCTGGGCACCTTGGTACTAGAGCCCTTTCACGCCACCTGATTACGATCAATTTCCACCTGGATTATCTTGAAGCCGCCGGGAAACCTGCGCGGTCAAGGGAGAGATCTCCGATAAGGTTAAAATCCGGAAGGATTACCTTGCCGGAGATTATTTTTTGGGAAAGCTTATAAAAAATAGTCATCACAATGCCCATCCCACCGAGGCCAGGCCGCCTTAAATGGCCTACATTGGCCATCATTCTGGTCATCATCGCATCAGCCATACCATTGGTAGGGCAGCGCATCATGGTGAGGGCGGTTGACCAACTCAGCGGCACGGGAATCGCCAATGCGGAATTGGTTTTTCCAGGGGCCGGGTTGCGCGGACGGAGCGATGCCAGCGGCTGGATCCAGATCGACACACAGCTGGAAGGCATTTTTGAATCGATTTTGACTGCCGACGGTTACGGCAGCCGCCGCTTCCGGCTCGAAATTGCCGCAGACAAGCCTTCCTTTCGTCAGGAACTCTTTCTCAACCCACTCATTGTGAACCTGGCAGCCTTCGAGGTAGAAGGGAGCCTGACGGATGCCGACCGGGACGCACTGGCAAAGCGTGAAAGCGTTGCCCCAGTGGACCAGTTGTCCGGAGAGGCTTTGCAGGATGTGACCGACAATGGGCTCGAAGACACCCTTGAAAAAGTCTCCGGGGTCACTGTTGAGACCGACGGCGAATCCGTATCCGGAGTCAATATCCGTGGTGCGGGCCCAAGACAGACGCGCATTACTGTCGACGGGCAAAGTGTCGCGGGAGGCGGCGGTCGGGGAACGACCCGGGGGATTCGCGCCATGAGCCAGATTCCACGAGAGTTCATCAACAACATCCAAGTGATGAAAGCGCCGACACCGGACATGGATGCCGATGCCATCGGCGGCACTGTCGACTTGCAGACAAGCCGCGTGGCATCCTCGAAAAAGGCGAGAAGCTCAATCTCCATGTGGAATGGATGGCAGGAGGAACCGGGAAAATGGGGCCACAGGATCAACCTCGCCCATGCAGAGCCCATCGAGTTAGGCGAAAGCGGCTCACGTCTGGGCATACTCCTCGCAGTGAATGGCCAGAAAAACGAGAACGCCCCTGACATGCTCCGCGTCCAAAACCAATGGCCTGAACGGATCAGCCCGGAAACAGGTGAACCCGTGCAAACCCTTGCCCGCCTGCGCATGGGGACACGCGAAATCACCAACCGGGGTTACGGAGTCGTCTTGAATACGGATCTGCAGCTCAATCAGAACAACCACTTCTATCTGAAAGGCATGTGGAATGAGAGGCAAACCGACCTCTCGGTTGAGTTTCATACACCGCAATTCATCCAGGGAAAAATAATCTCCCTTCTTCCAGATTATGGGGAATTTGAAAATTTCCGGCTCGAGAAGCAGTTCCTTGAAAACTCGCCCGAGGATAATTCGGGAAGCATTGTCTTCGGGGCGGAACATCTCCTGGGGGATTGGAAAGTTGACGAGAGTATTGGCTACTCCTTTGCCAAATCCGAATCAAAGGGCTCCGTGAATGGCGTCTTCTTGACAGCCAATGAGTACGATGGCTCCTACGACCTTTCCGTTAATCCATTTCGCCCGCAAATCCGCATCCTGAAAGACGGGGCCGAATCAAGCATTACCGACCTGTTGGACCCCACCCCTTTCAATTTCCAGCGTTATGACATTATTGACAACCTGGCAGATGATTCCGAACTCGCGCTTCGCTTGAATCTGACCCGCAAGGTGGAAAAGGATTCGTCCGAGTGGACCTACAAAACCGGTTTGAAGGCGAGAATTCGCGACGCCGAAAATGATCAGGACAAGGTGAAGTACTTTCCCGTTGACGAGGCCTTTTCTTTGGATGAGATCGCCGCACCGGGTCAGAAAAGTATCTTCCGAAGCCGCTACCCGCTTGGGCCATCCTGGTCGGCCGGGGCCATGCGAGATCGCTTCTTGAACGATCCGGATGCGTTTCGGTCCGATCCTCTGGAAACACTCTTTGATTCGGCGGCCGGGGATTTCACCGTCTCGGAATCCATTTATGCCGCCTACGGGATGATCCAGCGGGAAAGCGATCGGTGGGTCATAATCGCCGGGCTGCGGCTTGAACGAACGGATTCCAAGACACAGGGATTTCAAACAATTTCTGAGATTGACGAAAACAATGAGCGGATTGTTGAGGTGAATCCAGTGTCCATTTCGGACCAATATAACATGCTCCTTCCCGGGTTTCACGCCCTGTTCAAGCCCACTCCAAACTGGGTTATCCGGGGCTCCCTGACACGCACCCTGCAACGTCCGGATTTCCGCGACCAAAGCCCCTCAGCACGCGTTGATCTGGACAGGAAGCGTATCCGTGCAGGAAACCCTGAACTCGATCCCTTCGATGCCAAGGCCATCGATCTGGGAACGGATTTCTTTTCAGACAAATGGGGCTCCATGTCGTTCGCACTCTTCTACAAGCGGATCGATGACTTTATCGTCGATACCGAACAGGAGACCGAGTATCTGGGCGAACCCGGCTTTATCCTTTCCCAATCGGTTAACGGCTCCCCCGCGGATTTGTATGGTCTCGAAGCATCCTATGCGACCCGGCTCACCTTTCTTCCAGATCCCTTCGCAGAGACTGAATTCGTCGCAATGTACGTCCTCACGGACAGCACCGCCGCCTATCCCAATTATCCCGGGGAAAACATCATGCTGCCCAAGCAGGTTGAACAAACAATCAACATGACCTTGCGTTGGCGTTTCCAGAACTGGACCCTTGCCTACCGGGCACGCTACCGCGGTGAACAGCTCAACAATTTGATCCGGCCAGGCCAGGACCAGTTCAATGAGGCTTTCTGGACACATGCCATCAACCTGAACTACAAGATCAACAACACGGTAAACCTCTCAATCGGCCTGGCCAATCTCAACAAGCCGGACCGGTCAAGTTACCAGGGATCCACCCAGCGCATGGTAGGGAATTTCGAGGGATCCCGCTCAATCAACATCGGCCTGAACATCAAGCTTGGATCCAGTCTTTTGGACAGAATCCTCAACCGGCACTCCGTCAATTAGGGTTCTCCGGATTCAGGAGATCCGACCCTTGCAACTGTGTGCGAATTTGTTCCCATCTGCCGCGTAGTGTGAGCTTTACAAGAAGGATGCGAAGGAGTAATTCAACTACATGCCCGATTCCAATTTATTGGCTCCTGTTGATGCCTGGCTACCCCTTCCCAAAGCAGAATGGAACGAAACAACCGGCAGGCATCTGGCCAGCCGTTTGGGATATTCCGTTCAGCCGGATCTGGTCGAGGCGTTCCTAAAAGGGGGACCGAAAACTTCCATCAAGATTGCCCTTGGCAGTATCAACGGCATGCCCCAGCCGGAGATGTTGGTGGGGATGATGGAGGAGATAGAAGCGTCCGTTATGTCCCTGCGGGAAGCGGACGAAATAGAGAAACGGGAGATCCGGCAAAACTTGAGAAAACTTAACCGTACCGGATACAATGACTTCGCTCTTCAATGGATCCGTTTTGCAAGAAATCCAGCCAACAGCTGTCAGGAAAAGCTCACTCTCTTTTTCCAGAATGTCTGGGTGGTCGCCTTTGCGGGTGTTCGCAGCACCCCTGCCCTGCTTGATTATCAGGAAAGGATTCGCCGCTCCATTGGCGGAACATATCCAGAGATGTGCAAGCATCTGGCCGTCTCCCCGGCAATGGTGCGCTACCTGAACCTTAACCAGAACCGTAAAGGTTCCCCCAATGAGAATTTTGCCCGTGAGCTCTTCGAATTATTCTGTCTCGGTGAAGGCAACTATACGGAGAATGACATCAAGGAGGCGGCGCGCGCCCTCACCGGCTACGTTGTCAACCAGGAGGACGAAGTCAGATTCATCGACAGGAGGCATGATAACTCGAGGAAAACCATTTTTGGTCAGACTGGAAACTTCGGTCTGGAGGAGCTGATCGATCTAGTCTTCAAGCAACCCGCAGCGGATGAGTTTCTGCCCCGGGAACTTGTTCGCGCATACTTGACCGAGGATGGCCTGCCGGATCAATATATTGCTGAGCTGGGTACTCAATGGAAAGCGGCCGGATTCTCAATTCCCTACCTGATCTCAACCTTCTTCAGCTCAAGGCTTTTCTATGATGAGCGCTTTCGGGACAACCTCATCAAGTCGCCTTTCCATTATTACCTGGGCCTGCTACAGGACCTTGACCTGGACGTCTTCCCCTCACCAAGGCTGACGACCAACATGATCCGTTCGATGGGACAAGCCTTCTTCAACCCTCCCAATGTCCGGGGTTGGGTTGGCGGGCGCCATTGGATTAATTCGGCTACCTTGATCGCAAGGAATCGACTCGTCCAAAGCGTCATGAATCGTCCTCCGATGGGCCAACTGAACGCAGATGAAAAAGCAGCCTTGGAAAAGGCTGTTGAAGCAGGCGAAGCACGCCTTCAGGTTGATCCAGGGTGGCTGACTCGGCTGGGGAAGATGCCTTTGGACGAGGTTGCAAAGGATCTTGCGGCACGATTGTACACAAATCCGGATTCCCGCCAACTGGAGGGCATCCTGAATGAAACGGTATCTCCGAAGATGAGCGATCGCCGCAAGGGTGTTGCCTGCTTGATCGCCGCCCTAGCCCAACCTGCCTATCACCTTTGCTGAAAGTATAACCATGAGTACCGACTCTTCATCTTACCCAAAGACCCGCCGCGAGTTCCTCAAGCAATCCACTTGCGGACTCGGATTCATCGCCTTCAGCACAGTGGCCCCCTCTTTCATCACGCAATCATTGCGGGCGGGAGCCCCCATTGCGGAAAAAGATCGAAGCATCCTGGTTCTCATCCAGCTGGCAGGGGGTAATGATGGACTGAATACAGTTGTTCCCTATGCCGATGACAATTACTATCGGCTCCGTCCAAAGCTTGGGTTGAAACAGAAGCAGTTGCACAAACTCAACGACCAGCTCGGATTTCACCCGGCCTGCGGAAAAATGCACGGCCTGTTTGAGGACGGAAAACTCGGTATCATCCAGAATGTTGGTTACCCAAACCCCAACCGGAGCCACTTTCGCTCAATGGAAATCTGGGAAACGGCTTCAGACAGCAACGATTACCTGACCGACGGTTGGGTTGGCCGCTACTTTGACAATGCCTGCTCGGGTTCACCCTCGCCCGATCCCGCAGGACTGAACATCGGCAATGAATTACCGGACGCTTTCCTCTCGAACCAGGAACACAACATATTCAGCCTTCAGGGAAATCAGGGGCGACGCAACGGGAACCTCAACGGTCTTCTCTCGGGCGTGAAGGGACTTTCGTACAAGGATGACAGCAATGCCAATTTCCTTCAGCACACGCTCATGGATACCCTCGTCACGGAGAGACGTGTTCTCGAGAAAATCGGGAATTATCGTTCAATGGAGGAGTATCCGCAGACACGCCTTGGCAACGCTCTCAACAAGGTTGCCGGCCTCATCGCTTCAGGCATGGAAACACGGGTCTACTTTGTCTCCCACGGGGGATTTGACACCCACGCAAACCAGGCCCTTCGCCATAAGGATCTTCTCACGCAATTGTCGGATGCCATGCATGCCTTTCAATCGGATCTCGAGGCACACGCCTTGCAGGATCAGGTCCTGACCATGACCTTCTCCGAGTTTGGCCGCCGGCCTTCCGAAAATGCTTCCGGCGGTACCGACCATGGTACAGCAGCTCCGCAGTTTGTCATGGGTAGCCAACTCAACAAGTCGCTGCTGGGTCAGGCTCCCGACCTCTCGGTTGGGATAAACAAGGATCTCAAGCACAGCACCGATTTCCGCTCCGTTTACGGCACAGTCCTTCAACGCTGGTTTGAGACAGACCCGGAGCCAATACTCGGGGGCAAGTTTCCCCCGGTTGATTTTCTGGCTTAGGAGTTCAAGGAAAGTTGAAGTTTCCGGATGTCCTCCGCCGCGAGGGTATAGGTCTCCGATGTTGCCCTGTCCGGAAGGATCGCCTTGCCGGAGATAGCTTTCTTAAAGAAGGTGTCCATCACAGCGGACGAAAGTTCGCCGGTTGCCAGTCCGGCCCGCAAAGCACCCCCAAGGGCGACCGAGCCGGGAACGGACAGTCGCTTGACCTCCGCCTGGAAGACGTCCGCAGCGATCTGTGCGATGGCATCATTCTGCGATGCGCCACCGGTCAGGTAAATCACATCAGGGGAGAGCTGCATCCATTCCGAACATAAGCGCATGTTCAGGAATTGTCCCTCAACGCAGGCCCGCGCGGAAGTTGGATTGCTGACCCAATCGTCCGCGAACGGTCCGGACACAACAGGTTCCTTTACATCAACACGCGGGCTGATCTCAGGGCCAAAGAATGGAAGCATCCGGTTTCCATCGCTTCCCGGCAACGTTTCTTCCAGAGTTTTGCTAAACTGGTCCCAGTCCATGCCGAGGCGGTCGCGCACCTTTTCCCGGGCAAGTGATCCATTGATAAAACACTGCAGCGTCATGAACCCGCCGAGCGGATTTCCAAATACATGCCCGCACCCCGCAGGATCGGTCAGGGGTTCCGGCATCGCGGCAAAGAAGGTATCCGATGTGCCAAGGCTGATGATCACCTTGCCTGGCTCAGTGGCCCCCATGCCGACAAGGCTGCTGGGATTGTCACCGGTAAAGGCGACAACACTCGCCGAAGGGGCAAAACCATACTTTGCCACAAAGTACCCCGCTACCGGACCAACAACGGTCTGGGATGGCAAGGCAGGTGGTAGCTTCTCGCGCAATCCGGGTGCCGTCGCCTCGAGCAAATCATCATCCCAGTCGAGTGTTTCCAGATTGAGCAGGTTCATCCCCGCGCCGTCACCATGATCGATCGGGGCGTCCGTTCCGGCCAGCACGCTTGCCATGAAGGAACTCACCAGATGTATATGGGCAGTCGATACATAGGAGGCCTTCTCGGATTCAAAAAAGCGGCGGATCTGCGGACCGCTGAAGCGCTCAATGGCAATCGATCCGGACTTTTTGCACACCTTGATCGAACTACCAAGAGCCTTTTCAATCGCTCGGCATTGGACGGTTGTCGAGGTATCCATCCAAATCGGTGAAGTCTTCCGCGAAAAACAACCGGCAAACTGCTCGGAGAGTGACTTTGCCGGATCAATTGAACTGAGCCGTGCAACACCGTCTGCATTCAGGTAAACCGTTCCGTGCTGCTGCCCTGCGCCACTGATCGCGGTAATTGAGCGAAAGTCCACACCGGTCGCAAGAAGACGTTCGAGGCACAGGTCCAAGGCATCCAGCCACATCAGCGGATCAGAATGCACTTCGCCATGTTCACCATCCGGAATAAATCCCTGCGGTGCCTTGTATTGCGGCAGGTCCGTCCCGAAGTTGACTGACGCATCAGCGACCACTTTTCCCGTTATTCCGTCGAACACAAGCGCAGACACGCTCTGCGTCGAAGAGTCAATTCCCAGATACTGAGCCATGGCTTTCTTTCTGTCGTTATTATTGAACTACAAATCACGCGAATAGAACGGATTGTTTAACTGCGGAATATACAAAATATACGGAAAGACTTTTAAACAAGGAAGCACTTCCAAGCAAAATTTCCGTTTTTTCTGTTCTTCCATAGTCCAATCATTCGTGTATATCCGTGAAATTCGTAGTTGTTTTCTTAATTTACAGAAACGTGTTGATCAGATTCTCCAACATTTCCTGACGACCGGAAGCCAGCTGCGGTTCGCCATTGGCAAGCGCGATCTTCTCCAGTTCCTCAAGCGTCATCTTGCCGCTCTCCACCTTCTGGCCTGCTTCAGAATCAAAGCTGCTGTAGCGTTGCTGGACAAACTCCGCCATGCGCCCGTCCGCACGGATCGCCGCGGCAATTTTCAAGCCGCGGGCAAAGGCATCCATGCCCCCAATGTGCGCGTGGAATAAATCATCAGGATGGTGTGACTCACGACGGCGTTTTGCGTCGAAATTCAGCCCGCCTGTCGTGAATCCGCCCATACCAAGGACCACCAGCATGACTTGTGTGGTCTGGTAGATGTTGGTCGGGAACTGGTCGGTATCCCAACCGATCAGCTGGTCCCCACGGTTGGCGTCAATGCTGCCCAGCATGCCCGCATTGGCGGAAACGGTCAGGTCGTGCTCGACAGTATGCCCGGCCAGCTCAGCGTGGTTGGTCTCAATATTGAGACGGAAGTGCTCCATCAGGCCGTATTCACGCAGGAAATTCAGGCAAGTCGCGGCATCCGAATCATACTGGTGCGTCGAGGGTTCGCGCGGCTTGGGCTCGATATAAAACGGTCCCTCAAAGCCGATCTTCTTCTTGTAATCCACGGCCATGTGCAGGAAGGCACCGAGATGGTCCAGTTCGCGCTTCATGTCCGTGTTGAGCAGGCTGGAATAGCCTTCGCGGCCACCCCAAAAAGTGTAGCCAAGCCCGTCCAGCTCGTTCGTGCACTCAATCGCCTTGCGGACCTGTGCGGCCGCGTAGGCGTAGACATTTAAATCGGGTGATGTGGCGGCTCCTTGCGCAAAACGCGGATGGGCAAACAGGCAGGCGGTTCCCCAGAGCAATTTCTTATTATGCTCAGCCTGCTTCTCCTTCAGCTTGGCGACAACTGCCTCAAGTGCGGCGTTGCTCTTGGCGAGGTCGTTCAACTCCGGGGCAATGTCACGATCATGCCAGCAGTAGTAATCAATCCCGATCTTATCGAGAAACTCGAAGAACACATCGACGCGTCTCAAGGCATTCTCAACGGAGTCGCTTCCGTCATCCCAGGGCATGAGGGCCGTACCCGCGCCAAACGGGTCGCCCAGGACATTTCGCATCACGTGCCAGTAAGGCGCGGCAAAGCGCAAATGATCGCGCATTGACTTGCCCTCGACAAGCTCGTCCGGGTTGTAGTGCTTGAAAGCAAGCGGGTTCTTTGAGTCCGGGCCTTCAAAGGAGATTTTTGGTACAGTGAAATAGTCGCTCATAAGGGCTGTATTGTATCATAATCCCATAAAAAGAGAATTGCACTCGTCATCAATTCCTGTGCAGTTTTAATCAGAATGGCAAATCTGGCAAACAGGATGTCCCTATCGGGTGATTCACTCGCAAATGGGCTTATTGAGCTGTTTGAAGACCTTCAGGACACCCTTTTCTGGGTCAAGGATACGGAATTAAGGCTAATTGCGATTAACCCTGCCTTTGCCGAACGGGTCAACCTGCCGAAAGACCGGATTCTCGGCCGGACCGATGCTGACTTCTATTTCCCGGAGCTTGCACGCACCTTCATGGCCGATGACCGCCAGGTCATTGACACAGGGCTTCCCATCCACCGGAAATTCGAACTTCTGGCCAATCGGTTCGGCGGGGTTGAATGGCGCTCCACCACGAAGGTTCCCCTGATCGATACAAAGGGGAACGTTGTCGGGACAACAGGAATTTCACGCCCGCTCCGGACAGGCGGTGCGGATCCCCTGCCCGCCCCATACGCCTCTTTCGCCCGAATTGTCGACTTTGCCCGCGAGCATCTGTCGGAGGGGATTGATGTTCCGGGGATTGCCCAGCACGCTGGCATGTCAGTGGCCACACTGGCCCGCCGCTTCCGGTTGCACATGCGCCTTTCACCCGGTGAATTTCTGGCCCAGCTCCGCATTTCAAGGGCTTGCAAGCTCCTCGCCGATTCCCCGCTCAACATCACTGAGATTGCCATTGGCTGCGGCTATGAGAGCCGTTCGGCTTTTTCACGCGCTTTCCGCAGGCAGATGAAAACCTCCCCCACCGACTACCGTAAATCCAGTCTGAACGAAGCCTGATCGCGCTGCATGGCCTGCTCTAAAAGCCCTAATTTTATTGCGGCGGAGCCTTCTCCCGCCAACCTTTGAAGCATATGGAAAGTATTCAACGGATTGCGGATGCACGGGAACGGCTTTTTCAGGAATTACGCAAGGTCCTTGTCGGTCAGGAAGAGATCATGGACCTGCTCCTGATCAGCCTTCTGGCGCGGGGTCACTGCCTTCTCACAGGTGTCCCGGGATTGGGTAAGACGCTCTTGATCAAGACGTTGGCACAGACCCTCTCCCTCAATTTCAAACGGATTCAGTTCACCCCTGACTTGATGCCCGCAGATATTTTTGGAACAGAAGTCATCGAGGAGGACCCGGTCACTGGTAAGCGGCACTTTCGCTTTGTCCCGGGACCGGTCTTCACGCACTTGCTCCTCGCCGACGAAATCAACCGGACACCTCCCAAGACCCAGGCAGCCCTGCTTGAGTCGATGGGTGAGCGTCAGGTTACTGCCGCCGGACAGCAAATGGCCCTTGAGCCGCCCTTCTTCGTCCTCGCAACACAGAACCCGATTGAGCAGGAAGGCACCTATCCACTCCCGGAGGCACAACTGGACCGCTTCCTGATGAATCCAATTATGGATTACCTCACCGAGGAGGAGGAGATCGAAATGGTAGCCGCAACGACTTCGCCCGCCAGCGCGCTCCCGGAGGCTATCTTCAGCCGAGAGGAAATCCTTGAGCTGCAGGACTTGGTCCTTCAAGTCCCGGCAGCTTACGAAGTCATTCGCACTGCCGTCCATCTGGTGGCCATGACGCGTCCGAAAAATTCCGACGCACCAACGATCGTGAAGGAAAAGGTCAGCTGGGGAGCTGGTTCACGTGCTTCGCAGGCACTTGTCCTTGCCGGTAAGGCGCGGGCCCTTCTTCACGGACGGGCGCACCTCGCCACGGAAGACATTCGAGCCCTTGCCCAACCGGTCCTGCGCCACCGCATCATCCCGAATTTCCATGCCGAGGCGGAGAACATGACCAGCGACGATATCATCAAGGAACTCACCCACAAGTTCTGTTAACGTGCCGGATTCTTCCCAGCAATCGCCGGTAGACCTGCTCGATCCGGCCTATTTGTCATCAATTTCCAACTACACCTTGATGGCGCGGGTCGCCGTTGAAGGTTACTTGTCGGGCCTACACCGTAGCCGCTTCCAAGGGTTCGGGAGCGAATTTGTGCAATACCGGGCATACACGCCCGGCGAAGATCCGCGCCTTGTTGACTGGAAGGCCTATGCCCGGAGAAACCGCCTCCAGACAAAGATCTTCCAGGAAGAAACCAACATGACCTGCAACATCGTCTTGGATGCCAGCGCCTCAATGGACTATCAAGGCTCGAGCGCCAGTTGCTCCAAATTTGATTATGCCCGCATGGTCGCGGCCGCCCTCGCTTACCTCGCCCTGCGACAAGGCGACCAGGTTGGCTTGACCATCTATAATTCGACGATAACGGAAGCCATTTCTCCAACCCAGCGCTCAAACCGGCTTGCCTCGATATTTCACGCGCTCTCCCGCACAAAGCCAGAGAAAAGCGCTAATCATGAACTGGCGATAGAATACGTGGGACATCATGTCCGCGGACGAGGCCTCTTCATCTTTCTCTCTGATATGCTGGATGAGGAGGATCACCTCCCGTCACTCCTCGCACGAATTCGTATCCGCCATTACGATACAGTCGCTCTTCAGGTCCTCGATCCTGATGAGTTGGATTTTCCAAAAGCTGAGGCGGCCCGTTTTGTCGACTTGGAATCCGGGCAGGAGTGCGTGACCTCGCCCAAGGCCGTTGCCGATTCCTACAATCGATCCATGCAGCAAAGCCAGGAACGCCTCACGAAGGCTTATATTGATTCGCGGGTCGAGCACACGGTCTTCTCGACAAAATCCTCCCTCGGGCGCGCTCTTTCCGCTTACCTGCACCGCCGTAATCCCTGATGCTCACTTTCGCCCAGCCCTTGCTTCTCATTGCCCTCGGTGGGCTGGTGATACCGGTTCTGATCCACCGGATCAGCCGCTCACGTCCAACCCCGTGGCGCTTCCCCTCCATTTCCAAAATCCGCCAGACTCCCCTGCCCCGGCATGGATCGCGCTCCCTCAGTGATCTGCTACTACTGCTGTTGAGGATCTTGTTGCTCGCCTTGCTCATCCTTGCCCTCGCGGGTCCGGTATGGCGCACACAGTCTCCAGACTCGGCCACTGCGGGCGCGGAAGACGGCAGCTCCGTGATTGTCGTGGACTTCTCCTCAAGCATGTCCGGTTGGGGCGCCATGGAGGAAATCCGGGAGATTCTCATAAAGCTGCGTACGGAATCACCAGACCAGATTGCCTGGATTGTCCACGCGGATGGAGTTATCGCAAGACAGCCAGCGGGGGATAAGCGTGACTCGATTGACTCCCTTCTTCGATTTCTGGAGGAGAATACTCCCCCCGCGGAAGCGGGAAATCCAGTTGCCGCCCTGCAAGAGGCTGTTGCCTTGTTTGGGAACACCGCACTGCGAAAACTGGTCCTGGTTTCAGATTTTCAGTCCACTGACTGGAGCAGCACGCTTCCCGCAATTCCCGATACCATCAATCTGGAGATACAACGCGTGGGAACCCGGATGCGGGAACAAAATGTATCCATCCATCAAGTACAAACTGTTCCGGGTGAAAAGGGGCGTATTCGCATCTTGGCGGAAGTCATGAACTTTTCCGGCGACGAGCTGGTGGCCATGGCAGAATTGGAGATTGACGGACAGAAGACCTCCCAGGAACTCAATCTCAAGGCGAATGCCCGCTCCCCGGTAGTTTTCGAGTTGCAACAACCCGAGGGTGCGGCTGATTCAGTGCTGACAATCCTCCTGGAGGACGATCCCTACCCTCGCGACAACACAGCCCGCTTCTCCGCTTCACCCCCGCCTCCCTTGAACGTTCTCGCCCTGAATTCTGAGGGCAACCTCTCAGGGCCAAGCGAGGAGATTTTCTTTATTGATCAGGCTCTCCAGATTGCTTCCGAAAATGAATGGATCCAATTCTCGGTCCTGCCAGCCGGGCCGAATTCAATCAACCCGGATACCTTGGCCCGGACAGCGGCAGTCATTGTTCCTTCTTCCACCACCGGGGACAAATCTGTCCCGTGGCGTGAACTCAAGCAATACGCCCAAGACGGTGGCTTGGTCCTGGTCACCCTAGGTGAGGATGCCGTTCGCTCAATCCAGACAATGAAAATGGGTGAAATCCCGGTACCCGACTATCTCGGACTCGCTGGACGGGATCGCTTCACCCGCCACTATATTGGTCCGCTAGCTGATTCATCGCCGCTTGCTGAGATTTTTGAGGGACCCGCCATGCGCGACTTGTTCCTCATGACAATTCGTCAATATACTCGACTGAAGGCGCCCGAGGATGGTCTTGCACTTTTGCAAAGTGAATCGGGAGATCCTCTCCTGCTGGATTTACCTGTCGGCAACGGCCATCTTGTTATCTCGGCATTTCCATGGGATCGCATGGCCAGCGACTTTCCCTTGCGCCCCTCTTTTCTTCCGGTGGTCCGTGAGGTCATGGGCATGTCTCTGGATTCCACCCGCGCTATTTCCCAATCAGGCTACCAAAGTGCCTTTCCAAAAAGTGAATCCGTGACGTCAATCATTCCCCGTGATGCCCTCGTAAACCGACTGCGCGGGGGGATCGTTTCAGGGGAATCAGGCGGCACTCCACTACAAAGCCAAGGAATGGAATCTCCGGGAATCCACCTGGCCCCATGGTTGCTCTTGGCCGGACTTGTCATCTGGCTACTCGAATCCCTGCTGGCGGCAAAGTTGATTGAAATCCCGCAAGGCGGAAGGAGGGAGGCATGAAAACCCATTTCACCCAACTGAACCAGTTTTGCGAAGCACTCAATCGACGCCACTTGCTCCTCGGAGCAGGGCTTTACCTTATCGACTGGGCCTGTGCATGGGGTTTGCTGGCGGTCTACGACAGATGGGTTTCTCCTTTCCAGGAACAGACCGCGGCCATCGTGTTGTTCATTCTCTGTCTGCTTTACATCGGCAGCCTATATCCGGTCTTCCGCTGGCACAGACGATCTTACCGGATCACCCAGAGTCGCTTGGCTCAGCGAATGGAGTCCACTTTCCCAGAGCTGAATGATCTCCTCGTGACGGCCACTCACCTTGAGGAAAAAGACCTGGCCAACCCAAATCCGCTTGAGGTGCATGTCATGGACTCGGCTGAAAAGCGCCTGGGAGAGCTTGGCTGGAAACCCGCGGTCACACGCTCCTTCGAACGGATTTCCTTCGTTTTCGGGATGCTGGCCATTGGGATTATCCTGCTCTTCGCCAGTTTCCAATCGGTGGTTCTTGAAAAGGCGTTGCACCATATCCGGGATGATTTCGGCAGGTCCCCATCCGGGCTTGTCATATCTTCAATCCCGGATGAAGTCGCCGCTCCGAATAATTTGGATGTCCAATTCAAGATTCATCGCTGGCAAAAGCAGGCATCCATCGAATGGATCGACTCCGCCGGGGAGAATCGTGAACCAGTTGTCGTGGACGAAAGCGGCGTGGGTCTCTTCACCTTCTATAACATGACGGAATCACTACAATTCCGGATTATCACCCCCTCCCTCCGTTCGACTTGGCATGATCTGGAAGTATATGCGCCCGCCCGGATCGAGAAGCTCCAAATCACCGTTTCCCCGCCAGCCTACACGCGTCTTGAGGAACAGGTGCTCGAAGGATTGAGCGATATCGAAGCACTGGAAAGGTCAGAGATTTCCATACAAGTCCTCTCCCCTGCTTCAGAGAAAATTGAGCTGCTCATGCAGGACCGTGTGCAGGAATTTGACGATAACGCGGAAGGCGCATTCACAACTGTATTCCATCCAACCTATTCAACTCCCTACAGTCTCAGCCTGCTGGATGAAAGGGGTCGCAAAAACATGACTGCCTCAAAGCAGTTGACGATCCTCACTGACAATCCTCCAACGGTCGAGATCCTCACCCCTGAAAGGGATTCCGTTCTCGCCCCGGGGGATATATTCCCGTTGGAAATCTTTGCCGCAGATGATTTTGGACTCTCCAAAGGCCGTGTCCATCTGGCCATTTCCGGAACCGACTTGCCGGCGCTGGAATTGCCACTCGATGAAGTGATCCAGCAGGATGCAACAGGCAATCCCCTGCCCTTGAAGGAAACCAATCTTCTCAGCCATATCGATCTTGGATCTTTACAGGCAAGTGATGGAGACCTGCTCGCAATATATATCGTGATGGAGGACAACCGGGAGCCAGAACCCAACCAGACACGCACCGACCTACTCTTTGTCGAGATTCGGGAACCAATCGAACCGGTTGAAATGGATGGCATGCCGATGGAGCAAAAGGCCATCGACTTTCGGGAGCTGATAGAAGAACAAAAACGCCTCCTGCGGGAAACCCATCGCGTCGATTCCGCCACGTCCACCACAGCCGAGAAGATGCGTCAGGAAATCCCCGCTGCCCTGGGAGCACTCGCTGTGGAAATCCAGCGGATCTATAATGAAGTCGAGCAGGCACTGGTCTCCTCGAACCGGATGGATTTGGCCGGATTGTTCATGCAGGCACTTGCCGAAAACGCGCAGGCCGTGGATTCCTTTGAAAATGGCCAAGCAGATAAATCTGTGACCCCGCAATCCTCCAGCTTGAGCGCCTTGTTAAAACTAGAGAATGCCTTTCGCCAGAACACCAAATCCAAACAGCCCGCAAAGGGCAGCTCGGGCGAGGGCGAATCCGGTGAACAATCGGAGGAGATGGAGAAGGAACCCCCCAAGGGCAAGTCGGTTACAGAAGCGTTGAAGGAAGCCAAGGAACAGCTTGATGAACTCCTTCGAAAACAAAATGCCCTGGTCTCGGAATTTGACCGGGCGGCCCGTAGTGGATGGTCCGGCGAGCAGGCCAATGCCAGCTCGGCCAATCAGGAGAAGTTGGGCGAAGATACACGTTCGCTCAGGAATAAGCTGAATTCATTGGAGGGATCCGAAAATGCCGGCCAAGCCTTGGCGGAAGCCAGGCAGCACATGAAAGACGCCGCTGGTGATGCCGCGCAGGCCGATGCCGAAGGCGCGCTACGGTCAGGATTCCGTGCGCGGGAGGCCCTGCGGATCGCAGCCGGTGAGCTGGCGGGCATGATAGCGGAAGCGGCCACCCGTGAATTGGACTCAGCCGCCCAAGCCGCGGCTGAGCTGGCTGAACAGCAAGCCGCTGAAGCTGGTGCCAGCGAAAGTGCCGCAAAAGGAAATCCTTCCGAATCAGAAATGACTTCAATGGAATCATCTCAGCGAGATCTTCAGGCGCGCTTTGAACAGTTGCTGGAATCAATGGAGCAACGAGCACAAGAAGCCGCTGGTTCGAGTCCCCAATTGAGCCAAGCTCTCCGCGAAGCTGCCCGTAGTGCAGGACAGCGTGGGACCGCTGATGGGATGGAACGGGCAGCCAATGCATTGCTTTACGGCCAACCGGGAATGGCCGCTCCGATGCAGGCCACGGCAGCCGGCCAGATTTCCCAGCTTGCCGGCGACCTTCAGGCCGCACGCGAACAAATGGCAAGTGATCCAACACGTCGGGCACAGGCCCTCAACCGGGAGTTGCAAACCACCCTTGAGGAATTGCAAAGCCTCGCCCGCAAGTCCGATTCCGCCCCTCAGGAAAGGTTATCCGAAATCCAAAATGAATGGAGCACACGCTTCATGGAGCTGCAGCAGTTGTCCGGGCTTCCCCAGTTTGGCAGTTTGTCGGGACAAATCGCCGGTAGCGCGGAAGGGTCTTGGGATGGCCAACTCAGTTCGACCCGCAACACTCTTCAAGAGGGTGCGCGCCTGCTTCGTTCATTCCTTTTTGATGAGGCGAGCCAATCCGATCTGCAAATGAACCGGGAATCAGCGCCGCCACCTGACCAGTACCGGAAGATGGTTGAAGAGTATTTTCGCCGTCTGGCAAGGGAGCCCGAAAACTGATGAACCTGCCCCTGCTACCATTCAGTCAATGGATTGTTCTCCTTTTTGCCCTGTTGGGATTATGGGGGCTCTACCGGGTCATCCGTGCGGGTGCACCTGTCGTTATAAAACAAGTACATTGGACGATTATCGCCCTGCGCACGCTTGCCTTTGCCTGCTTGATCCTTGCCATTCTGGATCCGTTCTGGCGATCCCAGCGACCGGATCCAAACGCCTTCCGGTTGGCGGTGCTAGTCGATGTCTCCGCTTCAATGGAAACCCGGGATCTCCCGGATGGCCAAAGCCGGTTTGAATGGGTGGCGGATTGGTTGAATCCGGATTCTCCCAATCCCGCCTACAAGGCCCTTGCGGACCCGGAGACGCCTGTGGAGGTGAACCTGTTCAGTTCGAGGACTCAGCCTTGGGACGGCGCATCGTTGGCGGATCCTTTATCCGGCCAAACCGCAATCGGCGATGCCCTTGAATCCATAAACAAATCGGGATCGACAAGCTCCCGCCGCCCGCTTGGAGGAGTCTTGTTGATCAGCGATGGAGCCAGCCTAGGTGGCTCAAGTCCCGCACAAGTGTCCTTGCAATACAAGCGGGACGGTATTCCAGTCTCGGTGATCGGTGTCGGGCAACAGGTGGAATCCGGTGACCTCACGGTCGACTTTGCCCAACCTGAGTTGTCTTTCACCGAGGGCCAGCCGGCAGCGGTTGAGATCACGCTCTCCAATAGCTTTTCAAGCGATGAAACTGGACAGCTTGAATTATTCCGGGGACAGGCCTTGGTCGATCAGCGCTCTGTCACCGTGACCGCCGGCGAGAGCCTGACGGTTGGAATCGATGTCGATCCCGGAGGCGCTGGTGTTGAAACCTTCCGTGCTGTTTACAAGCCGGAACGGGAACGTGGAAACCCTGCTACCAACGTGAGTTACTCCATCGCTGAAGTGGAGCGGGAAGGGAAATTCCGTTTTCTCCTCATGAGTGCGCGGGCCGGTTGGGAATCGAGATTTCTGCGGCTCATGGCCATGGAATCAACCACTATTGAGATGGACAGCCTGATCCGAATTGATGAAGGGCGTTTTATTAAGTTGTCGCGCAATGAAGATGGATCAGGCAGTGATGAAAGGCTCGCGTCTGACCGCCAGACCCTGGATGCGCTCCCCGAAGCAGCTGATTTTTATTTTACCTATGACGCAATCATTGTCGATGCGGCCATGCTCCTTGAGGAGAGCAAGCGGCTCACGCCGGTGCTGACGGAATTCTCCGGCACGAAAGGAGGCGGCTTGCTGCTTTATCACAATGGCCCGCAAATCTATTCCTTCCAGCTTCCGGCCTCCTTGCGCGAAATATTCCCGGCAAGGGATTTTTCCCAAAGGCGACTTAACTCAGCCATTCCTCTCCAGTTGGAGGTCAATCCGCTCTTCACCGACCAGATTGGGGGAGCCTTGTTCAATGGACCGGAGCCGGAAATTCCAGCCGGAGCAGAGGTGGCCGTCCCCTCCACACTCAGTAGAGCGGCACAAGTGCACGCGTCTTCCGAGATGGAGGGCTATCCCTTGCTGGTGACCCAGGCGTACGGCGCTGGGCGCACAGCATGGCTGGCAGGTGACTTCCTCTGGCGCTGGCAGCTCGGGAGTGATCGCTCAAGCGAGCAATACAGCGCGTTCTGGCAAGCGACCCTCTCCTGGTTGGCGACTGGTGGCAAGGAACGCTTAGTCTCGCCGGTCAACGCACAGATTATCCCGGTTAAAGAGGAAACGTCACTGGATATCCGACTCCTTGGAGCTGACTTTACTCCGCGAATGGATGCAACCGTCACGGGGGTTATTACCGGACCAGACGGCACTATCTCGGAGCAGCGGTTGCTTCCCGACATCGAGGAGCCGGGCCGCTACACTCTCTCCTTGCCCCTTCAGAAGGCCGGTCAGTATCAGGTTGATTACGAGGCCCTTTTTCCCGACGGCGACCGCCTGATCCGATCCAGCTGGTTCGCGCTTTCCTCAAATAGCCCCGAATCCCGTGAAACCGCTTTTCAGGAGAAAACCCTTCGCGACATTGCCAGGGTTGCAGGAGGTGAATACCGGTCCTTCAAAAACTGGAAGGAGCTCCTCCCGCTTCCAGTCTCTGACCTGATTCCACAAGTCGAACAAAAGGTCCACTGGACCCGTTCACTGCCATTCCTCCTTGCCGCGATCACGCTTTTTCTCATCGAATGGTGGCTTCGTCGCCGTCATGGCCTGCGTTAATCCCCATGCAAAACGTCAACCCCATTTCCCATTTAAACAAAGTACATGCAAGGCCCCTGACGTGTCTCCTGCTTGGATTTATACTCGTTTTTCCGCTACAAATTTCTGGACAAAACACACAGGCCAACATCGAAGAGACGGTCAACAATGCCTTGATGGATCTGCGTTCGGGACTTCCTGAAAAGCGACGGGGCGGGATCATGTTGCTTGCAAAATATCCACAGCATCCCTCAGCCCTCCCTGCAATCGTTTCGGCCCTTGACGATCCCGAGGCTACGGTACGCCGGGCGGCCGCGGTTTCGCTTGGCGAGAATATACGGACCCTCAACCCCATGCACTCCAGCAGGCTCGTGGGTGCCCTCACTGATGAAGACCCTGAAGTCCGGCTGACCAGCGCGGGTTGGCTTCCGCAACTTGTCCTGAAGTCATCCACTTTTCCGACGATCAGGCCACCTCAAGGCTCCGCACAACCCGATCCCAAAATCCGGGAGTTCCTGGTCACCGGCGTATCTGCCGGTCTTCAGGATCCGGAGCCGCTTGTGCGACTGAAATCGGTTGAGGCATTGCAATACATTCGCTGGCCACTTCCGCATGAACTGATGGTCCCCTTGCTGGGAGATCCGGATCAGCGGGTCCGGCTCAAGGCGTATCAGACGCTCTATTCGAAACTGCCACACGGCACGTACATCACCATTGCGAGAAGCCTGTATCCCGATGAGAGCCCGGGGGTCCGGCTTGTTCTTGCAGAGGTCCTCTCGCGCCAGGCAATTCCCGGATCCGTTTCATTGCTCATGAAGTTGGCTGAAGACCCTGTAGCCAGTGTTCAACTACAGGCGACCGTGGGATTGTTCCAGGCAGATCCCGCATCCGGATTTCCCGACATCCTCAAGACTGCCCTGATGGACAAGAATCTTGAAGCGTCCGTTGTCTACCGGGTATTCAACGCAGTAAACCGGCTTTCTGAGGAGGATCGAAAAAGGCTAATCGCTCCGCTCCTTAAGTCCTCGTCAGCCACAGTGCGCGGGCAAGCCGTGCTCAGGTGGCTACAATGGAATCCCGACGGGGGTGGCCCTGATTTCATGGATTCCGTCCTGACAGATCCAGCTTCCGAGATCCGGCAAGTTGCCATCCGCTATTTCTCCAGCCGACCGGCCCAGCTGGATCGCGATACCCTCATGGCCCTTGCTGAAAACCCCTTTGAGGATGTTCGTCGCCAGGCGCTAACCCTTTCCGCCGCATCATCCCCGGAAGATCAAGCAGCCCTGGCCCTGCGCCTGCTGATGGATACCCTCCCGGATATCCGCATCCAGTCAATCAGCCGAATCATCCAGCTCCGCCCCAGCAACTGGTCCCGCATTCTCAAGGCATCCCTGCGTGACCCGTCCCCGGAAGTCCAGCGCACAACCGCAAAGGCCCTGCTTGACGAACTCGGGCCCGAGGGTCAGCAAATCGCAACTGAGTTTGTCCACGATTATCCCGATTCTGAAATCTCTTCCCTCATTCGCATGCGGCTCGGTATCCAGTAACTTTTTGTATGTCCCTACGCTTTCCAGTATACTTGTTTCTCATCGGATTAATCCTCTTCCCTGCCGCCTTGGGGGCACAGGAGGAAGCAACAACAGGCCAGTCCGGGTTGCGCATTGTGCAACTGGTCGGTGGTGAGCCTCTTCGCCGGAATCATCCAGCCGGGCTGCCCTCGCTCTTATTGGAAATCTCCCGCATCACGCGGTTCAATTTCTCTCCGGATCCCATCTTCATAAAATCCTTCGACGATCCTCGCTTGTTTGAATCAGGCATTGCCTATGTCAACTACGCCGACCGCCTTGACTGGACCCTGACCGACGGGGAAGTCACCGCCCTGCGTGCCTACCTGCAACGCGGCGGCTTTCTCTACATCGATGCCGGCATCAACAGTGCATTTCTTCGCGAGAATGCCGCCCTTGGACAGACCCATAGTTTTGCTGATTGGGAAGTAACACCTGTCTTGGCTGAGCAACTACAGCGGGTCTTCCCGGACAAAAATTTCGAAGCCCTGCCGCGCTCGCATCCGGTCTTCCAGGGATTCTATTCCGGCCTTCCCGATCCGACTCCCCTTCCTGAAGCAATTCGTGATTTCATCGTGAAGGAAAAGTGGCCACAGGGATCCTATTCCGCCATGGCCCTCAAGATGGACGGCGGGCGTATTGGCGTACTGGCGACCCCGATCATTGCCATGGGTTGGGGCCGGGACCGATTCGGTGAATGGTCTTCACCCATCTCCTTCCGGGTACGGGAAGCAGCCGAGGGAATGGATGAGCGCCTGCGCAGCGCCGCCTTTTCCGGGCCGCGCTATGAAACAACCCGGGAAGACGGCTCCATCGAGGTGATTTACACCCAACCACCCAATGTTCCGGCATGGGTCCAGGAACCCAATGGCCGCTGGCGGGTTTTCCGGTACTACCACGGTGAAGAGATTTCCGGGTATGCGCATACTTTCTACACGCGTCTTGGGGTGAATATCTTCGTCTACCTGATGACGGAGGGATAAATCCGGCCTATCGCGACTGAAGCCGGACCTTTTCAAGGCCAGCCTTGCGGCAGGTATCCATGACAAAGGTCACCTTGTGAAGGAGGCTGTTTTCATCGGCCATGATCAGGACAGGCGTTTCGGGGCTCAGGCGGCCAATCTCCTCAACGGCATCCACCAGCGTTTCCTGATCCACTTCCTTGCCGTTGACATAGAACTTTCCATCCACATCCACACCGACCTGCAGACTCTCGCTGGGCTCTTCCTTGCCGGCAGTCTCAATCTTCGGCAGGGTCAGGTTCAGCAAGGTCAGGTTGCGAAACTGCATCGAGACCAGAAAAAAGAAAATCAGGACGACCAGCACGTCGACCAGCGGAACAATATTGATCTCCGCTTTTCGCCGACGACGTTTTGGGATGACACTCATGGGCGGCGCGCGGACTTCTTCATCTCGGCGATGAGCCGCTCCACGCCGACTTCCAGTTGCGCCTCATATGTATCCACGCGACGATTCAGGAAGCTGTTGAAGGCAAGAGCCGGGATAGCAATTGAAAGCCCCAGGATAGTGGTCGTCAGGGCAAGGGACACGCCCTCCACAAATGAAGCTGGATCAGGAAGCCCGGTCTCCGGGGATATCTGGCTAAAGACAGTGACCAGGCCGGTCACCGTTCCCAGAAGCCCGAGAAGCGGCGCCGCACTGACGACAATTTCGAGAATGAACAGGCCACGCTCCATCCTTGTTACCTGCAAACGGGTAAACGCTTTCAATTGCTCCGAATCCAGCCGGCCCGAATGGAAGAACTTGACGATTCGGCCGGCGACGGATGATTCGTCTCCTTCACCCGGGATACTTCCCTGACTGAAGGCCACCTCGTAACTGTGGGGAATAATCCGGCTACGGCGAAGCGCGAAGAGACGCTCCAGGATGATCACTGTCGCCAGCAGGGAACACAAACCAAGCGGCCAGGCAAAGATCCCCGCGTTTTCAACCAGTTCACGCATCGAAAGCCTTATTTGCCCGCCATGTAAGGCAGATTTGCCGCAACGGCCTCAACTGACTCAGCGCCGTTAAGAAGATCCTGCAGCGGATCCCATTTGCCATTCACAAGGGCGTTGCGGGCGCCTTCGCGGATTTCACAGGAAATGCTCTTTCCACCAAAGCGGATCACCTTGTTCTCCACGTCGATGGTGATCTCAAGTGACGGATCGTCATTGACTGCAGATCGAAGTGTATCCAGATCATCGCTACTAGCGGTGACGCAAGGCACACCAAGCTGCGTGGAATTTCCGAAGAAGATCTCGGCAAAGCCTTCCGCAATGACCGCACGGAACCCTGCCCGGTATATTGCCTGGGGCGCGTGCTCGCGGCTGCTTCCACAACCGAAGTTGTTACCGCTGATAATAATCCCTGCACCCGCAAAGCGTTCCTCGTTGAGCGGATGCCCGCGCTCGGTGCCGTCCTCATTCATGCGGACGTCGTAGAAGAGGTACTCCCCCAGCCCGTCGAAAGTGACACACTTCATGAAGCGTGCCGGGATGATGCGGTCGGTATCGATGTCATCGCCCGGAACAGGAACTCCGCGGCCGGTGATTTGTGTGATTTTTTCCAATGCCATGATGCTATTGTTCTTTGGACGGCTTAAACGCCGGCAGGTTCAAGAATCCCGAAAACTTCCCGGGCGTCACTGACCTCACCCGTCACTGCAGCTGCGGCAACCATGAGTGGGCTCATCAAAATGGTCCGGCCAGTCACGCTGCCCTGGCGGCCCTTGAAATTCCGGTTGCTGGAGCTTGCACAGAGCTGGTCCCCGACAAGCTTGTCGGGATTCATCGCCAGGCACATCGAGCATCCGGCACCACGCCATTCAAAGCCCGCTTCCTTGAAAATCTTATCCAGTCCGAGTTCCATGGCAATCTTGGCCACTGCCTGGCTACCCGGAACACAGATTGCCTGTACATCCGGATGAACCGTGCGACCTTCGAGGTACTTGGCCACTTCCTTCAAGTCGCTGAGGCGACCGTTGGTACAGGAACCGAGAAAAGCCACATTGACCTTCACGCCCTTGATTGGCGTGCCTCCCTCGAACTTCATGTGCTCGAGAGCTTCCTCAATCCCAGCGCGCTCACTGGCCGTGTTACCCTCTTCGATACGCGGCACCGACTGGTCGATGAATACCGCCTGCCCAGGATTGATTCCCCAGGTCACGGTAGGAGCTATTTCCTCCGCCCGGATGTTAACCACATCATCATACTCGCAGTCCGCGTCAGATGCGAACGACTTCCATCGCTCAACGGCCGCGTCCCAGTCTCCCGCTTTGGGCGCATATGGGCGGCCCTTCAGATATTCGAAAGTGGTCTCGTCCGGATTTACATAACCCACGCGGGCTCCGCCCTCAATGGACATGTTGCAGACGGTCATCCGCTCCTCCATCGTGAAATTGTCAAAGACTTCACCGGCGTACTCATAGGCGTAGCCTGTCCCGCCGTTCACGCCGAGGGTACGGATGATGTGCAGGATCACGTCCTTGGCGTACACACCCGGAGAGAGCTGGCCGTCCACATTGATACGACGCACCTTGAGCTTGTTGAGCGCCATGGTCTGCGTCGCGAGGACATCCCGAACCTGACTTGTCCCGATGCCGAAGGCAATCGCCCCGAATGCGCCGTGCGTCGAGGTGTGGGAATCCCCGCAGGCGATTGTCGTGCCCGGTTGGGTGATCCCCTGCTCAGGCCCGACAATGTGCACAATCCCCTGCATCCCGGTGGTCGTGTCGAAAAAAGTGACGTCGTTGTCCGCACAATTCTTGCGCAGCTCCTCAATCATCGCTTGGGCCAGCGGGTCGCTGTAGGGCTCGTTTGTCTCATTGGTCGGCACAATGTGGTCGACGGTGGCGAATGTCCGCTCCGGGTATTTCACCGGAACGCCCTTTTCACGCAGCATCCCAAAGGCCTGCGGGCTCGTCACCTCATGGATGAGGTGCGTCCCGATCAGCAGCTGTGTCTGACCGTTTGGCAGGTCACGCACGGCGTGCGCGTCCCAGACTTTTTCAAATAGGCTCTTTCCCATAATTCTTCAGATTTAGATTTCGAGAGAAGCTGTCTCAAAAAGGACGCGATCGTCAATCCCACAAGGGAATTATCCGGCGATTTCCTCACTGCCTACCTTAATTTGGGCAAAAATCAGGCTTTGCAGGCAGTTTCTCAAAAACAGTCTCAAAACTCCTTTACCCGTTGTTCAGTTCATCAGCAGCCAGCAGCGCTCTTGAAAACATGTAACATAATTTCAACTTGCCCAATCATCCGAATGCCGCCACAGTTCAGTTTTGATCCAGCCAAGAGCGCTTCGAATCAAGCCAAACACGGAATCGACTTTGAAGAGGTGCAAGTACTCTGGTCGGGTCGTCTGACCAAGACCCAACTGTCCTACCCGCTTGAGCCGCGCTCAATGGTAGTCGGAAGGATTAATCAAAAATTCTGGAGTGCCATCATCACCCAACGCCATGAAGAAATCCGCATCATATCAGTCCGTCGCAGCCGCAAAAATGAAATCCGGACATGGAGACAGCATCACGAGTCTGGACGGGACCCGAACCATTAGCTGGGAAGAATTCGAGAAGCTCTTTGATGCGGGATCTGATGAGATTGACGCGTTTATTGATTGGAATAAGACAACCAGTCATGGTGGCCGACGTCCGGGAAGCGGGCGAAAACCGACCGGCCGGAAATCCTATCAGATCCGCATGAAACCCGAAATCCACAGGCGCTTAAAGCGTCAGGCAAAAAAGCGGGGAATGACAATCGCGGAGGTGTTGGAATCGCTCGTTCCCTAGATCTAAATTGGTGAGTAATTGCGTTTGCCAGTTGCCAAGTCGTTGACCAAGATCATGTAAAACTTCATGGAAGCGGATGTAGCGCAGTCGAGAGAAAAGGAGCCCGTGCTCCAGTTTTCGGTCTTTTCCGACAACAAGGTCGGGCGCCTGAATGACCTTATTCAGCGCTTTGGGCACAAGGGGATCCATATCATGGCTCTCTCGCAGCTCGATTCGACGGAGTGCACTATCATGCGCTTCATTCCGGATTATCCGGAGGAAGCCCGCCAAATGCTCAAGGAATGCAGTTATGCCTTTTCCGAGTGCCCCGTTCTCGCGGTGGAAATGAACTCGGAAGCCGACTTGAAGTTCATCACCTCGGCCCTCCTGGAGGCGGAGATCAACATTCATTACCTGTATCCCTTTATCACGCGGCCGAACGGCCGCTGTGGTCTGGCCATGAATGTGGAAGACTACGAATTCGCGGAATCCGTCCTCCACGCCCGGCAGGTGCGTTGCCTCAGCCGGGGTGATATCGCCCGCTGAGGTTTGCGGGCAAAAAAAAGGCGGCTCCCGTCCGGGAAACCGCCTTTATAAAAAGTCTTTAATTCGTGGTGCTCAGTCCTCGTCGCCGTCGTCACCGATGGCCTCGACCGGGCAACCCTCCAGCGCTTCCATACAGGCCTCGATATCCTCATCCGTGGTAGGCTGTTTGTGGACGAAGGAATATCCGCCGTCCTCGTTGCGCGTGAAGAAATCCGGAGCGGTTTCACGGCACAGGTCACAATCGATGCATTGCTCATCGACGTAAAACTTGCCGGCTACATTCTCCTCCCACTTGTCGTCTTTATCTGCCATAACAAGAAAACCTCTTTTAGGAATTGGCTCAACTGTCAAGGACATCGTGCAATCTTCCGTTCTCCTGCAGATCTTTCCATAAATTCTTGCTCCGCCGGATAATCGGATATCTTATCAAAACTCCCTGATGAGTATTTACAGCCGCAGTTACATGCGTGAGGAGCACACGCGATACGAGCCCAAGCCATGGGCCCTGAAGAGTATCCTGATCACGCTGTTCGTCGTCTTCATCCTGCAGAACATTCTCCGCCATTGGCTCGGCTCGACTTTCCTTGAGGAGAACTTTGCCCTGAACCTGTATCGCCTCCGGGAAGGCTGGATTCATACTTTTCTAACCTACGGCTTTCTTCACTCCACCGACGGAGCCCTTCCCTGGCACCTGCTTTTCAATGGCCTGATGCTTTACTGGTTTGGTCGCGAAGTCGAGGTGCGCTTTGGATCAGAGCGATTTCTTGAGTGTTTCATGCTCTGCATCCTCGCCGGCGGGATCATCTGGTCCGTCGTTCACTTCCTGACCGGAAACGCCATTATCGTGATTGGTGCTTCCTCGGGTGTATTTGGAATTCTCTACCTTTTCTGCCGTGCCCGCTGGCAGAGCTCGATGGAGCTGATGTTCCTGCCCCTCCGCTTCACCGGACAACAACTCTTCTGGGTTCTCTTCGGCTTCCAGGCCTTTTTTCTCCTCTTTGCCGAATTACCGGGAACCGGCGGTAATGCCACTGCCTATTCCGCCCATCTGGGAGGCATTCTTGGCGCCTTCATTTATGAGCGTAAATGCCTCCATCGTGGATCCTTGATCGCTTTCCTCCGGGACAAACTCACTCCGGCTGTGGGCAAGCCCCAATGGGAAAAGCGGGCCGCGGCCGTAAAGGAAAAGACCGGCAACAAGTTCACCGTGAACTTGCGGAACCGCGGCAGCATGAAGAAGGAAGTCGACCGGATCCTCGACAAGATCAATACCGATGGGTTCGGCTCGCTGACGGATGAGGAAAAGCGCATCCTCGACAAGGCCAAGGACCTCTTGTGAGGAACAGCTCCTAGTCGTGCTTCTTCAGGTAATTTGTAATGACCGGGTCACGACGAATTTCGCCTTTCCCGCAGGAGCAGTTCTTGCTGCACTTTCCACTGCTTCGGAGCGAGCAGACGAAACGACGTCCGAGGAAAAACAAGACCACAAGGACGATGCCGTAAATAACAAGGTGTTCGAATGAAACTGGCATGATCGTGATTGATTAGGAAAAGCCCAGAAGGCGCCCTCCTTGAAAGACAAGGAAAGCCATCAACCAGGCGAAGGCAAACATATAGACAAACTGGAAAATCGGCCAGTGCCAGGAGCGCGTCTCCCGGCGGACAATTGCCACTGTGCTGACGCACTGCAGGGCAAAAACGAAAAACATAAGCACGCTCAGGCAGGTCAAGGGCGTGAACAGCGGGCTGTGGTCATCGCGTTGGGCCGAGCGGAAGGCATCGACAATCGAATCATCCGCCTCGTCATCGACCCGGTAGATGATGGCCATGGTCGAGACAAAGACTTCACGCGCTGCGAATGAGGACAGAATCCCCACCGTGATTTGCCAGTCATATCCCAAAGGACTGAAGGCTGGCTCAAGGACTTTCCCCAAGCGTCCGGCAAAGCTGTATTCAAGCTGTGAATCCACCTCGGTCACGGTTTCAACAACCACCTCCTGCACGGGTGCCTCAAACTCAGAACGATCCTCCAGCAGCGGATAGTTCATAAGAAACCAAAGGACAATGGAGAGCGCAAAAATGACCGTTCCCGCCCGCTTCAGGAAAGTCCATGCCCGGTCGATCATTTCATGAAAGACGCTGTCCCAGCGGGGCAGGCGATAGGACGGCAACTCCATGATAGTCGACGGACTCGGGCCCTTGAGAAGTGTCTTCCGGAAGACCCAGGCAAAGCCGAGGGCAACGAAGGTGCCGAGAAAATAGAGAAGAAGCAGGATGAGCGATTTCTTGAGCGCGTGACCGGGTCCATCGGGCAGCATGGCGGCGATCATGACCAGATAGACGGGCAGCCGTGCTGAACAAGTCATGAATGGGGCCACGAGGATCGTGACAATCCGTTCCTTCGGGGACTCGATGGTTCGCGTGGCCATAATTCCCGGAACAGCGCAGGCGTACGAACTCAGGAGAGGGATAAAGGACCTTCCGTGCAGTCCCACTTTGCTCATCATGCGATCGAGGAGAAAGGCCGCCCGAGCCATGTAACCCGTCGATTCAAGTAGCGCGATAAAGAAGAAAAGGAATAGAATCTGTGGCAGGAAAATAACCACTCCCCCAACCCCGCCAAAGATGCCGTCGACGACAAGGTTCTTTAGCTGCCCGTCTGGAAGCAAATTTCCTGCGCCGTTCCCCAGCCAGGCAATCAAGCCATCCAGCGCATCCATAAACGGGACTGCCAGAGTGAAAATGCTGTAGAAAAGGACGCCCATGACGAAGGCCAGCACGGGAAAACCAATAAAAGGGTGTAGCAGGATTCGATCAACCCGCTCAGTTACTGATGTCTTTTCAGGATTGTACCGTTTGACGCACTCACGCATCACATCGCCGATCCAGGCATAGCGGTGGGTAATCCACTCGCTCCGCCAACCCGGAATTTCCACATCAAAGCGCTTCTGCCAGTCACGGATTTGTTGCCAGACCGACTGGCCCAAACCGGGATCTTCGTCGCAGGAAAGAAGTAAGCGCGCCTCGCCGTGCGCAAGAACAGAATCAAGTGTTTTCCGGTGTTCAAAGAGCGGAACAAGATCCTCGATCGCCTCCTCGACAAGGGGTGGCTTCTCCATATCCAGCTCCGGCACCGGCAACGGGTGCTGGCTCAGGGCCAGACGCACTTCCATGACGCCTTTTCCACGCGCGGCCTCGCAGGGCACAACCGGCACCCCCAAGCGCTTTTGCAGGCGCTCAACATCGATGCGCATCCCGCGACGCTCCGCCACGTCCATCATGTTCAAGGCCACAACGGTCGGTAAACCCAGTTCAATGACTTGGGTCGCCATGTAGAGATTGCGCTCCAGGTTGCTGGCATCCACACAACAAATCACTGCGGTCGGCTCGGGCAGGACATCGATTCGTCCGAGCAATGCCTCGACTAGAATTTGTTCGTCGGGTGACCGGGCATTGAGGCTGTAACTTCCCGGCAGGTCGAGAATCCGGATAGGATGACCGTGCTGGGAATAAAGAATGCCCTCTTTCCACTCGACCGTCACTCCCGGGTAATTGCCCACCTTTTGGCGTAGCCCCGTAAGGGCGTTAAAGAGCGTGGTTTTTCCCGAGTTGGGATTGCCCACAAGGGCAACAAATGGTGGCTCTGTTTTCAATGCGCTAGACAACTGAAATTCCTATGCGGGCGGCCTCTGAGGACCGAAGCGACAAATGGAATCCGCGGACTTCCACTTCAAGGGGATCACCAAGCGGGGCGCGGCGAACAAACCGGATTTCCGTACCCGGCAAAAGGCCCATTTCCATCAAACGAAGACGGTCCCCCTCGCCGCCCGTGAACTCCTTCACGATACCGCGCTGCCCGGGCTCCATGTCCTTTAACTTCACCACCGCATCCATTGACGGTAATCTCCGCCAACTTTATCCCCTCGTCAACTCCTTATTGAGACTCGTTCCCATTTTCAGGAACCGGCGGGAAGAACAACTGTCTGGAGAGCCTGACCGGGGATACGGATGGTCATTGGCTCGGGGCGCCCAGGCAAATTGATCGAATAGAGCGCATCCTCCTCCAGCGGGTTAAAAACGACCACGGCAATTGACTGGTCGGGATTGCGGAAAGCGGTTGCGAGGAATGCGTCATCCTGACCGGAGAGGCCAACCCGCACGGCCCCTGGACGGACAAATTTGCTGACGTGGGCCATCGCGTAATAAAGGGGCGTGTAGTAGATCCGGTCGCGTCCGCTATCGACGAGGATTGGGGCGAGGCAGTAATTACGGGCATGATTGGGGCCGCCCCTGAAGTTAAGAAGCAGGTTCCAATCGATCCAGCCGGTCAGGTGGTGATTGAGTCCCTCAATGAGGTCCCTTGCATAGCGGTAAAAAGGCCGATATGGCGGGTGATCGGGCTTGTCCTCGTCACTGGCCCAGATGTAACCCCAATCGGTTGCTTCAGCCCGCCAATACCAATCGTCCTCAAGCCAGGCCCCGATTGTCTCATCGTCGCCCATCGCATCAATGCAACCTTCCGAGTGAAGGATCTGCTTGTCGGGAAAGGCCTGCTGGACCTGGTCGAGTACCTCACCCGAGGAAGAAACCGTGCTTTCGTACCAATGGACGGCGGTACCTGCGACAAACGCGGCCGCCTCTTCGTCCCCAAGAATGGTGTTGGTCCAGTCGATCAATTCGTCATCGCGGTTCTGGTCAAAGATCCAGATCAGAATGTCGAGTTCCGCTTTCTTGAGGGTCGGTCCAAGATGATCCTTGATAAGCACCCGCATTTCATCGGGCGTGAAATGCGTGCTTTCCCAATTAGCGCCGTTGCCAAGAGGCTCGTTCATCGGGGTGATTCCCCAGATCGGGATGCCTTCAGCCGCGTAGGCACGAATGTATTTTACCAGATAGTCCGAAAAGACCCCGTAATATTCCGGGAGCAGTTTACCGCCGTTCCAGGTCTTGTTGTCCTTCATCCAAGGCGGAGCCGTCCACGGTGAAGCAAGAATCCGGAAATCCGCCCCAGCGACTGCCTGCGCCGACTTGATCAGTGGCAAAAGCCAGGTCCGGTCGGGTTCAATGGAAAAATGTTCCAGCTCAAGGTCCCCGGTCACAGGGGCGTAGGTGAAATTGCGGAGGGAAAAATCACAGCTCGCGATATGGGTGCGCGTTAGCGAATAATGTGCTCCCTCGGGAGAAAAGCAGGCCTTCAGTAATTCCGCCTGCCGCTCCTTCGAGAGTTCGTAAAAGACCTCGGCCGCCGACTCGGTAAAGGACCCCCCGATACCGAGAAGGGTCTGGAATTCCCGGGATGGATCCACCGACAAGACACGCACTTCCTCGGTTTCGGGAATTTCCGACAGCTCCCGAACCTTCGCCAGACGGTCTCCTTGACGGGTCGTCTGATGGATTTGTGCGGTAAGTCCGGTTGAAATTAGAATGGAAAGCAGGAAAAACGGGATTAGTTTCATAATTTTGCGGGTTTGCTGGTTAGGAGGTGATTTCGGGTGTATACTAGCTATTATGACCAGGATGCCGACTGAGGAAAGCCAAATGCATAATTATGCAAGCGAAAATATCAACCCCCACCCGGACTTAAGGAAGCTCTCGCCTGCAAAAAAATACCCAACGGGCAAAAGCAGGCACGGCAATTTAACCAAATGCAGTGAGTCCAATTTTGTAAAATTGCATTATTGTGCATTATTGGCTTGAACTCCCATAACGCCTCATGCAAAAACCACTGTTCTGTTATTTCGTAGCACTAAAATCCCCTTCAAAAGTAACCCTAATCAATAAAAACATGAGATTCAAAAGTACACTCCGTGCAGGCTTCATACTCCGCTTCGCCGCAGCAATTGCGGCAATTGGACTGTTTGCCTCGAACGCCCACGCGCAAGCCAACATTATAGCAAACCCCAGCTTCGAGGATGGCTGTACCACTGACACTGGCGGTGTGAATTCGGGCTTTGATATTCCCAACGGATGGGAAGCCTTTAATGGTGGGGGTTGCAACTCGGATGCGGCGCGCACCGGGACTGGATCAGCTTATTTGAACAATAATGGCATCGGAAACTTCAGTGCACCGGCGCTCATTCAACAGGGATTCGCTGCCGTTCCCGGCGATATTTTCTATTTCTCAGGATGGGTCAAGGTCGACAATGAAATCGACTTTGCCACCTTCAAAATCAACTTCCGGGACACCGTCGGAGCGACAAACCTTCAACCGGTCGTCGAGGACCCCGAGCTCCTCCCGGGAACGTTTATCGACAATGATGCCTCATTCCCCGGAATTGCAACAGATGCGCTGCAAGGATCCACCGTTTCAAACGGCGGGACTCTTTCTGACGATTGGATATTTCTCGAAGTCCGTGGAACCGTCCCTGAAAACTGTGACCTCATCCAACTCATTATCCTGCATGTTCCGGTGGCCGACGGGGGCGTCTGGGTAGATGACGTCTTTGGATACAAGCTCGACGGACCCAGCTACATTTATCCTAAACAACAGATAGTTGCAGTTCCAAATGGTGGAGATATCGATGTCACATGGCAATCCGTTGCCCCGCGTGATTATGTCGTTGAATCAACGACTCTGATCGACCCTGTATCCACAGTCTGGGTGGATGAATCCGGTGTCGTTGGTGGTACCGGTGAGGAAGTGACCTTCACGGTCTTGGGTGCAGCTCCAGCAGCTGGCCAAAAGAAGTTTTTCCGCATTCAATCTGATCCAATCGACCGTGGACCGATTCCAAACGGATTGATCCAAGACCCCTTCGATACAGGAAGCCCCACAATGACAGATTGGCTGGGCAAGGCGGTATTCACACAAGGGGCTACAGTTGAAGAAGGGCCCTACAATACAACAGAGGCACCCTTCGCCGTGATTGACAGCAACTCCGCCACCTTCGGAATCAATGATTTAAAAAATGATGGCGATGCATTCTGGGATGGAGGCACAGCTGAAGTCTCAGTTTACCAATCATTCCCAACCCCGGAGAACACAGATGGGGTACGCCCCTTTGTGAACCTTCGCGGCAGAACCATTATTTTCCGCGGAGGAGTGACGATCTCTGAAGCATATGATTCAGGGAATCTGGGGGAAGTGTTCATTGAGTTCATCGGCACTAATCATGAAGTTGTGGGATACAAATCCTTTGACATCAGCCAGGACAATCCGGCGACTGGAGATTATGATAATGGCTTCATGAATGCCACAACTGACGGCAAATTCTCGTTCTTTGCCTATGTTCCCGAAAGCGACTTGAATTACATCAATGTCGGTTTTCGCAATACGGGCACAATTGATTCTGCAGGAGAGATGAGCATTATCGACTCTGTCGTACCCACGCTCCAAATCATCAGCGCAGCTACACTCGCTCCGTGGCTTGGCGAAGCCGTTCCGGATAACACAAACCTCGTGCGGAATAATCTATTCACTGAAGGCACTGAAGGACTTGACGAATGGGAGCTCTTCCAGACTTGGGAAAATGATACTATCACACCGCTTTCTGACGGAAATGTTACGGCCAGCAGTGGTGTAGTCACCTTTGGAGTGGATGCCACTGATAGTGGAGCAGCCAGCTTCCAGCAGAACTTCTTCCTCCCGAAGAATAATGCCTATGCCAACAACACGTATAATGTTTACGACCGGTATGTCACCATTTCCGGAAATGCTGTGGCCAGCGGTTACGCGGGCGGGAATTTTCCCGAGATTGGCATTCAGGTCCTGAACTTGGGTAACTCAATTAACGCAGCCACCCTGTTCATTTCAGACCTGACCACATTCGATGACATCAATTGTGATGGAACAACTTACGATCCAGTTACCGGTGCATTTACCATCTCGACCCTGATTCCTGCCATAACAGATGGAATCAATGCCATCCAGTTGGTATTCCGTAACAACATTGTTACCCCAGGGGGTGGCGGGCAGCTGGAGATTTCCAATGTCTCCATGGTGGTGGCACCCGTCGCCGATCTCGGGACCGCGACAGTGACAGGAACCACAACCCCTGCCGCAGGGGTTGATGAATCCTACAGTGTTGCTATCAGCGGGAGCGCGACTAACCTCGATTACGTCTGGGAAGTGTTCCCTGATGATCCGTTTGATTCGGCCACCATCACCGGTGGAAATTCCTCCAGCGTAACAATCAACTTCGCTGACCCGGGAGACTACACCTTGGTCGCCACTGTTTGCGACCCGACCGCCACCGATGGCGTCTCTACTTCAGGCATCGTCCTCATAACCGTTCCTTGATATATTTGCCTATCCGGTTCATTTCCCCCACCCCCACTCTTCCGGGGGTGGGCGGACCCGATAGCTCTTGCCCACCTGGATGCCTTTGATCTGCTTTTATGATGAGTCAGGACACACCCTGATCGACCATTAAAAAAGATCGAACTTATCTCCTCAAAGCCTGTCCTTGTTAATTCGAGGACAGGTTTTTTTAATTCTGCATAAAAAAACATAATTTTAATTTGACCTTTCTCTCTATAAAGTGAAATTGAATGCAATAACCCTATCGTGACCCTGATATGACTAAATATTCCGCCCTACTCTCTATCGTAACAGTCGCATTTGCCGCGGCAAACCTCTCAGCCAACGCCCCAGAAGGCTACGTTCTCGAATGGTCCGACGAATTTGATTATGTTGGAGCTCCAAACCCCGAATTCTGGACTCATGAGGTCGGAGCAGGCGGATGGGGAAACAACGAAGTGCAGGTGTATACCGATTCCCTTGATAATTCTCGTGTAGAGAACGGGAATTTGGTCATTGAGGTGCACCAAGTGGATGGAGGCAGAGTCCCAGGCTATACTTCAGCACGCTTGATCACCCGCGAGAAGGCGCAATGGAAGTATGGGCGGATGGAAATCCGAGCCAAGCTACCGAGCGAAACAGGCACCTGGCCTGCCATCTGGATGCTTGGAGCCGACCGCCTCTACGGAAACGGAGGATGGCCAGACAACGGTGAAATCGATATCATGGAGCACGTTGGCTACGAAGAAGACCCACTGTACCTCGACTTGGTCGGCAACCCGGAGGTTCCCAACATACACGGAACCGCCCACTTGGGAAGAACCTCCTTTATCAGGAGTGATGGGGGTGTAGGAAGCAATGGTGATGGCGACAGCACTTATCTCTCTGATGCCAGCACCGAATTTCACACCTATGCCATCAATTGGACGGAAGACCTGATTGAATGGGAAGTCGATGGCATCAAATACTTTTCCCTGGAGCTTCCGACTTTTCGTGTTCCTCCACCACAACCCCTGTATTACTATTGGCCTTTTGACCAAAGATTCTTCATGATTCTGAATGTTGCTGTTGGCGGAAGATGGGGCGGAAATTTTAGTACCGGCAGCTTTCCGAGCTCTCCCTATGGACGTGGAATCGATGATAATGGCGTTTGGCCGCAACGCATGGAAGTAGATTACGTCAGAGTTTACAAAAAAGATGAGCCGCCGGAAGCGACCCCTGTCCCCGGCCGGATCCTGGCGACGGATCTCGACCACAGTGACGGCATCCTGATCGTCCAATCCGGAGTGCCGGAACTCCCACACAATCTGGTTAACATTGATCCGGATGATTCTGCAGAATTCGCCATCACGGTCCCTCAAGCAGGCGCCTACATGGTTCATGCCACAGTCGCCACTCCCAATAACAGCAGGCTCCTCTCTCTCAGCGTTCCTGACTCAGGAGATTCTACACCCGCAATCGAGCTTCCCAACACTGGAAGCTATGATACTTGGCAGTCAGTCGAATTGGGCGAAATAAACTTGATGGAAGGCCTCAATACGTTAACTATGACTACATCAACTGGTGGGTTCACCATTGCTGCGTTTGATGTCAGTGAAGGTGAGGGATCGGTCTGGAAAGGTCTAAACATAGATGCATTTGGAAACGCTCAAACAAACTCATGGCTGGGGCAGATCAATATCAATGCAGCGCCATGGATTTATTCCTACCAGTTCGAAGACTACATCTTCATGCCGGTCGCTCTGGAAGACACCTTTAGCGCTGACAACCAGTGGATCTTCATTCCTCGCTAATTTCCAACCCACAAAAAACCTCTAAAAACAAACCTATACTCATTATGAACAAAAAAATAACCGTAGCAACCGCCCTGGCCCTCCTGACGGGTTCCATGGCCTTTTCAAATACCCCGTTGATTGAAAACCCGGATTTCTCCGCTGGTTACAAGGATTCTTGGATCCTCGGTGCCAACATCTTCCCGGGCGGAGTTTGGGCAGCCTTCTTGACTGCTGATAACACCGACCAAATCAATCCATTCCTCTGGAGTAATCAAGTTGTCCCGGGTGGCTCGGGTGTCACCATTAATTCATGGGATGACGGTGCCTCCGACCGGATCGAACAATATCTTTTCAATGAGCATACCGCCGCCTCGCCAAATGGTGATCCAGCCTTCCTCCGGGTTCTGTTCAAACCTGGCGACGTCATCCGCTTTACAGGTTCGGCAAGGGCGACACGTGTCGGCGCTGACACAAGTGATATGCTGATCCGTGCCTTCATCAAGACATTGGGATATAACCCGGATGCATTCGGGATTATTCCGCAGTATACTGTATTTCACAATATTGGATCCGCATTGGAACCGTTCGACCTGACTATCACCTACCCGGATGATGTGACAGCCGAGCCCTTTCAGGTTATCCAACTGGGCTTCGAAATCACTAATGAATTTGATGGGAATTCCTTCACCATGGATTCAGGAACGATCTACTTCGAAAACCTTTCAGGTTACATCGAAGGCGATGCATCTGTGACTTGGGCTGGGTACGATGTCGATGAGAACGGCTTCGCCGATACAGGCGCATGGATGGGCATCGTTAATGTTACTTCGGATCCATGGATTTATGTCTATGACCTCGGGAAGTACATCTACATTCCAGCCGAGGCTGTCTCTGAATCAGGAGCGTGGATTTACGCCCTTGACCAGTAATCATTCAAGTAATTCTGCCAGCCGGAGATCAACTCCGGCTGGCTCTTTTTTTTAGCCCTCCCCTCTTACCCTCTCTTGATTGAAACACCACAAACTTAGAAAAATGGAAACAAACTCACCCCATTACAAACTGCTCGGCTTGTTCCTGGCCACGGTCCTATCAACGGGATCCGCCATTGGACAGGATGATGCCGGTTCAAATGATCCTGTATTTGAACTTTCACCCTTTGAAGTCGAGACCAGTGGCGACAAGGGTTACTACGCCTCAAATGCCATTTCCGGATCACGTATCAGTGTTCCGATCCAGGACATGCCTTTGACCATCGAGGTGGTCACGTCAGAATTTATCGAGGACACCGGCGCCACTGACCTTCGGGATTCCCTGAAGTACAGTGCGGGTATTCTCCTCCAGTCCCAGAATGATGCCTACGGATCAACCAGCAATGTCGGCCAAATCAACAACCCTGAAGGGGCGACCGGCAACAAGAGCGATTCCTCCTTCAAAATTCGGGGATTTGTTCTGGAGAACACTCTCCGAAACGGTTTTCGGCGGCAACATGCCACCGATACGATTAACATTGACCGTATCGAAGTAGTTCGCGGACCCAGTGCCCTCCTCTACGGGGTCGGGAACTTCGGAGGTGTGGTCAATTATGTCACCAAAACCCCTCTTCCCGAATTCCAGCAGAATTTCAGCATTGGGGTTGGTTCAGATAGTTTCCAGCGTGCATCCATAGACAGCACAGGCCCCCTTTTTCTCGAAAATCTCGGCTATCGCCTGAGTATGGCCATCGAGGATCGTGAAAGCTGGACCGATATCAATACTGAGGATCACTTCTTCATTGCTCCCGTTTTGCAATGGCGGATTTTTGACCGCATCAAGCTGACTCTCGATTATGAGTATGGAAAAGCCGATGAGAACGGTGTCAGCTTCCGCAGTGTTCGGACTCCGTCCCTTGAAGGCGTGAACATCTTCCAGTCTGACCGACTGGAGACCTTTGGCTTCCTGGAATTCTCGGAAGACAAGAACGCCAACCAAGTTCTGGATCCCGGAGAGGACCTGAATGACAATGGTCAGATCGACTTTACGCGCGACCCCCGCACTTTCCGTTGGTCAGGTCCGGATACCTTCATCGATACAGAATCGCAAAACGCGAATTTCTCGGTTGAGGTCAAGATCCTCGACAACCTGTATTACAATGGTGGTCTCAATTACTCCAGGGTGAATTTTGTCACCCGTGACGTCTTTGGCGGTATCTCCAGGGGTAGCGGGGCTGATGCAGCTCAGGTCATTCTTGATGACATGCAGGCCAATGGCCGTGGCTTCCTTGCCCGTCAGGTTATTGATGGTAAAAACAGTGATACGGTTGTGCCTGTTTATGACGGCGTTTTCCAGTACAACTGGGTCGGTTCGGATGAGCAGATCGACTGGCTTCAACATCGTCACGAGCTGAACTTTAGCGACCGCATTTTCGAAGGAAACAAGTGGCTCGAGTCCGAACACAACATCCTTCTCGGCTACTCCTTTGAAAGTCAGGACTACGAGAACACTGCCTACCGGTCTAATGGGGCGACGGATGACTTCATGTACAAGGATCCGACCGACGAAAGCTACATCCGTTTCGACACAATCTGGGACGGATCCCCCAGTCTGCCCTACGAACCCCTGCGTATTGATGGCAATACGGCTGAGAATGTTGGCATGTATGGTGTTTATTCCGGCCGTTTCTTCGATGATCGCCTCTTCCTCGTTGCCGGTATTCGTGAAGATACGACCCAAAGCAAGGATGGATTTGGTGAGGTGATCGGATCACGTCAGGGTCGTCAGTTTTTTGAAGACTCAGAGGTGAAGAAGCAGACCAGTCAGTTTGGTATCAGCGTTGAAGTCATCGAAGGATTCACTCTCTTCGCCCTGCAATCGGAAGGTGTTGAGCCAAACTTTGGTGGTGAGCGTGATGGAAACGGCATTGCTCTGGATTCCACGGTTGCCGATGCCACCGAATACGGTTTCAAGTTCAATCTGTTCGACGGGCGTATTGCCGGTACTATCAGCAAGTTCAATATCCAGCGCGAAGGTCTGCCTTTCCGTTACTGGTGGGCCCCAGCTCCTGTGCATGGTCAGTTCAGACCATCTGATGACATCATTTACCGCTTGGACGGCGTCAACCCGGACATCGCGAACAGGGACCCGGATACCGGGGAAATCATCAATCCTTATCAAAGGGCAACTGAAGCCGAATGGCTTGCTGCGAAAGCAGCGACAGGATCAGGTCCGAAAGGAGCTGTTTATACGCAGTCAAATGATGACGGTACATTCACCTATTTGAATGCCTCGACACCTGAGGGAGCTGCGTGGCTTGATGCCATCTTCCGGGAACTGCAGGACGCTTTTCTGCTTCCCCTGGATGACCCCAACAAGGATCTCGATCCATGGCTTGGATTCCTGTACGAGGGCTTGGACGACGAGGAGGTCAACACTGCAAGTGAGGACCGCTCCGACCAGGGTTATTACCAATCCATTTCCGATGAATCGGATGGTTGGGAAGCTCAAATTATCATGAGCCCGCTCGAGAACCTGCAGATTATCTTAAACTACTCTCATGTTGAACGGCAAGTCATCGATCCAGGTGCTTTTGTACAAACACCATTTGTTGAGGGTAATGAAGACCGCTGGGCGACTTGGTTCTTCCCGAACGCAAACTGGGGACTTGGTGGCGCACCTGTTGAACTGGTCTATCCAGGCGGAGACGGTCCATACCTCCCGAACACCGATACATCCTCTTGGACCGGTGTTGGCTGGGGCAAGGGAGAATCACTCGATGATACTCCTGAGGATGTCGTTTCCTGGTGGGCCCATTACACCTTCCTTGAAGACAGCCTGTTCAGCGGGTTGGAAATCGGTTTTGGTGGCCAGTGGGAAAGCGAGCGCGAATACGCCTCCGCATTTACCTCGGCTGGACAGAAGAAACAGAATGAGACCGGAACCACCATCAAGGCTGTCACCGACGCGCGTCTGACACTCAATGCGATGGCGAAGTATTCATGGGTCCGCGACTCATACGATGCCTTCCTCCAGCTGAATGTGGACAACTTCCTCGATGACCAAGACCAGTATGGTTACATCTGGGCACCCGGGATTTCCTGGAAGATCAACTTCGGAGTCACTTTCTAAGCGATTCGAATAGGATCTGAAAAGGGCGGGATGCAAATCCCGCCCTTTTTTTATTCCACTAAAAATGGGAAATTGGCCGTCGCAACAATCTTGCCTTCGCCTAACATTTATAGGAACAGGCGGGATGCCCCACTCCCTCCCTTGATGAAACACGGTTCACGATCCCGCACAAGCAATCTGCGCGCACAGAACAATGAATAATCCTGCAAATAAATTCCGTTGCCAGTTTATGAAATAGCCGGTTGCGAGGGGAAATTTTTATTTTCTGGGAGGGGCCGTTGTTTCTCCAGCAATCAGCCGACCCGCGACCATAATATGCCGTCTGGGAGCTGATGGGTGTGTCACTCGCCTCAAAAGAGAAACCACGCTGGATACACCGATGTCCCGGAAAGGCGTCCGGATAGTGGTCATTTGGGGTAATCCCTCAGTGGGAACTTCCCCGTCAAATCCTGTGATGGAAACATCTTCCGGCACGCGGATGCCATCTTCCCGGAGAGCCTTGATGAGGGGGTAGGCCTGGTGATCGGCAGCGCAAACAATTCCGGTCACGCCTTCGCTGATCATTTTCTTCGCCCTCTGGAGAACTTCCGGCACCTCAATTTGCCCTTCGCGATGCACATTGATCACCCGGTCACCATGAAATGGCAGGTGAAAACGGTATAAACTCTCCACAAAGGCCCCAAACCGCCTTTCTACCCAAGGGGTGGGCACCGTGTACTTCCAGCTGAGATAACCCAGTTCCCGATGGCCCAATTCCACCAGATGGTGGACCATCCGGACTATCCCCAAGGTCTGATTTACCCCTACACAATCGACGTCAACCTCCTCAAAATCATTCAATACACAAATTGTCGGAAACTTGCTGATTAGATTCCTTACTGATTCCTCCCTGAAAGGATAGAGAAGGATAAAGCCTAGTAGATTTGCATTTCTCAATCCGGGAAGGATCCGGCGTGCCCGGGGTGTGAGATTGAAATCGGCAGGATCAACGTAATTCACATTTAAGGTCAACTTTTCGGCCGCCAGACGCTCACTGATGCCCGCCAGAATCTCCCGCGCGGTCCCCACCCGACGGTCCGCGTTTGAAGGAATGCCCGCTACGACCGCAACCGAGTCGGCTGCCCGCGGACGCTTTTGTGTCAAATTTCTCGGCGGGGAATACGCATACCCGATTTCAGCTGCCAGCTCGAATACCCGCGCCCGGGTTTCCGGGTTGATTTTCGGGTGGTTTGTAAAACATCGTGATACTGTTGTCCGGGATAATCCCAGTCTCTCCGCAATTTCCTTCTGATTCATTAAACTCATTCAGCTTGACCCGTCCCGCCTGTCAATGAAATCGCTTGAAGTTGCATCTTAATCACCTCTGTCCAGTCGGCCCGCCAGCCCAATAGATATGTTGGTGAAGACATCAATTTAGACTGCATATTTATGCAATTTTTTGTTGCATCACGATGGAGATACCTGAGATAACTTTAATCCTGATGAGCCGAGTCAACCAGCACAAAATTGCCGAGATGCTACAGCTGTCACAAACGACAGTTTCCCGCTCTCTGGCGAACCACCCGGCCATTAACGCAGAGACAAAAGCCCTTGTTTTGGATACTGCGGCGAAACTTGGCTACAGCCAGCGTATCAAGCGGACAAACACATCAGAATCAACAACGCAGCCATCCATCTGGGGAGTTCTGATTGCCATGCCCAAACAATTCAGTGGTCCCTCGGAGACCTTCCAGCAAGTCCTTCGGGGCATTGCCGACAAGAGCTCCCTCCACGAATCTGTTCTGGACGTTGTCTATTATGATCCTGCCGAGAAAAACTCCCAGAAAATCCTTCGCAGAGTCCGTTCCACCGGATGGAAAGGGGTCATCCTGATTTATCCTCTTGATCCAGTCATGGCACATGAAATCGCCAACCAGGTGCCCTGCGTTTCCATCATTGAGAATTACCGGCACGATCTGATTGACAGCGTTGATGTGGATCAGAGCGAAGCCATTTATACGCTTATCAAACAACTGCATGACCAGGGGCACCGTAAGATCGGCTTTATGAGCTGGGTCTACGGTGTCGACACGCCGTGGGTCATGCGCAGATTTGGCAGCTATGTCGAAGCACTCTTCCGGTTGAAACTGGAATTCAATCAGTCCACTGCGATAAATGTTCACGCCGGACAGGAGCTAACGCCCGAAGAGTGCGCACAACGCGTTGCCGAACAAGTCCGAAACGGCGATATCACTGCTGTAGTATGCGCTGCAGACCATCAAGCATATGCCCTCATTGAAGACCTTGCCACTGAAGACATCCGTGTTCCGGAAGATCTTTCCGTGACTGGTTTTGATGGTGTCAATCCACCGCACCGGCAAAAACAGGTGGCCACTGTCCTGGTTCCTTATGAGGAATTAGGGCGATCCGCGACGCATCAGTTAGTTCGCCGTATCGAACAGCCCACCGCTCCCCGGAGACACATCCTCGTGGATGGTGATATCCAAACCGGGGAAACCATTTCAAGAGCAACTGGTTAGACCCTTTGCTCGAAAGGAAAACACATTATGACTAAAAAAACACACCTAGAGAACACCCCACCCTCATCGATTTCTCCCGATTGCCCCTTAACTGATAATCTTGAAAAGGAGGTCAAGGGAAGCGTATTGGAAGAAAGCGGACAGACTTGGTACCGTATTGAGCGAACAGACCTGATGGGCAGTTTCCTGATGAGCCTGATCAGTGACTCAGACCACTGGCTATTCATCACAAGTTCCGGAGCCTTGACGGCGGGCCGGATAAATCCCGACCATGCGCTGTTGCCCTACTACACCCAGGACAAGATCGAGGACTTGTCCGCATCCACTGGCAGCCGGACGATCGTGCGAATCCACCAGGATGAAGGTGCGACAACTTACTGGGAACCCTTCACTGAGCACGGCAAGCGGGGCGCCTGTATTGAACGACATTTACAGAAGAATACGACCGGCAATCATATCATTCTCGAGGAACGAAACAAGGATCTGGGACTTCTGATCCGGATTAGCTGGCGCCCAAGCGGTCGCTTTGGATTTGTCAGGAAAGTCGAGATTTTGAATGAGAGCACCAAACCCCGCCGGATTGAAGTCCTGGATGGTTTGCAGAACATTCTTCCTCCGGGATTGGCACAGCGTTTTCAGAATGAGTTCAGTATTCTTGGCAACGCCTACAAGCAAACCGAGCTGGTGGAACCGGCCGGGATGGGAATTTACCATTTGAGTTCCGAACCAACGGACCTTGCCTCTCCGATGGAGGCCCTGAGAGCGAATATCGCATGGCAATGCGGGCTTGATAAGCCACTTTATCTAATCTCTGAACAGCAGCTCTCGAGCTTTCTCGCTGGCGGGAAATTGGAGACGGAAAGCGAATGCCGGGGGAAGCGCGGTTCCTACCTGACATTGGACGGGCATGAATTGAAGGCAGGCGGGTCGGCTTGCTGGTACAACTGTGCGGATGTGGATAAGGAGCCGGGGGAAATTGAAGAGCTGCTCGAGCTTATCTCCTCTTCGACGGAATTGCAGGAGGAAATCGAAGCCGATTGTGAACGCACCCAGGAAAACCTTTTGAAAATGCTTGGCCAGGCAGATGGATTGCAAAAAAGCAATGAATCGAGCCGCACCATGAGGCACACCTCCAATACGGTTTTCAACCTCATGCGGGGCGGGGCCCTTATTACAGGTTACGAGCTACCGGTCGACGATGTGGTGAAGACAGTGACTCGTTTCAACAAGGAGGCGGGCAAGCGCCTCAAGGCACTGCTTCCGGCCGATGAAAAACTTCACTGCCGCGATCCGTGGAGCAGTGATCACCCGCTCTGCAAGGCGGATGGGGATGCCCGCCGTCTGGTCCGGGAATATCTCCCACTGAGTTTCAGTCGCCGACATGGTGATCCCAGCCGCCCTTGGAACCGTTTCAGCATTGAGATCAAGGAGGATGACGGCTCTCCCCGGTTCAATTACCAAGGCAATTGGCGGGACATTTTCCAAAACTGGGAAGCCCTGCTCCATTCGTATCCGGAATATCTCGAAGCCGCTATTTTCCGGTTTCTCAATGCCACCACTGCGGATGGTTACAATCCCTATCGCCTGACCAAGGAAGGGTTTGAATGGGAAGAGCTCGAACCGGGAGATGCCTGGGCCAACATTGGCTACTGGGGCGATCACCAGATTATTTATCTCCTGCGTCTGCTTGAAGCTTCAACGCGTTTTCATCCAGACCGGCTGGCTGGACTTCTCAGTGAGGAAGGATGCGTCTACGCGGAAATCCCTTACCGGATTCGGTCCTATGAGGAAATCCTCAATGATCCTCGGGAAACGATTGATTATGACGAGGAGTGGGCCAAGCGGATTGAAGCCCGGGTCGAGCAAAAGGGATCAGACGGCAAGCTCATGCACGGAGGCGAAGGCGCGATCATCAACGTCAGCCTCATGGAGAAGTTGCTCGCTCCGCTTATGGCCAAACTGTCGAACTTTGTCCCCAGTGGAGGGATTTGGATGAATACGCAGCGGCCCGAGTGGAACGATGCCAATAACGCTCTTGTCGGCTACGGGATTTCCGTTGTTACGCTGGGGTACGTCGCCCGATACCTGCGATTCCTCATCACCGAATTCGGCGAAACCCTCGAATCCGGAGAATACGCCCTTTCCAGCGAGCTCGGCGAGCTTCTGACCGCGCAGATTAACGTGTTCACCGCCACTCCTGGCGAGGTCTCACCTCAGGAACGCTTTGCCCTCATGCAAAAGCTCGGCCAGTCAGCCAGCGATTTTCGTGGCAGCCTGTACGACAATGCGCTTTCAGGAACGAAGACCCAGGTGACCGGCAAGGACATTCTCGAGTACGCCAAGTCTGCCTTGGCGCATGTGGAATTGTGCCTCAGGGAAAACAAACGCGAAGACGCCCTCTGGCACTCCTACAACCTGATCAAGATCGAGGACAAGGCAATCGAAGTTTCCCACCTGCATGTCATGCTTGAAGGGCAAGTATCTATCTTGAGTGCTGGAATTCTCGATACAAATGAATCCCTTGAGCTGTTGAAGAGCCTGCGGGAAAGTGAGCTCTACCGGGCGGACCAGGACAGCTATATCCTGTACCCGAACAAGAGGCTTCCCGACTTTCTCGATAAAAACTGTCTTTCCAAGGAGGATATTGATGCCATTCCCCTGCTATTGAAGCTGGTCTGGGCAGGCAACCAATCCCTGGTCCGCAAGCGTTCGAAGGGTTCATATGCCTTCAGCGGAAAACTCCGTAACAAGCAGGATGTGGAGAATGTACTGAATGGGTTGGCTGAGAACCCGGATTTCTCCGACCTTGTCTCCTCTGATGGTCCGGCGGTTCTGGAATTGTTCGAAAACACTTTTAATCACCATGCCTTCACGGGTCGTTCCGGAACATTCTTCGCTTATGAAGGATTGGGCAGCATTTACTGGCATATGGTCTCCAAGCTGGTTCTCGCCGTCCAGGAGCTCATCCCGATGGGAGATCAGCAAAAGGCCACTCAGGAGCTTATTGAGCGGTACCGTGCCCTGCGTGACGGCATTGGCATCAGCAAAAACCCCGCCCTTTATGGGGCAATCCCCACCGATGCGTATTCCCATACGCCTGAAGGGGCGGGAGCACAGCAACCCGGGATGACCGGCCAGGTCAAGGAAGACCTCCTGATACGCATGGCGGAACTGGGAGTCTATGTTGCAGATGGCTTGATTGGATTCCGGACCGATCTTCTTTCACGGGAAGAGCTCCTCGATCATAAGACCGAGTTTGTCCTGCCGGGATTGACCGGAGGCGAGATCACCGAGGAACTGCCAGCAGGCTCGCTGGCATACAGCTTCTGTCAGGTACCCGTCATCTACCTCAGCGGACAGGACTCATCTTGCGTCAGCGTTGAGCTTGGAGACGGCACTGTTGAAGAGTTACCCGACATGCGTATTCCCAAGGAGTTAAGCCGGGAAATATTCAACCGCACGGGGAAAGTTGCCCGAATTCGGGTTCGCTTTCCCTAAGGGGATAAAGAAACTCAATCAGTTCTCGAGAATTTCCAGTTCGTACCCGTCGGGATCGGTAAGGAAAGCCATCCGGAAATTGTTGGCAGCGGCTTTCTCTTTCCAGTCTCCTGGCCAGATTTCAAAGCCGTCGGCCTCCAGCTTTGCGCAGTATTCGGCGATATCATCGACACCGATACAAGTATGCATGAGGTCCTCCGGGACTTGTACTGTATAGTCCGGGGAATAGGTCAGCTCCAGCGTGTGGGCATTCCCGGGTAATTGAAGATGAACAATCTGGTTACCGGCTGGTGACTTGTCGTTGCGTTTAAGCACTTCAAATCCGCAAGTTCGGGAATACCAATCGATGGAGCGCTCGAGGTCACTGACCCGAATTCGCGTATGGAGGAATTTTGTTGTCATGATTCGATCCTTTCTCAGTTGCCAGCTACATCATTCCAGACTTCTCAACAGCCTGCCGCAGCTCGTTTTGGAAATCCTGCAAGTCTTCCTGCGAGGGCTTGTAGCCGGGCTGTTTCGCATTCAGGGAAAGTCGCCCCATTTGATCGAGATGCCACTGTGCGGAAACGCCATCGCTGAACGTGACCTGCCCGCTTACCAAGGCGTCCGGACGCGTGACCTTGTCGAGCGTCACAGATACCTTGCCTGCTTGGGCTGAGCCCACCTCCTCGACTTTTGGGTCATCAAACTGGGGCCCTACCGCCTTGATTTCCAGATCGAGATCATCAACCAGAAAGCGCAAGTCCATGTACGTTATTCGTACATCCATCTCAGTCTCAAGGCGCTTTTGTACATCGGAAAGACTGGCTCCTTCGCGAATCCAGGCCGCTACAGACGATTTTTGCTCATCAGTTAAACTCATACCCTATCAGGGTGAGTAAAGATTCCCTGGAGGCAACTGTGGAGTCCAGATTATTGACGGTTCCCGCGCAACTGGCGGACAAGATACTCAACCGAGTTCCGGACCTTTTCGTCCTGCTCCATCATATTCTCCACTGTCTTGACCGCATGGATAACCGTTCCGTGGTCGCGCCCGCCAAAGGACTCCCCGATTTCCTTCAAGGGATGATGGGTGAGCAGTCGGCTCAGATACATCGCCACCTGCCGCGGAAAGGCAATATGGCTCGGACGGCGCCGATTCTGCATGTCGCTGAGACGAAGGTCATACATTTCAACAACTTTGCGCTGGATGCGCTCAATGGTGATCTGGTGCTGGACCTCCTCTTGAAGGATATCGTGGATAAGCTCCTCCGCCTTGCGACGTGTCAAAGGCTCGCGGATGAGGCGGGCGAATGTTCCCACCTTGATAAGGGCCCCTTCCAGGCGACGTACGTTCCGCGTGATTCGACTGGCAAGGAATTCGAGAACTTCCTCGGGGATCAGGTCAAAGCCCATGGCCATGGCCTTCTTCTTCAAAATGGCGGCCCGGGTTTCCAGGTCCGGCGGCTGGATGTCTGTTACCATTCCCCACTGGAAACGGCTGATCAAGCGGCTTTCGAGCTTGTTTATCTCGCTTGCCGGGCGATCACTGGAAAGGCAGAGCTGGCGCTGGCTTTCAAAGAGCTCATTGAAAGTGTGGAAAAATTCTTCCTGGGTCCGCTCCTTGCCCTCAAGGAATTGGATGTCGTCAATCAGAAGAACGTCGACTTTGCGATAGAAGCGCCGAAAGGAATCGAGGGAATTTTCCCGGATTGCCCGCAGAAAGTTGTTGGTGAACTTCTCACAGGAGAGGTAGACCACTTTGGCCTCCGGATTGGATTGCTGAATGGCATGAGCCATTGCATGCATCAGGTGAGTTTTGCCCAGCCCGGTATCCCCATAAACAAAAAGCGGATTGTAGGCGCTTCCCGGAGAGTCCGCGACAGCGGTCGCCGCTGCATGAGCGAGCTGGTTACTCGGGCCGACAATAAAGTTATCAAAGGTATTTCTCGGATTCAGGTATGGGTTGCGGGCTGGATGGAGTGTGCGTTGCCCTGTCCTGCCAAATTTACCTCCACGACCGCGGTCTGAATCAACATCAACAGGCTCCCTTGGAGCCACCTGGACAGAACCACTGTCTTGGGCCGTAATCCGGACCATGACTTCCTCCCCGGCAATGGCCGCGGCCTTCTCCCGGATCAGCTCGAGGTAATTATCCTCAAGCCAGATACGGGCAAATTCGTTCGCGGCCCGTAATTCAAGTGTCCCGCTTTCGTCAAGAATGGCATCAATCGACTGAAACCAATTTGCGTAAATGTCTTGGGATAGGGAATTTCGGAAGTCTTGTAGGACTTCCGTCCAGAGGGATTCCGTCACAGAGGAGTGTGGCATGATCGTTCAGATGGCAATTTATTCACACTGCGGGAACGACCTGGCAGTCCACACCAAGACTCACGGGAAAAGAAGCAGTAACTGCCTCACTATCAATGATCTTTGAAATAAAAATTTCTTCATGGAATTCAGTCTGGTTAGGAAAGAGCATATCTGTAAATTGTTGTAGTTTAATTACTTAGAGAAAATTAGTTTGGTAAGGAGACAAGAGGAATAGAATGTGGAAGAGCGAAATCTGCAGCAATGACCTTTTTACGAAGGCAGATGAGACGATGAGTCTCCAATGCCTTATGAGTCTTTTCAAGCCATACTTCTACACAAGTTATTAACACTCTCCCCACCAATAACTTTTAGTACAAAAGCGTTGAATTTGTGAAACAATTCTTGCGAGCCGCGGATCATCGGGGCTGAGGGGTACCTGAGGGGAATAATTCACTCTCCCTCCTCTGCCATGAAGGCAATTAATCGGTCATTAAATTCCTTTGCCGAGTCGTGTCCCATTTTTTTCAGGGAATGGACCATGGCGGCAACTTCAACGAGGCGAGCAAGATCGCGTCCCGGCCGAACCGGAAGAATGATGTGCGGAATGCGGATTCCCATGACCTCGAAGACATCATGCTCCAGACCGGTTCGCTCCTCGTCCATTCCATGTTTCCAGACCTCAAAGGTGATGACCATATTGATCTCCTTGGAAAGCCGGACTGAACGGATGCCAAAGAGCTCGCTGATATCGATGATTCCGAGGCCACGACACTCCATATAACCGCGATTGAGCTCGCTACTGCGCCCTGTGAGAATGCGTTCATTCTCAAGTTTAATGTAGACAAGGTCGTCAGCGACAAGACTGTGCCCACGTTCAATCAAAGCGAGGGCGCACTCGCTCTTGCCCACACCGCTCTCACCACGGATTAATGTTCCAATCCCCTTGATATCCATGAGCGTCCCGTGCTCGGCCACTTGCGGGGCAAAAAGATCCTCCAAGAGAAGCATCGCCTGGGCGGAGAAATCCTTGGTTGTGAGGGAACTCCGGAAAAGCGGCGTGCCTGACTTTTCGCACATCGTTTCCATGGCTGGCGTCGGGAGCAGATTCCTCGAGACAACAATACAGGGAATCTTTTTCTCCACCATCCTGCTCATCACATCCAACTGTCGGCTGGCGGGAATTTCCCTCATGTAAGCCATTTCTCCAGCCCCAAAGAGCTGGATCCGCTTGTAACCAAAACTCTTGAAGAACCCAGTCAGGGCCAGCGCCGGACGATTCATTGATTTGTCCCGGATTGACCGGGACAGGCCCTTCTCCCCTGCGACTAGACTCAAGTGCAGATCTCCATCTGCCGCTTTAAGAAAACTTTTAACAGGAACACTTTCGACAAACTTGGGCTGGGCTCTGAGCGGCATTACCCCTTCACTCTGGAAGAATTAACAGCAGGATTAAAGCGCAAAATCCTCACCAAGATAAAATCTCCGGCTATCGGGATCGTTTATCAGCGATTCGCTGTTTCCTTCGGCAAGGACCTGTCCGTCATGCAGCAGATAAGCCCGGTCCACAATGCGTAACGTTTCGCGGACGTTGTGGTCTGTAATGAGGACCCCAATACCTTTGTCCTTGAGACCCAGGACAATCTTCTGCACCTCGCTGACGCTGATCGGGTCAACTCCACTGAATGGCTCATCCATCAGCAAAAAACGGGGCTCGGTAAGGAGGGCCCGGGCAATTTCGAGCCGGCGCCGCTCTCCACCACTGAGGGTGTAGGCCTTCTGGCGGACAACCGTCTCAAGGCCCAACTCGTGCAGCAATTGCTCAACCCGCTCCTTGCGGGCGACCTTTTTCATGGGCAGCGATTGGGCGATACAGTCCAGGTTGTCATAGACTGAGAGCCGCCTGAAGACGGAGGGTTCCTGCGGAAGATACCCGATACCCATACGGGCCCGGCGGAACATCGGCAGTCGCGTGACCACTTTCCCGTTGATAGACACGTCCCCGGAGCTGGCTGGAACCAGACCGACAATTATATAAAAAGAAGTCGTCTTGCCTGCCCCGTTTGGCCCAAGAAGTCCGACAATCTCACCTCCAAAAACCTTCAAGTCGACACCGCGCACAACTTCGCGCTTTCCGTAACGCTTGACGAGGCCACGAGTCTCAATGGAATGCGCTTCCGGCTTAGGGATCGACACGATCAACCCCTTCCTCTTCATCGATTTCGTCAGGTGTGGCCTGATTGTCCTCGGGAATACTTTCGATACGGTCGTCGACCGTGATTTCCTCCTCGGTCTGGTCAAACCCCATATCCGGCATGGCCCCCAATCGAACAACTGAGCGGCTTGGAGCATCAGCGGGAGCATTGGGATCCGGGATAGACTCGAATTTTCGTTCACCTTTATGGAGGACAAACTGGTAGCCTTCGACCTCGACCTCCCCATCAATGATTTTGGGGTTCTCCGACAAAGTGACGGTCCCTACCTTCGGGTTGACTTCGGCCAACCCGGCATAGGCACTACGGCCGGCTTGGTGAATCTCGACAGAACCGCGGGCGGTAATCTGCTGAATCGCATCAATTTCCCCGATAGTCGCAGTCTCCTCCCCCTTCCTCATGGCCACAATCGTCAGCTCGTTGCAAAGGATCTGCAGGTTCGTGCCATCCACTTTCACTTCCCCTGTAAAGTAGAAGTAATTCCGGTCGGGCGTGCCCTGCATTTCGAGCCGGTCACTGGTGATGATTGTCTCCCGCAGGTCGGGCGTTTGTCCCGATAATCCGGAGACGGCCAGAACACACGGAATGAGTAACAGTAATCTTCGCGTAAATTGTATCATATGAATAAGAAATTTAATCCAGAATGTCTACGGTCCCGGAAAAGGAAACGCGCACGGACTCCCTGACCGTGATTTTCCGCTTCGATCCTTCCCATGTCCAATTCCGGCCCTGGATTTCATACCCGGGGCCCAAAACAAAGAGCGATGAATCGCCCTCAGCCCGGGCTTCCTTGAGGTAAATCGTAGCCTTCGGGCTGCGAATGCTGGTCTCCTCAAAGACAAACTCGTCCCCAGAGAATACCACCAGTTCAAGACCCTCCACAAGTGCTTCGGAATCACTGAGATAACTGCCCTTCAATCCGCGCAACTCCCAGCTCTTGTAACCGTTCTCGCCAAACATGGGGAGACGAAAATGCTGGATAGGCGCATCAGGAACCATTTGCCCCAACAGTACCAAAGAAGAAAAAAGCCCGGCGACAACGCTCAGAACGGCTATCGGCGAACGCCATAGTCCCGGGAAACTCCTGATCATTGAATCCACTCTGCAACGCACTGAACTAACTTCTCAATTCCCGAGGAAACTTCCAGAATATTCTGTCCCAACATGTAAGCAGGTGTGGAAACAATCTTCCGGTCTGGATCCATGTGGATTTCCGAAACGCTGCAATTCACATGGTGCGCCCCAAGGGACTCAATGGCTTCAGCGGTCCCCGGGTCATCGCCAATAGTGAGTTCGACCCCGGTTTCCCCAAGAACCATCGCCCCCACCGCCGGGGAAATACAGATGAACCCCATCGGCTTGCGGGCAGCGAAAATATCCCTGACAAGACGCCGCACCTCAGGGTTTACCTTCCCTTTGGGTCCATCAATGGCAAAGCTGCATAGATTCTTGGCGGCCCCGTACCCGCCCGGCAGGATGAGCGCATCAATCTCTTTGCCAGTGATCTCAGCAATGTTCTTGATATTTCCGCGCGCAATGCGAGCCGCCTCGACGAGAACATTCCGCTTTTCCGCGACCTCATTCCCGGTCAGGTGGTTAATCACATGATGCTGTTCCACGTCAGGCGCCATGCAGACGGCTTCCAGCCCTGCTTTCTCAAGGGCAATCAGCGTTAGCACGCTCTCATAAATTTCCGCACCGTCCAGAAAGCCGCAACCGGACAGAATAACCCCAACTCGCTTTTTCATATTCTTAACCCTTCTTATTATTCAGTTTATTCGGACACAGCCTCTTCAATCGCCGCCTTGATCTCACTGTCCAGCTTTGGCAGGACATCGAGTGAACTGAGGTTTTCCTCAAGTTGTTCGGGCCTTGATGCCCCGAGAATGACAGTACTGACATGGGGATTGGTCAGGCACCAGGCAATCGACATCTGGGCTAATGAAACCCCCAACCCATCGGCAATTCCTCCCAGAGCTTTTATCTTGGAAAGTTTTCTATCCCAGCCATCTGGGTCCTTTTCCACCATATCCCGTAGCCATTGCATGTTCTTCTGGGCGAGCCTGCTTCCTTCGGGAATCCCCTTGTTATATTTGCCAGTCAGGAAACCGCTCGCAAGTGGTGACCAGATCGTGGTTCCCAAACCGTCCGCACTTTTAAATAGCGGATCATATTCGGATTCCACCCGATCCCTGTGCAATAAATTATACTGGGGTTGTTCCATGGTCGGCCCGATCAAGTTCAGGCGGGAGGCAATCCCTTTTGCCTCCTGGATTTCGCGGGCACTCCATTCGCTTGTCCCCCAATAAAGAACCTTGCCCTGCTCAATCAGCGTGTTCATTGCCCGCACAGTTTCCTCGATTGGCGTGTGCGGGTCCGGACGGTGGCAGAAATACAAGTCGAGATAGTCGACCTGCAGGCGCCGCAAAGCGGCATGGCAAGCCTCCATGACGTGTTTGCGGGACAATCCCGACTGGTTGGGCAATTTGCCGCCCCAGAAGACCTTGCTCGAGACGAGGAAGGTGTCCCGCCTCCATCCAAGTTTCTTGAGGATTCGGCCCATCACCTCTTCGGATTTACCGTCTGAGTAGGCCTCCGCGTTATCGAAAAAATTCACTCCCCTCTCATACGCCATGCGCATGCAGGATTCCGCCGTATCATCCCCTATCTGGCTCCCGAAAGTCACCCATGAACCAAATGAAAGGGCACTCACTTGGAGTCCCGAATGGCCAAGCCGCCTGTATTCCATATCCATAAGGTAAAAATTAGCAGAGAACCGCGAAGTTCCAAGGGAAATTCGATGCTTTACACGCCATGGGCAGAGTCCATCCTGACAAAAGACTTGTGTCCCTCCTTCATGGATATCTTACACGCATACTGGCGCATGGATTATGTCACCTCCGAGGCTGACCCGGAAGAGGGCATCAAAAGCCCCTTTTCCGACCTGCCGCAGTTGGGCGACGACCGGAAAGCCCTCATTGTCCACCGGGCAGAACATACCTACCTTGTTCTCAACCGCTACCCGTACAATCCCGGACATATCCTTGTGGTCCCCTTCCGGGAAGTCCCGGAGATTCGCGACCTTGACAAAGCGGAGCGGCTTGAGCTGATGGACATGATTGTCTTTGCCCAGGATATCCTCACCAAGGCCATGAAGCCCAACGGTTTCAATGTCGGTTTCAACCTGGGCCGGTCCAGCGGAGCCGGGATCCCGAAACATCTCCATTGTCATGTTGTTCCCCGATGGAACGGCGATTCGAACTTTCTTCCTGTCATAGGAAAAACCCGCAGCCTTCCCCAAGCCCTTGACCAGACTTGGGAGGTTCTCACAAAACAAATTTCGCATGCCTGAGGAAACACTCTTTTTTCAAAGCCCTCGGTTCCTTTCGGAACTTTATTGCGGCCGGGATTCCAACCTGGCCGAGGTGGAAAAGGCCCTCGGGACGCATGTCGTCTCAAGGGATGATTGGATCAAATTCGACGGGGACGTGGAGAAGGTGGCGATCGCCAAGACCTTCTTCCAGTTGCTGGAAAAAGCCCGACGACAGGGAATGCGGATCGCCCAAAGCGATTTCCGGAACATGCTGGCGCTTGCGGCAAGCGGCTCCCTCGATGAATTGCGGGAGGTCTTTGACCAGGCGGTCAAGATAGAGCTGCGGTCGAAGAGTATTGTTCCCAAGTCCTTGAACCAGAAGCGATACCTTCAATCCATTTCGAAGGGGGACATTGTCTTTGCTATCGGTCCGGCCGGTACCGGCAAGACCTACCTTGCCGTTGCAGCCGCCCTCAAGGCCCTGCTCGAGGAAAAGGTTGAAAAAGTGATCCTGACGCGCCCCGCCGTCGAGGCCGGGGAGGCGCTTGGATTCCTCCCGGGTGACCTCACTGAAAAGATCCAGCCATACCTGCTTCCCTTGTATGACGCCATTTATGACATGATGGGACAGGCAGAGGGCAAACGAATGATCGGAATAGACAGTGACCGGAAAGATGATCGTAATTCGCGCATCGAAATTGCTCCGCTTGCATACATGCGAGGAAGAACCCTATCAAATGCCTTCATCATTCTTGATGAGGCACAAAATACCACCCCGGAGCAAATGATGATGTTTCTCACCCGGTTGGGCGATGGCTCCCAAATGGTCATCACAGGGGACAAAACACAGATTGATCTGCCCCGCCACAAGTATTCAGGCCTCAAGGAGGCGGAAAAGGTCCTTGTCAACATTCCTGATGTGGACTTCCATTATTTCGAAGGCAAGGACGTGGTCCGAAACCCGATCGTCCAGAAGATAATTGATGCCTATGCCCAGTACGAAGCCAAAACTGGCGCACACCAACCCCGTGAAGTCAGTGCCGATTGACTGGAGTGAAACGCTCCCGATACGCAGGTAGCATAATGATATTTTCAAGAAAATCGCAAAAGCAACGCACCGAGGATAACCGGAAGCGCCGGTTAGGCACCCGCCGAGAGGCCACGGTCAAGCCACGTGTGGACATGGCGATGGTGAAGCGCTTTTTCCTCTATTTGGGATTTGGTCTCGTAGCGGTATTCCTCTGCTTTTACGGACTTTCCTCGGCCGGACCCCTTGTCCAGGAAGGCCAGGTCTCCCGGATCCGTATTACCGCCGAAATCCCGTTTTCCTATGTGAGCGAAATCGAGACTTCCAAGCGGATGGAGGCTGTCCGGCAGAAGGTCGCCCCGGTATTCCTGCTCAACCTCGAACCCTACAGGAATTTCCGTTCATATATGGAACGGCTTGGGGAGGACCTGGATGCCTTTGCAAAGGTTCCCGAAAACACACCCGAAGACTTGGCCCGTCTGCAAGTTGCCGAAGTGGAGGCCTTTCTGGCTGAGTATGCGGCGGGAAACCCGTTTAGCCTGCGCCCAAATGACCTCGCGACCCTTCATAACCAACTGGGTGGAGAGCGCTTGCGGGCCTCCATTGGCGAAGGTCTGATTGTCCTGGGGGAAATTTTTCGCAAGGGTGTTTACCCGGCTGATACCGCATTTAATATTGGGACCGGGGAACGCTTGAGCCTGTTCACTGTTGAGGACGAGTTTGGAAACATCCAGGAAGTACAAATCCTCTCGGAAGAAGAGGGATTGAGAACCCTCCGCATTCAATTGGCCGCATTGGACATTCCGCGGGAAAGTACCATTGCCCTCTTTCGCATTCTGCGCTCTGCCCTGCGGCCCAATTTGATTTTTGATTCAGAGCGTACACAGGATCGTGTCCTTGCTGCGCAGGAGTCATTGAAACCGACCATTATTGAGATTCCCGAAGGGCAGTCGATCATCGAGCCCAACTCAAGAGTCAATGCCCTGCAATACGAACAACTGGAAGCCTACCGTAAAGCGCTTCGCCAGTCGGAGGCAGGGGATTTTGGATTGAATGCCCTTTTCTATGAACGGGCCCTGCTGACCCTCCTCCTGGTCATGGGAGCTGTCTTCTTCCTGAAAACATCCCGGCACAAGGTTCGTCACAACCCGAGAATCTTCAGCCTGTCAGGAATCCTGATTCTTTGTAATCTCGGCTTAATCCGCCTTGTTATCGAACTCGGGGACAGCGTATTGGCCGAGTCCACACCGATTCTCGTCCAACTCCTGCCATTTCTCGTTCCCGTCATATTGGGTCCGATGATCATCACCATCCTGGTGGGGGCCGGCCCAGGTATCCTGGCCGCCGGGCTGGTCAGTACGCTCAACGCCATGATGCAGGGCAATTCCCTCTCCGTGCTCCTGCTCTCTCAATTGGTCTGTCTGGTCGCCATTGCCTACTGCCGCAACATCCAACTGCGGGCCTCCCTTGTACGGGCCGGCTCCATTTCTGGGGCGACAATGGCTATTGGGGCTCTCCTATTCGGTCTTCGGGATAATCTCCCGCTGACAATGGTACTTTACCAGATTCTCGCGAGTGTCGGAACAGGTGTCATTTCCGGTGTCCTGATTGTCGGTATTCTTCCGATCCTCGAAAACTTGTTCAAGTACACGACCGACATCACCCTGCTGGAATTGACAGACTTCAACCACCCGCTTCTGCGAAAGATGCAGTTGGAGGCTCCGGGGTCTTACCACCACAGCTTGATGGTCGCCAATCTGGCCGAGAATGCCGCTGCCGCCATTGGGGCCAATCCACTCGTCTGCAGGGTTTGCGCGCTCTTTCACGATATCGGCAAAATGATCAAACCGGAGTATTTTGTCGAAAACCAGCGCTCTGGACAAAATCCCCATATCGAGCGCAATCCTTCGATGAGCGCTTTGGTCATCAAGAGCCACGTCAAGGAAGGCGTGCAGATGGCCAAGGATTATCGTCTTCCAAAGGTGATCATGGATGTCATCCAGCAACATCATGGCACCTCCCTCATCCAATACTTCTATTATAAAGCGCTCCAACAGCAAAAGGAGGAGGGCGTGATTGAATCAATCTATCCGAATGCACCCCGGATTGAGCTAAACCAAGTCAATGAAGACACTTACCGGTATGAGGGGCCCATCCCGCAATTCATGGAAAGTGCACTCGTTATGCTTGCCGACAGCGTGGAAGCCGCTAGCCGCAGCCTGAAAAAGGTGAATCCGCAAAGCGTGGAGGAACTTGTGGAGAAAATCTTCATGGCCCGCCTCAAGGATGGACAGTTGGACGCGACTCCCCTCACCTTCAAACAACTGATCAAGATTCGCGAAAATTTTGTTTTTACTTTGCTGAACATGCTTCACGCCCGCGTGGAATACCCCGACGGAAAAACCGAGAATGGTGGAGGAAACCGTGCCAGGAAAAGGGCTGCAGCCGCCAACCAGGAATTGCCCCCACCTGCGACTAGCGGGGATTGAGCAGCAATGCGCACGGTCGAGTTGGTCATTTCCGATGAACGCCTTTCCATGGTTGAGCCATCGCTCGTCCAATGCATTGAAGTCCTTGAACAGTGCCCGGAAATATGCCTGCCAGACGGGGCATTGGAGGTAGCCTTTGTTGACGAAACAACCTGCAGCCAGCTGCATGAATCTTTTTTTGACGATCCGGAAGTGACTGACGTAATGACCTTTCCCGGGTCGCCGGAAGATGACCACGCAGGGGACATTGCCATCTGTCCGGCTGTCGCCATGGAGGCTTCACAGCATTCCGGGATGTCTTTCCACGAAGAACTCAGTCTCTACCTTGTGCACGCCTGTCTTCACCTGACCGGGTTGGATGACCGCGAGGAAGATGATGTTAAGGAGATGCGCGCCGCCGAAGAGTCTGTCATGCGGCAATTGCGGAAAGCCAAGGCACTGCTTAATGCCGAGTGGAGCGGCTGAATCCAAGCGTTCCCTTTACCTTGCCATGAAGCTGCCTCCATCACAATCTTAATCCAATTATGTTACGCAACCTGCGCAATGCCTTTGTCTCGGGCCTCCTTTTGCTGGCGCCTGTGGGAGTTACCTTCTTTGTCATTAATTTCCTGATACAGAAGATTGGCATTCCCACGCGCCAATTGATATTCTTCTTCATCCCACCCAAACAATTCAGTCATGTCTGGCTTGAATACAGCCTCTATGTCGCGGCAATTGTCGTTGTCGGATGCCTCATCACCCTGCTGGGCTGGCTCTCAAAGCTTCTCATTGGCCGAATCCTCGTCAATACCTTCGAACGGGTTGTCGACAATGTGCCGGTGGTTCGCAACGTTTACAATACAGTCAAGCAGATCCGGGACACTTTTGTTCAGCAGGAGAAGGCCGTCTTCCAGAAATCAGTTTTGATTGAGTATCCACGTAAAGGCATCTGGGTCCTCGGATTCATGACCGGCCACGGAAAAGGGGAAATTCAGGCGCAAACCCACTCCGAGCTGATCAATGTCTTTATCCCAACGACGCCCAACCCCACGAGCGGATTTCTTTTGATGGTCCCGAAGGAGGAAGTCCGTGAATTGGACATGTCGATCCCCGATGCCATGAAGCTAATCATTTCGGGAGGCGCAGTTGTCCCGCCCTGGAAGGACGCCCTTCCTGAGGATAGCAAGTCACTTCAGTCAAGTGATACAACCCCAATGGTTTAACCGCTTCTTTCACCGTGTTCATTTCCGATCAAGGATGTTTGTTGCGGAAATCCGATTCCGGGGAACACAATCTTCTGCTGGTCTATTTCCTTCGCGAGAATGGACTGAAGTATGTGCTCGCCCGGAGATCTTCCAAATTGCCAGGCGGGGCCGCACTGCCGGATCTCTTCGAAACGGGACAGCTCATCGTCGAACAGAAGGAGGAGGGAAAGCCCGCATTCCTGAAGGAATATTCCGGATCAGTGGCCCATAAAGGCATTGGAAGATCCTATGCCCATCTTCAAGCAGCCTCCAGCTTGGCGCGATTCTTCGAAAAGAATCTCCTCCACATGGAGCACTTTCCTGAAGCATGGGATTTACTTCAGGATTCCTTGGCTGCCCTGTCGGAAAAGCCCAACCCCGAGGCCCTTCTGCTAAAGACATGCTTTCTCTTTGCCCGCTCAGAAGGATATCCCGTGGCCGCCCATTGGCTTGAAGGGAAAAATGAAGGGGAACGACATTCCATTGCCGCAATCCTCAAGAGCCCACTTGATCAAATTGACACCAACCCAAAGGAAGTGAATTCCTGGGTGAACGATTTGGGCCGCTTCTTCAAAAGGGAAACCGACTTATTGCCAATCACTGATGTGAACTGAGCAGACAGGGATTGAAGTTGCCAGAAGTCAGTAAATTTACAACTTTTCAGTCATGAGGAAAATTCTGCCACTCGCCTTTCTCGCTCTGCTGAGCGCCAACACTCCTCTCGCCCACGCGCAGGAAACACCGCCACCTCCGGTCAATTCCTTCTGGCCAGGTCTGACAAAACCCTCCCAGACGGATCCTACCAGCGCCAAGATTATTGATTTGCATATAAAGGCTCGTGGAGGGCGCGAAGCCATGGAGGCAGTTCGTTCGCTCCGTCTAAAAGGAAAGCTCTTCGAAGGGAAGAAAGACTTTAAAATCGAGGGGGTTTTCTCACCGAGTGGAGAAGCACGATTTGAAATCTTCTTTGAGAAGCGGGGAGATGAACACAGGACCGTCAAGGCAAGTGACGGCAAGCACACCTGGCAACGGGTACTTCTCCCGGAAAAGGAACGTCCGGCTGGCATCACGGGAAATGAAGGCAAGTTGCTTGACCTTGAAGCAAGGCTGCCGTTTCTCCTGCTTGATCATGTTGGGCAGAACCATGTGTTCACCTACATTGGCAAGAAAGATTACCTCGGAAGAGCCGCCTATGTTCTCCATGGATGGCTTGTTTCGGGATTGGAAATCGATATCTTTCTCGATGCGAAATCCTTTCAGATCCTGAATTACCGGCACCCCTACAAAATTGGCGGCCGGGAAGTCCTGGTCAATCTCACACCGTCGAAGTTGAAGCGCTTGGGAAATGTCTGGTGGGAGATGGAGTACAAGATGAACCACCGGAACAAGACGTTTAGAAGGGTCACCTACGAAAGGATAAAATTGAACGTGCCCACCGAAGACTCGTTCTTTGCCCAGCCTGAAATCAAGGAATTCTGGCTACGGTCATCCCGCAACTAGCAGGGCTACTTCAGCTCCCGCTTGTAGCGGTTTTGAAAATCCGTCTGGTTCACGAACCCTTTTTGCATCGCATAGCGAATCAGGTCCACGGTGTTGTGCAGCCCAAGCTTGCGCATGATACGCGCCTTGTGGTTTTGCACACTGACTGGTCTCAAATCAAGGGCCTCTGCGATTTTCTCATTGGAGGCACCTGCTCCAAAATGGCGTAGCAGTTCCTGTTCACGTTCAGTCAGGACTTTTGAAAATGCGTTTGGATCGGTTTTCTGGATGAGCATGTTCTGTTGAACGGTAGCAGCGTAGTAGCAGTTTCCCTCGCCCAATTGATGAACGGCCCGGCGCAGCTCTTCAATGGATTCTGTGTTCTTGTCAACAAAACCGAATAAGCCCGTCATGAAAACCCGATACAAGGTATATTCATCAGTCCGTCCGGAAACGCCAAGTATCCTCACGGAAGAATCCTTCTTCAATATTCTGTTTGCCAGATCCAGCCCACTCCCGTCGGGCAGTTCTATATCCAGAATAACTGCCTTTGGGTGAAATTTCTCAAATGCTTTCCAGCCTTCCTTGATGGTCTGGCAAGTGGCAACAAGTTCGAATTTGTCCGTCAGGCATTGGCGTACCAGATCAATTCCAAGTTTCTGGTCTTCAACAATAATGGTTTTCATCGGCGATCCCATTGTTGAAGTTCAGCAAGCCCGATGTGGATCTCCTCCACATTCCCCGATTGGGCAGATACTTGCAAATCTCTACAAACTTGTTGCATGGCGGGATTATTCCTCATCAACGCCAAGGTCGTCAAGCGATGTGCACATCTTCTCAAATTCTCCCATTCCGATTGATGGCCAAACCTCAGACAATCCCTGATATGTTTGTAAATTTCCTCATTCAATTCCTCGCTATCGACCATGTCCATTGTCGACGGGCGCTGCAACTGTTTGTCCTCAACATTCGCCATCGCATAAGCTAAGCGGCTGGCAGTGAGTGGCTTGGAAATGTATCCATTCATCCCGGCTTGCTCGCTTTCCCGAAGTTTCTCCCCGTCTGTGTAGGCCGTGAGGGCAATGATGATCACTTTGTCTTCCGGATGCTTGTGACGGTGCATTGCCGCGATTTCCGGCCCCATCAAGCCCGGAAGGTCCCAGTCAAGCAAGGCCAGATCATAGGAATTGTCCTCAAGCATCTGGAGGGCCTCACGGCCATTTTCACAATCATCACAATCACAACCGATTGTCTTGAAGAAATCCACGATGGACCGGCGGTTGTAGGACAAGTCGTCGACAATAAGCACCTTCTTTCCCCTCAGCTGGCTCAGCACGGCATCCTGATCAAGCTCCTTCGCCCCGGCCACACGGGCAAAGCGCCCCTTCAGGAAAAAGTTACAACCACTTGGCTCATTATCAGAAAGCCCAAGATGGGCACCCATGGCATGGGCCACATCCTGGCAAATTGACAAGCCGAGGCCAGTCCCGTGCTTTCCGCTGTCGATACCACTCTCTCCACGATAAAACCGCTCAAAGACAAACCCTTTCTCGGCATCGTCAATGCCCAGCCCCCAGTCCTTCACAAATATCTCCAACTCAACATGTTCAGGACTCAACTTGTGGCATTTCGCGCCCACCTCAATCCGCTCGGATTCGGAATACTCAAGGGCATTCACGATCAGGTTAGTGAGGATCTTGATCATCCAGTTACGGTCGGTTTTGATGACCACTTCCTTCAATTCAGGATCTATCGCCAAGGTTATATTGACCAGCGCCTTCTGGATATTGAACTGATTCTGCTTCACTGAAGTTCCCAGAATATCCGTGATGGACACGGGGATTAACGCCATCGGGAGATTTGCCTGGTCAATCGCCGAAAAATCCAGGATTTCCCCAAGCATGCGATCCACAATGATCCCGAATTCGGTCAGGTCCTTGAGCCGCGAATCGTCACCGCTGCGAGGTGGATCCCGCGTCAGGGTCTCGGCAATCATGAGCACGCCATTCAACGGATTGCGAATGTCATGCGAAAGGCCCGCCAGGAAGTTGATCCGCGCCGCATTCGCTGCTTCCAGCTCGCGTGTGGCTTTCCGGACCTCGTTTTCCAGCCAGATGTTTCGCTTCTTCAGCTGTGCATTTCGGAACATGTAGATCGCCCATGAAAGGATGAGCAAAAGCAGAAAAAGTATCCCCTGGAAAATCGGATTGAGATACCATGGTGGGGCAATTCCAAACTGAACCCGCCGCGGAACTGAACTCATCCCGTTTGGATGCACCGCCCGCAGCTCAACCGCGAATTCCCCATGCCCGGCAAATTGTAGTGAGGGATCCTTCAGGTTAACATTTCGCCAGCGGCCTTCGTTGATCCGGTATTGTACCTGACTTGGAATTTCCGGGCGCCCCAGGTCAATCTTGAGATCAATATAATGCATCCCGCTGCGGATTGTCCGGTCCGCCACGGGCTGGTTGTCCAGAAAGAGATCAAATCGAACAGCTGGAATAGACACAGGCTCCAACTCATCCAGAGCATACCAACCCACACCGTTGGAGCCGAGCACGCCAAGCCGTGCTGCATTGGCCATCAGGCCTATGGGTTCACCGCAAAGCTCAAGATAGGGAATCGAAAGCATGTGAGTGCTGCCTCCGCCGTACACTGCCACTCCATGCTCCGCCGTTATAGGATTATAATAGGAAATATAATTTGATTCACCACTGGAGGCAACTCCCCGCACTTGCCAGTCTTGGGCAATAGGGATTCTGGTAATTTCCCCGGTATTGGAAATTCGATACAGCCCTGAATCTTGAGAGAAAACAATCTGATTGTCGCTAATTGCTGAGTATTGGAAACTGCCCTTCAGCGATTCGCTCAGCGTCTCGACCATCCAGATCTCCCCGTTATGTGAAAGCGAGACAAGAAGTCCCCTTTCGCTCAAGGCAAAGAAGCGTCCATGCAATTCACCAAGAATATTCATCTCCTGGTCGGTCGGATAGACCAGTTCCATCTCCAGATCTTCGGTTACGGTGTACAAGCCATTCTGCCCAGATGCCAAGGCTACGGAGCTACCCCATTTTAAGTCATGAACTGGCTCGGGAAGTACTCCAAGTGATAAATCCCCCTGTTCCAAAGTATTGTAGTTGACCACATTTCCAAAGGCAACGCTCCCGCCAGGTGTAACACTCGACCATTTGGATATCCCGCTGATGCTGCCCCTCAGGAATCCATTTGCATCGAACTTTACCCAGCTCTTTTCAGAAAAAACAAACCCATCTGAGGAATCTGCAAGAAAGGTCCTAACCAGGTTTTCTTCAAAAATCACATTGGATGGAAAAAACAAACTATCCGCATTCGGGTCGACACGAGCCACTCCTTCTGTACCCAAAACTACGATATCAGTTCCTGACCCTTTCTCTATTTTATAAACATCGCCGATATCCAAGCCGCTGTAAACCGATGCATAACCAGTTATTGATAACTGCCTCTTATCAAGAAACGCCACCCCGGAAGGATAGTCGGTTATCAAAATATAAGGCCCCCAATCAATCGCATTACTGATGCCCTTTTTGAAATAGTCCGGATAATTGGAATTCACCAGCTCTGGATATTCCCCTTCTACTCCACTCCAGGTGTATATCGAAGTTGATGTCCCCAAAATATATTGATCATTGCTCCAGGCCATCCAGGTAACAACATTACCTCCAGTCATTTCAATGGGAACAACCTGTTCATGTCCGTTTTCATCAATTTTCCATAACCCGGAGAAAAGTCCGATCAAAAGGCCATCTAAAGGACCCCCCGGATCCATCGTGAAGGGGCGCGGTTCGAAAGACTTCTCAACAGACAGGTTAATAGAAAAATTCACCGGATCAATCCAACCATAGCCGGATGAGCCCACAAACCAGAGTTTCCCCTTCCGGAATACAATGTCCCAAATGTAACCTGCTTCGATTGAAACGGTACCACCCGGGGCGCGATTATTTGCCTTTAGCCAACCAACCCCGTCCGGTCCAGCAAACCACACATGTTTGCCCTCCGGGTCGGAGGCGAGTGAGGTGTAGCGACCTTCCGTATACACATCGTGCCAGACTCCATTTTCCAGGACAGACAAACCCTCCCCGGCAAACCAAAGGGAATCCTTAAGTTTAAGAACATCGTAAAATTCCCGCTCAGGGACCAGTTCCAGCTTGTCCGCGAAAAAGTAAGCCGGTCCAGTTTGATACTCTGCATGGAGCGGATTGATAAAATTTAATCCAATCAGCAATAAGAACTGTGGAAATATTATATAAGACAGAAAGCGAAACATACTGTATAAAGACGACCCTATGAAGAAGACAAAACGCATGATCCTGCTTGTTGTAGCTACATCCCTAGCCGCAATAGGCCTTACTACTCAAGCCGAAACAATTACTAAGGTGGTTGTTTCTGATTTAAACGCCGATGATTCGGGTTCCATCCTGATGACTATCTACTGCATGTCTGGTAACAGATAGACCCTTCCAGAACACATTATTCACCAACCCATCCCGTAAGAAAGAGGTAAACCATGTCCACGTATACGCACGCAACCGATATTCCCTTCCCATATGACTTCGCCAGCGCGCCGGAATGGTTCATGAAGAAGGCCCGCTTTGCCAAGCGATTCTTCCTGAATCTGGCTCCGATCCGCTATGCGATGGTGGCGGAGGACGGAGGCCCCGTCTCAAACCTGGAATATGGAAGTACCTCTTACCTTGGGGAAACCTGGCAACTCTGCAGGGCTACTTTGCAGAGGGAATTCCAGCACCCGATGAACAGCCAGTTGTGCCTGTTCAGCTCGGCCGATGGATCAGGGATGGGCCAGACCCGTTTGGAAGCACGCGCCAAGGCTGTTTCAGAGGCTTTGGAACGCTGGGCCTTCCAGGAGACAAGTTCTGGTCCGGATTCCATGTTGTATGGGTACCAGCACTCGATGAGCACTAAGGGCATGGCCGCCTTTCCGGGAATTTTCCCGGGTCAGGCACGGCGCTCGGCCATTGATGAAGCATTCGAGTACTATTCAGTTGACGCGTGGTGGGGCGGCACCCTGAAACATTGGATTATTAATCGGGATGACTCGACTATCGTGTTCATCGACCAACCCGAATACAAGGGATTCATCGCCATTGCCATCCGCCATCTGGACTTGGACAACTATGTCGCGTCCTACGGTATCGGCTCGGGCATGACCCCGGAAGACGCTGAATTGAAGGCGCAATTGGAAGCCTGCCGGTCACAGACTATCCTCGAACGGCGTGAGGCAACTCCAGAGAGATCACGGATACGCCCGGTTCTTGAGACTGAGCAGAACCTGCTTCAGTTTGCCTCGGCGTCAGGGTTTGAGATGGTCAAGGACCGACTTGCAACTCAGCCATGGCTTCCAGCATTGAAGCCAAAGGTCATCTTTGACGGTCCTGTCAAGGGTGCCTGGAACAAATACACTCACGTCTGGCGCTATGCTCTGGAACCATTCCCGATCAAGAGTCAGCAGATCAAGTTTGTCGCCTAAGACATCCAATTCCATCCCCCCACCCTCGACCGAAGTAACACCAGCGGACACATGAGCACGCAAGAAGACAGTTTCCATTTTCCATTCATCTCAAATCTTATGAATGGGAAAATCTCTTCGCGCTCAGCTCTGCATCACAGGAGATCAGTATCGATGAAGGAAATGGCACTTTGCCTGGATGATGATCCCCTGTCTCTAAGACTCGTCGAACATCTCCTGAAAAAGCGCTACGAAGTTATATCGTGCGCTACCATCGATAAGGCAATCCGCGCCGTCCAAAAGTATGACATGGCATTGTTTCTTTGCGATTACCACCTTGGCGAGTCGTTTACGGGATCACAGGCTTACGAAACCCTTCGGCAGGATTTTGGCTATAATCCGGTCCATCGGGTCTTGATCACTTCCTATCCTTCTTCCGAGATTGAGGCAGAAGCCCTTGCCTCTGGCTTTGACCGGGTCTTTTCCAAGCCTCTCCGCAAGGAGTTTCAGATGTACTGTCTGAACTTGAATATGCCGAGGATCAGGAATCCTCTTGCAGCTGGTCAGTAGCCTCTAACTGACGCTTTCAGGTTTTTAAATTGCAACCAGCTCTTTTCGAGCGCTTTTAGGTAGCATCTGGCTGTCGCCCTGGACTTGGGACGCCAGATTTTCATTTTTAAAAACTTGGTAAATAATTTCAAAGTCCCGGAAAACTAGTTGGGAGCGAATGAGATTCGCTGCAGAGTGAAATAAATCAGCAGCAGCCTCTGAATAAAATATCTCAATCAATTTCAAATGAAATTCCAAATCCCAAGAAAGAAGTCGGGCTTCACGCTGGTTGAAACCATGATTACCGTCACAATTATTGGTCTGCTCACCTCAGTTTCCGTACCGGCTGTCATGTCAGCCAAGGACAGGGCACTGGCTGTTTCCCTTGCCAATGATTTCAGGACTTATGCTGCCGCCTTTGAAATCTACGCTCTTGAAGAAGGATCTTGGCCGGCGGACGGCCTTCCAGGCAGCATTCCTGCAGGTATGGAAGATCAATTACCAAAGTTTGCTGAAACAACTTATCAAAACGGCAAATGGGATTGGGAACACAATGCTGTCGGCGTGACAGCTGGTGTGAGTCTACGCCTCAGCTCAATTGATGAGAAGGTCCTGACCCGGATTGATGAGATGCTTGATGATGGCAACCTCACGGCAGGTAAATTCCGTAAGACAAATGGCAACGGAGTAACCTTGGTCCTTGAGGAATAAGAAGGCGCAATAAGGGTTCCTTGCCTGGTGTCATGGTTCGGAAACAAACCGTGCAAATCGGCCTGAAACCACTCCCTCAATTCGCCGTTCAAACTGACCCATGGGCAAACCGGCCCTGATCTCAATTGTTTTGGGAGATCCTTCGTCGACAATTGCCATTCGCGTCCAAGTGATCGTGTCGATGCTACTTTCCAACTGGAGCACGGTCTCACTAGCTAGATTCTTCCAATAGCTGATGATAAGGGTACCGTTTGACGAAAAGGAAATTTCCAGCTGGGGTTTTGAGGTATCCAATAGCGGGTTTCCGCCGAGCATGTACTCCATGTAGTTGTTCCACTTATCCTGATCAGGATCCTCTCCGGGAACAGGATTTAATCCAAACTGGATTGCCCAATCGGAGAAGGAGATCGTCTCTATCGAGGCAGGATTCAGAACTCCCACTGCGTCCAGATCAAATCCGGATGTAATGATTGTTGGATACGGATCGTAAACAGCAAAGCCTTCACAATCCGGATTGCTACCGTCACCAACAACGTCGATAATCCGGACATATTTCACCTGGGATGGGTCCAGATGGGGATAATTCTGCAAAAGAGCATTAGTGAACTCGCCGGAAAACAACTGCTCTCCAGCCAGCGCGGAAGCATGGGCCTCAGCAAGGATGCTCAAATCAAAGGGTGTCCCCCAACCTGCCCGGTACTTCCCGCCAAACCCCTCGATAAATGTTGCCTGGACATCTCCAAACGCACCAACCGGATCCGCCGTCAACGAGTAATTCGGAAACCGGACGAAGTGAACCCCGTCAGAGGAGACCTCGACATAGGCGAGTTCCAGGAAGGCGTCCCGGAAGGCATTCTCAAATACAGCAAAATCCCATCCATCCTGATCAGCAATGCCAGGAACAAACTCAAGGGTCACTGATCCTCCGCGTCCAAGCACCAGGACATCTTGAGCGGACTCCCGAGCGGGACCCAGGGCGGCTGCGGGGTTCTTGTACTCATCGCCAACATCACTTCCGAAATTGACACTCACAACAGCATTAGCCCATCCAGTGAATTCCGGATCATCGAATGGGATGGCGGTTGATCCCTCTTGTCCGGCGGCTGGCGCGTAGGGAAAAACGGGGGGCGTGTAGGCCACCAACCGTCCGACTGCCAGCAAAACCAATCCTGTTAGAATTAGATGTCCCATACAGTACATTGTTTAGAAAATTCCCTTCAGTCCGACACGAAACTCCCTGCCGGATCCCGGATAAAACCCTCCACTGTACGCTGTTGAAAAATACTCCCTGTCGAAGAGATTGTTGATGCGCACGGTGAGCTTAAAATCATCAATAAAATTCCACTGGAGCGAAACGCCACCAAGGAAATATTCTGGAATCGTTCTTTCTGTATTTAAAAAGTCGTTTCCTTGTATCTGGTCTGACTGGTACTGCAAATCAACAGACACACGCCAGTCTACGGCAATCAAAAGCCAAGCTGAGAAAGAAGCATTCAATTCGGGCACAAGCGGAATCCTGTCACCGGCGTGAAGAGACCTTATTCCCCTGAACCCTGCCTCCACCCACGCAATTCGCGCATAATAGCCATACCTTTCAGCCTGCCAGGAGGTGTCCAGTTCGATGCCCAGTCGTTCGGTCTTGCCCATATTTCGGTTAAGGCGAACCGATTCATCGAAGAAGATCTCATCGTTCATCAACATGTAGAATACGGTCAATCCTCCACTCCACTGTGAACCGGATCGCTTGATGCCCAGCTCGAAATTATTCCCCGTCTCCGGATCGAGGTCAGTGTTGAAAGGAATCGCTAATGGATAATCTTGATACGATGCCGTCTCATCAAGTGATGGATACCGGTAGACACGATCCCAACCGCCCCAGACCGAGAGGGTTTTCGAAAGCATCTTAACAAGGGAAATCTCCGCTGCCCAGCCTGACTTCTTCACCGGCCCGTCAAAAGAGAGGAACGGATCGATTTCAGGGGGATTTTTATAGAGGGGATTCGGTATGGTGCCCCTGTTTGTAATCAATTCAGGACGAAGCTGTTCCTCTTTAAACCGAATATACTGGTAGTCCGTGTCAGCCGACTCGATGCGGATTCCTCCAGAGATCTTCCACGCATCAGTGAGCATTAATTGGCCGAAAGCATAACCACCAGCTGCTGTTCGTTCGAGATCAGCCTCCGCTCGTTTGATATTCCCGTTTGCGCTCAGGTAATTTTCGGTTTCCAGCCAATCGCGGCTTAGATCGGTACCAAATATCAACGAGTTTTGTCCCAATGGAATCAAAAGTCTTGGTGAAAACGTTGCCCGGCGTTGTAGGTTCCGTGATTCAGTCGCTGAAGAAATACCACTTGCTCCCTCCCGCCATGTTCGATCCCGACTTAGGAATCCCGCTTGTGCCTCCCACTGACCCCACTCCTCGGATCCTGTGGTCCCAATTGTGGCCAACAGGGAATCTATCTGGGAGCTCTGTTCCTCAAGAAATCCTGACTGTCTCGGGTTTTCCTTGGCCTGCTGGTAAGTTAGTGGCCCCGGATACTGAATCTCTGACCGATCGAGATGAATGCGCCCGGTCCAGCTCGCACTCTCCTCCCCTCCATGTTTCCAGGCAAGCTGTGCGCCTCTCGATTCAGCTGCTGAATTATCACGAAAACCATCTGTATCCGAATAATAAATACCTCCACGAATTCCAACCCCGTGCATTGTCTGCCCCAACCCCCAGGAACCACGAAACGCGGAGTTACTTCCCGCCTCCAGAAGTGATCTCCCTTCCAATTTATCACCCGGTTCACGCGTTTTCAGCTTGATGACACCCGATACCGCGTGATTCCCGTAAAGTACGCTCTGTCCACCGCGGATCACTTCCACCGATTGCAATTCCCCGACATCCAATCCCATCCAGTTGATGCCGCTCATGTCTCCGGGATTGTAGCTAAGTCCGTCAACCAGTACCAGTACCCGCAGTCCGCTGTTGTCCCCAAATCCGCGCATCGCCAACTGCCCTTCCGTCCCGTTGCCCGTAAACCCGCTGAAGCGTATGCCCGCCAGTTGGCCCAGCAATTCCGGGACACTCGCTCCAAGGCTGGTTTCCAACTCAGATTGCTCAAGCCGTACCACGTCTGCCGGTACCTCTAACCCCAAGGTGTCAAAATGCCACGCCTCCACTGTATACGGCTCCAATTCCAGCACCTCCTCCCCAGACAGGACGCCGGCCAGCCACATCATCATCAAGACTCCTCGATGTCTCCCTTTCACGACATCCCATCCCCTCTTATTGGCAGGGGAATGTCAATAAGCAAGGGCGCCTCAGGGGACGGTTGTTGCGGAGAGGGAGAGAAGCTGGGGCATTCCGGAGGCAAGCGGGTCGGACAGGCGGAGGACAAGCTGCCAGACACCGCTACCCAGATCAGTTTGCGAGTTTACTGAGAAAGCGGATGGATCTTCGCTGGACCAGGATCCGCCGGAAAAGTCCAGACTGACGGAATTCCAGGCGAGCAAATTGCTTCCCACACGAAGGGCGTACTGGAGATCAGGATCCTCACGGGCTAAAAATGTTATCTCGATGTAGGAGGAGCCGCCATCATCGACAGGCTGGACCATTGCGGGTGTGAGGGAAGCGGGCGAAAGGGGGTCGAGGACGAATACATACTCCGAGAAATTATCGAGCCCGTCGGCATCACTATCAAGCGAAGGCCCCGTCTGGGCCAAATCCGTCAGCCCGCCAAAAGCTGTCTGGGCCCAGGTGAGATAACCAGTCGTCGCATCCACCTGAAAGGCATCAACGACTCCCTGAATCTCGGCTGCGTAATTGCCGACGTAGGCAAACCCACTGAAATCCCGCAACTCCTCCCGGTTGGGACGGGGATCAATATCAAGGTCAGTGCCAGCATACCAATTTAGCCCGACAATAACTAATGAACCTCCGACATCCAGAAGAACCGGTGCGGAGGAATCAAAAATCACCAACCGGGATTCAAAAGGCACCCACTCAGCATCACTTGAAATATGTTTAATTGTTTCAATTGCTGAGTCTGTAACGCCTGTAAGGGTATCCGTGAACGATTGGTTCCAATTTTCGATCCGGTTTCTTCCCAAGGCAATATTGGTCACCGAGCCCCCGGAACCATTTGAGCGCCCAACCATAAAGACTTCTGCCTCCGCAATGGATGAATTATTGAATTGGGTGGAGTTACTGACGGGTTCGTCCAGAAAGGGAAAGGGCGAGTACTGGGGAGGCAGCGATTGATCAAGGATTCCCACCCAGACATCAGAAGCCGGGACCGGCTGACCACCGATTACGGTACGCGTGATGCTGGGTCCAAGCGGATCATTGGTTTCATAAAAGGTCAGTGTGTTTCCGATTGCAGGATGAAAATGTGCAGATGACAGAAAAACATTCTGGCTGACTACACTTCCCCATTTATTACTGGAAGAACGGGCCAAGCCTGACAGGTCGTAAGCTGCAGCGATAAAACTCGAATCATTAGCAAAGCGATCATTCGTCAATGGATCATAGCCATCAATCAGCATTTGCCCTGACATTGTCAGCTGGGAGAGAACCAGGCACAGCCCGGTCAGCGAAAAAAAATCCCTGAAACTAATAGCCAGCATTAGCAAAGGAGATGACACTCCGGGGGACTCGACAAGCCAAAATTGAGGCAAGAAAGCAGCCCGCCGAATGTTAAGGGAGGCCTGCTCATCCTCTTTTTTGAATTACACTTTCTAATAAAGTACTTGCCTGTATTAAGCTAAACTAATTAAAAACTTTTCGGACAAGTCAGCTTATGAAAATACATTACTACCTCTCCCTTATTCCGGAATCACTCATTGCCTCGATGCTGCCTCCGGAAGAATTCGGTAATTATTACGCCTTGGGCTCGCACAAGCGTTCGCGAGGACAAGCGATCTTCTTTGAAATCGACCCGGAAAAAGCAGGCGATGCCTTGGACACAAAAACCGCGGAGGAGAAATGCATCCCCCATGAGGATGGCAGCCCGCGAAAGTCGTCATACTTGAAAATCTATCGAGCTCTCGAAGCCATCCCGACGGATGCTCTTGTACGTCTGTATCTGACAACAGATGACGGCCGGACCCTGACCATTGAGCCCGGTGAATATATAGCCGAGGAGGACCGCCCGCTTCACCTGTATCAGGAAGTCTGTCCGGTCAATCCGCGTGTCGTCAGCAAACTGAACCCGATTGACTTCTGCAAGCGACTGACTTCACCCACCGGTCCCATCCACGTCCCGCGAATAGTCTTTGCTGAAATGAAACTGGAAGACCTCGCCCGCGATCCGGATTCCATGGAAGTCGAAAACCTGCCGTACATGAATCTGGATCATTTAAGGGATTGCCTGAGAGAGTTGCGGCACACCTACGCCAAACCAAACAAGACGGTCATTCGCCAGATGAAGCAGGATGTCCTTTTCCGGACCATTCGAGGAGGCTTTTATCTGGGTGACCAGGAATCCTTTGTCTACTTCCCGCTGCCAAGCAAAGAAGACCTGGAAACGATCCATTATCCATGGTGGCGGTCGGCTCTGTCAGGCTACGGAGCCTGAGAAGAAGAAAATCTCAAATTGAAATTATCATCATGAACAATCTTCTTTTCTGGATCACACCTGTCGCCTCCATTGCCGCACTCGGATTCGCCTTCATGTTCTTCCGGAACATGCTCAAGAGCTCTGAGGGAACTGAAACCATGCGGACCATCGCCCAGCATGTTCGTGTCGGTGCAATGGCCTATCTGAAACAGCAATACAAGGTAGTTGCAGTATTCTTTGTCATCATATTCCTCGTCTTTGCCTATCTGGCTTACGGTCTGCATCTGCAAAACAAATGGGTCCCCTTCGCATTCATCACGGGAGGGTTTTTCTCAGGACTGGCCGGTTTCTTCGGCATGAAGACAGCCACTTACGCTTCGGCACGCGTTGCCAACGCCGCCCGGGAGTCACTTGACGAGGGATTGAAGCTCGCCTTCCGAAGCGGTGCAGTGATGGGGCTTGTCGTCGTTGGTCTGGCACTGCTGGATATTTCGGTCTGGTTCCTTGTCCTGAACAAGTTTGTCGTGACCGATTCCCCCCAGGAGAAGCTGGCCATTATCACGACGACCATGCTGACCTTCGGCATGGGAGCCTCCCTTCAAGCCCTCTTTGCTCGCGTTGGTGGAGGCATTTTCACCAAGGCAGCCGATGTCGGTGCCGACCTTGTTGGAAAAGTCGAGGCCAGCATACCTGAGGACGATCCGCGAAATGCCGCCACGATTGCAGACAATGTGGGTGACAACGTCGGAGATGTCGCCGGCATGGGTGCCGACCTGTATGAATCCTACTGTGGATCCATCCTCGCCACAGCCGCCCTTGGGGCGGCGGCCTACGCACAAGGTGATCCCGAAATTCAATATAAGGCCGTCATTGCCCCCATGATCATTGCCGGTCTTGGTACCCTTCTTTCAATAGCGGGAGTCTACATCGTCCGGACAAAACCCGGCGCCCGCCAACGCGAGCTGATGAGCTCCCTCGGCAGGGCAATCAACTTCAGCTCGATCTTGATCGTTGTGGCGTCATTTTTTCTGCTCCGCGCACTTGGGCTTCCCAACTGGGCCGGGATCTGGGGCGCAATCGTCACAGGCCTCGTGACCGGGATTGTTATCGGCAAGGCGACCGAGTATTATACAAGCCACGAATTCAAACCAACTCGCTCGATCGCCGAATCTGGAAAAACCGGCCCGGCAACCGTCATTATCTCCGGAATGGGCGTGGGCTTTATTTCAACTGTGATTCCAGTACTTGCCGTGGTTGTCGGAACTACCCTCGCCTATGGCTTCGCTTCGGGCAATTGGCAGTTCAGTTCCAGTTCAATGAGCCAGGGACTGTATGGGATTGGCATTGCCGCGGTTGGCATGCTTTCAACGCTGGGACTTACCCTCGCTACGGATGCCTACGGCCCGATCGCCGACAACGCCGGCGGTAATGCGGAAATGAGTGGTCTGGGGCCGGAAGTACGGGCACGCACAGACGCTCTCGATGCTCTTGGAAATACAACGGCCGCTACCGGCAAAGGATTTGCCATCGGATCAGCCGCCCTCACAGCACTGGCTCTACTTGCTTCGTATATCGAGGAACTGAAAATCGGTTTGATCCACCTAATGGACAAGGGAACCGCCTTCACTTTTCCAAATGGGATCGAACTGACTACCCAGGAGGCAATCCGAAACCTCGATCTGATGACCTTCATGGATTACTTTGAGGTCACCCTCATGAATCCCAAGGTCCTGATCGGAATATTCCTCGGCTCGATGATGGCTTTTCTCTTTTGCGGCCTGACGATGAATGCTGTTGGTCGCGCCGCCCAGAAAATGGTTGAGGAGGTGCGCCGACAGTTCCGCGAAATAGAAGGAATCCTGACCGGCAAGGCCGAACCCGACTACGCCCGCTGCGTGGAAATCTCCACCGTGGGGGCACAGCAGGAAATGATCCTGCCATCCACAATTGCCGTTTTAGTACCAGTAATCGTGGGCGTCATCTTTGGAGTGCCCGGTGTCTTCGGGCTTTTGGCAGGCGGCTTGGCGACAGGCTTTGTCCTCGCCGTGTTCATGGCCAATTCCGGAGGTGCATGGGATAACGCTAAAAAGTATGTCGAGGAAGGCCACCTCGGGGGCAAGGGCGGTGACACGCACAAGGCAACGGTCATCGGGGATACTGTCGGTGATCCATTCAAGGACACCTCCGGGCCTTCGCTGAACATCCTCATCAAGCTCATGAGCATGGTCTCGATCGTCATGGCTGGAGTTACCGTGGCATACAGCGTATTCTGATACACTTTGTAGCCAATAATTAGTGACAAACAAAGAGGGTGCGAGCGGCACCCTTTTTGTTACTCTTTGGGAACGATTTCCATCCCGAGGAGGTCTGCGAATGACCCAAGCGTATCCAAGGAGGCCGGGATACACTCCATTAAACGATCCGAGTATCTTGCCAAGAGCGGGCTTGTCACCGCCGTTTCCATCATCATGACATCAAGCCCCATCAGGCTTCGCCATTCCTTCAGCCGGGATGCTCCGTACTCTTCAAGTTGGTCGGCGCCACTCTTCCCATCAAGGACATCGGCAATTATTTGTGCGAGCAAATGGCCTTCCTGGACTCCCAGGTTCATGCTCTGCATCCCAATTGGTGCGGCCAGATGGCATGCATCGCCGGCAAGCCAAGTGCGCCCCTTCCCGAATGACTCGGCCAGGCGCTTTTCAAAACGGACAATCATTCTCCAGCGGAACTGGCCGATGGATCCGTTGAACCAGGGGGCGCGTTCCTTGATCAAGGCCTCCAACATTTGAGTTTCCAAAACATGATAGCCATGTGCGCCGACCTGGACAAACAGGCGGTCCTTATCCCGTGAGAACTGCTCAGCCTTGGACTCCTCAATTTCAAAACCCCAGCGACAATAACCACCCGGTAATGGCCAAAGGATGGAAGTCCCCTCTTCACCCATGACAATGTGGGCCCGGTTATTATGGTTGAAATCAGTTTTAAATTCAAAGACGGCAAAACTCTGCGTCGGGGCCACATTAGGAAACTCGATACCCAATTTTCTTCTCACCATGGAAAAGTGTCCATCTGCCCCGATGACATAATCAGCCTGCGTGTGTAACTCCTTGTCGACCTGCCACTCCAGACGCGCCATGGCGTATCCACTCATTCCCTCCGACAGACGCTCCAATTCCAAGTCCAGGCCGTCCTCGTCTTGCTGCATGGTGGACAGGCGGTGGCTCCAGCTTAACTTGACACCTGCTCGTTCGAGCGGTCGTACCAGCGCCTCCTCCAAGTGGTCCTGGCCGACAATGAGCAATCCTGAGTCATGCCCGTTGACCTTGGAAAGGTCCAACTCGTGGCGAGGTCCATTTTCATCGCAAAAGGCCAGATGGGAAACAGTTACGGAAGATTTCTCAAGTTCCTCACTCACGCCCCACTCGCGCAGGAGGGAGAGGGTCTTCGGGTGTAATGCCAAAGCATAGCTATGCGTCCCGGGTCGATCGTCCCGTTCAATCAATTCCACCTCTACATCCCTGGCCTTTAGGGTGAGAGCTGCAGCAAGACCAACAGGTCCGGCACCAACAACGACAACTTTCCGACGTAACTTCCCTTCCATAAGAAAAATATTAAAGGCCCTGAGCTGGGCGTCAATTGAATTCAAGAACGCCGGAGTTGCACGGTGCGGCATTCTGCCTACAGTATGAGTGCATGGAACGAGCAAAGCTTTATACTTCGGTTTCCCTGTCACTCCCTGAATGGGTTCGGGATTGGGAAGTGAATCTGGATAAGAAGTATCCCACGGATGAGGACAAGATGCGTCTCGCCGTCGAACTTTCAGCTAAGAATGTGGAAGAATCAAGCGGTGGACCCTTCGGGGCGGCTATCTTTAATTCCGATACAGGCGAGGTTATCTCCATCGGGGTCAATCGCGTCGTTCCGCTATTCAACTCAACTGCTCATGCGGAAATGATGGCCTTTATGCTCGCCCAACACCGGTTGCGCAATCATCGCCTCAATGCCTCGCGTCACCATTTTGTCATGGCAACCAGCGCTCAACCCTGCGCGATGTGCTATGGAGCATCCGTCTGGGCGGGTATTAACCGGATTCTTATTGGAGCACGCCGTGAGGATGTGGAATCGCTGACGGAGTTTGATGAAGGTCCCATGCCCAGAAACTGGATACAGGGACTTAAACGCCGCGGCATTTCTGTGGATCGCGATATTCTTAGAAAAGAAGCTTCCGAAGTCCTCAGGGAATACGCCCGCCAGACTGGACAGACCTACTGAGCTTCAACTGACGTTACGGAAATTTTTTCCGCTCCGCCGACTTTCGCCCGGTCCATGACTTGAACCATTACGCCTGCCAGGGCGCCTCGCTCAACCTGCATGATGACAGGGACATCAGACTTGGAGATTGCCGTTTTGACGAGAGTTTCCACACGATTGAGGGTCACTACATTCCCATCGTGGATAACCTGGTTATTGGTCGTTACCCGCAAAATGACAGGCTCATCACGCTCTTCCTGCTCTTTGTCAGGAGGTTGCGGAGTTGGCTTGTCGACTGAGATGCCTTCTTCCTCAACAAAAACGGTCGTTACGATAAAGAAAATGAGGAGAATGAAGACCATATCAATCATCGGGGAGATGTTGATATCGGTGCGTTCCTCGGTCTTGTTAAGTCTGCTACGGCTACTCATGGGGTAATCAAGTTATCAACAAAGGATGAGATTCCCGCTCCGCGGGTCAAGCTTTGGATGCTTTCTCGCCCCAAATTGAAGAAAATACGACGAGCATCGCGGCAAAAACGAGGGCTGCCAAGGGTGAGGCCCATGCCGGCCCGCCCAGAATTCCCACACCAAGAAAGCCCAGCGTGGCAGCAGCCATGGCCGCCAGCAAGGCGTATGGCAACTGGGTTCGGACGTGATCCATGGGATCGATGCCGCAGGCCATCGAGGAGACGATTGTCGTGTCGCTGATCGGCGAGCAGTGGTCCCCGAAAACGGCTCCACTGAAGACTGCCCCCACGACCATCGGCATCACCCGCATGCCTTCGGCGTAATCTCCGCCCGAGATACTGAATCCCAGCGGAATGGCCAGAGGCATCAGCAGACCCATCGTCCCCCAGGATGTCCCGGTAGTAAAAGCGACAAGACTCCCCGTGAGGAATACCGCTAGAGGGAAAAGGGAAACGGGAATCCGGTCGCCAAGGAGCTCTCCAAGATAATCGGCCGCTTGGAGATCCTTGAGTGTGCTACTGAGCATCCAGGCCATAATGAGGATCAGTACCGGCTGGAAAAGCTGGATCATCCCCTCCATAAAAACCCCTCCACCGGTTTCGCCCTTCTTGAGGACTGAACGGGGAAGGAACCACCACGCAAGAAGGGCTCCGACTGCACTGCCAATGATCAGGATGGCTGGCACGTTTGCCTCAGCAAAACTCATCGCCAGCTTGTCGAAGGTCAGTGGCAGGAGGGCTTTGCCCGCCCGATGAACCCCGTCGGTGTAGATTCCAACAAAGATGATCGCCAAAAGAGCGGCCACCGGAATCCAGGCCCGCCAAAGCGCTCCCTTGAATGCCTCCTCAGGCAGATCAATACCACCTGAATCTGGTTGGGTCTCTTCTGCGGCCTTCATCGGGCCGAAATTCCATTGTTTCCAAATCGCGAAACCCATCAGCAGCAGGGCAAACCATGCGTAGTAGTTATGCGGCAAGCTGGCAAAAAAGAGGTGGTACGGTTCCGCGTTGGCCTCCTGTCCGGCAAGAATAAATCCCTCACGAATCATCGCCAATTGGTAGGCGATCCAAGTGGAAATAAAGGCCAGGCACGCAACCGCTGCGCTGGTTGTGTCGACAATGTAGGCCAGCCTCACGCGGCTCACTCCGGCATTTGCCGCAAGGGGCTGGAAAAGGCGCCCGACCATGAGGCTGTTCGCCAAGCCATCAAAGAAACACACCAGTCCGAAAAGCCCGGCACCCGCTTCCACTTTTCGTTTTGACCGTCCATGCAGGAGCCGGGTTAACAGGGCTTGGAGCACCCCACCCCGTTCAAGCAAGTGGACAAATCCACCCAGGATCAGCGTGAATAGAATGGCCCCGCTTTTCCACGAGCTGCCAAAATTGGGCAAAAGGTGCCGTTCCACCAGCTGCAAAGGCACCAGCCAGAGCTGTCCGTCGACCAGAAGCACGGTCCCGATGAGAGCACCGCCAAGGAGGCCCATCAACACGTTGCGTGTTGTGAAGACGAGCAGGAGGGCCGCCACACTTGGCCAAATCGAAGCCATTCCCAGACCGGCGATCTCAATCAGCGCAGTCACCACGGCAATCCCGGCCAGGAGCCAGATTAATCGCTTGCCCTTCATCATGGGGCCAGCATGCCGTCATCGCGACGAGGATCAAGGTTCCATTTCCCGATTGCCACTACGCCCCGCTTTCACACACCTTTCATCCTTAACCCTATGCGTTTCCAACCGTCCAAGCCTTCCCTCTATGGCATGTCACCTGATCAACTGGTGGCCTTTCTCAAGCCTGCAGGATTTCCGGCCTTCCGTGCCAAGCAGATCCTCGACTGGCTCTACCGGAAACGCGTCGCCTCCTTCAAGGAGATGACCAACCTGCCCACCGCCCTCATTGAATGGCTCGATCTTAACGCCTGCATGAGCCCGAACTCCGTCCTTCTTGTGAAAAAGGCCAGCGACGTCACCGAGAAGCTGCTCCTCGAGGGCGAGGACAAGTCACTCGTGGAAACAGTCCTTATTCGTTACCCTCAGCGTGGAGTGGGTTCGGAATCATCACGCAAGACCATCTGCGTCTCTTCACAGGTTGGCTGTGCTTATGGATGCAAGTTTTGTGCTTCCGGGCTAGCCGGTTGGAAGCGCGACCTGACCGACGCTGAAATCATCGCCCAGTTCATCCATGTTGCCCGGATTGAACAGGAGAGGGATGCAAGCCGGCCCGACCAAAGCGTTCCCTTTGACAATATCGTCTTCATGGGCATGGGCGAACCGCTCGCCAACTACGATAATGTCGTCAATGCCATTCGCACACTGAATGCCGAATGGGGCCTCCATTTTGGCGCACGCCGCATCACTGTCTCCACCTCCGGCCTCGTCCCGCAAATTCACAAGCTCGCCGACGAGCCGATCCAATTTCGACTCGCCCTCAGCCTCCATGGAGCCACCAACGAGGTCAGGCAGAAAATTATGCCCATCAACAAGCGATACCCGCTTGAAGAGCTGATTCCCGCAGTCCAGGCTTTCTCGGACAAACATGGTCGCATGCTTACCCTCGAGTTTATCCTCATCGACAGCGTCAATGATTCGTTCGAGCAGGCTCATAAGCTTGCTCAAATTGCCCAGTCCCTCCATGCGCATGTGAACATCATTCCCTATAATCGCGTCGAAGGGCTTCCCTGGAAACGCCCCAATATCAACCGCCAGATGGCTTTTTCCAAAATCCTCAAGGAGGCCCGGATCTCCCACACCGTCCGCAAGGAAAAGGGCCACGATATCGATGCCGCCTGTGGCCAGCTTCGCCTCCAGACTGAGAAACAACGCCAGGCCTGATCCCCTGCTCCCTCGCTGGTCAGCCCAGGCCTTTTGTCTTTACATCCAAACCCATCATCCCATCCTTATATCTTGATGTCTAAAAACCGTCCAATAACTGAATTTCTGTCCCGAAATCGCCCAGTGATCTCGGTGGAATTTTTTCCCCCGAAGGATGAATCGGGCGGGGAACAGATCGTAGCGGCGGCGAAGGAGATCCGGGAACAGATAGATCCCGATTTTGTCTCAATCACGTATGGAGCCGGTGGCGGGACACGTGAGCGGACCTACCGCTACGCTTCGATCCTGAAGGATGAATACGGGTTTGAAGTCATGCCACACCTGACCTGTGTCGGTTCCTCCCGCGAGGAGCTGCTGGAGATCATTTCGGCTTACCAGGCGGCAGGATTCTGCAACATCATGGCCCTTCGGGGGGACCCGCCAAGTGGAGAAAGCACCTTCACACCGCATCCCGACGGACTTCCCTATGCGGGTGATCTGGTCAAGCTGATCCGGGACAACTACTCCGGGTTCAGCATCGGCGTGGCCGGCTATCCGGAGGTGCATCCGGAGGCAACTTCCGCCGAAGACGACCTGTGCCACTTGAAGGGAAAAGTGGACGCTGGGGCTTCCTTCATCACGACGCAGCTTTTCTACGATAACGCCAACTTTCTGGAATTTGTAAAGCGATGCCAGGGAGCGGGTATTGACATCCCTATCATACCGGGGCTGATGCCAATCCGTTCCGCCAAGCAGGCCAAGCGCTTTTGCCAGCACATTCCTGCTGAGTTGGAAGCAGCCTTGGAAGCGGCTGGTGATGACCCGAAAAAGACTCGTGAAGTTGGCGTCGACTGGACCCACCGGCAAATAGCCGGCTTGATGGATGCCGGCATCAAGGCCTTTCACATGTATATCATGAATCGCAGCGGAATGGCCGTGGAAGTGATCAAGCGTCTCCGGCAATCAGGCCGCCTCTAGGCGGAGTTACTGGCTCAATATAAAACCGGTTGCCAGACTTTGTTTAAAGCCAGCTCTTCTACCAGAATTTCCACCACTTCTTGCGCTTTTCCTGCGCTTCAGGAGCGGCCTTGTCGGCATCCTTCTGAACCTGTTCAGCCTTCTTTTCCGATTGTTTAGCCAGCCCGGGTGGCATTTCCCCTTCCTTCTTGGCCATACCGGGAGACTTGTCCTTTTTCACCGCCTTGGCTTTCTTCACTTCCCGGGAGACATCTTCCTCAACCTCCACTTGCTTTTTCTCAACAATCTCGCCTGATTCCTCGACCTTTTTAGTGACTTCCTTCTTGTTGGCGGCCTTTTCAAGCTCAGCTTCGCCATCCTGCTTCATCATTTTTGCCTTTCGTTCGGCCATTGCCCCGCCCGTTTCGGCATTCAGGAAAACAGGAACAAAACAGAATAATAGTGTGATCAGTAGAATTTTCATGGCCTCGAACCTATCCGACGAGGGCTCCCCTGTCCATCCACAAAACCCTCATTGGATCTTTAGGCCTTGCGCGGATGGAACCGCTTGTGCGCGCTAATGAGCTGTTTGCGATCCACTTTCGTGTAAATCTCTGTTGTGCCAATATCTGCATGTCCAAGCATCTCCTGAATAGCACGAAGGTCCGCTCCATTACTGAGCAGATGCGTCGCAAAGGAGTGCCGGAGGCCGTGGGGCTTCACCGACTTCTCGATACCAGCTACTTGCGCATACTTCTTGATCCAGTGCCAGACGGTCTTCCTCGAAAGGGCTGTTCCCCTGTTACTGAGAAAAACCACACTTCCAGTCTTTGGACGGACCAACTGCGGGCGCGCAGTATGCAGATAAGCTTTGATCGCTTCGATGGCCCGGCCGCCGACGGGGGTTAGTCGATCTTTGCCGCGTTTGCCCGCCTCCACCCGGAGGAAGCCTTCCTCAAGATCAAGGTTCTGGAGCGTCAGGGCACAAAGCTCCGAAACGCGCAACCCGCTGCTGTACATCAACTCAAGGAATGCCCGGTCCCTCAGCCCCTGTGCGGAATGCCGGCTGGGTGCCTCAAGCAAGGCGTCCACTTCCTCCGGAGAGAGCGTGTCCGGCAAATGACGGGCCAGTTTGGGGGCGCTCAACAGCTCGGTAAAATCATCCCGAATGACTTTCTCAGCGACCAAAAAGCGGGCGCAATGCTTCAAGGCACTCAGTTTGCGGGCCAGGGACGCTGCACTGTAGTCCTCGTCATCCAGCGATTGCAGCCAGGCCGAGATATCCTCGCCCTTGACGGATTCCCATATCTGGCGCTTGCACTTTGTAGCAACAAATTGGGCACATTGACAAATATCGCGCTGATACCCTTCCACCGTGTGCCGGGAATGCCCCTTCTCGAGCTCGATAAAGACCCCGAAAGCATCCACCCCATCGGCCAGTGCGGGCGGCAGGGAATCAATCGCACGGTCGATCGAATCACTCCAGCGCTTGCTTTTGAGGGAACCCATCCGTTCAGATTGAATAGGATACCGGATCCATATCAACCGCTAATTTAGCATCCGACCCGCCTGTACTTAACCTTGAAAAGCCCGCTTCATTGCGCTTTCCTCTGCTCCATGAAACTAGACGGAAGGGAAAATGACCGGGAGCTGAACCCGGCCGACCTGCGCGGCATTCTGAAATATGTCCCGCAATGGCGTCACCATACTTTCGTCATCGCGCTGGATGGCTCAGTCGTTGAGGAGGACACGATCAACAACCTCATGCTCCAACTGGCTGTCCTGCGAAACCTTGGCATTCGCCTGGTGGTTGTCTACGGGATCGGCGAACAGGTCATGAAGCTGGCCAAGGACAAACATCTAAAAGTGTCGGAAGCGCGTGGCTACGGGCCCACGGATTATGCAACCCTCGAGGTGGCCATTAATGCGGCTGGACGGGTTGGTCACCAGATAGAGCGAGGGCTCACCCGCAACGGGCTCAAGTGCGCGCGCGTCAACGCCGTTCGGGCAACCGACCGTGGCATCATCAAGGGAGTGAACCAACTCTTCACCGGTAAAGTGGAAAAAATCGACGCCGAGCTGATTATAAAGCTCATGGCCGATGAAATGGTCCCCCTCATCAGCCCGGTGGCCTTCACCAAGGACGGTTCCGAGCGGCGGATTAATTCGGATCTTCTTGGCGCTGAACTCGCGATTGCCCTCAAGGCCTCCAAGTTAATTTATATCCTGCCCTACCCGGGATTAACCTACAAGGGACAGCTTCGGCTCAATGTCGACTTTCAGGAGGTCAAGAAACACCTCGATTCCAAACAAAAGCTCATTGATGAGGCTGTCCGCTCAAAGGCGGAATACGCCGTTAAGGCAATCGAGGGCGGCACGCCGCGGGCCCACATTATCGACTGTCGCATCCACGACGGACTCCTGATGGAGGTCTTCTCCAAAGTCGGTATCGGATCCATGATTCATTCCAATCCGTACTCCCAGATCCGGGCCGCCCGACGCAAGGATGTCGGGGCAATCTTCACGCTTACCAAGTCGGCGGTGCGCGAGGAAATTCTTCGGCCGCGCTCCCGGGCCAGCATTGAAGCGGACATCGCGGACTACCATGTCTACGAGATTGATGACAGCATCATCGGATGCTTCCGCATCACCAACTTTCCCCGGTCAAGGACCTCCGAGCTTGGGGCAGTCTACGTCCATCCTGCTTATCAGGGACGCCGGATTGGCAAAGCCATGGTGCAGTTTGCCGCTGAAGCATGCGCGAAAAAGAACAAGAACCGGCTGGTCGCCCTGACCACGCAGACCTCCGCCTTTTTCCGGGATACCTGCGGGTTTTCGGTCGGCCAGCGCGCTCTCCTGCCAAAGCCTTTGCGAGAACAACTCGAACGCAGCGATCGCAACTCGCAGATTTTCTACAAGGACTTGTAGAAAAAAGGACCGGTTGGCGGTAAGCCGGATTCTGTCCCCTCCCCGACAAGTCGGGGAAAGTGGCTCCCATTTATCTATCCCGCCGAAGCGGAATCCCCCGACAAGTCGGAGGTGCGACTAACCCGGGATCATCGGACGGGCCGCCCGATCCCCTATTCAGTCTTGCACCAGATTGGGTTTACCGTGCCCCGTCAGTTACCTTCCGGGCGGTGAGCTCTTACCTCACCATTTCACCCTTACCTCGACGAATCGAGGCGGTATATTTTCTGTGGCACTGTCCGTCACGCCGGCTTCGCAGCCTGCGTGCCCCTGCTTTCACAAGGAATCCCGCCCTATGGTGTCCGGACTTTCCTCTACCGTCCCGAAGAACGACAGCGGGAGCCCGCCAACCGGTTAACTCAAAGCGTGGATCATTGAAGCCCTCTGGCAACCACAATTGTTAAACCCTAAACCCAAAGAGGGAACAATAGCCAAATGCACATCAGGGCCATTCAGTCCAACCGGACAGGAAACGGTAGTGCCATCCGCCCCACAAGTCGCTCGCCCAGATCCAGTTCTCATCCGTCGCGCTCCACAGCCATAGGTTGAAAGGACCCGTGCTGGCGGATGTGCTTACCCAGAGCCAGCCACCCTCCCCATAATGATAAATCCAGGGAAAGTTCTGGTCATCGATGACTCCGATTCCGGTCAACTTCCGCCCAGTGCGCGGATCCGGCGGAACGGTCGACCAGTAACCACTGCCGTAGGTTGGAAGAGCTCCACCAAAGTCACCGAGTTCCCAGACATAGGACCAGACTGGATCTGAACTGGAATTTTCCACCCCCACCGGACCATAGCCGTATAAGATCGCATAGGTCGTCGAAATCTCACGCGTGAAAATGGTTGAGGTACCATCATCCACCGTCATTTGGACGTCAATCTTCACAATCGCCACCGGAATGACCGTATTTGCCACCAAACGTCTCTCAAACCTGGCGAAAAACACATCACCGCTAAAAGTGCAGGTGACCGGAATTGACCCGGGATTCACCGTGCCACTGGCAGATCCGGAAAACGGCACGACAACACCTTCGGTCAATCCCAGAGGACACAAGGGGACACCCGGCAAGCCGAAATCTACAAAAAGGCTTTGGCCTCCTCCATCCAACCAGTAGGCATTCACCCAATGCAGACCATCCGGGGTCAGTTGAAACTGGTCCCGGTAATCCCGGTCAATATCCTTGAAGGAGGTCCGGAAGAAGGGACCGCCGATCGACTCAACCCGGAGCGGTTCGGTCGATTCAGAGGTCATGACCCATTGGTTAAATGAGACCAAAGGCAGGTAGTCCACCCAGTTGAATCCGTAGGAAGAAGACAGCCCTATGGTCAGAAAGGCTGCTACCCCTCGAAAAACTGCCCTGCCCCTGACACCGATGAAAGACAAGATAGATAAGTTCATCGAATAGGGTCTATAAATCATGCAGAGTCCCGAAGTCAATGCCCTGTTTTTGTAAATCCCACAGGGAAACCCGTGAACCTGCGCCTACCGGTCAAAGTAAAGGATTCGGCCGCAACTGTCGCAGCGGACAAGTTCCTTCCCCCGCCGGGTAGTGGACTCGATATCGCCAGATACCTTGAGGTGACATCCCTGGCAACGGCCATCCTCCAACTGCACGACAACGGGTGGGCGCTTCACCTGCCCCTTGACGTACTTGTATTGCTGGAGAACAGATTCATCCACCTCCTTCGCACAAGCTTCAACTGCCTCACCGGCAGCTTTCAATTCGGATTGGAAGGAGGTAAAATTGTCCTTCAGTAACTGGATATGCGCCTCGAGGGTGTGCTTTTGCTCCTTGGTCAACTGGCTCAATTTCTCCAGCTCGGATTGATACAGCTCGATATCCTCAAGGACCTGGAGCTCCTTATCCTCCAGATCTGAAATGGATGATTGCAGGTTCTTGATCTCGTTTTCGAGGGCCGTGAATTCCTCGTTCTTTTTGACCTGCATCTGCTGGGTCTTGTACTTGATGATATGCTCCTCCGCTTCAGCGACATCTCCCTCAAGTTCGAGCCGGCGCACTTCCAAGGCTTTCAGCCCATTCTCCTTTTCGGCCAGCGCAAACTCAAGCTGGCCGATGGCCACCTCCTCTTTTTGGATTTCCCGTGGGATATCATCCAGTTGTCGACGAATGGAATCACAGCGAGTATCCCGATCTTGCAGGATTAAAAGCTTTTGAATCCAGTCAGCAACCATGCCTGAGATTTGTCGAGTGCCATGCCAATTGGCAATTGGAAAAACCTTTTTATGTGCTTTTTGCCATTGCCGCGAATCCCACTGTCCCCGCATCATCCTGACATGATCGGGCTGAATGATGCTTTTCTGGAAGGATCTGTAGCGAAAATCCCCGCACAGGAGACTTGGGAGGCCGTTGCCCGTATTTTCAAAAAGGAGGGCACCCTCCAAAAGAAGATGCAGCTGGAACACCGTCCGCAGCAGGAGCAAATGGCGCTACGGACGCTGGAGGCGTGGCAAAGGGACCAGCCCGTTTTCTTTGAGGCCGGCACAGGCGTCGGGAAGAGCCTTGCCTACCTGATCCCGGGTATCATGCAGGCCGTATCGGCCGAACGACCGCTCGTCGTCTCCACCCATACGATCGCCTTGCAGGAACAGATTGAGACTAAAGACCTGTCACTCTGCCGGAAGCTGTTCCAGAGTGATCCCATTCTGGCGCATTTTGCGAAATTTCGTCACGCAGTACTCCTCGGGCGTGGCAACTACCTCTGTGGAACGCGCCTGAAACAGGCCCTCAAGACCCGCACAGAGCTTTTTCCCTCAAATGAGCAGAAGGAGCTCGAGCGCATTGCCGACTGGGCACAGACAACCACCACCGGTTTGCGTCAGGAACTGAGCCCGGAACCACTTCCGGAGGTCTGGGACTGGGTCCAGGCAGACGGACATTCCTGCAACCCAAGGAATTGTTCCCCCAAAAGCTGTTTCTTCCGCAAGGCGCGGGAAGCCGTCAGGGACAGCAACCTGATTATCGTGAATCACAGCCTGCTGTTTGCCCTTTTGGCGGCAGGCCACTTCCCGACCGGGGATGTTCCCGGAATCCTCTTTCCCGAGGATTTCATGGTGATTGATGAAGCCCATACCCTCCCGGCTATTGCCACCGAGTATTTCGGCCTGCAAATCAGCGGCCTCGGTCTGAGGCGGCAATTGCTCAAACTCTATCATCCGCACAAGCGGAAGTCCCGTGGGCTGCTGGTGAAAAACGGAGACCCGGGCCTTCGTAGCCAGGTCATGATCCTTACCGATGAGGTGGAGGGCTTTTTTGAATCTGTAAAGCAGGAGCATCTCGGGGCCGGACGCCCGTTCCGCCTGCGCGTCGCGGATTGGCACGAGAATTCCTTGGATATTCCCTTGAGAGACCTCATCCACGGCATCTGCAAATGCGAAAGCCGTATGGAAGAAGGTGCCGAGCGGGATGAACTAGAGGGAGTCCGACGCAGGTTGCAGGCTTATCGCGAGGGCATTAACGAGGCTCTTCAGATCAGCGATCCGGAATCCGTCTACTGGATTGAGGGTACCGGACAGCAGGGCAAGCGCGTGCATTTGAGGTCGGCGCCGCTTGAAGTGGCCGGCCCATTGCGTGAACGGCTCTTTGAGCGAAATACTGGACTGCTCCTGACGAGCGCAACCTTGGCCGAAGGTCCGGACATGGACTCCTTCAAGCGAAAGGTGGGGGCGCCCGAGGCTGATTCAGAGCAGGTTGCCTCGCCTTTCGATTATCCTCTACAGATGGAAATCCTCATCCATGAAGGGGCTCCGGGCCCCTCCTCCGAGGACGGTAGCCTGAACACGAAATTCCTTGAAAAGGAAATTCTCCGGCTGGCCTGTGAAGTGAAAGGCGGATCACTTGTCCTGTTCACGAGTTATCGCGATCTTCTGGCTGTTGACAAAGGTCTTCGTCCCCAGTGCAGCCGCCTTGGCCGGCCGCTATTCAGCCAGGGAACCGGAATGGGACGATCGGAATTGCTCACCGCCTTCCGCGAAACGGGCAATGGCATTCTACTTGGCACCGATTCCTTCTGGACCGGCGTCGATGTGCCCGGACCCGCGCTTTCGCAGGTCATCATCACCCGCCTCCCATTCGAAAATCCCTCCCATCCCATTGCCGAGGCAAGGGGTGAGAAATGCCGTGAGGAAGGCCGCAGTGCATTCTCCGAGCTCACCCTGCCAGCGGCATTGGTCAAATTCCGTCAAGGCCTCGGGCGACTTATCCGAAACCAGACCGATGAGGGCCGACTGGCGATTCTCGACTCCCGGATTCTCTCAAAACCGTATGGGAGGCTCTTTTTGGATGTCCTTCCACATAGTCAATACAAACGGATCTCCTGAGCCTTGGTGGCTTGATCATTTTGTCAGCTTTGCATTTGCCTCACAGCCTACCTCAGGTAGGATTAAATCATGATTAAAGCCTCCTTCGGCCTGACTGAAACAGGGTCCGTTCGCCGTGAGAACCAGGACAGCTACCTCGTAGACCCAGCGATGGGATTGTTTGCTGTGGCAGATGGATTGGGCGGCCTCCCGAATGGGGATCGAGCCAGCAAACTGGCCCTCGATATTCTCAAGCGCCAATTGCGAGAGCATCCTCAAATGACCCTTGAAATGGCCATTGGCATCATCAATGAGGAATCCCGCAAGGTGGGATATGAAATAGATGAGTCGGGATTCGGAACAACCCTGACTATCGGCCGATACAAGGCGGAAGAAGAAATCCTGGAGTTGGTTCACATCGGTGATTCGGCGGCTTACCTCGTGACAAACGATAAGGCTCACTTGATCACTGTTGAACACACCGTCGCTGCCCGCATGATCGCGAGCCAGTTTGAGGAGGCTTGCGAGGCAATTCCAGCCTCCGCCCACCATACGCTGACACAATGCATCGGCCAGGACTTGTACATCGATCCGCAGGTAGCGGAATTTAAAATACAGGAAGGCGATCGTCTTTTTCTCTTAACAGACGGAGTGACCAAGGCCCTCGATGAGGAATCCTTGAGGGAATCACTCGAGGTCAGGGAATCACTCGAGAGTATCTGCCAGACCCTGACTTTCAGGATTGAAGTTGCCGGCTCACCCGACAACTACACGATCGCCGCAGTAGAGTTTTAGGCGGTAACCGGTATAAGAAGCCGCTATCTCAGGGGTTCGTCCTCAAGCGCAATCAAATCCTGCAAGCTTCCAAATTGCTTGAAGATGTCGACAGGCGCATCCATGTCCGAGAGCAGATCCTCAAACAACTGGCCCTTGTCGTGCTTGAGGCGCTCTATTCGCTCCTCGATCGTGCCCTTTGTGATCATACGGTAGACAATGACCCGCTTTTTCTGGCCAATCCGGTGAACCCGGTCGATCGCTTGGGCTTCCACAGCTGGATTCCACCAGGGGTCCAGAAGGAAAACGTAATCAGCCGTCTGCAGGTTGAGGCCCGTGCCACCAGCCCGGAGGCTGACAAAAAATACGGCCGCACCATCCGCTTCTCGGAAGCGTTTCACAGGTTGCTCCCGATCGAGTGTCGACCCGGTCAGCTCCATTTGCGGAATATGCGGATATTCTGATTTGACGGCGATCCGGGCCCGGCGGAGAAACTGTACAAACTGGCTGAAGATGACGACTTTTGACCCGCCCTCAAAGGCTTCTTCCAAGCGTCCGATCAGGCTCATCAGCTTCCCGCTGTGCGTCCAGTGGTCACTATGGTCAGGAAGCAGGGATGGATCGCAACAGGCCTGGCGCAGGCGTGTCAGAAGACTGAAAAGGTGCATCCGCTTGTGCTTGAGAGCCGTTGAGAGGCCATCCTTGAACTCCCCGGAAGCCCCCTTGGTGAGTTCCTCGTAGAAGCGGCGTTGCTGCGATGTGAGTGGGCAGATCCAGTCAAACTCCACCTTCGGCGGCAAGTCACTCGCCACGGCAAGCTTGGTCCTTCGCAGGACGAAGGGTGTGATCTGCGTACGCAGGCGAGGCAGGAAGGTTTCGTCAAGCTTCACGAGATCTTCAAACTGGCGTCGGCTCCCGAGAAAGCCGGGCATCAGAAACCGGAAAAGTGTCCAGAGATCAAGGGGACGGTTTTCCATTGGTGTTCCCGTCAGGGCAATGCGCTGACGGCTGCGAATGGCAAAACAGGCATGGGTCACTTTTGCATCCGGATTCTTGATGCTCTGGGCCTCGTCGAGAATGGCATAGGCAAACTCAATCTCCTCCAGTTGATGCTTGTTGCGACGTAGTTGTGTGTAACTACAAATCCAGAGGGCGGGCGAATCGGCATCAAGAGGGTTTGTCCTGGAAAGAATCCTGATCGGGGTTCCCGGAAAGAAGCGTTCCACCTCAGCCTGCCAGACCGGGACCACACTCGCCGGGCAGACTACCATCACGGGCTTTTCCCCGAGGGCATCCTGGGCGTTGAGGTAAGTGAGGATCTGCAGGGTTTTCCCAAGCCCCATTTCATCGGCAAGAAGTGTATGACAACCAGCCGCCTCCAGTTTTCTCAACCATGAAACGCCCTCCTTCTGATACGGCCGGAGATAGTCTGGAAGTTCCACTTCCTCAAGTCCCTCGCTGGCCTCCTCCAGCTGGCGCCGCCATCGGGCCACTTCCCGCGATAGTCGCAAATCAACATTCGGATCACGGGCAAACGTGAAAAGAAGATAACGGGGAAGAATCCCCTCACCTTCCGACGGAAGAAGCGATTTCCATTCATGGACGCTTCCCAGCGAGCCCGGATCAACTTTGAAAATCCCCTCACCAGGGACAAAATGAACATGCCCGGGATGCCGGAAAAGCTGCTGGCGAATCTCCTCGGAGACGGAAGTTCCACGGTGGGAAAAATCGAACCGGAAACGGCTCTGAATCCCATCCGCTTTCACATCGATGGAGGGCCGTACGAGGGCAAGCCCCCGTTTCCACGCAGCGACACCCTCGCCTTCGACCAATCCGTAACGACGTTTCCATTCGCTTATCTCACGAAGGAAAAACCGCTCAATGACCTCGGGTTCCTGCAGGCGGTAAGTCCCCTCGCGATCTCCCGGTCGGAAACCGCAACGGTGTGCCCTCGCAGTGTATCCAATCAATTGTTCTCGTTCCCAACTGGTGAGCTCTCGCAGGGAAAATTTAGACCAGTCAATCTTGTCCTCCTTGCCTTTCCATCCCGACTCCAGCCATAAGCCGTCGGTGCGTGTTGTCAGGCGCACCCGAAGTCTGCGGCCGGTTTTGTCTGTCTTTTTGGGCTGCTCGATCGGGCGCTCAAAAGGCTTCGGTCCCTCACCATTGTTCTCCAATCGATCGTGCTGTCCCTTCTCGGTCTCCGTCACCGGCGGAAGCTCGTCCGCGATGAACTCCTCAAGTTCATACATCCCGGCCACGGCCAGGCCATGACCGGGGGCCACATCAGGATGAGACTCCCGGAAACTGGGCCCCGATTCATCCCAGTCAACAATGACATACAGCGGTTCCTTACCCTGCTTGAAATGGATAATCGCACTCTTCGGTAGTAGCTCAGTCGAACGCACTTCGCTGGTCCGGTAATAATTCCTACCCCAGCGCAGTTCCTTCTCGGTAAAGAAATTCTCCCAATCACGGTTCAGGCGCTCAAACCAGGTTTCCATGGTGTTGGGCGTGTAGCTGCGTTGAGGGGTGCGGTGGATCATAAGGACACAATGAAACCTCCATTTACTAACACCCCGCCGCGCGGATCAAGCTTTGAAGGGAATTTTGCCACAAAAGACCACTCTTGCCTCTCCAGCAAGCAGGGACACACTCCCTGATATGAGTTCTGTATCCTGTCCGCTCACAATTGAGCGTCGCGTTGAGTTCTCCCAGACAGACGCGGCGGGAATTATCCATTTCTCCAACTATTTCAAGCTGATGGAAGCCGCCGAGGCGGAATTATTCCGTGAATTGGGGCTTTCCCTGCTTTGGCAGGAAGGAGACAATTTTTTCGGCTTTCCGCGGGTAGACTGCCAATGCCGGTTCCGGAGACCGCTCAAATTCGACGAGCAGGTACGTGTGGAATTGGAAATTGAGGAGATCGACTCGGCGAGAATCCATTACCGGTTCGTTTTCCTGAATGCAAAAGGCCGCCGCTGTGCAACTGGCACCATGGTCACTGCCTGTGCGAAAAAGGCCCATGATGGCGAACTCGAGGGGATCGACCTGCCCCGGAATATCCGTGAAGCCCTCTTAAATTGGAAAAATCAAGCGAGTTGAAGCGCTGAACCTTGCATTTTTCGGAGAGCTCCCATTACTGGGTCCCATAGCGATAAATCGCGAATACCAACGAGCAAATGTCCCCCGCCATCAAGATCACTAAAGAGGAAATCAACGACCTGCCCCTTAACGCATACGAGGGTCCGATTACCATCGTCGACGACGATGAGAAACTGGCCAAGGCGCTGAAAGAACTGCGTAAGGAAAAGATCCTCGGCTTCGATACGGAGTCCCGACCATCTTTCAAGAAGGGCCAGAATTATCCGGCTTCCCTGATCCAATTGGGCGGGGAACATCATATCTGGCTCTTTCAGATCAGTAACTTTGCCAGTCTTGATGCCCTCTGGGAAATCCTTGCTGATGAAGAAATCATCAAAGCCGGGGTCGCCATTGCCGATGACATCAAGAAGCTTCAGGAACTGCAGGATTTTACTCCGGGAGGATTTGTCGAGATCGCCACCTTGAGCACGCAAGCTGGTATCCTCAACACCGGTCTGCGAAGCCTTGCCGCCCTGCTTCTGGGTTTTCGCATCTCAAAGCGCGCCCAGGTTTCCAATTGGGCCAAGAATACGCTCACCGATATTCAGATCCAATACGCGGCAACCGATGCCTGGGTCAGTCGGGAGCTCTACCTGCATATGCAACAGTTGAGCCAGCGGGCGGCTGCCAGGGCAAAGACCGCTTCCAGTTGAGATAGCTACTGGCCATGTGGTACCTGCTCGCCGTTTCGATTCTCTGGGGCTTCTCCTTTGGGCTGGTCAAGTCAGAATTCTCAGACCTCAGCGGGGCTACTCTCGCCTGCACAAGGCTCCTGATCGCCCTCCCTTGCTTTATTCCTTTTCTCAAGCGGCCTTACCTCCGCTGGACGCAGCCCAATATCAGGCTGATCTTCACCGGCGCAGTCCAGTATGGACTGATGTATGTCGCCCTCTTCAACGCCTTCACATGGCTGACTGGATATGAGGTCGCCCTTCTGACTATTTTCACGCCCTTGTACGTTGTACTTGCCCATGCTGTAGTGAAAAGACAACTACCCCCGGGATGGTTCTGGTGGACTTCAATCCTTGCCGTCATGGGTGCGCTGTGGATTTTCCAGCCGCAGGCCATTCCGGCAAAATGGCCCGGAATCCTCCTCATGCAGTTGGCCAACCTCTGTTTTGCCTCGGGCCAGATTGCCTGGCGACAAATCCGTGCAAAGCAGCCAACTGCACGCGACACCGACGGATATGCCCTTCTTTATCTGGGGGGCGTACTCGCTGCCCTGCCTTTTGCTCTTCTCCAGAATCCCGTACATGAGCTGGCCCAGCTATCGGGATCCCAATGGGGTGCTTTGCTCTACCTCGGGGCAATTGCTTCCGGACTCGGCTTTTTCCTCTGGAATGCCGGGGCGGCACGCGTCAACCCAGCCACCCTGGCCGTCTTCAACAACCTCAAGATTCCTGTGGCCATCCTGATTTCCATCAACCTCTTCCGGGAACAGGCCAATCTGGCCAGCCTGCTTCCCGGACTGGCTATATTGTTGATCGCCCTTGGCTGGGCCGAATGGGCCAGCCGTCGACAAGCTACCAAGAGTAGCTGAGCGTTGCCCGCCCTTCCCGTCCCGGTCCAGGCGTACCGGGGATCGGCTGGAACTTCTCGTCGGTCAAGTTGTCCAATCGAACAACGAGCCGCCAGTCTTTGTGGAAAAAGTTATCCCAATCTGCCTGCAGGTGCAGGCGAAAGGCCTCATCCCCCCCAGCGCGCAGAGCGTTTGAAGGATGCTCCCGGTATTCCACTTCGGCACGCACCGAGAGCCCCTTGAATAATTCCTTCTCCGCTGAAGCCAGCAGGCGATGACGGGCATAATTCAAGGCATAGAAGCTGGCTGGATCGACCAGGTTACTCGCGTAGGTGGATTCCTTGTCCAGATAGGCGTAACCCAGATCAAGACGCGTCGTCCCGGCACTCCAGCTCAGCCAGGCCTCGATGCCCTCCACGGTAATATCCACAGGGGCCGCCTGACGGGCATTCGGGGAGGCTGATGAAAAGACCCAATCGACCAGATTGGAATCCCTGCGCTGGAACAGGACCAGCTTACCCGCAATATTTCCCTGCTGTGCATGAAAGCCGGCCTCAATCGTTTCCGCATGTTCCCTTCCTAGATCAGGATTGCCCCCGAACAGGCCACTCGGTCCGGAATTCAGGACGGTGTAACCCGGAACCTGACTACTCTCTGAATATTCAGCGTACAAAGTCCATGAACCGTCTTCCAGTGATCCACTTAATCGAGCGCCCGCTTGAGGAGAGCCGACTGTGGAGTCTTGGTCACTGCTTTCAATCCCCATGCCACCGTAAAGGGTCAGTTCCCCAAAATCTGTCCCAATCCGTCGCTGCCCCAAAAGGGCCAACTCCCCGTATTCACGCTTTGAAAAACTGCCATTGACGAGGCTTGTACTGCTTATCAGGTCATCCTTGACGAGGGTCCACCGGTAAATGAAATCCACCACGGCAGTCGAAAAGGCCCCGTCGCCCTGCAGGCTGAATACTTCCGTCTCGTGCTCGAAGAACTTGTTCGGGGCGCTCCGGTTGAATTCGTAATCATCGTCCAGCATGCGCCAGTATCCACCTATCCGGTGAAAGCTTCGGTCACCACGGGTCTCATACTGCCAGCCAACGAGGCTTACTTGATAATGGTCCGTTTCATTCAGGCTGGAAATCCCAGTATACATGCTCGGCCAACCATAAAACTTGTCCACGTACCCTCCAAATATCCGCAAGGTGCCTGATCCCAATTTCCACTCGATCCTGCCACTGACCCGGGTCAGGTCAAAATCCCCGAACTGGACACTGCCATCACCAGATTCACGGCCAACCGCCAGTTGCAGACCCGTCCTTTCATCCAGTTCCTCGCTCACCACGGCCGAAAGGCCCCATTGGTTGTCTGATCCAAGACTGAAACTCAGCCGTCCCCCCGGTTCAATGGCGGCCCAGCTCCAGTCAATGCTACCGGCCGTCGAGTTGAAACCGTTCAGCGCGTTATTCACCCCGGTATACAGTTGCGCCCCACTGAAAAAAGCCGGATCCAGGGGGATTTCCGAAAAGTAGTGCCCCGTCTGGGGATCAAAAAGGGACAGGCCACCAACCATGAGGCCGGTTCCTTCAAAAATTCCTCCGCGGATGGAGATGTCGTTCTGATAGCGCGAACCGCCGCGGCTTTGCAGATCCACCCGGACTTCCCGTTCCATGCGTTCGCTCAGCTGGCCAACAACCTGATCCGGGCCAGCAAGGCTTGAACCGGCATAAACCGGAAATGCGGTCAGCTCCACCACTGGATCACTCCACGCCACAGCCTGAGTCATCAGCACCAATGCTATGAGAAAACCCTTTGTCTCAGGGCTTGTCCTTTTCCAATTTTCCATGCCCCACATCCGATGGATATTGGGCTGGTTGGCAATTGTTAATTAGAATTATTTCTTAGTTAACAATTATCCACGAGGAATCTTAATTTCCCGGCGGAGATAGGTCGGAATATCGAGGTCATCTCCCTCGTAAATGTTACGGCCGGTTTTTTCGAAGACGCCGCGGTTGTCTTCCGGACGGGGAAAAGCAAATTCCTCCTGCTGTTTCCGGCCGATATCCGGAGGGAGACTGAGCTCGAGCTCGGGAGCGGGACGTTTCAAGGGCGGAGCCACCGGCTCATTCGGAGGAATGCTGGCGGACGGAACAGGGTCGTACCCTTTTACAGAGGGGACCCGCCGGAGTGTCCCCATGACGGTAATGCGGAGCTGATTATAGAAGCTGCCATCGATCGAGGCCCCCATGACAATGGAATTGCGGCAACCAAACTTCTCTGAAACAGCATCCATGACCTTGTTGACCATCGCCATTGTCAGGTCGGGCCCACCGGTCAGGTTCACAATCAGCTGATCGGTGTCCTTCACAAAACCTGAATCGGGCAGATGCAAAAGGGGGCAATTGAGAAGGTCGTCGAGAGCCTGCTCCACGAGATCGTCCCCTTTGCCATAGCCCGTGCCGAAAAGCGTTTTGCCGCCTGGTTGAGCAAGCGCGCTTTGCAGGGTGGAAAAGTCGACGTTGATGAGCCCAGTATTGAAGAGCATCGACCAGATCGAGTGCACCCCGAGTTTGATCCACTTGTCAGCCATGGCAAACGCCTCCATCAAGGTGGCAGAATCATCGACTTGCTTGAAAATCAAATCGTTGGGAAGGGAAATCACCGCATGACAACTTTTCTGAAGGGTTTCCAAGGCGTTTCGGGCGCGTTCACCGCGGGCATTGCCTTCGCGCTGGAAGGGCATGGCGACAAAAGCAATTACAAGGGCGCCCTCCTCGGCGGCAAGATCGGCCAGCACGGGGGCGGCCCCGCTCCCGGTTCCACCCCCTAATCCGGAAAGGATGAAGACAAGATCGACCCCTTTAATGAGGCGCTGCAGGAATTCCCGGTCCGCCTCGGCCGCCATGCGCCCTTTTTCCACCGAGCCACCGGAGCTCTTGCCCAATGTGACCGTCTTGCCAAGGAGGAAGGACTCCTCGACCGGTGAGGAAGAAAGAACCTGGCTGTCGGTATCAACAACCGTCAGGTGGACTTGTTCAAGATCCTCCAGCTTGATGCGGTCAACGGCATTTGTTCCAGCTCCGCCAACACCAATAATTTTGATTCGCAAGCCTCCGTCCGGCAACTGGTCGTCGACGAGCGGGTCCTGTTCGGGAAAAAATCCGGGTTGTTCCATAGTTCGGCCTGGTTTGGGGTTATCCAAAAAATCCTGTCATTTTCTTGAGCCACTTGGTCTGTGGCTTGGCGCCTTTGTCGCGCTCTTCCGCCTGTTGGTCATGCAGGGCATTGTAGAGGAGTCCAAGCACGGTGGCATATTCAGGCTGCCGCAGCTCCTCATGTTGCACCCAGGAGGGACTTGTCCCAAGACTGACCGGAACATCGAGGGTGAGCTCAGCCAGTTCAGCAATCTGGGCCGTTTTTGAAACACCACCCGTCAGGATCACACCCCCCGGAAGATTTTTTCGCGTGAGGGCGCTGCCGAGTTTGTTTTTGAGGATGATAAACAATTCCTCAAGGCGTGCATGCGTAATCTTGTTGATGGAAAGTTGCGAATGAAAGCTGTCCCCGATGCTCAAGTCACCAACCAGTGGAACTTTCTGGGTCCGGTCTTCTTTCTGGATAATTGCCTTGGCAGAGCGCTTCTTCAATCCTTCCGCCAACTTGCTTTTTACCCGGAGCCCGAGACTGAGATCATTGGTTACATGGTCGCCACCGACGGGAATGACACCTGTCTGAACAGCCCGCCGTCCACGATAAAGTACGTAATCAGTCGTCCCTTTGCCGATATCAACGACAAGGACGCCCATGCGTTTCTCCTCCTCCGTTGCAAGCAAGGTTCCGGAGGCCAAGGCCGACACGACAATGTCATTCACATCAAGTCCAAAGCCGTTGATTACATTGATGCTGTCCTTGACCTGACGCTCGTCAGCAACGACATGCCAGTATTGAACTTCAAGGTGTGACCCACTGCGCCCCAGGGGATTGTCCACCGGCGTCCCGTCGAGGAGAAAGCCATTGCGGATATGGTGAATATACACTTCACCCGGTTCAAGGGCCTTGTTTCTGGCGTTTTCGACTGCTCGCAGGATATCGTTACGGGAAACCAAATTCTCACTGCTGCTGATACTCGTTGCTCCCGGATGCCGGAATCCCCACAAATGGCTCCCGGTAAGGGATAAATAGACATGCTCAATCTGGGTTCCAGCGGATCGTTCAGCGGCAAGAATGGCGGCATGTGTACAATCGCTGACGCTCCGGATATCCATGATCTGGCCCTTCTTCATCCCCACATTCGTGGATTGGCCGCGACCGATGATGTTCATCATTCTGCCTTCCGACATTTCCGCCACCAGGACGACCACCTTTGAAGTTCCTATTTCAATTGCTCCGACTATTTTTGACCGACTCATGTCCTTTATCGTTCCCGTTTCAGATATTTATTTGTAGCGGATAATAGCTTCTTCCCCGTAAGACAAGTCAATGAAGACCGGTTGTCCCATTTGGTAGCGTTGTGTATGTTCAAGAATTCCCGCCAGCCGCTCGATTTGCTCCTCGATGCCGTTTACAGAAAAGACCAATTCCTCGATGTGGGCGCTCTTGATCCTCACCAAAGATGGGCGATAACCGTCCTCCGTATTCCAATCGCCAAGGTCGACGACGCGCCAATGCCGGGAGACTGCAGGAAGCGTTTCCTTCGCGTACTCAAGCAGGCGCGCGACGGATTCAATTCCCTCTACCGGCATGTATCCGTCACCTTTCCGACGAATTTTCAATCCCGTTGCACCGGGTAATCCGCGAAGGGCATCAGTCGGATATCCAAATCCACGATACAACGACCCGTCACGGGCCAGGAGAAGAACGAGAGGCTCACCGTTTTCATCGCGAATGCGGATACGCAGGATGGGGTTTCGCTCGGAAACCTCCACTGTCATGGTTGATGGAAGGGCGACGGCTACCACGGCCGAAGCAATCTGCCCAGAAGCTTCCAACTCCTCCTTGATCTGGCCCACATCAATCTGTCGGGCATCCTCCTGCAGCTCATCAGCGAATTTCTCGATGAACCATTGCTCACTCAAAACACCATCAGACTTGAAGACGAGATCCACCGAAAGGGGCACTCCCTGAATAGTGGCAGTTTGGGAAACCGTGAAAAAATACCGGATACCCAGAACACCGACAACGATTGCCGCCAAGAGCAGGACCGCCAAGGCGGCTCGGAAAATAATCACCAGTTGGCGCTGCCTGGAGGCCTTGGTTTTGTTGGTACGCCGGGTTCCTTGCTGGATTTTCCTCCATGAGGTGCCTTGGGGCTTTTTCTGACGGGCCATCAATCGCTCCTCCTTCCCTGTTTTCGATCAAGGGCAAACCCAATCCATTCAAGAACAAGTGATTCAAAAGTGAACCCAAGACAGCTGGCTGATTTTGGTAGTAGGCTGGTCGGTGTCATTCCAGGGAGCGTATTGATTTCAAGAAAAAGGAGTTCGCCGTTTCCCCCAAGCCGGAAATCCACACGGGCAAGATCGCGGCAACCGCAGGCATGGAATAACCGTGCTGACCAATCCTCCAGGCGAACTCTCTGGGCATCCTCGATTTCTGCGGGCACCTCATAACGGCTAAGCCCGGAGGTGTATTTATGTTCGTAATCGTATAATCCCCCATCCGGAAAAACCGCTACCACGCCAAGGGGTTTTCCATTCAGGATACCAATGGTCAGGTCGTGACCCTCAAGGAAACTTTCCGCAAGGTAATCGCGACTGGAAAGTTCATCAGCAAGGGATTCAAAACCGGATTTATCATGGACCAGATGCAATCCAACACTGCTGCCATCCAGTCGCGGCTTGATGATCATTTTTTGTCCCAGTCGGGCTGCTAGATTTTCAAATGGCACAGGTTCGCCCGGGAGGAGAAGAAAATCCTCCGCAACGGGAATTCCAATGCGGGCCGCAACAGCCTTGCAGGCAAACTTGTCAAAGCAGAGGGCGCTGGATGCCATGTCGCATCCCGCATACGCAAATCCGGCATCCTCGAGCATCGCACTCAGGCAACCGTCTTCACCGAAGGCTCCATGCACCAGGGGAAGGACCAGATGGCGAGTGGGGTCCAGTGAATCCGGAAGCGTATTGGCAGATAAATCAAACAGGTCGCAGGATAGACCAAGGCCGGTGATTGCCGCTTCAACTGATTGACCGGAAACGAGTGATACCTCACGCTCTGTTCCCGTACCACCGCAGAGCACGGCAATTCGTAATCCGGCTGTCTCGATAGAGGCCTTCCTATCCATTCACCGCCTCCTTTGCTTCGGTGCTGTTTTCCACCGCAGTTGCCCGGAGATGACCGGGATAATAGCTTTCAATAAGTTGTTTGGTCAAATTCTCGGCGGCGTCTCCATGATTCAGCCGACGTAAATTCTGGCGCATGCGCCCAAGCAACCAATCATTGAAGATCAGGTCGAGGACCTCCCTGTAAAGATTGGAGGAATTTTTCTGGTCAATGACAATGCATCCTCCCCGGCGCTCAAGATCCTGCGCATTAGCCAGTTGATGATCATCCGCGGCATACGGAAAAGGGACAAGGATACTTGGTGCCAGACAGCAGACCAACTCGGCCACGGTCCCTGCTCCGGCCCGGCTGAGAACTACATCCGCACAACTGAAAAGCTCATGCAGGGAGCGATGAAAAGCAAATGTACGAATCTCCACGTCAACACCCATGTCCGATTGAAGGACCTTGAGCTCCGGCATCTGGTTCTTGCCGGGACCCGTGACCAGTATTATCCAAATTCCGTCTGATGCGAGAGACTTGTGCGTTTCCTCAACCCAGTCGTTGAGCGCCTTGGCCCCTTGGCTGCCACCAACGACGACGAGCACTTTCGCATGATGTGGAATGTCCATCTCTCTGCGAATCGTCTCTTTGGAAACATGCTTCACTTCCTCGCGGAGAGGCATCCCAAGCCGGCGAATTCGCCTAGCCTCAATCCCGGCAAGGCTGACTCCGTCAGGAAGAAAGACCGTGTCCGCCATTCCCGAAAGAAACCGGATCGATCGACCCACAACACGGTTTGCCTCATGCAGGACAATCGGCACCTTCAATAGCCAGGCAGCAATGACATAACTCACGCTGATGAAGCCTCCAAAGGCGAGAATCATAGCCGGTGGATTTTTCCGCAGATATTGAAATCCCGAAATGAAACTGCGCGTGTTATGCAGGACAAAAAGAAACAGCCCCTTCGGGCTGAGCCGGAATGGCGCCCCCTTGACCCGGCGGTAGTTGAGGTCCGGATAGGATTCCAGGAGGCGGCTGTCCACTTCCTTTTCACTGACCACCAACTCGACGGAGATTCCCGCACGAATCAAGCGCTGGGCCGTGGCGATTCCGGGGGCCAGATGCCCGCCTGTTCCACCACATACGATGTAAACCGGTAGTGCCATACCTGCTACCGGATCTCCCGGGGTTCGATGCGCGGAGGATCGTTCCATCTCCAGATGCTTCGGCAAATAATGCCGAAGAGGAAGTAGGTCACGACCAGGTTGGATCCCCCGTAACTGATAAACGGGAGTGACATGCCTTTTGTCGGAAGACATCCAGTTGAGACACCCATGTTGATCATCGCTTGAAGGGTGATGAAAAGTAGCGAGCCACAGACGAGAAGAAACTGGTAGAGATTCGGGGATTTCTGCAGCTGATGCCAGGTGACCATGAAGAAAATCGAAAAAGCGAGGACCACCGACAAAGTGAAGATCAGCCCAAGCTCCTCACCGATGATTGGAAAAATAAAATCTGTGTGCGCCTCCGGCAAAAAGGCGAATTGTTGACGCCCGTTACCAAGGCCGACGCCATTCACTCCGCCAACGCCGAATCCGATGATGCCCTGCCACAATTGGTATGCTCCTTCACTGCGGTTGCCTTCCACATCCATGAAGGAAAGGATCCGCCCAAGACGAACAGGGTCCTGCGAGATAGCAAAGGCAAACAATCCACCACCCAGAATGGATGTTGGGATCAGGTACTTCAGTGAAACACCGGCAAGGAAAAGAAGAGCGCCTCCGACAACGGCAAACAAAAAGGCGGTCCCGAAATCAGGCTGGGCAAGTATGAGAGCAAAAAACGCCCCAATGATCGCAAGGGGAACCAAAAAGCCCTTTAAAAGGGTGTTACGTTCACGCTGTATCAATGAGAAATATTGGGCAAGGCACAGGATGTAGCCAATTTTGGCGACATCGGATACCTGCATGTTCATCGGGCCAATATCAATCCACCGCCGTGCGCCATTGATCTTCATCCCGATGCCGGGAACAAGAACAAGCACAAGTAGCAAAACTGAACCGGCTGCCACCCACCAGGCTCCACGACGCCATTTCTCATAGTCAAAGACAAGCGCCGAGGCAAAAGCTGTCATGGCAATACCCATCCAGAGGCATTGCCGGAAAAAATAGCCACCGAGGCCGGAAGAGTCGGCCCGGCCAATACTCAACAGCACCAGCAATCCGAGGCCGTTAAGAAACAGGACGGAGAGCCCGAGAAAGACAACAGGCAGGCGGCGACCCACCGTGTAACTCCATAGTCTCTGGCTTTCCGCGACTTGCATCAATTCTGTGGGTTGTCTCCCTGACCTACTTCTTCAACCTCAACAAAGGGAAGTTCTTCATTTTCCAAGGCCTCAAGAGCTGCCATCGGGTCCTCTTCAGCCGTCCGGGTTTCCAAAGGCGGCTGAGTTGTCGTGATGGAATCACTACGTGTAGGTGCCGGAGTGGGCACTGTCTGGACAGGCTGTAAGGATTGCTCAACAGGAAGCGGTTCGGGTTGGACAGAACCTTGGCTTGGAATGACCAGATTCCGCCCGACATAAAGTCTTCGCGGATCAGTTATGTTGTTCGCGGCCATCAGCTCCTTGGAGGAAATCCCGTATTTACGGGCAATTCCGCTGGGCGTGTCACCCGCTTTCACGGTGTAGGTATTCAGGCCGCTCGTGGAGGTCCTTGTCGAGGATGTCTGAACAGGAGAACTAGTCACCGTGGAACTGCCTTGGACTGAATCGGGAACAATAAGGGTCTGGCCGACATAAATGGTATCCCGGCTCAGATTGTTGAGGGACTTGATAATCCGGACGGATGTTCCGTGACGGGCGGCAATCGCACTCAAGGTATCACCTTTCTGCACGCTAATTTCCTTCCCGGCATATTCCGTCTCAACAGATGCCTCGTCCTCCCCGTTTCGGCTTTCTGGAATCAGGAGGGACTGGCCGACATAGATGGTCGAGTTTTTACTCAATCCGTTGGCTGAAAGAAGCTCATTCAGGGAAATGCCTTCCTTCCGGGCGATACCACTCAGGGTGTCCCCTTTCTGCACGCTGACCTTGCGCGTGACCGGAGGAAGAGAAAAGGAATCGCTCACTGGTTCATCAACCGGCTGCAACAGACCCATGTCCGACTCAACCCGCTGGGTTGGTGTGGTGGGACGGGTTGGTTGGCTCAGCGTCCGCCCAGTTGCGCTAGCCGAGCGTTGGGCAACACCCGCATTGAAAGCCGGATCCAGCTCAGTCATGGGTTGTGGCGCTGAATAATCCGCAGATGGAGGCATGGCGGTCATAGCTGGATCAGGTTCTTCCTGAGCCCGGCTTTGGCACCCTGGCTGGATAAAAAGCAACCCGATGATTGCTAGATGAAAGAGAATAACGAGACTGAATACGGACCAGATTTTCATAATAGTTTCCTGTATGTTGAAATTAGACACTCCCCCTCTGATGCTTCAAACCTAAAACCGCGTTTTCATAGCAGATTCCACGCTCAATTACGTTCTCATACTCCTCGCCGGCAACAAAGCCTGGACTGAAGACAATGGGCACATCGCCACCAGCCATGTTGAAGGCCTCCTCAACTGCACTACGGAGGTCTCCCGAGCCGGATGAAGGCACGCCTTTTTCACGAAGAACAGGGAGCAACCGGGCATTTACATCGCCCGTGACCACCGCCCCACGCAAACAGGGAGCAATTGAGCTGATAAATCTTTGCAGATCCCCTCCGCGATAATGGCCCCCGCCAATCCAGACGACCGGCCCACCAAAATTCTTCAGGGCCGCCTCCGTGGCAGCAAAATTGCCGGCATTGGAGTCATTCCAGAACTGTGTTTTCCCAATAATGGACAGCAAGTGCAGTCGATGGGCTCGCACCTCAAAACTTTCAGCCGCACTCTTCAGGAGGGAATCCGAATGTCCGTTCTCCAGCCACCATCGCCGAAATAGTGCCAATGCGGGCCGGTGGATGTCGGTGGCAAATGCTGAACTTGAGGGAAGGTCCCAGTCGGGATAATCTTCCGGAGTGAGGGGGCGAGCCCGGGAAGGCATCTCCAGCCCGTGTTCGGCAGCAGTCTCAAATACCGAGTCCCCGAAATACAATCCTGCTTTGGGACTCAACTTTGATAGCCGAATCAGCTGCTCGAAGAGCGCTTTCCGGGTAGCTGGATCCTCGACATGGTCCTCGTGGAAATTCGTCCAGAAAAGCGCATCAAACCGGAATTCCTTCAGCGGAACAGCATAGGAAAGCCCAATCTCACACACCGCCGTCACCCCGTCCAGCTCAGGCCTGACGGCAAGCCTCGAAAGTGGGTACTGGTTTTGCCCTGCACCAACCGCGCTGATCCCGGAACGCTTCAGGCTGAATGTGATAAACTCCTGCAGGGTGGTTTTCCCATTGGTTCCCGTGACGACAAGGGTCGGTCCGCGGCGCAACTGCTGGGCAAAGTCGATTTCACTGACCAGATGGCACCCTGCCCCCTCGGCAATGCCAATCCATGGATGGTCCAACCGGAAGGCCGGGCTGTGGATGATCAGCTTGTGACGCTTGGCCTCCTCGGGAGTGAAAGCGTGTGTCACAGCGCCTTCCTCACCGGTTCGCTCATCGTAAATCACGTAGTGCGCGCCCAGCTTCTCGAGCAGCTGTGTCACTGCCTGCCCGCTTGCCCCAACGCCAAGAATACCGACCGGCGACTTCAGCAATTTGCGATAATGATCAGGAATGGTTTCGAGGAGGCTCATCTTAGTTTCAATGTTGCCAGCCCAATGACGGCGAAAACGAGGGAAAGGATCCAGAAACGGATCACAACCTGCGTTTCAGCCCAACCGCCGAGCTCAAAGTGATGGTGAATCGGGGACATCCGGAAAAGGCGCTTTTGGGAAGACTTGAAGTATCCAACCTGCAGGATGACGGAGAGAGCCTCGATGACAAAAATCCCGCCAATGATGACAAGCGTTATTGGCTGGAGAATCATGAAGGCAATGATGCCAATAAGTCCGCCAAGGGCAAGGCTTCCCGTATCCCCCATGAAAATGGCGGCCGGATGGGCATTATGCCAAAGAAATGCAAGGCAGGCCCCGCATAGGACAGATGTTAAAACGGTCAATTCTCCGGTTCCGGGCATGAAGGGAACCAGGAGATAATCCGCATAAATGGCGTTTCCAGAGGCGTAAGCCATCAGGCCGTAAGCCATGGCAACCGTCACCGTGCAGCCAATGGCGAGGCCGTCCACCCCATCGGTGAGATTGATCGCATTGCTGGATCCCGCGAGGACGAAGAAGAGGAATATCACGAGAAATGGTAGCGGCATGACCGCTACAATCGGCGCCTTGTAAAACGGGAGCCAGAGCTGGCGCACAAAATCCGCACTGTCCGGACTTGAGAGCAGCATCCCCAGCGCGAAAACGGTGAGAACGGCCTGACCGAGGAGCTTGAGTTTTCCTGGAAGGCCCTTCGTGTTGCGACGGGAAATCTTCAAATAATCATCGAGAAAGCCGATCACGGTCAAACCGGAGTAGACCGTCAGGGCAGTAAAGATGAAAATGTTCCACTTTGCCCAAAGGAGTGTGCTCGTCACGACCGCGATAAAAACAATCAACCCGCCCATTGTCGGGGTTCCCTGCTTTTTGATATGAAGGTCTGCCAGCTTGCCCACTTGGTCAGCCGTGCGCATCATCTGTTTCGCCTTGATTGCCCGCAGGCGGTTGATGATCAGTGGGGCAATCACCATACCGACGATCAAGGCGGTCCCTGCGCCACCCATTGCCCGCAGGGAAATATAGCGGAAAAGGCGAAGCGGTCCCCAAAGGCCTTCAAAATCAGCCAGGTAGCTTAACATGGCTTTGCTCCTTCCGGCACAAGGGATTCAAGTCCGTAGCTACGGCTTCCCTTTAGGAAGACGGCCCCTGTGAAAGTGTGGATAACCCTGCGCAACTCATCAAGGTTGTCCATGATGTGGATAGCATCGTCAGGAAGGCCGGATTCCTGTAAGCCTTGGCGCATCCATTCAGCTCCATCTCCAAGGAGGTAAATATTTGAATTGGCCGGCAACCCAAGTTTCCTGGCGGTATCACGGTGCCACTGCATTGAATCTTTCCCCAATTCATTCATGCTCCCAAGAACATACAGTTGAGGATGATCCGCAAAGAGATTCTTGAAGCGGCTCACACTGTCGAGCATGGAGCCCGGATTTGCATTGTAGCAATCCACATACAAGCGAAGCTTGTTATGCGAAAACACCTCTCCGCGGTGGAGAAATGGCCGCCAGCTCTCAAGGCAAGCCTGCAAGGTTCCCTCCGGAACCCCGAAATACAAGGCGGTGTGCACGACGAGGGCAAGATTGGTCACCATTCCCGGGCTCCCCGCCATGAAGGAGAATGATCCCAGCGGCATGGAGCCATCTGTTGTCAGATGGCCCATGCCGCGGGACTTCTCGTCCTCAGTCCAATTGTAGTGGTAAAGTATTACGTTGTTGAGTTCCTCGAGGCCAGCCGGGATCTCCTCGTCACCAACCGATATGGCGTGAATCTGGATTGAATCAGGAATTTCCCGGAAGGCCTGGTACTGCAGCAGGGAAACTGGAAGAATAACGCGTCCACCCGGACGGACACCCTTCGCCAGAAAGGACTTTTCCTGCGCGACTCCCTCAAGATCCCCCAAACGCTCCAGATGAGCCGGGCCAACCGCTGTGATGATGGCCAGTTCAGGATCAATCAAGTCGGCCAATAACTCCATCTCCCCAACATCATTGATGCCCGCCTCGACAATAGCGCCAGCGTCGTGATGGGAATCAAGCTCCAGAAGGGTCAACGGCACACCCAGCGTGTTGTTGAGATTGGCGTAGGTCCGGAACCACTGTGAGCCCATGACCGTGCCCAGCAATTCCTTAACGGTTGTCTTGCCATAGCTTCCAGTAATCCCGACCACCGGAAGGGTAAATCGCTGACGCCAGTTGCGGGCGAGGGAATGCAACGAGTGGAGTGGATCTTCCACGACCATCTGCGGCAGCTTGACGGAATGGTCAGGCTTCGAAACGATCGCACACAGGGCTCCATTATCACAGGCGTGCTGGAGAAAATCGTGCCCGTCCTGCCGGTCTGTCTTCAGGGCGACAAAGGATTGGCCAGGCTCAAGGACCCGTGTGTCGATGGCGAAGGTGGTCAGAGGCGAAGACGGGTGACCTTCCGCCCACGCACCATGGGCAATTGTCGCAGCTTCCGCTGGGTCAAGTATCGCCATTATTGGTTATGCCATTGCTGGTTTTTTAATATTTCGAGGGCGACCGCACGATCATCAAAGGGAACCACGCAATCACCAAACTCCTGGAAAGTCTCGTGTCCCTTACCGGCAATCAGTACGGTGTCTCCGGGACGAGCCTGGGCAATAGCCGCCGCAATGGCAGCCCTTCGGTCATCGATGAAGCGAAGGTTGTCATGGGATTCATTGCTCCGACGCATATCCTCAAAAATAGCTTCGATGGTCTCATTGCGCGGATTGTCCGCAGTCGCGATTGCGATGTCGCTTTTCCGCGCGACAATATCGGTAATGACTGGCCGGGTTTTGTCGTCCCGGTTTCCGCCACATCCGAATATCGTGATCAGGCGACCCTTGGTGAGCCCGCGCAACATATCCAGCCCCTTGTCGTATGCGGCCTCCGTGTGCATGTAATCGACGACAAGGTTGAAAGGACACTCCACATCCAGACGTTCCATGCGTCCGCGCACCGCTGGAAATGAAAGAAGGTCCGCGCCCATTTGAACCGGATCAAGGCCCTCGGCATAGCCACAGGCAATCGCCGCAAGCGTGTTTTGCAGATTGAATTCACCCAATAGCGGGCTGACCAGCTTGACCTGTCCCTCCGGCCAATTGAGGGTAAAACGCGTATCCCGTTCCGAATAAGTGATCCTCGAAGCCCGGATTGTCGCCCCCTCGCTACAACCGAAGGTCAGCGCCTTTGCTTTAAGGCTTTCCGGAGCCGTCTCAAGAATGGAATGGACCCGGCCATCATCGATACCGGCGATAAAATATTTGAGCCCTTTCGCCTGACCCTTCACATACTCGCGCTCCAGTGAAACATACTGCTCAAGGGAGCCATGATAATTGAGATGTTCCGGAGTGAGATTGGTCAGAACAAGATTACGGAACTGAAGTCCTTCCACGCGTTTCTGGTCAATGCCGTGCGCACTCACCTCCATGAGGACCCGGCGACATTCGCGTTGCTTGATTTGTGCAAAGAGGCCGAACAGTTCAATGGCCTCTGGAGTTGTCCGGTGTGCCGGCAGGGTTCGCCCACCCACCGAGTAATTGATGGTTCCCAAAACACCAAGTGGTCCGTCCTTGGACAGGAAGTGCTTCAGCAATGTGCAGGCTACGGTCTTGCCGCTCGTTCCGAGAAAGCCCGTCAACTCAAGGGCCTTTTCCGGGTGGCCATAAAAGCGTGAAGCCACGCAGGCGACAAAGGATCGCAGGTCATTTGTTTGGACAAGCGTGACGTTCGGTGGCACCCAGCAATCCTTTTCACAGACAATGACTGAGGCCCCGCGATCAATCGCTTCCGACACATAGAAATGTCCGTCCGTGCGCAATCCCGGCAAGGCAATGAACATTGAACCGGACACAACCCGGCGACTGTCAGTCGCAAGGGCACGGACCGTCACAGTGTCCTTACCGGTAACGATCAGTCCGGAAATGCCCGATATCAGGTGCTTGAGAGTTGGTGTCATGTGCCTCCTTTGCACGGCGCGCTCGAGCAACATGGCAGAGCCTTGGGCCCGGCAATCTGCGACTGAGACGCGACGAAGCGTGTGCCGTTCTGGTTCACGTAATGAGTTTAAACTAAATTCTGTCATTTGAAACAATAAAGGGTTCCAGATTGTCTGGTTTTTTGATGTCGAGGTGAGGAATGAGCTTCATCCCGATATCCTGAAAAAGAGGGGCTGCAACTGCTCCGCCATAGGCAGGTCCGTCGACTTTTGCATCATCCACCACAACCGTGATGACGACCGCCGGGTTTTTGGCCGGAAAAAATCCACTAAAGGAGGCAACGTGGTGATTATGACTATATTGCCCGTCTATGATTTTCCGGGCCGTTCCGGTCTTTCCCGCGACAGCATAACCGGGCAGCGCTGCCCGCCGGGCTGTTCCTTCCGGGCTGACCACCTTGGTCAGCATCTGTTTCATCTGGCGGGCGGTGTACTCGGAGATGACGCGGGTCCGCTTGTCAGGATCAAGCGCGATTGCCTGTGCGCTCGTGGGATCAAGGACTTTCTCGAGCAGCCGTGGCTGAACCCAAACTCCGTCATTGGCAATAGTGGCCATCGCGAGGTGTACCTGCATCGGGGTCGCCCCGATTGCATAGCCAGTGGGAAGCCGGCTGATCGTGTAGCCATCCCAATCCTTGACCATGGGCAGGTTTCCCTTGGAATCGCCCTCGAGGGCCCACCCCACGGGTTGCCCGAATCCGAATTGCCGGGCCCAGGCGTACATGCGCTCTTCACCGAGCATCATGCCAATCGTGGCGGCACCCCGATTGCTTGACTTGGCAACCACAGTCCTCACCGGCACGGTACCGAGATCCCGGTGGTCCGATGGCATCGGGATGGATACGCCGTTGAACTCTTTCCGTTGGATGCTGCAATTGATCTCACTGTCCGGATGGACCAAGCCGTCCTCAAGCGCTCCTGAAACTGCAACGATTTTAAAGGTCGACCCTGGTTCATACTGATCGGAGACAGCCCGGTTCCGTTGTGAGGCAATTGGGAATTCCCAGAATTCGTTGGGGTCAAAAGTCGGATAGTTTGTCAGTCCAAGTATTTCACCCGTGCGCGGACAGGAAACAATCACCGTTGCTGCTTCCGGCTGCGTCGCCTCCACCAACTCCTTCAGTGACGATTCGATGATGGATTGAATAATCAGGTCAAGGGTCAGCTGAATGTGCATCCCGTCGCGCGGTGTCACTTCACGATCCCTGAAGGCGGCCAATTCGCGCCGTCGTCCGTCCACCTCGGTTTCCCGCCAACCGGACTGGCCGCGCAGATAATAATCAAGCGCACTCTCAACGCCCATCACGGGAGTCTGTTCCTTGTTGATAAATCCAATGAGGTGAGCCCCCAGTTCCTTTCCGGGATAATAGCGCTCGTAGCGGCGATTGCCATAGACGCCTTTTAATCCGATTTCCTGGACTGCCGCGTAAACATCCTCATCAATTTCCGCAATCGGGACCCAGCGGACAAGACGGGCCTGTCCCTTGCTGTCGATCCGTTCCCGGCGGTCCAAAAGAGCACTGAGCTCGGCAAAATCCATGTCAATGACACCGGCCAGCATGGCCAGTTTGGAGTTTTGCTCACCGTCCACGACTTGCGGATCCGCCCCGAGCAGGATTCGTGAGCGTGTCCCTGCGAGAAGATTCCCATTGCGATCGAGAATATCCCCCCGCCGGGCCTCGAGCTTCAGCAGGCGCTTGCGGACAATTTCCACCTCCGCGGCGATTTCTTCAGCCTCTAATACCTGGAGAAAATACAACCGCCCGCATAACAGCAAAAAGCCGGCGAGGATAATCGCCGTGCATAAATGAAACCGGGAGCTTTTGACACATACCCGCGACATCAATCTATGGGCACAAGGGATTCCATCACAGCCAGGTCAATTGAATGGCGAAAGGGATCCTTCTTACCGGACTTTTCAGGGGCTGTCCCCTTCGCGGCATAAGCATTTCCGCGTTCCGATGCCCAGCGAATGTAGACGACCTGGTCCGCTTTCGGAGGACCCAGGCTCAGCCCAAGACGCTTGACCTGCCGCTCAAGGTAAAGCGGCTGGTGAATTTCAGCTATCTTCGTGTCAACGTAGCGCAGGCGGCGCTCTTCCTTGGCAATTTCTGTTTCCAGCGAACGAGTTGCCTGGGCCGTTAACTCAATCTTCTGTCGCAACCAAAGTAGGCCCAGGCAACCGCTCACCGTAACCGCTGCCAGCAATATAAGCAGCGTCAAAATTCGTGTATAAATCCGTGTCTCTTCCTGTATCATCGCACTCATGCCACTTTCTTCTCCCTCTCCAGTACCCGTAACTTGGCCGATCGTGACCGTGGGTTGCGGGCACTCTCCTCTTCATCTGCCACTACCGGCTTGCGCGTCAGGATGTTGGCCTGACGGACACGGAATTGTCCGGGAGTGGAATCACGTCCATGTTCTGGACGACCCGCCATGCGGCGGAAAAAACGTTTTACAATGCGGTCTTCCAGCGAATGGAAACTGATCGCCGCCAGGCGCCCGCCATAGGACAGCTTTTCAAAGGCAGCCGGCAGAGCGGTTTCAATCACCGCCAGCTCGCGGTTTACCGCAATGCGTACACCTTGGAAGGTGCGTGTGGCTGGATGGATCCGGTCATTGGGGCGACGACCACCAACAGCGTTCTCAACCAATGCCGCGAAGGCCAGGGTGCGCTCAAGTTGCTCGGTCCCGCGGGCCGATTCGATCGCCGTGACGACCCGATACCAGCGTTGCTCCTCACCATAGCCGCGCACGGCCTGGACAAGGTCATCATGGCTGGCCGTCTGCAGGAATTCGCTGGCAGGAACCCCTTCAGTCGGGTTCATCCGCATATCGAGCGGGGCATCCTCACGAAAGGAGAATCCGCGCTCGGGCTCATCGAAGTGATAGGAGCTGACCCCGAAATCAAAGAGGATACCAAGGAAATCCTGTTCCTCCAGTGAGCCGATTTCTTCAAAGTTCTTGTGGTAAATGGAAAGTCGGCCGGGATAGGAAGCCTGCAGGCGCTTGCCGCGCGCTATCGCAGCTGGATCACAGTCCATGGCAACAACCGTGTTGCGGTCATCCGCCTCGAGCAGGGCCCGAGTGTGCCCTCCCCCGCCGAAGGTCGCATCGAGGTAATTCCCGCTGCGACCTTCGGTCAGGAAAGACACGACCGGATTGAGCAAGACCGGTTCATGCTGACTGGTATCCTTATCCTCCATCCGGCTAGCCCTTTCGGAGTGCATGCCAGACTTGCAACCAGCCCGCCCTGCCTCTGCTGACACTCGGGGCATGGGCTTTCTGTCTCCGGTAGAGGGCTTCCCCCACAGTTCCCGAGACCACCATGTTCAGGCGGGGGATTTGCGGGGTCTCCCATGAGGAGTAATGCCGGGGTTCCCCGTTGTTCAGGATTCCACTCTGCATCAGTCGTTCGGTTTTCATGCGTCCTCCGGTTTGTAGTTTGTTGGTTAAATTCCCATCTCGGCCATTGCCTCGAGCAGGTTAAAGTCTTCGTCCTCAATTTCACGTTTGCTGCTATCCCAGATCTGGAAGTAGTGCCCAAGTCCCACAAGGCTCACCTTCTTTTCGATCCCTGAGTGATCCTTCAAGGTGTCCGGCAGCAGTATCCGTCCCTGTTTGTCACAGCCAAATTTGTATGCGCGTCCAAAGAGCTTCCGCAGCATGGTCTGCCCGCGGACGTCGCTCTGCTTGATGTGGCTCGCCTTCTCCAGAAGCTCCTGCTGCATATGCGGCGGATAGACGGCAATGCATCCCTCGGGATGGGGCCAGGCAAAGTAGTAGTTCCCGTCATCGCCCGTCACACGCCAGCTTGAAGGAACAGTCACGCGATTTCGCGCATCCAGCTGATGCACGAACTCACCTACGTAAGCCGTTGTCTGTCCGTATTCGATCATCGTGTGCTTTATATGCTCTTGCTCTCCACTTTCACCCATTTCCTGACATTCCGCCCCATTTTCGTCAAGCCTCTTATTGTAAATAACCGAACTTTTCTTTGGCGTAACTTTCTGAAAACAAGGGGCTTAACTGAGTTATTCGCTACTTATTCACAGCCCTTTTCACAGGATTGTTTTGAAGTGCCAGCGGCATTAGGAAATGGCTTAAGGTCGATAAGCAAAGCCATAAGATACTGGTTTATAGCACCTTAAGTAAATTTCACCAAAAACGATCACACGGTTACCAAACACCTCAGGAATCCTCCTCAATGACGACCGGTGTCAAATTGCCCACAGGCTGGAAATCGCTTGAAACAAAGGGATGGGAAGCCACCCGCGGATGGAAAATTTGACAGAGTGTGAAAATTTGCCTCATAAAGCGGCCATGGCGAAAAGGCGCGTACGGCTGGATGAACTTCTTCTGCAAAGAGGGCTGGCGGATTCGCGCAGCCAGGCCAAGGCCCTGATTATGAGCGGCAAAGTCCGGCAGGGAACGCAAATCCTGGACAAGGCCGGGAAGGAGTACCCGGTTGATCTGGACTTGCAGATTGAATCCCCACCGAGGTTTGTCTCACGCGGAGCAGACAAGCTGGAAGGGTTCTTTAAGACGTTCCCACTGGAAGTAAGCGGCATGCGCTTCCTGGATGTGGGTGCCTCCACGGGCGGGTTCACGGACTTTCTCCTCCAGTCAGGCGCCATTGAGGCAACTTGCGTGGATGTCGGTCATGGCCAGCTTCATTACAAGCTGCGAACGGATGACCGGGTGATCAACCTCGAGCGCGTCAATGCCCGGCACTTGAAGCCGGCCCAGCTCCCCCACCCGTCCTATCCGTTGATTGTCATGGATCTCTCGTTCATTTCCTTGAAGCTGATTTTGCCGGTGGTATGGGATTTCCTGGAACCCGGCGGGCGCCTCATTTCCCTAATCAAGCCGCAATTCGAGGCGGGCAAGGCGGAGGCAGACCGCTTCAAGGGCGTCATTACCGATCCCGTCATCCGGGAACGAATCCTCCATGAGATTCTGGACTTCGCGGCGTCGGATCTACCAAACAGCGAGCTCATCGGCTGGTGCGAATCCCCGATCAGCGGCATGAACGGTAACCTTGAGTACCTCGCGGGCTGGACGCGAAATCCCGCCTGAGGGTCTTGACTTTGCCGGTGGCGGCTCCTGAATTCAGGCATGGCCCGGATGAAGCAAATCCTATTTGTCGTAAACAGCGGAAAGCAAGGTGCTGAGCAACTCGCTGGAGAGCTGAGCGGCATGGCCGTGGAAGGCGGATGCACCTCCAATATGATCACTCACTTCCCGCTTGAGGAGGGACAATTGGAGGGCGTCGACCTCTGCGTGGTTGTGGGTGGAGACGGAACCCTTCTCGGGGTTGTGGAATCCGCCTCCAAATGGCAAGTGCCGGTCCTCGGGGTCAATCTCGGGCGTCTCGGTTTCATGGCCAGTTTCTCACCGGAAAATATCAAGGACCATTTTGCCGGTATCCTCGCGGGACAGTTTGATACGAGAATCCTCTCTGTCCTCGCCTGTAAAGGCCCATCCGGGGAGCAGATCCATGCGCTCAACGATATTGTCATCAAAGCGCGCTCTTCCCGTCTGATCCGCTTGGAAGTGCATTGCGAAGCGGAGCATGTGAATACCTATCATGCCGACGGGCTGATCTTTTCCACACCCACCGGATCGACCGCTTATAATTTATCCGCCGGTGGTCCGATTGTCCATCCCTCGGCCGATGTCATGGTCGTCACTCCGATCAATCCCCACACCCTTTCCAACCGGGCGATTGTCCTCGATGATTCGCATATCCTGAAAATCAATGCCGCGGGCGATCCCTCCGATGTACAGATTTCGGCCGACGGGCGGGAAATATTCGGCTCTGTACCAGAATTTCCGATACAAATCCAAATCCAGCCGGAACGCTCCTTCCACCTGGTCCAGCCGGAGGATTATTCCCACTACTATGTCCTGCGCAACAAGCTGCGCTGGACCGGCGACGCGGTCTTCTCAGCCACCAAGGGATGACAGGCTGCCAGCCTCAACGGGAAGGGACATCGAGCGGAACCGGGTTCAGCAGCATGATGGCGATCGCTGCTCCATAGAGGATAATCCCAATAAAGAGAACATACCCTCCTCGCTTGTAACAAGCTGTCTTCAGGTTACGCCGGCGAATGACCCGTAACACCGTCACTTCATTTGACGTATCAAGCCGCTGTGTGGTCCAGCGAAGCGTCATCACCGAGTGGTAAATGTAGAAGGCGCAACCAATCACCACGGCTAGGCCAGCCACGATCAGGATTTGCGCCAGCGTGTTGGTCCCGGCAATGAGACGACCGGAAAACCCGGTAACCGTTATGACAATGCCGCAAAAGCTGAACAAGACCTGGGCACGATTGTGGAGGGTGTTGAACTGGCGCTCAAGGACGCCCATGGCGTCGATCAGGCGGCCCTCACACATTTCCAGGATGCGGGTTGCCTCGGTCTCTCCGTCCATACAGGGAATATCGTCTAATTCGCTTTTCATGACTGGTTTGGGATGCTTAACTGCATCTCCATGCTTAACTCAGTAATTCCTCCCCGCAAGCCCAATCCCGATTCATGAGCGAGACCGGAAAAGATGCCAGGGACCCTTTCAACACAAAGCGTCCCGAGGTGCACGAACTGAAATGGCACCAGAAAATAGTCTTTTATCCGGCTGCATGGAGCCTTCAATTGTATTTCCGCACATGGCGCGTCCGGGTCGATGATATCTCCGGTCAATTCCTCTCCGCAACAACATCACCGCGAATGATTGTCGTCTGGCACAACCGGAGCCTTCCCATGCCTGAGCTGTTCCGGCGTTGTTTTGATCCCTCAAAAATCGCCTGCCTGATCAGCCCGAGCAAAGCGGCGGCGTGGGAGGTCGCCTTTTTCAGACAATTCCGTCTACGGGCTATTCGCGGATCCACGACCCGCCGGAGCGTTCAGGCGGCGCGCGAAATGTTGCGTGAGCTCCGATCGGGCAATGATATCGGGGTGAGCCCGGATGGCCCGTCGGGTCCCTTGTACAGCTTTCAACCTGGTGCAGTGGCCATCGCCCGCAAGGCGAAGGTCCCGGTCATGCTGGCCATCCCCAACACCACAAATGCCCGGCGCCTGAAGACATGGGACCGCCATCTGGTCCCGTGGCCGTTTGCACGAATCGAACTGGCGGTGCGGGTGATTTCCCCCGATGACCCGATCTGGGATAAATCCAACGAGGAAGTGGCGGCCCATTTGCGAGAGGTTTGCCTTGAGATCACGAACGACCCGTTCCATCTTGAATCCCATGAACAAGCACGAGTTGATTGAAAGCCTCCTCTTCGCCGGATTACGTCTCATGGCGGTGGTCTTGTTTTTGACCGGCGGGCTCCAGCTTGTCTTTCAGATTGCCGAGGCATGGTATCGCTTTGATCCGAATTACCTCGGGGAATTCCTCTTCTCGACAATTTTCAGGCCCGTCGTCGTCATTCTTGTCGCCGCGGCCCTCTGTCTTTCCGCGGGATGGATGTCCCGTACCATGGCTAAACCATTCAGCAAAAAGGGGTCATGAAAGGGCCTCAAAAGCCCGCCTTCCTCGGGCTTCTGTTTCTGATATTTCTCTTCGTCCCCCTCTTGCGCGGGCAAGTCAGCGAGGATTTCCTGCAGGTCCATGAGGAGCGGTTGGAAAAGCTGTTTTCCAAACTCGATACGAACAAGCCCGGCATTACCGAGATATTTTCCCAATGGAATTCCGGCGAGCAACTTGCCGCTGCCAGCGCCCTTTGCCGCTATTACGAGCAAAAGGATTTTTCTCTCAAGGTGTTGGATCCTCCGCTCATTCCTGCCAATGTCATCGAGCAGGCGGAGGCCGCAATCGAAAGGAAGTTTTTTCTCCTCAATGAATGGGAGGACGCCCCACTGACTTCGTCGGGAGAAATCGACTGGACAGGACGGGGAGCGCGGAACGACAAGGAACGCGCCTGGATGCTCAACCGTCACGCCTTTCTACTCAGTCTGGCTGAGGCCGAAACACGGACGGGCGAGGAACGCTTCAGGAATGCTTTCAACTCACTCTGGGCGGATTGGATCCGAAACAACCCGTATCCAGACCGGTTGACTTTTTCAGCGCCGTGGCGCGCGCTCGAGGTGGCCCGGCGCATCCTCAACTCATGGACGTATTGTTTTTATGGATACAACACACTTGATGACGAGACACGCCTGCTCGTCTTGTCTTCAATCCTTGATCATGCCGATGCCCTCACAGAACACACCTCCTTCTGGGGCGGAAACCACCTCATCACCGAGAAGATGGCCCTCCTCGCCATGGCCCTCGCCTGGCCGGAGTTTGCCGACTCCTCACGATGGCGCGATGAGGCCATCGGGACAATATCCGCGGAGTTCATTTCCCAGACGTATCCGGATGGCAGCTACAAGGAACTCAGCAACCATTACCAGCGGGTTGTCCTCACCAACACAATCAAGTTCATGAAACTGCTCGAGTCGGCCGATCTCGCAGGACAAGACGTGGCCGTCGTGCAAAGGATTGAGCAGATGTGGGATTTCTTTGCCGGTGTCATGCGCCCCGACGGCTTTGGCCCCCTCAACAACGCTTCTGATACCGAAAATAATGCCGCTTTCCTGCGCGCCGTCTGGGAGCGCTTCAATCGCCCCGATTGGCTTTACATGGCAAGCAACGGCCAGTCGGGCACCGAGCCCGGTGATGTACCATCCCGCCTCTTCGAATGGGCCGGCCAGGCCATCCTCCGAACCGGATGGGAGCGCGACGCAAGCTGGGTCTACTTCGATGCCGGACCGTACGGCACCGCTCATCAGCATGTCGATCGGCTACATGTTAGCGCAGCCCTCAATGGTCGCCAGCTCCTCGTCGACAATGGACGCTACATCTACCAGCCCGGTCCGTGGAAGGATTACTTTCAAGGTCCAGCCGGCCACAATATCCTGCTGCTCGACGGGATGCCCTCGAAACAGGCACCACGGGAAATCAGGTCCCCCTTGGAAATTGCCTTTGAGCAATCGGACACTTTTGCCTTCGCCGCCGCCTCGGCACAATTCGAGCCCGCGGCCCCCCTTGCCTTTCTCACGGGCCTTCAGTCTTCAACGCCATGGACACGCGCTGTCCTCCTCGACCAGCAAGGGCGCTTTGTCCTGATCCTTGACCATCTCCTTTCGTTCCGGAAACAGGAATGGAAAGCCCTGTGGCATTTTCATCCGGATGTCACTCAGGAGGAAGCCAGTTCAGCACTTCTCCTCGTTTCACCGACCAAAGACATCCGGAAGTCCCTGTCCGCCGGTTCCAGCGAGCCGACCATCGCCGGATTCCACAGCCCCGAATACAATCTCAAGCAGCCCGCCGTGCAGATGGAATTCTCCGGCACGCTGGATGGCCCCACCACACTTGTCTGGCTCCTTCGATCACCCCATGCGACCGATCTCCAAATTAAGACTCTTTCCAAGCCAGCCGACCCAATCCAGCATCTGGGTATTCTCCAAAATGGAGCTAAGATTGCCGCTATCCGCCTCCAGATCCATCCCGAGCCACGGCTTATCAGCCTCGAGCTGTTTTAAGCAATCCTGCATAAACAGGAATAATCTTGCCTTGGGCTTTGTTTTTAGTACATTACAAGTATGATACACCACAATGCATGGACCGCCTCCGTCGGTCGATTTCTGTCCCGGACAGGAAAAGCGACCGTCGCTTTCCTGGACCTTGACCTGACAGAAACCAAGTGGGGACATCGCGTCTTGGACCAGATTTTCCGTGAAGGTAAATTCAAAGTAGACCCGGACAGTAAGTCCAAACCTGACGGCTCCCGTCACGCCTGAGCCTCGCTCAGCGGACGCATGTTTCTGAATTTCGCGGCCTTCCCGACTCCGGGTGGGCCGCTTTTTCATGTCCGTCGCACCGGTGCTGAAAGTTCTTGTTGACCCCCGGCAGGGACTGCGGCATCCCCTTGAGGTTTTAATCCATCCGGAACAGGAATCAGATATGCAGGCAGGAATAGTGGGACTTCCCAACGTTGGCAAAAGCACTCTTTTTAACGCGGTTACACGCACACGAAAGGCGGAGGCGGCCAATTATCCATTCTGCACGATTGAGCCGAATGTCGGCATTGTGCAAGTTCCGGACAGCCGCCTTGAACCGCTGGCGAAAATTGCCAAAACGGGAAAGATCATCCCGGCGGCGATTGAGTTTGTCGATATTGCGGGGCTGGTCGCCGGGGCCTCCAAGGGTGAAGGCCTTGGAAACAAGTTTCTCGCGAATATTCGCCAGGTCGACGCCATCATTGAGGTGGTCCGTTGCTTCGAGGATGAGGATATCATTCACAACATGGGCAGCGTGGACCCGGTCCGGGACATCGAGATTATTACGACTGAGTTGGTGCTGGCAGACCTGCAATCCGTTGATAACCAGATTGAGCGCCAATCCCGCAAGGCCAAGGGACAGGACAAGGAGGGAAAGGAGGCCGCCGCCAACGTGGTTCTCCTGGAAAAGGTCAGGGAGCATCTCAATGAAGGCAAGCCGGCCAATGTCATGGATTTGCCCGATGAGGATCGGGCACGCATCAAGCAGTTCTTCCTGCTCACCACCAAGCCGGTCATCTTTGCCTGCAATGTCCTTGAGGACGACGTCGCCGATCCGTCTGCCAATCCCTTTGTGAAAGCCGTCGAGGACTACGTGAAGGCGCATCACGATGCTGCCTCCTGCGTCATTTGTTCAAAGCTTGAAGAAGAGCTCAGCGAAATGGATCAGGCGGAAGCGGATGACTTCCTCAAGGAGCTGGGCGTGGAGGATTCCGGGGCCGGCCAGCTGATCCGCGCCACCTACGACCTTCTCGGGCTGGCGAGCTACTTTACCGCCGGGGAAAAGGAAGCCCGCGCATGGACTTTCCACAAGGGCATGAAAGCGCCCGAATGTGCAGGCGTCATCCATACGGATTTTCAGGACGGGTTTATCAAGGCGGAGGTGGTCGCTTATGCCGACCTGCTCTCCGCGGGGAGCAAGGCGGCGGCACGCGATGCCGGCAAGCTCCGGATCGAGGGGAAAGAATATGTCTTCAAGGATGGGGATGTCGTTGAGTTCCGCTTTAACAAGACAAGTTAACCCAGCCCTTTCATTTTCGGAAATTCTGGTTAAGTTCCCTCGATGAGTCGTCAACGCAGCCCTCAACGCAAAGCCCGGGGATATTTGACCCAGTCCGCGCTGACCATTCCGGGACTGTACCTGTTGGTATTTGGCCTGTGCGGATGGCTGGTCCTGATCGCCAACTTGTTTGGCATCGCCGGGCGAAGCGGTTGGATTTTTCCCGCTGTTGAGGACATTGCAGGCCTGGGGGGAAGTACGGTTCTCCTGCTCTTAATCGGACTGACGCCACTGGCAATACGCCAGACCTTTTTCTCCAAAGGAAAGGAAGGAAAGTGATCAAGTCCGCATACGCCTTCCTCAGCTCCATCAAGTTGACGCTCTTCCTGCTGACCTCGAGCGTCCTGTTGATCTTTTTCGGCACGCTGGATCAGGTCCATTACGGGATTTACTTCACCCAGCAGAAGTATTTCGAGCATGTATTTGTCATCTGGCAATATCCCGCACAGTGGGTGGGATCCGAATACCTGACATGGTTTCATTTGCCGATTCCCGGTGGCTACCTGCTCGGTCCGCTCTTGATCGTCAACTTGTTCTGCGCGCATTTCCGCTACTTTCGTCCGTCGTGGAAGAAGGCGGGCATCCCGCTCATTCACGGCGGTATCATCCTGCTGCTGCTCGGACAGCTCTGGACGCAGCTTCAACAAAAGGAATACTTTCTCTGGCTGGGTGAAGGGGAACGGGGTAATTACGTCGAGTCCTTCCATGCGGATGAGTTTGTCCTCATTGAAAAAGGCCCCGATGGAACGAATAAGATTTTCAGCTGGGACTCGCGGGAACTGAACAATCCCGGCGATACATTAAAAACTGACGGACTCCCTTTCTCAGTGGAAGTTCTCTGGTTTGCGAAAAACGCCGCCATCTTTCCACGCCCTCCAGTGGCGGGAAGCAGTTTTCCACCCATGCCATTCAATCGAGGCCTTGGGGCCGACCGGAATCTGGTCGCAGTCGCCAAGCCTCCCTCCTATGCCGAGGGCGAAAGGAATGTCACTTCCGCCATTGTCCGTCTCATGGACGGTGAACAGGAAGTGGGTACGTGGGTCGTGGCCAACATTTTCCGCCAGACCATCCCGATGCAGGAAGTTTTCCCGTTGCAGACGTTTGAGCACGAGGGAAAGACCTGGGAAATTGCCATGCGCTTCAAGCGCAAATACCTCAATGCCAGTATCGAGCTTCTCGATTTCAAGCACGACCGGTATCCGGGCACGGACATTCCCTACAATTTCTCCAGCGATGTGCGGATTCATGAGCCCGGTACCACCCAGGGCCGCGACACGCTTATCTACATGAATCACCCGTTGCGCTACGACGGACTCACCTTCTACCAGGCTTCGTTTGCCGGCGGCGACACCATGTCCATGTTTCAGGTGGTTCGCAATCCGGCCCGCTGGGTTCCGTACGCGGCCTGTGTCCTGACCACCCTTGGCCTGACTTTGCAGTTCCTGATCAGCTTGTTTGTCCATGCCAGACGCGGGAGGAAAAACTCATGAGCCTGCTTTCCACCCTCAAGACAGTCCGTGGCTGGGTCATTCTTGGGATTTTCATCCTTGCCGGCCTCTTCTTCCTGAAAGACGTTCGCTCACCATCCTATCCGGACAACTGGGAACTCGGCAGATTGGCCGCCCTGCCCGTACAGGAAGGCGGACGTATCAAGCCAGTCGATACAATTGCCCGGACCAGCCTCATGATGATCGCGGGCAAGCAGACCTATCGCGACGCCAACGGGAGCAAGCACGACGCCATCGAATGGTTTGCCGAGCTGATCCTCAATCCGCAATCGGCCGCCAACCGGCAGGTCTTCCGAATCGACCATCCGGATCTGGTCGGCCTGCTCGGATTCCACAACGAGGAACGAAAATATTTCTCGCTGGCTGAGATTTCCCCGCACTTCGATTCGCTCCGGGAACAGTTTGCCAATGTGCCTGAGGAGTCGCACCAGCAGACCACTTTCGACAAGGCGCTCATCAAGTTGCAGAACAGTATCGGGCTCTACGACCGGGTGGCCTACATCTTTGTTCCTCCGCCGTTCTTTGGTAATGCCCAAGGCACCTACCAGATGATTGACCGCGTGTTCCAGGACAGGGCCAGTGCCGAACCGGGTAGCGAGCAATTCGAAACCGTCAACAACGCCCTGCGCCTCTTTGCCGGACAATTCAGCCAGCTGGCACAAGGCGCACATGTGCAGGCTATTCCGCCAGCGGTGGACAATCTTGCCGGCGAATGGGAGTCCCTCGGGGGAAGTCTCCTCACCACCATCCAATCCGGTGCCATCGATCCGGTTGTTGAAGGATGGGCCGAATTGTCAGTCGCCTTCCAGAATAGCGACCCGTTCCGCTTCAGCGCAGCCCTCGACAAGCTCGAGTCACTCTACGACAGCCGCACGGATGAGCGCGCTGCCAAAACGGACTTTGAGACATTCTTCAATAACTTTGCTCCTTTCTACTACTCAATGGAGCTGTATGTGCTGATCTTCATCGTAGCGGCCTTTTCCTGGATGGGCTGGTCAAAGCCACTCGCGAAAACGGCCTTCTGGCTGCTCATGGCGGCATTTCTGGTCCACACGTTTGGCATGGTTGCCCGGATTTATATTCAGGCACGGCCACCGGTCACCAACCTCTATTCCTCGGCCATATTTGTCAGTTGGGCCGCCATTCCCCTTTGCCTGTATCTGGAACGGCGTGCGCTGAACGGCATCGCGGCGGCCGCTGCAGCCCTGCTCGGGTTTTCCACGCTGATCATCGCGCACCACTTGAGCTTTTCGGGCGACACGATGGAGATGATGCGGGCGGTCCTCGATTCCAATTTCTGGCTCGCGACACACGTCCCGACGGTCACCCTCGGTTACAGCGCCACCTTCCTCGCCGGCCTGATAGCCTTCCTTTACATCGTCCGCTCGACCCTCTTTGGCGGAGTCGACAAGGAAACAGAAAAGCTGGCCAATGGGATGGTTTACGGTTCGGTCTGTTTCGCCCTGCTCTTCAGCTTTGTCGGCACAGTTCTCGGCGGCATCTGGGCCGACCAGTCATGGGGCCGCTTCTGGGGTTGGGATCCCAAGGAGAACGGCGCCTTGATGATTGTCCTCTGGAATGCCGTTGTCCTGCATGCACGATGGGGCAAGGCCGCCAGCACGATGGGTATCATGCAATTGGCCATTGTCGGTAACATCATCACCGCCTGGTCGTGGTTCGGCACCAATATGCTCGGTGTGGGCCTCCACTCCTACGGCTTTATGGACGCGGCCTTCCTCTGGCTGATGATCTTCATCCTCTCGCAGGTGCTTGTCATCCTTCTTGGATACAAAAAAACCTGATTGGCCCCTTGGGCCGCGACAGCTTACCTTGGAAAGTAAAACCAACCGCCGGCTAGAGCATCAGTGGTCGGATCCGGATCAAGGAACCAGGTTCCAAGGGAATAACTCCAGACCCACGGAAGATTGCTGATATCCACCGTGCCCAGCCAATCAGCCGTATCAATCAAACCATTCTCCGAAAGAGAATATCCGTGCCAGCCGGGTGCCACAACCTCCCCGATTGAAAAGCCCGTGATATCCATTGTAATGGTGCCACCAGTACTGGAAATGGCCATGCCATTGGAAGTAATGACCGGATGATTGCCTTCATAATTCTGCAGGTACTCGACCATTGCAACTTCTGATCCCACTTCGACGGCAAGATCAACCACAACCCAGAAAAATAATTGAGAAACAGAAAACGGTCCGTATGTCAGCCCCGTGTCATTCTCTTGCGAGGCAACTCGAAAATCAAAGTTCGCGCCAGGCCTTACGCGGACCAGTTCGATGGGCTCGGTCTCCGCGTCCCGAAGGCTCAGGGTCCCCCCAAGGGCAGGACTCGATACAGCCGTGAAAATCTCGACACCCGCAGTGGTGTTTGTCGACCAGGCATTGCTTGCCTCACTGAAGTTCGTCGACTCCAGTCCCGCCTGGGGTGAGGGATTCAGGGAAAAGGTGATCTCAATCGTTTCACCGACTTGCGAAACGCCAGAGGGATCGAAATTCACCACTCCTTCCACAGTCACATCCAGGGCACAGGCCAGTGAACAGGAAAACAACAAACACGACAGGTATATCTTTTTCATAGCGATCGCAGTCCAATAATATGGCTAATAAAGCCTATTAGCTTGTCGAATTCCCTGTAAAGAAAATTTTCCTCAACACCTCAGCCGCAGCACTCAGGATCAGGAATCTTCACCAGATCCTCCCGCCTGATCGGAGGGTGAGTTCACTTGACAAGTTGTCACGAAAAGAGAATACTACCACCATGAAGAAGTCACTCACCGTGGGGGAATTCAAGGCCCGGTTTTCGGATGTGTTGTCAATGGTTGAGGAGGGCGCGACCATCGAAGTCACATACGGCAGGAAGCGAAAGACGGTTGCCGTCCTCTCCCCTCCCCGGACAGCCAGGCCCCGCAAACTTGGCAAGCTCAAGGGTCGTGTGAAAGCGAGCTTTTCAAGGGACTGGAAGATCAGCGAGGAGGAGTTTCTCGGATCATGAAGATTCTTCTGGATACTCACACCCTTATCTGGGCACTCATCGATCCTCAGAAGCTCTCTAAAAAGGCCCGGGAGGCGCTTGAAAATTCTGCCAATACAGTATGCGTAAGTGCCATCAGCTTTTGGGAAATCAGCCTTAAACAAGGGCTTGGCAAGCTGAAGATAACCGGTGCCTCGGCGGAAGAGTTTCCGCAGTTTTGCGAGGAGCAGGGATGGCAGATTCTCCCGCTCGAACCACAGATTGCCGCTTTCTACGGAAAGCTCCCCATCAATGCCCTCCATCGGGATCCCTTTGACCGGATGCTTGCCCATCAGGCGGTGTCTATGGGCAGTCCTCTCGTATCAAAGGATAAAGCGCTTGAGGCATATGCGCCAAATGGCCTTGTCCGGCTCTGGTAAATTTTAAACAATCCAGAATTTCGGGAATAATCCTCCCGGCGAGCCGTCTTCTTTGGTATGAGAGAATGCCTGACGATCCTCGCCTGCCTGTTCTGCCCCCTCGCCTACGGAGGGGTTCCGGACGATCCCGCCAAGGCCATGCCGCTGGAAACGGGCCAACCTGTCCCCAGCGTTGAGCTTCGTACAGTGGATGGGGAGACCGTTGATCTTTCGGTCCTGGCAGACGGACAACCCAGCATCTTTATTTTCTATCGCGGGAGCTGGTGCCCCTACTGCAACAAGCACCTGGCTTCCCTCGGTGATGTCCAGGATGACTTGAAGGCGCTCGGATACCAGATGCTGGCCATCAGTCCCGACAAGCCGGAAGGGCTCAAGGAGGCTGCTGAATCCAACAAGCTAAGCTACACGCTCCTTTCAGACAGCTCTGCCGAGGCGGCCAAAGCATTTGGTCTGGCGTTCAAGGTCGGCCTGGCAACCCGGACCTTGTACAGGGGCTATGGCATCAATCTCGAAGAAGCCTCGGGTGAGGACCATCACATTCTCCCAATACCCGCAGTCTATTTGACTGATGCCGAGGGAATCATCCAATACAAGTACGCCAATACGGATTACAAGGTGCGCCTCTCTGCAGAGGAGCTTCTTAAAGCGGCTGAGAAAAATGCAGCTACTGATGAAAACTAAGCCGCTGAAGAGCATTTCCGTTTTTGGAGTTGTGGCCATGCTATTGATTTCAGGCTGCGCGAGCCCGTCGATAAGCGATCAGGCACAACTCTCCCGATCGGCAATGCTCTTTTCCGACTCACCCGCTCTGGCAGGTTCGGCAGAGCTCATTTCAACGATTGAACCGGGTACCGACAGCCGCGGCGGGGCCAGCGCCTCCGGATGTACCGTTTGCCGATGAAGCGCTCCCTGCTTTCAACCACGCTGTTCTCCTGTCTTGCGCTTGCCGCACTCGCACAGGAATCGCCCTTGCTGGATGCCTCCGGCGAATGGCTTGAAAGTGATGATGTCCGTGTTCAAACGGCATGGACCTCCATCCAGGCACCGTTGGCTGTGGACCTCATGATCAGCGGGCGCGTGGACTACATGGGCCATCGGATTGAGTATCAACCCAACGCACCGATCGATCCCTTCGGCGAAGCGGTGCAAATCGATGAGACCCAGGTCGGGCTCCAATTGGATTTAGAGAAACGAAGAAACCGGCACCAGATAACAGCTTCCTTGAACGCTTATGACGGTTTCCGTAATTTCTCTTCCATCTGGATTGACCGGTATTATCGCCAACAATACGGCCAGGGTGGAATCCCGGGAGTATCCTATGAATCCCCCGAGCCAAAGGGTTTCGGGACTAACTTTTCCTATCGCTATGAAGCCATTCCAGCCGCGGGGTATTTAACCGTTTCCATCGGATTTCTTCGGGACACAGTGGCCCCGGGATACGAGATTGAGGACCTTGGAACTTCCTTTGAACTCGTCCAGGGCGAAGACAGTTTGAACACATGGACCGGATCAATTGAATGGGAGGGTGTGGTCAATTCAAGGGCAAGAACCCGGCAGACCATTAGAATCACCAATACGACGGAAAGAGACCCGCGCTATGGATGGTCAGGTGCCCTCAATTTCCTGATCAGCGACAAATGGATCTCACGCACAAATGGTGCCTACGCGACTGAGGACCCGGACTTTGAGGCGTGGTCGCTTTCGCAGACAATTGAATGTGCGATACATCCCCGCTGGTCGCTCAGCGCGACTTTTCGATATTACAAGGATACCGGCCAAATTGAGGCCGCCAACCTTATCTCATCCGCGGCCCCCGAGTTATCCACCCGTCAGGCCTTCATCGCCCTGCGCTACGAGTCCGAGGATCAACTTTCCAGTTACAGCTTCAGTGTGGGGCCCTACGAAACCCACTACGGGCAAACAGGCATCGGTACCGAACGTTTTTTCTACCTCTATCAGGATCGTGACTGGCTATGGGCCCGCATTTCCGGGCGCATCGTCTTTTAATTCAACCCCCTCATCCCTGTGAAAGTCATAAAATCCATTCTAATTCTCCTCCCGGTAATTCCTGCTCTTCTCATCGCCCAAACCTATCAGGTCGGGGACATCGTGGATGACTACAGCTTCACAGATTATACGACCGGCGAAACGGTTTCCCTTTACGAATTGGGCGAGCAAGGCGGTGTCCTTGTCCTCGAATGGTTTGCCTGGTGGTGCCCGTTCTGCGCGAATGCCGCTGCGAATGTAGAAGAAGGTATTGTCGAGTACTACGCCTTGAGAGGCGGCAATCCCGCCGGCCTCCCGGTCCGCCACATTGGCCTCAATGTGCAGGGAGGAGCCCGATCCCAGAGTGATACCTTTATTGCAAGGTATGGACTTGAAACCGTCATGGAGGATTACAACCGGGACTTCTTTGATCTCTTCTCTCCCAACGGTGGACAGCCCTTGTTTGTCATCATCAATGCCGAGGCAAACTCACCGTCCGCTGAACAATGGGAAGTCCTCTACACACGGCTGAACTACCTCGGCAATGAAGCCCCGGACATTTCGGCCCTCATGCGGCCCGTTATCGACGGCATAGAAGCGGGAGCCCCTGACGCTACTGTCGAAACCACCTTTCCCGGAATCAATAACCCCACCGGAAACTGGTACCAAAGTGAATGGTTCGGAATCTTCGAAGGCTCAAATTTCCCATTCATCAGCCACATGGAATTTGGATACGGATACGTTGAATCGACAAGCGAACCCGAGGTATTCTATTTCTACGATACGGAATGGAAATGGCTCTTCACCAGCAAGGGAATGTACCCCTTCTTCTATTCATTTGAAACGGACAACTGGCTCATCTATTCCCTCGGCTCCATGGGCGAGTGGTTTTTTGACTACAACTCCATGGAATGGCGTAACATGCCTCCCGGATCATAACAGGGAAATTTCCCCGGGAACCTCGATTACTTTGTTCCGGCTCTTTTCGCCGGCGACAATAGTCACTTTACGCTTAAGACAGCCAAAGTGCTTTGCCAGCAGCTCACATAGCGCTTTGTTGGCCTTTCCGTCTTCTGGAACCGCTTGTAGTTTGATTTTCAGTACACCGTCATGGAGCCCGACCACCTGATCGCGACCGGCATTCGGAATGACCCGCACGCTGATCCGACGGGACATCTCCTAAAGCCCGGAATTCGGGTAACTGCCGAGTAGCTTGAGGACCGGACAGATGCCCTCCAGTTCCTCCAGTGCCTCTTTCACATGGGGTTCGTCCTGGTGGCCGATGATATCGACATAGAAATAGTAGTCCCATGCCTTGCGACGGCTCGGGCGCGATTCAATCTTGCAGAGATTAATCCCGCGTGAGCTGAAGGGAGTCAGGGCCTTGAGCAGGCTACCCGCCTCATCGTGGAGTGAAAAAGCAAGACTGGTCTTGTCGCGACCCTCGCCCAGCAGCGGTGTCGGTGTCCGGCCAATAACCAGAAAGCGGGTCACGTTATCGGTCTTGTCCATGACGTTTTCCTCGACGATGGGGACCTTGTACAGCTCGGCGGCGATCCGGCTGGCAATTGCCGCGGCCTCCGGGTTCTTGGCGGCATACTCCACCGAGGCGGCCGTGCTGGCGGAATCCACCAGCTCCACACCGGGCAGCATCCGGGCCAGCCATTGGCGGCACTGGCCGAGGGCATTGTCCTTCGAATGGACACTCTTGATCTTCTCCAGCGGTGACTGGGAGATCAGGCAATGGGAGATCTTCAGGTAGATCTGGGCGACAATGGTCAGCTCGGACTCAACCAGCATGTCGAGCGTACTGATGACGGTTCCCTGGGTGGAATTTTCCACCGGAACCACCCCGTAATCCGCATCGCCCCGACAGACCGAGGTGAAAACATCCGGGACTGAATTCATCGGCGTAAATGGAATGCTGGAACCAAAATTCTTGAGGGCGGCCTGATGCGTGTACGTCGCCTCGGGGCCGAGGTAGGCCACCTTGAGCGGCTTCTCCAGTGAGATTGCCGCGGAAATTATTTCCCGGTAAATGGCGCGTACTGCCTCCGCGGGCAATGGGCCCTGGTTGTTGGCGGTCAGTTTGCCGAAGACCTCCTCCTCGCGGCTGGGCACGTAGACTTCCATCCCGCGCTCAAGCTTGTAATGGCCGACTTTCTGAGCCAGCTGTACACGCTTGTTGAGCCGCTCCAGCAGTTCCTGGTCAATCGAATCGATTTCTTTTCTCAGTGCGTCCAAGTCCATTGTTCAAATAAAGTTAACTACGAATCGCGCGAATCACCCCAATAGATAATTCTATTCTCAAAGTTTTTTGAGTGATTCGAAAGATTCGTGCGATTCGTAGTTGTCATGTTACTCCTGTTCGACTTCGGCAAGGCCCATTTCCTTGTCGGAAATCTGCTCCTCCGGCATTGTGGCCGAACGAATCCATTCGGTAATCTGGTTCGGGGAAAGAACATCGCTTGAGGGCAGTTCCTCAAGGCTCTTCAATCCGCAGAATTCAAGAAATCCGTCCGTGGTTCCATATTGCAGAGGGCGCCCTGGCAATTCTGCCCGCCCAATCACAAAGACCAACTCCCGCTCCATTAACTTGTTCAAGGCGCTATCGGCGGATACCCCGCGAATTGCCTCAATCTCTGAACGGGTCACCGGTTGTCGGTAAGCCACAATCGCCAGGGTTTCCATGGCGGCCGGGCTGAGCCGTTGCGGGCGCGGCTCATCACGGAGCAAGCGGACCCAGTCGGCATAGCGAGGGGAAACCGCGAGCCGGTACCCATTGGGGCCCTCCCTGAGCCGGAATACTTCGTCCGATTCCTTCAGGTCGTCAGCGATGGAGTCCATTGCGTCCCGGATCTGGGCAGAGGTCAGCAGGGAGGGAACCTGGTCCAGCAGGTCGCGCATCACTTCCTGCCCGTCCTCATCAGCCTGTCCCGGGCCATCGGCCGATTCCTCCTGATCTTCCAAATACTGTTCAGCGCGCTCATGGTAGCGCGTGATCACAGCCTGCACATCCTTGATCGAGAGCGGCTCGTTGGTGGAGTGCAGAAGGGTCAGCAAGGTCTTTTTCAGGTCAAATTCCATATTCCAAAAGGGACAATGTGCGATCATTCAACCCCTGCCTCAAATCATGGCAATAGTTCTTTTATGCGATCCTCGGGCAGGTTCAGGCTGACCTCCCCTGCCCTTTTCCGGTTTCTACCCTTGCCAGAAGCCCACTCGTTGGGAGAATTTCGACTGTGTGAATGAGCCGTCCGACACGCCCGTCCCCCAACAACAAGCCAACAATCCCCTCCACGGGATCAAACTTGAGCTGATTGTCACCGACCTTGTCGACAAGTACGGCTGGGAAGAGCTGGCCGAGCGGATCCGGATTCGCTGCTTCCAGTTCGATCCCTCAGTCAAATCCAGCCTCAAGTTCCTTCGGCGAACCCCTTGGGCACGGGAGAAAGTGGAACAACTCTACCTCGACAGTTTCAACCAATCAAATCCATGAGCAGCCAGGAACAGAAAATCAAAATCGGGAAAGTCAGCAGGCTTCGTGTCGTCACCGCTCTCGATTTCGGGCTCTATCTCGATGGAGGTGAGGAGCTTGGGGAGATTCTCCTTCCACTACGCTACGTCCCCGAGGGCTGCGATGTCGATGACTGGGTGGAAGTCTTCCTTTACCTCGATTCCGAGGACCGCCTCATTGCCACCACGGAGACGCCTTACGCAATGGTCAATGAACTGGCCTGTCTGCGGGTTGTCGACACGACGCCCAGTGGGGCCTTCCTTGATTGGGGCCTTTCCAAAGACCTTCTGGTCCCCTTTCGCGAGCAACGGGAGCGCATGGTGCGCGATAGATTCTACATTGTTTACATCTATTTTGATACCGCCAGCGAACGCCTTGTCGCGACCTCAAAGGTCCACAAGTACATCAATGTAAAGGCCAGCAATTACTCCCCGGGTGACGAGGTGAAATTGATTATCGGGAATGAATTTGATCTCGGATACAATGTCATCATCGACAAGCGCTTTGTCGGCGTTGTTTTCCGCAATGAGGTGTTCCAGACCCTCGAACCGGGACAGCACATCACCGGCTACATCAAGGCACAGCGCCCGGACGGCAAAATTGATGTCGAGCTGCAGCGCTCGGGCAATTACGATCCGCGCGAACTCTGGGAACAGGTCATTTCCGAACTGGAAAAGAACGACGGCTTTCTGCCATTCAACGACGCCACCCCGCCCGAGGAAATCTACGAGCGCTTCAAGGTGAGCAAACGGGCCTACAAAAAGGCCATTGGCGGACTCTACAAGCGCCGCCTCATCACCATCGAGGATGGGGGAATCCGGAAAGCTGTAGTTCCGCCTTCGAGCGGTCTTTGAGGCTGGAGTTCCGCCTTCAGGCGGTCTCAGGTTGCAGACCGCCTGAAGGCGGAACTCCAACTATATTCCAAGCGAGACTACAGCCCAACAATTACCATCTTGACCTTATTCTTCAGTCTTTTGTCTTTATCCACTTCACCATGACCGATTCAAAAAACCGCACTTATTCTTCCCAGGTTGTTGACGGATACGACCGGGCACCCAGCCGATCAATGCTCCGGGCCGTTGGCTTCGGGGATGAGGATTTCCAAAAGCCACAGATTGGCATTGCCTCCACATGGAGCGACTTGACCCCGTGCAATATGCACATTGATGACCTCGCCCGGCATGCTGCCTCAGGAGCGGAGGCCGCCGGCGCCAAGCCGGTCTCCTTCGGGACAATCACCGTCTCCGACGGGATCAGCATGGGCACGATGGGGATGCGTTACAGCTTGGTCTCACGCGAGGTCATTGCCGACAGCGTGGAAACCGTGACCGCCGCGGAGGGCTTTGACGGGCTCGTTGCCATCGGCGGGTGCGACAAGAACATGCCGGGTTGCATGATTGCCATCGCGCGCTTGAACCGCCCCGCTGTCTTTGTCTATGGCGGGACCATCTTGCCTGGCCTGCACAAGGACAAGCCGGTCGACATTGTCTCGGTCTTTGAAGCGGTCGGTAAGCGCGCACAGGACCTCATTGACGACAAGGAACTGACAGAGGTCGAGAAATGCGCCATTCCGGGTCCGGGCTCGTGCGGTGGCATGTATACGGCCAACACCATGGCCAGCGCAATTGAAGCAATGGGGATGAGTTTGCCCAATTCCAGCGCCCAGTTGGCCATCTCAAAGGACAAGCGGGAAGATTGTGAAAATGCGGGCAAGGCGGTCTACCACATGATCCAGGCTGGCATCACGCCCAAGCAGATCATGACGCGTAAGGCCTTTGAAAATGCCATCACGGTGACAATTGCCCTTGGCGGATCAACGAACGCGGTCCTGCACCTGCTGGCCATTGCCCACGCAGTCGATGTGGAACTCTCCCTCGATGACTTTTCCGAAATCGGGAAGCGGGTCCCTGTCTTGTGTGACCTCAAGCCGTCCGGCAAATACAACATGAGCCACTTCAGCCGGATCGGCGGAGTGACGCCACTCATGAAGATGCTCCTTGAAAAGGGGCTCCTCCACGGGGATTGCATGACGGTCACCGGCAGGACAATGGCCGAGAATCTCGCTGACGTTCCTCACTACGATGCGGATCAGGACATTGTCATGTCCTTCGAAAACCCGATCAAGGAGGACAGCCACCTGCGTATTCTCTACGGCAATCTCGCTCCGACGGGCGCAGTGGCCAAGATTTCCGGCAAGGAGGGACTCACCTTCTCCGGAAAGGCGATTATTTATGAATCAGAGGAAGCGGCCCAGAAGGGCATCCTCGACAAGACGGTCCAGGCCGGGCATGTCGTGGTCATTCGCAACGAAGGTCCCGTCGGCGGGCCAGGCATGCGCGAGATGTTGGGCCCCACAAGCGCCATCATGGGACGCGGGCTTGGCAAGGAAGTCGCCCTGATCACCGACGGCCGTTTTTCCGGCGGAAGCCATGGTTTTGTTATCGGGCACATCACGCCTGAGGCCGCTGTCGGTGGCCCAATCGGCATTATCAAGGATGGCGATGAGATCACCATCGATGCCAATTCAAACGAGATCAATGTGATCCTCCCGGAAGGTGAGCTGGAAAAGCGACTGGAAGCCTACAAGGCCCCCGGTTGTCCCGAAAAGCGCGGCGTTCTCGCCAAATACGCCGCAACAGTTGCCTCGGCTTCCGAGGGAGCGGTCACTGACAAGTACTTGTCCAAATAAATTTTATGAGCTGGAACACATTTACAGAAAACACCTACGTCAATCAGGAGCTGGATTTCAGCCTCGATTACAGTCTCATGGGCGTTGAGCCCAGCTGGTTTGAGAAGATGGAACCCAAAATGCAGGTTGCCTTTGAGGCCATGCGTGAGCTGGAGGGCGGCGCCATTGCCAATCCGGACGAGGGACGAATGGTCGGCCATTACTGGCTACGTGCGCCGCACAAGGCACCTGATGAATCCATAGAGTCAGCCATCAAGGACTGTCTGCAGAGCATTGAGGCCTTCGCTGGCAGGGTCCACCGGGGCGAAATCACGGGTGCCGGGGGTGCGTTTGAACACCTTCTGGTCATCGGTATCGGCGGTTCCGCACTGGGGCCGCAATTCGTCGCCCAGGCACTCGGTCAACCGGGCGAGGATCGCCTCAAGCTGCACTTCTTTGACAATACCGATCCGGATGGAATGGATCTTACGCTCGCAAACCTGCGCGGCCAGCTTGACCGGACGCTCGCCGTCGTCATTTCAAAGTCAGGCGGAACCCCTGAGACGCGCAATGGCATGCTCGAAGCGGTTCAGGCCTTTCTCACGGAAGGAATTGAGTTTGGGACACAGGCAGTCGCCATCACGGGCGACGGCAGCAAGCTCGATCAAGTCGCCATCGAGGAAGACTGGCTGGCCCGATTCCCCATGTGGGACTGGGTCGGTGGCCGGACTTCGGAGCTTGCCGCAGTTGGGCTTTTTCCGGCCGCATTGCAAGGCCTTGATGTGCGCACCATGCTCAGTGGCGCAGCCGCCATGGACGCATTGACGATTGAACAGGAAACCCGCGAAAACCCGGCTGCCCTGCTCGCCTTGCTCTGGTACCACGCGACCAACGGCAAGGGTGAAAAGGATATGGTCATCCTCCCTTACAAGGATCGGCTGATGCTGTTTTCCAAATACCTGCAGCAGCTCATCATGGAATCCCTCGGCAAGGAAAAGGATCTGGATGGCAACACGGTCTATCAGGGAATTGCCGTATACGGGAACAAGGGATCCACCGACCAGCATGCCTACGTCCAGCAGCTCCGCGAGGGGGTGAATAATTTCTTCGCCACGTTTATCGAAGTCAAAAAGGACCGCGAAGGAGCCTCGATTGATGTCGATGAAGGCACCACTTCCGGGGATTACCTGCACGCTTTCCTTCTCGGTACGCGTGCCGCCCTTGCCGAAATGGGACGCAGCTCCCTCACCATCTCCATTGATGAGGTCAATGCCCGTACCGTCGGTATGCTCATCGCCCTCTATGAGCGCGCCGTCGGGTACTACGCTTCCCTCGTCAATATCAATGCCTACCACCAGCCAGGCGTTGAGGCAGGTAAAAAAGCGGCTGCCGGCTTCCTGAAGCTTCAGGCGGATCTGCTCGCCTTCCTCAAGGATAACAAGGGAAAATACTTCTCCGTTCCCGAGCTAGCTTCCACTCTCAAGGCTGAGGAGCAGGCAGTCACCCTCTTCAAGTTGCTCGAGCACGCACTCCTTAATCCCGCCAAGGGAATTGAAAGAAAGCTAAGCAAAAAACCGTTTGACTCGACGTATGGAATGAGCTAATTCCTGAGCCCATGCAAAGATGGGCCATACTGAGTATCAGCGGAGCGGGCATTTTACTGGGGCTGCTTGTTTGGCGCGAGTGGGCGCATGCGGGCAACCGAAAGGCGTGGGGGGCCGAATCCCAACGGCTTCAGGCAAGCCTTTCGGATACCGTATCCGGGCTTGAGGAGAAAAGAGAGGCGCTGACAACCACCCGGAGGACCCTCGAGGAATTGCAAATCAACCATGATTCCCTGCGTGACCGGGTCACTAATCTTGAAGCACAGCGCAATCACCTGCGGGCCGAGACCAATCGCCAATCAGAGCGGGCCAGGCTGGCTGATTTGGCGGTTAAGGAAATCAAGACCGAGCTGGAAAGTGCACGGCAACAAATACTGGAACTGACCGCCCTGCCCCGCGAGCTGCAGGCTAAGCTGGACCAGGCGGAGGCCCGCCTTAAGGAAATGGAGTCTTCGCTGGATCGTCAGGCGGGACTTCAGTCCCTTTACCCGGCAAGCCTCGATGTGGAAGGAGTGGCCACCGACGGATCAGTTTTTGCCCTGACGGGTCCGCTTCCGGAAGCAAATGCCCTGCCCCTTCCCGTCTATGTCTGCCAGAGGGATTCCATTCGCCTTGAGGGCTGGATCAACCGGCTCGAGAACGGCGTGGCCATTGGGCATGTGGAACAATGGCACTCATCCGCATCCACACTTGTCAAAGGGGAAAAAGTCTTCATCTTACCAAGACATAGATATGAAGCGGACAACTAAGATCATTTTCCTTCTTCTCCTTTCCTTTACCGGCCTGTTCCTCATGAGTGGCTGCCGCAGCCTCGCGGAAGAGGATCCCAACGAGCAGCAAATCCCCTGGGCCACACCGGCTAACTGGGAAGGCCAGCTTCCGGGAATGCCCAGCGGCGGGTTTTAATCGCAAGGAGCATGGCATGTCATCAGGTGAAGAGCTCCCTGCCGGTCTCTACCTGATCGCCACTCCGATCGGGAACCTCGGTGACGTGAGTCAACGAGCCATCAAGACGATGAGCGATGTGAACAGGCTCTATGCAGAGGATACACGCCATTCGCGAAAGTTGCTCAATCATCTCGGGATAGACCGGGGACTTCTCGCCTGCCATGAACACAACGAGGCAGCACTCACCGAGGAGATCTGCCGCATGATCAGCAATGGGGATAGCTGTGGGCTCATCAGCGACGCGGGCACGCCGGGAATAAGCGATCCGGGATTCCGGCTTGTGCGGGCCTGCCGGAAGGCCGGTTTGCCAGTCATCCCGATTCCGGGGGCCAGCGCGGTTGTGACGGCCTTGTCCGTGTCAGGATTGCCAACCGACAGTTTTCTCTTTGTCGGGTTTCTCCCACCTAAGCGAGCAGCCCGGTTGCGCCACTTTGAAGAAAACAAGGAGGTGCAAACGACCTTGGTCTATTTTGAATCAACCCACCGGATCGAAAAATTCATCACGGATGCGGAGACGGTCTTTGGGCCCGACCGGGTGATCTGTATCGCCCGCGAGCTGACCAAGCATCATGAGACAGTATTGACAGGGCCACTACAGGAAGTCGCGTCACGCTTTGCCAAGGGATCCTCCAAAGGCGAATATGTGGTCATGGTGGCAAAAGAGGGCTACACCCTATGAAGCCACGGGTTGCGGTCATTGATATTGGCAGCAATTCCATCAAGTCCCTGGTGGCTGAGCGGGATGGAGGCACATTCGGCCTGCGGGCCCTGCATGAAAAGACCTTGGAGGTGCGGATCAGCCAGGGCATTGGCGGCAATCCACCCATGCTCCATGCCGAGCGCATTGAAGCAGGCGTGGAAGCCGTGCGCGAATTGTGGGATGATTGCCAGGACAACGGACCATTGGGCGGGTTGCGTATCGTAGCAACAAGTGCCGTCCGCTCGGCTGGCAACGGCCAACTTTTCACCGGGGCCATTGAGGCGCTCACCGGAATAAGTCCCCAGGTCCTGACCGGGGCAGAAGAAGCCGATGCCATTGCCCTTGGAGTGAGGACAGATCCTTCCATCGAAGACCACTTGAACGACTTCACGGTCTTTGATCTGGGTGGAGGGAGCCTCGAATTGATTCGCTTTGAGCATCACGGCGTCACCGACAGGACAAGCCTGCCTCTCGGGGCAGTCCGGCTGACAGAGCAGTTCTTTTCGGACCCCTCGCAACCCATTCCAAAGATTGAGCAAGTGAAACTCTATCAATTTATCCATGAGCATATCCTGGCTTCGGGGGTTGAAGTCAGGGCCCCATTGGTTGGGTGTAGTGGCGGGCTGGCTGCGTTGCGCAATGTCGTGGCGGCCAGGGCAGAGGCTCACCATCCTGATCCGAGCTACTTCCCCCGGAAACTGATTGAATCCATGGCCATCGAGTTTGCCGGGATGGACCTGACCAGGCGGATGGCCGTTGAGGGCTTGCCCACCCGACGCGCAGACATCTTTCCAGCAGCCATGATCGTTTTCAAGGTGTTGCTGGAGATGGCACAGGCCGACGGTATCCGCCATTCACTACACAATCTGCGCTATGGGCTGGCGCTGATGATGCTACGCGGCATAGAGGCCGCGTGAGGCCGAACCGTTTTCCTGTTCCCGGTTCCACATGTAAAAGGCGCGCCCGATCAGCCACAGGCTGATCACCATATTGGCCACTTTCATCAACAGGCCCCCGAGGACCTGATCCGACATGGGATCAAGAAAGCTGATGCGCGGAGCCAGCTCATAGGTCGGGTAAAGGATTTCCGTGGAGAAAGTGAGTATTCCAAAGAGCGGTATTTGCGCGACCATGAGCAAAAAGATAAAAAGGATCTGCGTGCCCCAGTTCATTCGCGGAATCAGGGTGGACTTGTTGAGAACCGGCCAGAGCATCATCACGGAGGTCCCGAACATGGTCAGGTGCTCAACCATGTGCAGGACTTTGTCATGCAGCGCAGCTTCGTACAGGACGGGGAAATGCCACACACAGAAGGTGAAGGTAAAGGCCACTCCGGCAGTCAACGGGTGAAGGAGAAAACGGAAAAGGCGCAGGGCAGTGGCGGATTTCCCGAGCAATCCATCAATGAACCAGCCGGGAATGGACAGCACGGTCAAAACCGCTGTCACATACATGAGAATGTTGTGCTGAACCATGTGCGCGCTGAAGAGAAAGCCTTCTCCCATCGCATCCAGCGGTGATCCAACAGCAATGTAGAAGCTGAGGACACCGGCAAGGAACCATGTCAGTTCAGCCTTCGGATAGGCTGCTTGGGGATTAATCTTGTCACGTAGCGGACCTACCAGTACAAGGTAAGCCCAGGTCACCAACAGGATACCAATCAGCAATGCCGGCTCGGTATGCCAATGTACCCACTCGACCATCTGCTAAAGCGGTGAACCAGCTGGATCCACCTCGAAGAGGAAGAGCAACGCCGTCACCGTCCCTGTGGCGATAAACAGCCCGATCATGAACAGGATGGTGCAGAGGGCGCGATCCCAGCGCAGGTGCATGAACCACCAGATCACTGCAAGGAACTTGACCAGGGATAGAATCCCAAGGGAAAAGAAAACGAGGAGCTTGTGGACCGGGAGGTAAATGATGACAATCTCAATCGCCGTGATGAGGATCATCGCCATCGCCACATTGAAGAATGTGAAGTATTTTGCGTGCTCTTCCTGGAGATGCGGATCGAAGGAGGGTTCAGGATTTTCAGTGGTTGCGTGTGACATGGTGTCCTGGCGTTAAAGGATTAAAGGTACTCAACGAGATAAACAGCAGTGAAAATGATGATCCAGACAATGTCGACAAAGTGCCAGTACAAACCAGCTACTTCGACATCCAGCGCGTTCTCACGCTTGTAACGCCCGCGCAGAGGGGTTGTCACAACCAACAAGATCGGGAAAAGAGCGACCCACGCGGCTGCCGAGTAAAGGTATGCCGAATAGTCATGATGCAGGAAATAAAGCGCGATCATCACAATGACCGGGGATACCCAGAAGATCGCCAACTGCTGGAAGAGATTTCTCTCCTTTGCAAAGTCACCAAAGCGCTTGGGCAGTGTAGCGAAAAACCACATACTGAGCCAGAGAACACCAAGGGCAACGTGCACACCGTGCGTTCCTGTCAGGGTGTAGAAGGTCGATCCAAAAACCGTGCTGCTCAGGGTCAATCCCTTCTCGTGAACGAAGTGATTGAACTCATAGACCTGACCACCGAGGAAGATCATCCCGAAGAGGACGGTTCCCATCAGGAAGCCACGCATGCTGGGGATGTTTCTCTTGTGGGCCGCCGACACGGTCAGCGCCATGAGGAATGAACTCATGAGCAGGATGAAGGAACTGAACCCGGTCAGCTCGATACTGAAAATATCCGTGGGGTCTTCCACTCCCGGATAAATCTTGCGATAAATCAAATGGGTACTGATGAGCGTCCCGAAGAACATGCAATCCGAGGCGAGAAAGGCCCACATGGCCATTTTCTTGTTCTCGACCCCCGTGCTGGTCTCTTTCAGTGCTTCAAGCGGATCGGCGTGTGATGCGTGATCTGACATAACAATATTTCCTGAATACAATTTCTAGTGATGTGCCTGCTGGCCTTCCGGCTCGATAGCACCTTCCAGCTCGGCTGGATCGGGATGCAGATGATATCCGCCAGGTCCCTCGAGGGCCCAGCCGAAGATTCCGGCAAAGGTAATCAGCAATCCGGGAACGGTGAGGTGGAAGAGTGAGAAATCCACTTCCGCTGACAGGAAGGGCAACATCGTTTCAAGCGGTTGCTTGTGGAAGACCATCCCGAGACCGGCAACAAAAAGGCCAAGTCCCACGACAAGCGGCCACCATGACTGGTCGGGCATATGAATTCCGTGCGGTCCCGGAGCAACCTTGTCCATGCGCTTCTCGGGTTTGCCGTACTTGTTTTCCCATGCCTGGTCGCGTGACTTGATGACCGGATTGTAGGCAAAGTTGTATTCTTTCGGCGGGCTGTCGGTCTCCCATTCCAGGGTGCGTGAATCCCACGGATCATTGCCGGCTTTCTCGCCCTTGAAACAGCTCCAGATGACTTGTAGGACAAACGCGGCAATCCCAAAGCCCAGAATCAAGGCGCCGATTGTCGACCAGAAATTGCCGTCGGCCCAGCCCATCTCAGCCTTGTAAGTGTGCGTCCGGCGGGGCATCCCGGTCATCCCGAGGATGTGCATTGGGAAGAAGGCAATATTGAAACCAATGAAGATGGTATAGAAAATGACTTTCCCTAAAGCCTCGTTCATGAGCTTACCGGTAACCTTCGGGAACCAGTAATAGATCCCACAGATCAAGGCAAAGATGGAACCGCCGATGAGCACATAGTGAAAGTGTGCAATGACAAAGTAGGAGTCCTGCTGCTGCGCGTCGACTGGAGGAGAACTGTGCATGATACCGGTGAAGCCGCCCATCATGAACATCCAGATAAAGCCGAGGGCAAAGAGCATCGGTGTGGTGAAGCGGATACGCCCGCCCCAGAGAGTACCAATCCAGTTGAAGATCTTCACACCGGTCGGGATCGAGATGAGCATGGTCAGGAAGGCGAAGGCCGAGGTTGCGACAATACCAAGTCCGGTCGTGAACATGTGGTGACTCCACACGGCGAAGCCAAGGAATCCGATCACCGCACCAGAGAAGACAACCAGCGGGTAGCCAAAGAGCGGCTTGCGGGCGAAAACAGGAAGCACCTCGGAAATAATTCCCATCGCCGGAAGGATGAGAATATACACTTCGGGGTGTCCGAAGATCCAGAAAAGGTGCTGCCAGAGGATTGGCTTACCACCACCGGCCACCTCGAAGAAATGTGTTCCGAAATGACGGTCAAACATCAGCTCAACCAAGGCGATGGTGATCGCAGGAAAGGCCAGAATGATGAGGAAGGAGGTCACCAGGGTCATCCACGTAAAGAGCGGCAGGCGCATCATGCTCAGGCCCGGGGCGCGCATGTTGACAATAGTCGTGATGAAATTGAATGAACCCGCAAGGGAGGCGATACCCAGTATCTGCAAACCGATGATCCAGAAATCCGTACCAAGATCCGGACTGAACTGTCGGGATGTCAGTGGAGCATACCCGAACCATCCAATGGCCGGTGCGCCGCCCTGGAAAAACCAGCTCATATTGACAATGATTCCCCCCAGCAGGAAGGCCCACAGGCCAAGCGCATTCAGGCGCGGAAAGGCCACGTCGCGCGCCCCAATCTGCAGTGGCATGATGTAGTTGAAAAATGCGGCACTGAGGGGCATCACAGCGAGGAACACCATTGTGGTACCGTGCATTGTGAAGAGCTGATTGTAGGTTCGGGCATCGACAAGGTCGTTTTCCGGAACCATCAGCTGCAGGCGGATGATCAGGGCTTCAACACCGCCAAGGAGAAGGAAGAAGAGCGCGCCGATGGCGTAGGCAATTCCGATCTTCTTGTGATCGACGGTGGTCAGGAAGCCGACAATTCCGGTCTTCTTGTAGGGACGCGACCAAACGCCATTGTGGGCGGTGGCTTCAGCGTGTTCGGGGCTGGCTGTCGTGGACATAAAAAATTCTCCCGTTACTTGAGGGTGTAAAGATAAGCGACAAGGGCATCAACGTCGCTCTTGGTCAGGTTGGCATCCTTGAGGCCTTCCATCTGGACGGCCTTGGGATCATTGGGGTCAGGGAATCCGGCCCACATGAAATTGCCGGGCTTGACCTGATCCGGATTGAGAATCCAGTGGGCAAGGTTTTCGGCATTGTTCTCGAGCCATCCGGCAGCGATGGAGCTGCGGCTGCCGAAATGCGCCAGGTTGGGACCACTGGTCTGGATCATTGAATCTACACTGTGGCAGCGGACGCAGTTCTCGACAAAGAGTTCAGTGCCATGCTTGATGAGCTCTGTATCCAAATCTTCAGCACTTTCGGTAATGGCGACCGGCGTGTAGTCAGCCCCGCCGACAACGGTCTTTCTCTTCTGGCTGGCAAGCCATGCCTCCCAATCCTCTTCACTGAGGGCACGGGCACGGAAGAGCATGTAGGCGTGTGAATCGCCGCAGTACTCGGCACACTGCCCCCAAAAGTAGCCGGGTTCGTCGGCCTTGATCCACATCATGTTCTGCTGCCCGGGCATGAGGTCCGTCTTACCGGCCAGCTTGGGCAACCAGAAACTGTGGATGACATCATTTGCCCGCAGACTCAGCCGGACAGCGCGCCCGGCGGGAAAGACCAGCTCATTTGCCGTATGAATTCCCTCTTCAGGATACTCAAAGCCCCACCACCATTGGTAACCGGTCACGGTAACATCAATGGCGTCGGCCTCAAACTCAGCTGGGATTTTCTTCTTCAGGATAATTCCCCCAAAGGTCGGGATTGCAATGACCACCAGGAGAGCCGCTGAGGCGACAACCAGGCCGACTTCAATGAGCGGATGGCCATGGGATTGCGGGGGAATGTAATTCGGATCGTCCCCTTTCCGGACGCGGAACTTCCAGATGGCAAAGGCCAGCGCCCCGCCCACCGTGATAAAGAGGAACAGCGTCACCCAGAGCGTGATGTAGAAAATATTCGCCTGATTTTGCGCAATCGGCCCCATGGGATCGAGCGCTGACTGCTGCCCGGTCATGTTGAAGAAAGAGCCCTCCTCGCCCGTGTACAGGCATTGGGGAATTGAAATTGCAGTGACGATCAGAAGAATTCCGATCCAGATGTATCCTAACCACTTCATGTTTCAGAAATTCAAAGTTTAGATGAAGAACCGGTCCACCACGAGGGCCCCAAGGTAGGCAGGCAGGTAGAGCAAGGTTGCGATAAAAAGTTTGCGGGCGTGGGCCACGTTGCCGGGGTCGCGGACAAACTGGATGGCTGGTTTCAGGTGAGCGTATCCAAGAACTAATGACACGACAAGAAGTAGCCATCCAAACTGTGGTTCACGCAGCGGGGCAAGGCTGATCAGGCAGAGGACAATTGTCCATGCAAGTGCCTTGATGGCCACTTGCCGGCCGGTCGCGTCAGAGACGGAAAGCATTTTAAAACCGCCTTCCTCGTAGTCGCGGCGACACATCCACGAGATGGCCATGAAATGCGGGAGCTGCCAGGCAAAAAGAATGGCAAAGAGTATCCAGCCCATCGAGCTGAATCCGGCACCGGCAGCAACCCACCCGATCAACGGCGGAAGGGCTCCCGGAATCGCACCAATCTCGGTCGCCCAAGGCGTCACGCGCTTGAGCGGTGTGTAGGCGAGAATATAGAGGACCACGGTGGCAGCTGTCAGCAGTGCGGCTGTTATGTTCACCTTGTAGGCGAGCAGGACGACGCCGGTAAGGGCGAGAGCAATACCGTAGATGAACCCCGCCGTCGGCGAAATGCGCCCGGCGGCAATGGCGCGATCGGCTGTGCGTTCCATTTTTGCATCCACATCGCGTTCCCACCACTGGTTAAGGACACCGCACCCGAAGGCGGCAAGCGTTGTCCCCAGACAAAGGCTGAAGAAGAGGCTCAGGTCGAGAGCTGGCCCGGCGGCAAAATAGCCAAGAACGGCCGTGGCCACCGACATGAGGCTGAGCCGGGGCTTGGTCAGTTCCCACCAGTCGCTGAAGTGCGCTTCTGTCCGGTCGGTGGAAAGGGCCTTGATGGAGTTTGTTTGAGTGAGATTAGCCATGATTAAACGGGTCTTTCGAGAGCGGGTTTGAAAAAGCTGAAGGTGATTGCCCAGGCAATGCTGAGGAAAATGGCCCCATTTAGCACATGCAGGGTTGTCTCAATCGGGGCACGGGCAGTCCAGATGATGCCTGCCCCAAGGGCAATTTGCACGTTGATGAGCACGAAGGCGGCAAGGGCGAATTTCTTGATTGAGGCGCTGACGAGGTTACTCCGGATGAGTGCCACGACCCATGCGGTGAGCAGGATGAAGATTACCACGGCCACTGACCGGTGGGCAAAGTTGAGCTGGGTAGCCCAATTCCATGAGAGAGGCAAAAAGCTGCCGTCCGGTGAGCTGTGCGGAAAATATGGGATTGAGAGGCCTGCGCCGCGGTGGCGCATGATCGCTCCGAGAACAAGCTGGACCATTGTGAGGAGGCAGATTCCAAGTCCCATACGGCGGAAAAAGATCCACACGCGCCGGGCATCTTCACCATCCGGAAGCTGGAGTCGACGCCACCAGGCAGAGCTTCCAACAGCCACCGCGGTCAGTGTGCAGAGAAAGACCTGTGCGGTCACGCCGTGCAATTTGGCCAAATCGATATTCACGAGCAACACACGTGCGCCGCCGAGAAGTCCCTGGAAAATGACGAGCCCGAGGGCACCATAGCTCAGGAGCCGCAACCAGCGCCGCTCCTCCACCCGCCACATCCAGACGCAGAGGATGATACATAAAATTCCCACGGTTGCGCCAAGGAGGCGGTGCCCGTGCTCGGCCATCATGGACTGGTCGGTCGTCCATCCGGGCGGGTTCAGGGAACCATTCGACAGTGGCCAGTCTGGAAAAACCATTCCGGCACCGATTGTCGTGGTAAAACCACCCGCATAGAGAAGAAGGAGGGTGACCACCAAGGTCAGGAAACAATACCCCGCAAGCCAGCGCTTGTGAGCGCTTGTTGTCGAGTTCAGATGTGTCTCTGCCATTTTGTTCGGGATATTATCAAAAGAGTGAGCCTGCTTGCGCGTTCGAACCCCCACATAGACGCGCTTCAGCAGCCAAATAGAGCTTCAAAAAGTTCCTTATTGGAGTCGGTTTGACAACCGTAGATACCCGCACAACTTTAGATAACAGGTATTGTTATTATCCTGCCGTGCCTCGTTAGTAATTCTTATAGCAATAATACATTCCATGAACAAATCCTCATTTGTAATCCTCGCCATCCTGCTGAGCGCCCTCAATGGCCTGGGCGCCCCTGTGGAGGGGGTAATCGCATCAATCGACCGTGAAGGGATGGAAGTGCAATTCCAGACAGGCGGAGCGGATGGCGGCGTGCAACCGGTCCAGGTCGGGCGCGGCGACGCAAAAATCCTGAATGCGGGAGATCTGGTCCGGGGTGACTTGGTCCGGATGGGACATGGCTACCGTCTGCAGACCATCTGGCCAGCCGACCCGGTGACCCGCGGGACCATCTCGCGCCTGGGGGACCAACTGCGAAAGGACACCCGACAGCGCGGCTCGAAGGCCTTTCGGGGCGTCGGGGAATACATGCCTAAGTTTGCCCTCTATGATACGGACGGAAGCCTTTTCCTGAGCGAGTCACTTAAAGGAAATTACGTGATCATGAATTTCATCTTCACGCGCTGCGCGAGCCCGACCATGTGCCCCGCCGCGACAGCCCGCATGGTCGAGCTGCAGGGAATGGTGAAGGAGGCCGGCATTGAGGACTTTCGCCAGGTTTCCGTGACCCTTGACCCGGAGTACGACACGCCCGGTATCTTCACGGCCTACGCTATGGACAAGGGGATTGACACCTCGACATTCCATTTGCTGGGCGGGCCCGAGAGGATTGTCGAGGACCTGAAGATTCAGATGGGTGTACTCGCTGAGCCGGATGAAGAGGAAATTGTCCGCCACACGATGTCGACCGCGCTCATGGACCCGACCGGCAAGATCATTTACCGGATTCCCGGAAGTATGTGGAGCCCGAAGGCCTTCCTGGACCAGATCAAGAAGGACAAGGGGAAGTAAATTTCTTTACGGAGTACGACCTGGAAAAAACCACGCATTACACGGATCTTCTGGATTGGAGAGGCTATGATAACTCTTTATCCCAAAACTCCGTGTAATCCGTGGTTGAAAAACAGACGAGTCCAAGCAGTTTCCAGAATTACATAATCAATCATGTCCCGCCCGATCCAGATCACCCTCATCACACTCGCCTGTATTGGCGTCTATTTCGGGCTGCGCTCGCTTCCCGTGGAGAAGTGTGAGTTCCTGCATTACGGCGATTTCATTAACAGCGAAGGCGTCATCGAGGGCTGCGGCTACGAGGAGACGGAATTCTTCACGATGTCGGAAATCCAGTTTCCCATCCTTCCTGTCCTCACACCCTTGACCGATCCGGTCGTCGGCCAGCCGACCACGTTCAAGCTGACCCTCTTCACGACGACGGGCAAACCGGTTAAATGGGAGGAAATCGCTGTTTCGCACACCGAAAAGATTCACGCAATGGTCGTGGATCCGTCACTACAGGATTACCAGCATTTGCATCCCCAGGCGGCCGGTCCGGCCGGGCATTACCTCTTTGAAATGACTCCGAAGCGCGCGGGCGACTACAAGGTCTATCTGGATTTCATTCCGCTGATCAACAGTCGCCGCACCCTGCTTGAAGCAAGCTTCACTGTTCCTGGCACACCGGAGACCCCAAGCCCGGGATCCTTGATGGAGTTCGAGGACGGTGATCTGCAATTTGCCTTCATTCCCTCGCAAGAGAAGCTGGTCACGGGGGAAGAGGTCCGGTTCAAACTGGAAGTGGAAACAAAAGACAACTCCCCTACCCGTTTCTCGCCGGTCATGGATTCATACGCCCATGTGGTGGCCTTCGACGAAAACAACACGGGCTTTGCGCATCTGCATCCGCAAAATCCGTTCATCGAGGGACAGGATCCGCTCAATCCGGAGCTTGAGTTTGCCTTTCTATTCGATCAACCGGGCTATTATCGCGTGTGGGCCCAGGTTATTGTGAACGACCGGCAAGTATTTGCTCCTTTTGACCTGACGATTCGTTGAAAATGAAAAGAGCCATCGCAGGTATCCTGATTCTTAGTGCGGCCGCAATCGGCTTTCTATTCTGGATCATCTATGGTGTGGAAGCAGGCAATGACTCCAGCCAATGGGCCTTCCTTCCCGCTACCAATGCGCTTTTCAACGCAATCAGCGCGTCAGCGGTCATCACAGGACTCATTTTCATCAGCAAGGGAAACAAGCGGGCCCACGGCATCAGCATGGGCACCGCACTTCTTGCCTCGGCACTGTTCCTCGTGGGCTATATCATCCATCACACGGTACACGGTGATACCATGTTTCTCACGCAAGGCTGGTTGCGACCAACCTACTTCTTCATTCTGATCACACACATCATTCTCTCCATCGTGGTCCTCCCACTCGTTCTCACGACGGTCTTTTTTGCCGCCACTCGTCGGTGGCCAGCCCACCGCCGCATCGCCAAATGGACTTATCCTGTCTGGCTCTATGTTTCCGTGACCGGGGTGCTCGTCTTTGTATTTCTCCGGCACTTGAACGGGTAAGGAATCCCTTTCCGTAAAAGAAGAATTGGCGAAGGTACGGATCCCTGTTTGCATGATCAAATGAAGCTCGGGATCAGCTTATTCTATTCGGCGCTTTGCTCTGCAAACGCCCACGCAACCATCATGCCGGTAATTTTCGGATCAATGGGAAACGAGGGCATTTATGCTTGTGAGTTTAATCCGGACAAAGGCGAATGGAACAGTCCAGCAACCCTGGCCTTTGCATGGAAATCACCGGGCGTTTTGATCCATCATCCCCGACTGGATGTAATCTATTCATCGGGAGCGGCTCCGGGTTCCAAGCAACCGCAAGTAGCCGCCTTGAGCACCAGGGATGATGGCAGTGATGCTTCTGCATCCCTTATTAACAGCCACCCCAGCGATGGGGTGGTGACACATATGGCCGTTCATGAGTCCGGGGATTTTTTGGTCACCGTTCAATACGGGGCAGGCAGTGTCGCCGTTTATCCACTCGATGATCAGGGTCGGATTGGAGAGCGACAGCAGTTAATTCTTCACGAGGAGGGGTTTGGCGGAAATGACCGTCAGGAGAAGGCACACCCACACTATGTCACCTTCGATCCTTCCGGGAAATTTATCCTGATTCCGGATCTCGGAGCCAATGCGGTTTTTGTCTACAAGCTGATGCAAGAAGGCGGACAACTAGTGCTGCATGAAAAAGTAGAGGCCTGGGCTGGAGCGGGTCCACGCCATATGAAGTTCTCCCCTGATGGCCGGTTCGCATGGGTCTTGAATGAGCTGAATTCAACCGTGGATACCTACAGTTGGAAAACCGGAATGGGTGAGTTAAAATTCATTACAAGTATTGATACGCTTCCAGCAAAGGTACTGGAGAAGGAGGCCGTTAATTCGGCCTCGGAAATCCGCGTTCATCCCTCAGGCCGGTTTCTTTTCACCGGTAATCGAGGGAATGATTCAATCACGGTTTTCAAGATTGATCCGGAGAATGGCTCATTGGAACGGGTGGAGGTGGAGCCCGTCCGGGGGAGCTGGCCCCGCAATTTTGCCATCGACCCATCTGGCCATTGGCTCATTTGCGCAAACCAGCATAGCTCAAATATCGGCATCTTTGAAATAGATCAGGACTCGGGTGAGCTCACCTATAAGCCATGGTCCAGCATTCAGGTCCCCGAACCCACATGGGTCCTCTTTCCCAAGTGATTTGAAGACTGGTTGGCGTTAGAGCTGGTCGAGTTTTTCCACCAGTTTCTTCAGCTCTGGCATATCGACCCCTACAGCCGTCCCAGCTTCGAGGGGCTTGCGAAAAATGGCCTCCACTTCAAGGCGGCGTCCGTCCAGCCAGTCCAGCACACTCGAGGCCATGTACGATCCAAGCTGGTCCGTGAAGCCCATCAACTTGTCGGTATACGCTGGCTCAATGGGATACCCAAGGGCATTGCCCGCGAGCCGGATTTCCTCCATCAGGGCAACCGCGGTCTGGCGCAGCTCGGGATTCCCGCACACCGCATCAGTCCCCTTCCCTCCAATGGCCACAGTGAGGCCGTTGAAGGGGACATTCCACATCAGCTTGCGCCAGAGCGCTTCGCCGAGGGAAGCGGTCTTCTTTGTCCGGATCCCCGCTGCTTCGAACGCTTCCTGGCACACATCAAGATAGTCATTACCGCGATTACCCACCGCCGCGCCAATCTGTACAAAGCCATCACCGGGCACGAAGCTATGAATCTCCCCGGGTGCCTTGCGGTTTACACCAATCTGGCAAAGCGCACCGATGACCGGGTTGTCCGGGAATAGCTCCATCAGCGCCTCGGCATTGCCAAGACCGTTTTGAATCGTGATGAGCAAGGTATCCGGTCCAACGACCGGAGGAAGCAGGGTCTTGAAGAGATGATTGCGCGTGGTCTTCAGGCCGACAATTACCCAATCGCGCTTGCCGAGCTGGTCCGGATCATTGGCGATGTCCGGACTGGGCAAGATCACCTCCTGGTCCCCCGCAAGCACCAGCCTCATTCCCCGTTGCTGCACCGGTTCGTAATCCGAACGAAGAAGAAAGCCAACGGAATGACCAGCCTTCGCAAGCCGGATGCCAAAATAGCTCCCCAAGGCTCCGGATCCAATGATGCCGATACTCGCTTTCCCGCCAGTCTCCATATCCGGATAGAATCAAAACCGCTGGCTTACTGTCAACGATGCGGAAAAGGTATGAGAATTCCCGAGAGGCTTGACCGGCTACATGAAGGAGTGACTGTACTCGACGACAATGGGCGTTCCCGTGACCGGATTATCCTCAATAAAACGAATAGGTCCGATACCGGGTGCCAGCCAAATTCGTCCTTGGGATTGCTCCACAATACCGGTTGTCGGATCTGGAACGGTCTGCGTCACGACCACCTCGACCACCCGCTGGAACGGTTGCCCCGTACTGAGAAAATAATGGTCATGCTTGGCGACAATTTCCATGTGGAGAGTCGGCAGGGGGTCGAAGTTGAAATTGAAATAGTCTTCCACTGTCTCCTCCGGATAGCCGTCGACCTCGAATTTCACGCTGCCTGAAACCCTGCCGGAGGGAATGACTTGATAGAAAGTGGAATGGAGCGGCTCCTCATACAAATCCCTTTGCCAAGGAAAGGCCATCAGAAGCTCTCCAAAATCATAGGCCGTTGAATAGCCGTTGATCGTGACGGGTTGTCCATCCAAAAACAACCGCATATAGAGGCTGAAATCAGCCTCTCGCTCAAACAGGCCGAGGGCGCTGCGCTCAAGCCGTTCCTCCGTCATCAGGCGCAAATTTCCCCCGAGTGTAAACCATTCGCCTTCTATGTTGGCGACCCCTGAAATGCCCGCCTGCAGGTTGACCTTCCGCTTCAGGTCAGACCCGCTGAAAGTCACTTTATACTCCCAGAAATTGAGGCGCATGGTAATCCCGTCAATTGTGCCATCGACCGGCTGCCCGTTGTTGACGATGTAGAACCAGGTGAAGGTTTCCCATTCGGTCGGGACCGGAAAGTAGGAATTTTGGTTTTCAATGGACTCATCGACGAGCCAATGGGCGGTCGAAATGTCCAGAAACTGGCGCGGATTATGTGTGCTGGGCTCGTACTTCACCCAGCCGGCAAGCGGCTCGTACACAAACGGATAGGCCGCCTCGTTGGTCCAAACCCAGCCCAAGCCGGTGTCCCACATCCAGGCCCCGCCACCATTGGAATCCGTGGCGTACATCCAGCCATGGTCGACATGATAAAGCCATGGATAATGCGCATCGTTCACCCCTTCGAACCAGCCCGCAGCTGAAGCCCATGAGCCGGGAACAAATAGCAGAAGCAAATAACAGCGAAAGAAGACAGCTTTCATACCCCAGAATATGAACCTTTAGTTAATCAGAGACAATCCAATTCAATTCCCCTATATCACGCTTGACACCCCGCCAAGGTGAACCAACTTTCCTTCTCTCAGCCTTCGATCGTGAAGGCCCTTTGGGCTCAGGTGGTGGAATTGGTAGACACGCCGTCTTCAGGTGGCGGTGCCTTCGGGTGTGCGGGTTCAAGTCCCGCCCTGAGTACCAATATTTATCGACATTCACCAGATATTTGCCAATATGAATTGGCAAATTTAAAATCCAGCTGGCGATGTCGAAATTTAAAATAACTCCTTTTCTAAATCCAAGTGGAGCCAAGGTATGGCGACTCTCAGGAACACTCAATGGTAAACGTTTCCGTGAAAACTATAAGACGAGAAACGAAGCTGTCGCTAAAAGGCAGAGTTATGAAGTTAAGCGACTCAATGAGACATCAGAAGGTCAGACCGTCTGGACAACCCTGACTCACAATCAAAACCGTGATGCAATTGCGGCTGTCAATCTTCTCAAATCCCATGACATGGATTGCTCTTTGAGCTTTGCGGTAAATTACCTTTTGAAAAATTATCGCCCTCCCGAGAACGAAAAATCTGTTTCTGATGCTTCCATGGAGTACCTGCGGAAACGGGAACAGGACTTGGTGAGAGGTTTTATTCAAAAACGACAATTAATGGCAATCCGTTCAGAAATGAACTGGATTAAACTTTGCCTAGGGGACATTCCCGTTTCATCCCTCTCCCCGGAGGATTTCCGCGAATATTTGGAAAAGCCCAAAGATGCCCCCCGAAACCGCCGTAAAGTCCCTGAAGTAGCAACCGCAAAAACATGGAATAACCGCAGAGGACTTGTTAACACATTTTGTGAGTATTGCGTGGATCAAGGATATCTCCAAGAAAATCCTGTGGCCAAAGTCGCTCAGCACAAGATCAAGCACCAAAGAGGTACGGCAAAAACTCTTTCAGCTGATCAAGTACAAGAACTGATGAACTTCCTTGAGACATACACTGGACCGCAATACAAACGGGAAATCTATCGGAATCAACCCGGTTTTTTGGTCCCCTTTTTTGCCCTCGCCCTCTTTGCCGGTATTCGGCCTGACTGGAAAGACGGCGAAATGGGGAAATTAAAGCCAAAGGATGTCGATCTCAAAACAGACGTTATCCGCATCGAGCCTGGTGTTTCCAAGACCAACGAAAAAAGGATTATCAAAATCCAGCCCAATCTCAGACTCTGGTTAGAGCATTATCCTGTCGGGCAGTATCCCATCCTGCCCAAAAAGAATCCGGATCGCATACTCAGGGCATTGAGGAATCAATTCAGCTTGGGCCATGATGTACTGCGCCATACGTTCATCTCTATGACCGTGGGAACGTTTCGATCGGTCGGCGATGCGTCCCTGCAAGCAGGCAACTCAGAAGCAGTCATACGCAAACACTACCTTGATCTTAAATCGCCCGAGGAGGCAGACCAATTCTGGCGTATTGTGCCCAAGGGAGCATCTCTACCGAAGAAGATGAAAAAGAAAGAAGGACGCTACATTCTTCCATAAAAGTCTAACGAGGTCGAACGGTACAGTTTTTCTCAAGAGCCTCCTTCACTTGATCCACATTGAACCGGACCAAGTGTCCAATTTTTACGTAGGGGATGCGTCGCTGCGCCTGCATTTGCCGAAGCCACCTGATTGAAGGCCTAGAATTCGGTTCAAACAGTTCCTCAAGTAAGGTTGGGGCATTGACTAGCTTATCTGCAGGCATTGCTTTATCCGCAAAATTTGCAGTCGGGGTTTTTGGCAACGTTCAGAGATACGTCTGGCATAAACCCCGCTGCATGGATTCGTCGGTGATTCCAGGAAACTGGACGTGTATTCATAAGGAGATGGTCCAGTGCGTATCCCGTGAGCCCTGCCGCCATAGAATTGATATCGATGGCAGCAGGGATTTCACAGGGAGCCACTCTCTCACTATCTAGATCTAAATCCATGCACCCAAAACAGGCATTCCCAGGTTCTTGGATGCTAACACTGAAGGACTCTGCAGTATAATCGACAGCAACAAATAGGACTGGCCTGTTAGCTCTCAATCCAGCCGAAAGGGCCGCCCTTCGCGCACTCTTATTGTCCACAGCACAAATCATGACATCGAAGGATGGCAATATCATGGGATTTTCCGATAATTCCTGAATCGACAACGGGGATCCGATCAGCTGGGTGCCTCCAACACAATGGTCCTTGAGACGAACCGCGGCACATTCAGCTTTGTTTTTTCCGACATCCGAAAGACTGAACAATTGGCGGCTTAAATTGGACACTGAGATCCTATCAGGGTCGGATAAAAGAAGTGTCCCGATTCCTTTACGGGCCAGTAGCAAGGCTATCAGACTCCCCAAGCCTCCTACCCCTATGAGAAGAATTGTTGTATGGAACACTATCTCCTGTAGATACCCGGGAATCACGGCATGTCGTGCGTAAATCTCGTTACGATTGAAGTTTGAAGACATGCTCTTCCTCCTGCTTGATCCGTCGACCATAGGTAATGACATTGAATGGAACTGACTTTGTGAAAAAGCGGAAATACCCATCACGGTTCACAATTACCCCAACAACCTGCGCTCCGCCCTCTTGTAAATCCCCAATCCAGTCCATATCAGTTTTCGATGGGAGGGTGCTACCAATGCCAAAACCAGGATGGCTATGTCCGACAAGGAAACAGTTATATCCTTCATCCCGGATCTTGACAAAGGCGCGGGAAGTGGACGCTGCATCCAGAGATGCACTTCCCACAGTTCGGTTTGTTTCATGACATTTCAAAAATGAGGCCGTCATTTGGATTCCTTCGACGGAGGGACCACAAATAAATGCCAGATCTTCATTCTGATCAGTTGTTAGCGCAGTCTGTAGACGTGTCGCAAATGCCGCGTCTAATCCTATCGTTAACGGCCGTTCTCTAAGCAGATCCTGAACCTCAAAAAAGAGATTATAGTACACATCGGAAAGATCTCGATTGCCGATATCCATCTGCGTGCAGATCTTATTTTGGATGCGTTGCTGAATAAGTGTCGTTGTCATAACTGTTCTGCCTCCTTTAGTATTTTCTGTAATGAAATAATCGCATTAGCCGGATGAGCTTCACTGCCGCCGATAAAATGAACCGAGTACCAGTCTCCAAGACTTGAGAAACAGAACTTGTGCTCATGACGGTTCAGGCCAGGAGGTGGTTTCTGGATAAAGAATTTGTACCCCTGTTCATCCATCTCGACCTTGGTTTTGTACACCCGTCTGGGAGTTCTGAGAAATCCATGGTATTCAGATCGAACGGTGCTGCTCCAAAAGCCTTTGATGACAATATCTCGACGTTTAAACCCGTACCTGACCAATGGGTGGCGCTGGTCTTGTTCCAGAGCGAGATTGCCCCTCCTATTCGCAATCATTTTAGCCTCCCCACCCTGGTTGGAGTTGCCGCATAGGCCTTCTCATAGGTGCCCGGAAGCAATTGATACAAATCATCTGTGTCCTTGTACTGGGAGTGCCCATCATTTGCCACAAGCTCCCAAGATGGAGGTAAATTCATTTTTTCGATGATATCCACTGGCCGGGTCCCGGGATTGATATCATACACTTCTGCAATCCCATCGGTTGCTCTTGTTACTTCGAGTTGCTTAGTGGCGTTCTGATTTGTGATGCTCATTTTTCTTCTTTCTTTTTGGATTACTAATGATGGTTTGAATGAAATCCTGAATGGTCAGGGCGTAGATATCCCCTGATTTAACAAGGCGCACTTTAGTCCGTTCGGTTGAGGTCAGGTGCCGGGCTATTGTTCTTGAGATCTGTTCAAAGAATCGTTCATCCCGGCTCACGACCAGAACCCCATGACAGCCGTTCTTCAAATTTCGCCTGATGTTTCGAAGGACATTTCGGGGGGTGGATTCAACTTCGATCGCCACTGTTGTCACTGTTGGGATATCCACGACAACTAGGTCCGCATTTCGGTATTCCACGTAGACTGCGGCACGGGGATCCCTGCAGAGTGCCTCAATCCGATCCTTTTCCGCTTGATGACCTGGTGATTCGTTACGCGTCTTTTTCATACTGCTCTAAGAAGCTTTCGCCCTTGGGTGTGAGTGTTAGGACTTCCTTGGGCCTACCTCCGGCACTTGGGACCACTCTTCGGGAGGCCAAGAGGTCATTGGAGAGTAATTCTGACTTAACCCGATTACCCCTCCCAGACGACCAACCAAGGTTCCGATAATGTTGGACCACCCCATATGCAGGGTTACCGCGGCATGAACTCAGAAGTAAGAGTGTTTCTTCCAGAATAGGCTCAGGTGGACGTTTCTCCGGGGAGTTATCTTCAGACTCTTCAGGAGATGTCCGTTCGCCAAGAGTAACCCGAAAATCGAGCTTTCGGACCTTGGCTTTGATCTTTGGTGAATATGTCGCCTGGGAGTGCAACTCTTCCCAATGAGGGGTCATCAGCTGCTCGATCTCTGCCCGGCTTTTGCCACGTCCAAGATCATGGTAAGGAATCTTGATTTTCTGAACCGGTCCAGAGCCGGTGTAGATATAGGCTTCACCTGGCGGGAGGTTGAGTAAGTCGGCTTCCTGAGAAGAATTTAGCCCCATAATTCTTGCCGTTAATTCTGCCTCTTTCGGATTGTTCATCCCCAGAGCGATCACGCTGGAGCAATTATCAACCGCGTCGGGCAGCAGCTTTTTAACGGACTGTGTACAAAGTATGTTCCCTATACCGTAGCTGCGGTCCTTTGTAATCTTTTCCCGTTGTACTAAGCCATGCTGACTCGTCTCACCAGTCGCGCCAAAAAACTTTAGCCCTTCGTCCCAGGCATGCACAGAGTGTAATGAGGAATCGTGACCCGTGGCCGTTAGGCGTTCCCATTCCTGTGTGCATGCAGAACTGATAAGAAGATTCTCCTGTCTCGCTGGAATGCTCTTTCTGGAGAAAATAATTAATTCCTTACCCAGTAACGGCGGTTCAGGAGCTATTCTAACCCGACTGAGATCTCCAATAGATTTGCAGATATTAAAGAGCGCATTGGACAAGTTTTGGTGCTTCGCAGAATCTTCCCCTCCGATCTTGGAAACAACCCCAGCGATATCTTGCAGGGAAGGAAGGTCATCTGGATCGTGACAATAGTCTGCCAGTATTGAGTTAAGTGTGTTTCTGGCACTTGGGTGACTTGATGCGTAATCTCCCAGACATCTCGCTACAAATGCATTTCGCGTTTGCTGATCGACAAAGCCTTTGAAAAGATTCCAACGCTCATGCCTGGGTTCCAAGAAAAGCGCATCAGGGAAAACGTTGAGGAAATTGCATCCAGTATCCTTGTGGTCGAAGAAATGGACTTTTATACCTTTCGCCAAAAGACCGATTATGATTTGGACCAGCATGTTTGTCTTCCCCTTCCCGCTGGCGGCGATGACAAGAATATGGGTCGCGAAGAACAGGAGGTTGAGAAAATAGGGTAAGCCCGAATCAATAATCTTACCAAGGAGGATGCCTGTTGCTGGATCTCCAACCGGTCCAGTATTCTCATTAGGTGAGAAGAACTGCCGTGCCACCTCCTCAGCGATTCTAGCTTTAACGAATTGCTCGAATTTGCCGTTTCGATCCGCAGGAGTCCCGATTAGGCTCAGGTAGTGCCCATGCAACAGGTCCTTATCTAACCCTAAATCCTTGGACTGCTGAACGTACTCGATCAGCATGGCCCCTTTCGGCTGACAAGAGGTGGACTTCATGACTTATTCCTCCTGTCGTGATCTTTCCAAGTATCGTGCTGGCGAAGAAGAAAATGCAATTCGTGCGGGCTCACATTCAGCTTCTCTCCCGCGGGGCTTTCATACACCCTGCGGCAGCGTTCACAAAGGGACTGCTGACTGATTGCACTTAAAATAACTTCGCTTTCAGCGTTCCCGCAAACGGAGCAAAAGGCCTTTACCTTATCCGCCTCGATCACCTTGTTTGAACCTGTTACCACGAATGTGGACCGGGTGTCACATTCCATGGTGTTGCCGTGACGATCAAAGTGTGAGACCTTCTGTGTAATGGATTCCCCCATCCGCAGAGGACGATACGTATGATGCTCACGTTCCCGATGTCCGCTTTTGGGCTGTTGGCCCTGTTGAGCTTCTCGGCAGGATGGATTTCCGCGACCAGATTCATGGTAGCGGGGTTGTGGAATACGCGAAGCAAAACCGGTATTCTCTTGAGAACCAAGTATACCTTTCATCCACCTGCTGGCTTTTGTGAAAAGCGTTTTCATTATATCACCAATAGTAAAAGAGTGTTCAAACCGAATAAGACCCCTAGTCCGATCCAGATTCTATTCCTGAGCTGGAGTTGATTCGCAGCAATGGGCTCCAGATGAAAGGCAAGGACGCTAGGAGTGAACAAGAGGCCCAACACCAGAAAGGGCACTAGAATGTGCCAATAGCCATCAAGGAACTCAAACCAGCGATACGGGACACTGAGCCCGATTGCCAGGCCACCCCAGAGGGCGGCATATTGCAGTAATCTAATCCTGTTCCCATTCTGGAACATGAGGAAGCACAGGATGGATGCCGCAATAAGAACCAGGTTAGCCCGTAGCAGGAAACTAATGAATGGGGAGCCCAGAGATTGAATCCCGGCCTGATATAAATTCCAAATTTGATCGATGATGCTCATGCTGAATAATCGAGGGTTTTTGAGGCTTGTTTTCCTCATTTCCAAAATCATACAGCACTGACCGCCCTAACTCGAAGCGATCATTGAAGATTATTAATAATCCTCAGTTTCAAACTGGATTAAATCAGTTGGCAGGTACTTTCCCTGCATTTGTTCCTTGAAAATATGGAGCAAGAACCGAAAGCACTCCTCCGGAAGCAAGTGCGCCGATTCGACCATATCAAAAAACTCGGGCACCCCAATACAGTGAATTCTGCAAAGTTCTGCCTTTGAATGGCCGGTAGATTTGCGAAGTTGCTTCAACAGGTCTGAACGGGGCTTTATCCACCTTAGAACCAAATCGTACTCTTTCCTTCCCAAATACTTTGAGACTTTCTCAATCGTTGTTCCGGCAACGGGAACACAGGCCTTAAAATTATTCAGTGTCTCAGAATCCAGGAAAAAGTTTCCATCCTCATCTACATCCTGTTCCAAAAATTCCTTTTTTGTCGGATATGCTTGTATTGCTTTCTGGATTAGCGGCCCATTCGGTAGTTTACTGCTCTTGGTCTTCACCGGCCAACTATAATGCATCCTTTCCAACTCGGGTGTAATCAACTTTGCCAATACTTTAGTAACGGATTCCTGAACTGCCACCCGAATCGGTCTTTCAGGATCACTGTCCTCAAGGCTCACCTTCTCAGTAACCGGATGGAAGGCTTGTACCGCTGAATTGCCTTCTCGGTACGATAAAACAGACACCCATGGAGCTTCTTCATCAATATGAAGAAATGGCTGGAGACACATCCCGACAAAACAATCTGTCCGAATTCTCTTAAGATCCTCCCACAGAAAAAAGCAAATATCCAAGCTTCTGTAGCCTGCCAATTGCAGGTAAGTCTGCTGGATCGAAATGGGATCGGCCTTCTCAAGGAGGTGACCTAAGTAAACGCACCCGATAAAGGGAAACCTGGCGAGATCGTTTGGGCCAAATTCCTCTATATCTTTCAGATTCGCTAAATACGTATATCCAAGCATTTTAGTTCCCGTGGAGGTAGAAAAAATTTATCAGCTTCCTAAGTCGTTGATTTTGGGAATGTTTTCCCACAAAAGGCACCCAATTCTGTTTGAAGTCTTGCTCGGAGTCAGTCGCAGCGGACACCAAAAGCCTGAGTGGGCCATCATCCAGGGGATCCAATCCTGACCACTTGATTGCAAAGGTGGCAGTCGGTACCAAGAACTGAGCAAGAATCTCAGATTCACTCAGCCCGTACACTTCTTCGAGGGCTCTTAGTTGGCTCTGAAAGCCAATCCGTAGCCACATTAGATCAGTCAGAGAATTTTGTTTCCGCAACAGACGCTCTGGGCGAATCGAGTCCAACACTTTCCGTGCCCTGGCCCTTCCCTTGTGGTGTTCCCGCTCTTGCCCCTTAAGATCATTCAGCAAGCCCCCATCAGCGATCCACTCCTCATGCCATTTGCCTTCTGAATCCACATAACTGGTCACAATTGCGATATGCTCATGTAGTTTATTACCGCCGTATTCAAAAAAGGGCCGGAGCGGTAGAGCAGGAGTGACCCGAGCTTTCTTCCATTTCTCCCAAATATCTTTCTCCTTAGAATGGATGACCGATCCATATTCTGAGACAAGGTATCTTAGATTCTCAAGATCCGTCCCTTGCCCCATCCTTGACTCCAAGGCTTCAGCAATCTCCTCCTGATATTCAAGGGTTTCTTTTAAGTATATCGCTCGAGCCAGATAGTATCTCCTGACCGCCACCCTATCCTGAAATTGCAGGTGCATGAGCCTTGCCCAGAATCGCCATCCATTCAGGAGCATCCCTGCCTTGGAAAGGACAACTGCCTCTTTGTGGACGTGCTCATGGGCCAAGACCCTGTATATCAATTTTTCTGACTGAGACTGCGGTCCACCAGCGGGTTTCTGAAAGAGTTGGGCAAAGTCATTTTGGCCGCATAAGGAGATCAAGAGATTGCGTACTTTTTCAGACCCGGAATCAAAGAACACGAGTCTACCATTGTAGATGGCTTTAATTTCATTCCCGACTCGAAACGTGTAGTATATCACGCCGACTCCCCCATTTCCATCGCCTGAATCAACCCTGAATAAAGGGGGACAGGAGCCGAACAAACCTGAAAAAAGGGTGATTTTAGGGATGATTCAGGTAGATTCGGGCCTATTCCGGACTTTACTCCATAAGACCCAAGCATTCCCATACTCACAGGCCTGCCTCCTGTATTAGTTGGGATAAGGAAATCCCTAAACTCTTCGCAATTCGGACTAACAGTTGAAGCGATGGATTGCCAATCCCTCGCTCAATTTGCCCCATGTAGGTTCTGTGCACATCGCAGACAGCAGCAAAATCCTCTTGAGAGTATCCATTTTCCTGCCGTAACCGACGGATAACCCGGCCTAACTGTTCCGATGGTGTCACTGCACACCATCATACACTATTTGAGACTCATACTCTACAGCATATAATCTGCATTTGGTTCTAGCCCAAAAACCAAAAAAGCCCCTGGATTTCTCCAGAGGCCGTGTAATCGGAATGAAATTTGGACTAGAAACCGTACCCCAAGGTAGGACCCAAAATTGGGATCTCCCCCAAGCACATAGGCAAAGGAGAGATTGTAGCTTAAACGTCTGGATCTGAATTCACATTGCTTTCGTAGCGGGAGTTGAGGATTTAGGTTTCCCCAGGGCGTCCCAATCTGAGTGGGAATTCAGCATTCCCACCGTAGAAACATGGAGGGTGCTCCCTTGCAGCGGCGGGATCGAGCCATCCAGGTCCGTATGACCCTGTCCAAGCCAAACAGAGTTCCTTAAAAAGAGAGGCAACAGCTGTTCTTCCTCTCTCCGAAGTACTTGGGTCTACCGGTATCTTTTTAAGGATGTGCTTGACGTTTAAAACACCCTTGACTCCGACTATTTGAGGATGAATGGCCTTATTTCTACGTCGGACAATCCGCGAGAATTCTTGCAAACACCCTTTATCGACTGAAGGCCTCCACTTTAAGTTTAACACTCGTGGTAGAAACATCCATTTGCCAACGGGACTAAGTTTATCGAACTCCTTGATATCCGCACTGGCGAGCACAATCTGCGCGATCGAATTGATATAGGCTTCAGCAGATGAAACCAACAAAATGTCAGCGACCAAGAAATCCGAAACTACTGAACCGAAAATTTCTTCTAATCCACCAATACCCTGAATCAGATCGCAGGTTACATTTTCCCTTTCGGATGGGTCTTTGATTTTTTCACGCTTCGAAATTTCCTTCTCATGCAATTCCAGAAATTTTAACAACTCAGCGTAGGTTTTGGTTCCGCGCTCAATTCTGTTCATTGCCTCAGCATAAAAAAGCCCGGGCAAATCCAAATTTAAGTCCATTTGGTTTTCAATAAAATCTTCTACAGGATCAGATCCCTCTTGTCTGGTTGTCTTCATTATAAAGTATTAGAGTTTGGGTTTAAGATCAGCAATAATAACAATGGCTAGGAGAATGACCGTATATTTTTTCCTTGAAAAAGCCTCTGGCGCATACACACCAGAGGCTTTGGCTTTAGTCTAAACATAAAACGCCTTGGGGTTATCGGATCTCATCCATCCTTTTCCCAGGGCGTTTTAGCAATCTGGCAAATCGTCCAGATTGTTATTCCCCTTTCCATCAGGGTCTGTTCTGAGGTACCTATTATCCACAACGTGGATGTCGACCTCAGCTAGTCCAACCTTCACAAAGTACGAATGCACATTGCCGTTAATATCGGCGATAACATTGCCTTTGGATCGCGGTGACCACCATTCGCCCTGATTTCCCAGATGAGTTATATCCCCATCGTTATCTTTTTTGACGCACCTAACTCTTCGTCTCATTTATCTCTTCCTTCGTTTACATTTATCAGGGGATTGCGTGAGTGCAGATCCCGCTGCTGATTTTGCATCCTTGGATGCCCTTGGGTTCCTAAGAACCCTGGATGCGGCTGATGCCGCTTTTCTCGACGTTTTTCGTTTTTAGCCATGGAATTTTCCTTTGGTTAAGAACTTGACTTCCATTTGCTGTCTCCCGTAGACAACCGATGAAATTTCGAATTGGCGACCATGCTTAATGGATTGGATTAGGTCCCCATCGCAGCGGCGATAGCTGCATATAAAAGTTGCATTAAACACGTAGAGTTCACCGCAAATCCCATGCCAAACACGTGAACATTTGTATAACGCCTTAAGTGCCAAGAGGATGCGTGTATCACGCTCAAGAGAACCCTGGAATCGGATGTCACACTCTGTCGCACGTCGTGTCACACCGCCCCAGAGGATTGTCACAAGTGTGACACGGAACGTCCAAAGGTGAATCGGGCTACCTTCATACCAACCAATTTTTATCCACCCAACCAGCCACCAATTTTTTCAAGAATCAGGTCCTGGTTCTCGAAGGAATTTTCAAAGCAGTATAGGGGCGCGCCAGAAACAACTGAATAGGTGGCTGCAAGGTTCATTTGCAAAGATGTGTGCATATTCAAACTTTCAATGCCAGAAAGCGGTCTACCCTCAGACTTATCGATTATTCTCTCTGTAATAGTTTGAGAATAAGCGTATAAGCAACAGATCCGACTGAGTCTCAACTGTTGGATAAACTCCGCGGAAAAAGGAATGATTCGAAATCCATAGTGCTCCAGTGTCACTGCATGTGAATCAATGATAACGTGACGGTAATTCCTAACGGAATCGACATCCTTTATCAACCACTGGTCAAGCTCACGGACATGGTATTCGAAAACCAGCGCACTAGATTTTTCTTTTAAGCTTTCCTGAGAAATTGACGCACCACAGTCCTTTGATATCCTATCAGCGAGAAGATTGCCGTACTCATAAATTTTAATACCAGGAATTAAGCTCGCCAATTTATTGCAGAGTGTTGATTTACCCGAAGCAGGAGCTCCGGTAAGATAAATTACTTCCCCTGCACCTGAATCACTCATACCTCATTGAAACGGCATACGGTTCTAGAAGCTTCGCCCGAAATCCTACATTGCGAATAATTGGCGGAAACTCTGTTTGTGTTGATCCAGCTAGCGTGAGACATCCCTTATCAGTTTGTCCTTTCATATAAGCAGACGCAACTTTACCTGTGCTGGGACCAATCCCCACTGAGTAAGAGGATAAATCGATATCCAAATCACATGGCTCAATTTCATCAAGAACTAAGGCCCACTTAGATCCGGTGACTCGAATACCATCCGGAACAGGCAACCAATCAAAGCCATTGACAGAATAGTGTGTGGCCGGAGGTGCATTCTTTCTTACATGCCGCGAGTTAACGGGATTCATAAAAAGATACAACTCTTCTTGGATTTCCTCCATTCGCTTTGCGAACGCCTGAACCTGCCTGATGGGATGGCATGCTGAACCTCCATATCCCCAGAAGGTCATTCCAGCGGTCTGATACTCCCTTTGCTTGCGCTCAATAATTTTGTCTAGTGGCTCACTGGCATGCTCGCCCACTTTCATAAATAAGATATTATTCATTCGGATATTTAATTTTCATCTGGTTCCAATCATAATTCTCTAAAAAATAATTCCCTTGAGCAGGGTATGGGCAAGATTCCTCCCTTACGTATCTGACCGCAAGGGCCTTACGACGGCCATAAAAATTTTTTATGCTCTTTTCGGATAAAATCCGACTTTTATATTCGCTCTGCTTTGAATGTATACCGGAGGCAAAAAAACTTCCTGATCTTAGCTTTGGCGCATCATCCAAGTGGTACTGAGAGAACTCAGGTTGAAAAGACTTTATCAAATACCCGCCTTCAATAAGCATTTTCTGAGTGGTGAATAGGACCTCTTGAGTCCAACAATAATCTTTATCATCACCGATTACAACGCAACCCAGTCCGGTACCAGGCTTCACTGCCTCCATGCCTCTTTTAACAAAGGCCAATACGCTCTTACCATCATTATGCTCACCATACGGAGGGTTTGTGTAGAACGCATCAAATCTTTGCCAATGCGCCTTTGGCAATGGATCTGCTACATTGTACAGTTCAGCCTTAATCCGGTCACTTAGTCCATGCTCCTCAGCAAAGGTGTTTATCGAATTTACAATCCGTTCGTCAAAGTCTAAAACTACAATCTCAGTCGGTCCTAAGGGCAAGGCACCATTGTGGTTGAGATGAATCATGGCTAATCCGACCCCATCACCATCACCAATAAAAACCGTCCGTTTGCCATCAAAGTTGGGCGAAACGAACAATAACTGATCCAGCATATCACCCACCTTCATATATATCTGGTCAAACTCGCGCAGGGCAGGCGGCCTATTAAGCACAATATCGGAAATCAGATTGATCTGGGTTTTGGAGGCTATTTCATCCATCTACAATTGGTTGATTAAATCCAAGAGCTTTGTTTTGGAATCGGGGAAAAGGTATCGTACTATAAGATAAACCATACCGGAAATCTCAGCGAACGATGAGACAATAAACGTGTTAGCAACCCATGGGCTAACATCAATAATATTAAACCCGATGAAAAAGAACCCGACATCTATTACGAACAGTTGTATCAACAAGAAGATGACCAAATACCCTGCGTATCGTTTTCTTAAATCCCTGTCCTGATCTTCTGTTTCCGACCAGGAGTCAAGGACCTGTTTTAGCTTCTCAAATTTTCTGTTCTCTTCACTGACAGCTAGAAATGAATCTAAATCATCACTACTGACATCGTCACCGATAGAAGAAATCAAGTCATTTGAGGACTTCATCTTCAAGACCTAGGCGAGCAATTCGAATCGACATGGCGTCTTCAGAAACATTAAAGATTCTTGCCAAATCAGAAATGCTTTTAACATCCTTATAAAGAGCTGATACCTTGCTCTCGGGCATCAGCAATTCCGCAGCAAACTTGTTTGCTTCAATCTCTTTCGCTCGGACTGGACCCCCCTCTCCGTTCGACGAATCTCTAAAGAGATTAATGCTCGTGTCGACAAATTCATTTTGCTCGTCAAGATGCAAAAAGTAGTGCCCCAATTCATGAGCAATTGTAAATCTCTTCCTGTATGGAGGCTCATCCACATTTACAAGAATGAGCACCTCGTCATCTTTCTTGGAAATCATCCCTGAGATATCATCCCGATAGAATTTCGCATTCTTCACGGAAATTCCATGTTCCCTCGCAACCTTGATAGGGTCGATGGGAATACCATCAGATTTTAGTGAGCTTAAAATCTCAGAAAATTTAGAGTCACCTTGAGTTGTGATAGCCATTTTCCTGCCTACTATGTAAAAATTCAAAAGCCTCTTCAAGGCTTTTCACACTCTTCCATCGAGGATGGTTTTTAAACACTTTGCTGAAAGTGTCTTCCTCTGACTCGTCAACTTGTACTACCATCCTCCCACTCGCCAACGCAGCACCCGCCTCGATGAGGGCTCCGTGAATATCAGCATTTGGCTCCCAATATAACAGAACTACGTCCGCCTGAGATGCCTCTGAAATGCAACGCTCAGCCAGTTCGGAAAAACACTTGGTTTGACCATCATCGGATTCATCAAGCCAAGAAGAAATAATCGGTTGACCCTCACTGCGTAATGACCGCCAGCGGGGCGCATGCCTAGTCTTAGATGCAATGTAGACACTCATATTGGATAAGATAATACGTCTGGACCGTTTTCGCGAGTCAATCTGATCATCAATAAACTTATTCACCTATTCACATCCATTAACAAAAGTCAATTTAAATATGTGTACATATGTACATTAAATAATTTTTCATTCCACCACCAACCCCCCACCCCAAGCAGATTTGGAATCAAATTCATCCGTCTTATCAGCAGCGACTTAGGCGCGAATCAATTCCGAGGCAAAAAAGGGGTGCTTAAAGCAACCCCGACTCGGCGAACGAGTAGTAACCCTGCGCATTGGGATCGTCTTCCCGGTTGCCCAGGATGATATGATCCAAGAGGTCAATCTGCACGGTCCCGCTCGCCTCCCGCAATTGCCGGGTTGCCCGTATATCCGCCTGACTGGGAGAGGGATCTCCTGAGGGATGGTTGTGGACGCACACAATCCCGGTAGCGCTTTGTAGGATTGCCGGACGGAATACCTCCCGTGGGTGCACCAGACTCGCCGTAGCCGTCCCCACGGTCACGAGAGTGCGACCAATGGGCTTATTTTTGCGATCCAGGGAAATGACCCAGAATTGCTCCTGGCTCATGTACTCTTCCAGAGCGTCTGTCATGTACTCGACGACCCGCGCAGGGCGGTCCAGAGGCTGTACTTCGCCGAGTTGAATAATGGTATACTGAATCTTCGCTTCGAGGATTTTCATTGCTGTAAACCCTTTTGGGAAGGTTACGTTCCCTACCGTGTTGTAGAGGGTATCGCTCCGTTCCCGAAAGGGTGCCTCGGGCACAGCAATCGATAGTCAAGCGACGGGTCTGCCGAGGCAGCGGGAGCAACGAGGGGGAAAGACCCGCTATAGCGTATGTGGAGATGGCGCAGCCATACTACATTGACCGATTGCTAGACTGAGAAAACCCGCATCGGAACAGCTGGACTTTTAATCCCCGTCTTTCCCATCGGGAATGCGGACAATACGAAAACACGCCGGGTCCACCAAAATCACGAGGTTCTCAGATTCCTTGAAGATCTCCCCACAAAATTCAACAATGACCCCCTCCCCTTCCGAAACTAAAAAGTCAGCCAATTCTGAGGAGACCATTTCCATGTGACAGGGAATCATCATTTCAATCACTTCTCCAAATCGCATCAAATCAGCCTGTACCGTAAACCGTAAGGCAGTCTCGGAAAAGACCGTCGCATTCTCTCTCAGGGGTCCGGAAATCCAACACTGGTTCACGGCATCCCCCGTTTACTGGATATTTCTTCAATGATGTGATCCAATCGATGATTGATGTCTCTGAGCTCGCCTGTGAATTCACGCAGGGTGGAAATGAATTCTTCTAACTGGGTTCTATCTGCCATGTCCTCTAGAACCCATTTCAACTACTTAAAAGTAGTGAACAATCACTTCGAGAAGAGGTGACCAATCAGCACAGCGAATTGTTTACCATCCGGGGTGAGGCCAAAAACAGGTTGGGTGGACTTGGTGCCACTTCCCTGAACGGTTAACAGTCCGCGTAATCGTAATTCCTTGAGGCTCCTAATAACGGCATTTAAACTGAGTGGATAGTGCTCGCGCATGGCCTTTTTCACCTGGGTCGCACTGACACCAGTCGGATGCAAACTGAATAAATTCACAAACCGGCCAAACACGTGAAAGCGAGTTTTGCCGCGTAACAAATAACTGTAGGTCTCCCAGTTTACTTGCGGAAAATCGACCACGGGAGCATTGAGGAATCGGCGGTAAACTTCCCCCTCCTCAGTCCAGTAAACGACTCGTCCAATTGTTGAGCTTGAGTACAATTCCTCAAGCAATCCCTTTTCAAGAAACGTGTTGAGCAGTCGCCACAGGTCACGCAATTGTACTTTCGGGTTATCGTGGAACATTCGCTCCCTGAGTAAATTTGGCGTCATGGGAACACTGAGTTCCTTGACAACCGAAAGCTTTTGATGGCCCCGACCAATCCATTGAAACGTTTTATTATCAACCACCCGTGAGTAACAGCTGGATGCGACTCAAGTACATGGCCAACAATCCCTACGAAAAAGAAAGAAATCGTATAGATTGTTCGACAAGCATAAGAATACTTAAGGTTTTGTTTTCATTGATGAATACACAAAACCCGTTGGAGAACTGGGCGGACTCATCCATAGAGACGCTTTTGGGAGCGCGTAGTTCCGTCAACAAACTCAAAGTTAATCTGTGGGCTGGTGCTATCCGAGAACGCATCTCCATCCTTAATCGCAGTTTAGAGCAGTTACTTGAAGAGGAACTGGTCCTGGATAATCGGATCATTCAACTTGGCGGCCGACCATATGACACGGAACAAACCTACCAGATGCTCAAAAACTCTCTGCAAGGTTTACAGACCAGACGTATCAGCGAAGAGAAAGAATGCTGGAAGGATATCGTTGTTGTTCTTCGTGACTTTATCGGAGCATTTGAAGCACATTCCCAATCACAGGCACGGGGTGAATTTTTAGGTGTTCATGGACGAACAACTCAAAAATACGTGCAATAAACTCGTCCCCTTTATCGGGAAGGGTCATGCTCAGGCCCTCTGGCTTGCATACATCACCTCGGAAACCATGCAGGCCAAGGCCGAGGCGCAGACCTTCATTGAACTATTCTGGCTACGCTTTGCCGGACCTTCGGTTGATAACAATACCATATATCTGCCTGCCGATGATAGTTTCTCACACGGATCAATTCCCTTTGGCACCGTTCATTATGGGAATCGGCCTATGGGCGAATTGCGGTTGCAGCCCGAGGACATCAATAAGCATATCGGATTATTCTCAATCACGGGCGGAGGGAAAACCAATGCCTGTAAACTCATGCTCTCAACGCTTGCTCATTCCTGTCCCTTTCTGGTGATAGACTGGAAGCGATCCTACAGGGATTTGGCCTATATCGCCAAAGCGAATATTCGCATTGTCTCAATCGGACAGGAAGGACATCAAAACTTGGAGTGGAACCCCCTCCAACCACCACCCGGAACGGGATATCAAGCATGGATGTATATTGTCGCTGAACTTCTCGAAAAGTCCCATCTCTCCGGCCCCGGGACGGCGGATATTCTCATTGAAGTATTCGACCGATTATTCACCAAAAACGGTTGGGCGACACCGAATCAAAAAATTAAACGTCTCCCAACCTTCCAGCAAGCGCTCTTTGAAGTCCAGTCCGGACAATTCACCGGACGGCGAATGTTGTGGCGAGACACCTGTGTTCGGATCTTACGAACCTTCACCCTTGGAGCATCTGCCAAAACGTTCAATACGATGGCACATGCCTCTTTAGAGAAACTCCTGGGACAACCGACCATACTGGAAATTGATTATGAACTCCCAAAACCTATCCGGGTCTTTATCAGTGAGTTGATTCTTCGCTGGGTACATTTATACCGGCTCCGACAAGGAGAATCTAAAAAGCTACGCCACGTCCTCGTGTTTGAGGAAGCGCACAATATGATGCCCTCCCAACGGAATGATACCCAAATGCATTCACTGGAAACTCTCTTGAGAGAAATCCGTGGATTCGGGCAAGGGTTAGTCCTGATCTCACAGCATCCGTCGTTACTGCCCACGTATGTTTTGGGAAACACAAACACCTTAGTGTTTCTAGGGCTCCAGCATGAAGACGATATTCGTGCAGCCGCCAAGGCCCTGTTTCTCTCAAAAGAGGATATGCATTACCTGGACAAACTCAAAGTCGGTGAGGCGCTTGTGAAAATCAAGTCACGCGGGGGACCGTATTTTGTCCGATTCCCGGAGGTTGCATGAATCGACGATGGATTGAGAGCGGTATAATTGAACAGCTCGACAAACGCCAAGAACAGTTCCTAAACACTGTTCAACAGCTCATCTCGACATATTATGAAACCCAAACCAAACCCCTGAATCTGACAATGCTTGCTCGGTTGTGCCGGTGTAATCATGCACAGGCGCTCTCTGCCATACGTATGCTAGCCAATACCATTTCCGAAGACGAAAGTTTTCCGTTTCTCTATTACACAAAGACCAACACCAAAATCGGATTCAAGAAACGATACAATATATTTCTCAACCGCTCTTAAGTCTTCAATTTGTATCTGTCCCGCATAAAAGGCTGGATTGAAAAGTAGGCTTCATCTGGGATGAACCTGTACCTAACTTCCAGACACTCTCGTCGATCTGAGAGGTACGTGACCAGATCTTCAATCTCAGCGCGGTGCTTGTCGAATCGTTCGTTGATTTACCACAACCTGAGTCCGATGCGCTTTTGTGTTTCCTTCTGCGGGGATAGATAATCGAATTATCTTCCCTTCACACTCAATCACACGATGCTTCTCTAAATAGGATCGGATATCCGATTTGGGATTCACGATCACACACGAAATATCTGTAGTGGGAATCCGCTTCTCTCCCGGCAGATCAAGTGCATTGACCTGCAACGTGAAATGTAATCCCGCTCCGGATAACCCTTGTACTTCCTTGGTTTTTAAAACCGTTCCTGATAATAGTACCTTATTCATACCGATTGTATGAGGAGCTTCTCAATGAAGTACTTTTCCAACAATACGTACGCTTACATCCCGAATCGTTTACAGAAACTTTTCAAAGCCTTCTCGTATGCCCGTTTGGCAATGCCTAAGGACTTTTTACAGGCCCCAATCGCCAGAACATCTGCATCTTTCATTGTAGCCTTATCCCCTGGCACATCTGAGATGACGGCCGGAGGTAAATAGCCTAGAGCCACATAGGAACGGCAGACATTGAATAAGAACTCAGAGTACTCTGAATCCGAAGCACCATCGACAAGAAAGTATTGGTAGTCGTATAAGACCAGTTCTGTACTCGCTAGTTTGGGAATATCCTCTGGGCGGGGTCGAAAGTTCAGTGGCAACGGAAATCCCATGATTTCGCTCCTCCCGGTGTAGTGCGGTCTCTCCTCCAGAATCCTCGCTGGTGTCCTCAACGTCTTCGGATACCGCATCACACAGTCGTCCAAAAGTCGCTCAATTTGTTTGGGTATGGATGTCATACCCTCTCAACCGGGAATCATCCTTATACTTATACCCAACAATGCGTACGAAAGTTAAGATTCTCAAACGATGGGACCCGGATACATATCCTATGGATATGTAATGTGTCCGGACCATTTCGCAACAACGCATCCCTCATAGAGAAAACACCGTAACATATAGATTTGACAAAGAGGGAGAGGCCTCAAAATTTGCGTTTTTTACAAAATGAACACAATTAACCTTAGAGCAACTGGCTATCATGGCACACACAAAATTCACGCGACGAGCATCAGCCGCGATGGATTTAAGCCTTCTCAACGGCACGAAGACCATGGTGAAACCATCTTTCCAAGGTTCGGGGAAGGGTCCTATTTTTACATAAATTACACAAGTAATGAATACCAGCTGGCTAATCAGTTTGCCTGCGAATTGGCGAAAAGGAGGTACAACTCCGGGACTGTGTATGTAAAAGCGAATATCGCAGGACCCGAATTTATCTCCCTTTTCGATCACGAGAATATGGAATTTTTTAAAAAAATTGTTAGAGAGCTCGAGGCCTTGGAGATTCAAGAATTTAATCTTGATTCCCTAAATCCAAAGGTCCAATATCCCGAAGGTATTGGAAATCAGCGAAATATGTCATCAAATCATAGGGCCTACTTCACTTTCATGGCTAGTGAGCATATCAAAGAAAAAAGTGATCATTCTGTTTCAGGATTAGTCTATCAAGGCGGACTCAAAGATTTCGGGGAACATTCGTGCCTCGTTGTTTATGACCGCGAATGTCTGAGTGAAAACGTTTATATAGGAGTATGCAGCAACACAAAGGCATGAACATTGATTCTCCTATTTCAAGGGATAGATTTCTCGATTTGAGGAAAAAATATCACAGCACTTTAAGTAGCTGCAAATCCTTTGGTGATGGAATCATCGAGGACCCGATCTTCCCTTTAGATTATGAAGAGATTGAAGGAAAAGCTGCCATTTCAACAGATCTCCTTTCCAGGATCAGACGGGACTATCCGCAGCAAGATTGGAAAGCATCTACAATTTCTATTATCGGATCTAGTTTGCATAATCTTACTCGAGAGTACGAGTACCACCGCGACTGGAAAGAGCAACTGGCTGTTTGGACTACCTCTGCCAAAAAAGTGCGCTATCTATTGGTTGGAAACCAACAAGCACCAGAAGGATTGAGGTATCTGAAGGATATCGCTCAATCCGGATTTAACCTAGAAATCTTTCTTCTTAAAGATGGAAAAGAAAACAAAATTGAAAGATCTGAATTTATAAAATCCTACAGTGAAAGTCACTTTGTTTTATTTGATTCTCCTCGTATTATGTGGCTCGAGGGCTTCCATCCAGTTGGAGAGTCATACGCTCTAAATTGCAGGTACTATTCTCCTCAAGTTGCAGAACTTCATAAATCTGTTTATGAGGTATTAGAGTTAAAGTTCAATAGGATGGTTGCTCTCTCTGATAATGTCCATTGATCGGTATGGTCTATTGTGTCTAGAAATCGAAGATAAGGGAGTAATTAGAATCTTTTTAAAACTTCCTATCCCACGAAAACAATACATTCGAAATAACCACGAGAATTCTGTAACGGCGGGACCGTCGTCCATCAATGGCTGAAAAGCAATTGATTAACCATTCCTTCGCTTTCTTCATTTCGATTAGATTGAGCACGATCAATTTAAATTAAAGAGCATCCTAGATTCCGGACTCTTCCGCTTTATGATGTAGTGCCAAAACCGAAAACTATTTAAGGAAGTAATCCCACAGTTTCCACATTAGTTCGGAAAGATCCTTCATTATCATGGAGCGACGGATTCTCCCACGGCGGGAGCGTTCTACTCCAGGCGTATGACGCCCGTACATTTTGGGGACTTTTCTGAACTGTTTGGTAGTAAAATATATATGTTACTAACCAGGAGTGTATACTAGATGCCAGCAAAGGACCACGAACGATTTGCAACACGATACAAAGAGAGATTTTTCAACAACGACACCATTCCGGAAAACATCAAAAAGGAAGTTCAGCGATTTTTGTATTGCTATGAAGCTGGCTTTGCGAGACAGGCAATCTTCTTTCAAAAGCTAGAACTTTTTTGTTCGGAACTCGATTCGATTGATGACTTCCAGAACCGAGATAAGATAAACGAAATCTTTTATCGCTACAGACAAAAGTATTCAGTAGCCACGTATCACACACTGGTTGCGGTTTCCCTGCAGTTTGCTACTTGGCTTAATGACGGTGTAAGACCAAAATCGTTTGTGGATGTAAAGCGTCCCCCAAAAGGCAAAACGAATCGAAACTTAAAACCGGAGGATATGGTAACATGGGAAGACGGGTTGAAAATGGCATCGTTCTCCCACTCTATCCAACTCAAAGCAATCATCCTTGTTCAGCTAGATGGCGGATTTCGACCTGGTGAATTTGTTGATCTCAAATACGGTGATATCGTACTAAAAGACACCATCGCGATTGCGTATATTCGCTCCGGAAAAACCGGAGGACGAATTGTCATACTACGACGCTCGTTTGGAGCGTTAAACGCATGGCTGGACGCGCATCCGATAAAATCGCCTGACAGCCCACTCTGGATCACCGAATACCCAGGATCAACACCAGACTCGAAAGAACGTATCCGCCCATACAAGTATCCCGCATTCGCTAAACGCGTGAAGCAACTGGCACTCTACGCCAAAATAGATAAACCTGCAGATTTCTACAATCTCCGACACTCAAGCTGTGTCCTGGACAAGCTAGATAATCTGCCAGTCGATCTCGCGGCAGAAAGACACGGCCATTCGATTCGACACTTTACGGATGTGTACGGCCGATTGAGCACGGAAGATGTCGTTAATCGATATTTAAAGCACTACAATTTTAAACCGAAAACACCTACCTGAACTTACCATTGAAATGATCCGAAAATCATTCAATACAGGCATTATCTTTTGGGCCAAGAGGTGCTGGGACGTTCTTCGACAAGGTACTGAGCCTCATTTACAGGATCCTGAAGGCTACCTCCTGTCTTTAGATTCAGCATTTTCACAAGGTCAGAAAGGTCGGCATATTGAATTCTTGCTGGAGAATCTTTGTTCACTTGGCGCATATGAGAAGAGCTGTGATACTCAACGGCCCACTTTTCACAAAGCCCGCCACTACTCGAGTTTGCCTCTCTGGAAATTGGCACTATTCTCAAATAGGAAAAACCCTTAAGTCTTGCGACTCTCCGGTTCATCACATGATCGAGAACAAATCCTTTGTCGAGTTTTTCTCCTAAGCCATTCAAGTAGGAACGTCTATAGCCCGAATAGTCCACATGAACCCAAACCTGCCTATCGTGATGCAGGATTGCAGATTCCTCTAACTCCCATATCGGGAGAGAATCCTTCTGAGGGATAAGATATGGCTCTATAAAAAGGGCTCTGATTGGAGGTCCTGATGACAAGATTTTGCGAGCACTTCCAATGTAAGTAATTATGTCCTGCACTTCCCTAGCTGCAATAGGAACATGAAGCGAAGGCGGCAAACCATACTTTGTAATTGCCACATCTCTTGCAAATTGATCTACACTCCGTTTTTCATTCATTAGGTGAATTGCGAATCCAGTTGAAGCCGATTAGGCCCCTTTTTTGAATGTCATTCCCTTACTGTACCCTTCTCCCCGTGGGCCAAAAAGGGGGAGATGAGGTTTAGTTTTCATAGGTTTGTTTCATATTGTCATATTTTGATTGAGTTGAAGAGGCTACCCATGCGCGCTCAAATAGCCCCTGAGAACTTAATTTGAAGGATATGTTCAGATAGAATACGAATTGATCCTTCTCAGTAACTGCAGTAATCGAAACTTCCCTATGACCCTTAATTATATCGAATGATATTGGACCTTCTTGGCATGAAATTTGGCGAAGTTCCTCATACCATTTTTCGATGTCACCAATACTCTTTCCTTCAAATTTTGAATTCAACGATTTCTCGATATTTTTACCCGTAACTGACAAAGAATTGCCAACGCACTCATATAAGGCGACAAGCGGATTGTGATCTGCTGATGCAAAGTCTTTTGGCTTATCACAGCCCGTCAGAATTATTGAAAGAATCAAAAATGTTTGAGCTAATTCTTTCATATCATCAATTCCCTAGCCAATATTCCACCAGCCCAGCGGAATAATCGAAATTATCGGCTCTTATAGTAAGCCCTTGACGAGGATTACAGGAAGTTGCGTGCACATTGTTAACGTTATCAAGTCCTAAAGCTTTTTTCCAAATAGGATAGCCTCCACGGCTAGCTTGATCTATCCGAATATAGTCAGATCCAGCTACGACATAATAGCTAACCCTATTAACTCCGGTAGATAAAAAGTTTGTTGTTCCGTGAAAGTGGACAACTACGGCATCGTAATCATGGTTTGCAGCAAATAAAGTGTCGAAATTCTCGATTTCGATAGCAGCATCCACATCCAGAATCGTAACTATGACATCATCCCGACCTTCAGCCCAGCTATTCCACATTTTACGATAATCTGCAGCTCTCTCCAATTCTGCTGCTGAATTATCTTTTCTCGCTATCAAAACAGCTACTCTATCTGGATCCTGTTCACTTTGGGCCAAAGACGAACTCAGGCATGCATCGTAGGTGAAGGGGCTGTATTCTCCGGCAACCATACGGGATTGGAGGGCACCGATCGTGATGCGGTTGGCCTCCCGCCCTAAAAAGAACTCGGCGCGGTTTTGGGTCCGTGCGGGGTCTCGGACGGACAAGTACTCTGTAGAGAAGGCGACCATTTGAGATGGGGCTCAAGCTAGTGGAGGGGCAGCTAAAAGAAAAGAATCTTTTACTTAAATGTGCAGGTCTTTGCCCTTGGGCTCATCACGGGCCCCGTGCCAGATGCGGAGGATTTCCACCTCCTGCTGCTTTGCCTGGATACGGTAGAAGATGCGATAATTGAGGCAGAGGATTTCCCGTGCCCGGCCATGACCGTGGCGCGGGAAGGGAGTGCCTATGTGGGGGAAGCCCGCGAGTATCTGCACATGATCAATTAAGGCCTGACCGACCTTGATGGCGGCCTGGGGATCCTCCTTGGCGATGTAGTCGCCAATCGAGCCAAGATCGGCTATTGCTGGCCTTGTCCAGCGTATTTTGTAGACCATGATTCAACCAGCTTGACGGCTTCTTCGTGTGGAACGAGCTCGCCTGCATCGGCGGCCCTTTCGCCCTCTTTGATGGCGGCAAGGATGCTAAACTCCTCCTGGATCTGTTCCCACGAGGCAGACTCTGGCAGCCCTCCAAGGGTCTCCATGATGAGTTGTTTATCAGTCATATTTACCAACATAGTCAAACGGAGTCGTTCATCAAGCCTGTCGTTTCCTCTTGCTGCATTTCTTCCAGTTCGGCTTGAAGTTTCTGGACGGCATGGGAGTGCATGCGGGCCGGGTGGGTGGATTCGTGGATGGCCTTGAGCTGGCGGATCGAAACATGGGTGTAAATCTCGGTGGTCTCCAGCTTGGCATGGCCGAGCATGGCCTGGATAAAGCGGATATCGGCCCCGTTTTCCAGCATTAGGGTTGCGCAGGCATGGCGGAAGAGGTGGCAGGAGCCACTTTTTCCGAGATCGGCAGCCTTGACGTAGCCGCGCACCATCTGAGTGAGCCGGTTTGGGGAGAAAGCCTCGCCGAGATTGGTCAGGAAGAGGGTGCCGTCCTCAACCTCCCCTACCAATCCGGGGCGAACGTCTTCAGTGTAACGCTCGATCCAGCGGATGGCCCGCTCGCCGATGGGGATCATGCGGTCCTTCTTTCCCTTGCCCAGGCGCACCATGACAGTGCCGCGTTCGGCATCCACGTCGAAAAGCTGCAGGTGAGCCAGTTCGCTGCGGCGAATTCCGGTGGAGTAAAATACTTCCAGAATGGCGCGGTCGCGCACGCCCATTGACTCGGTCACGTCTGGCTGATTGAGAATACTTTCAACCTCCCTGGCCGACAGGACATGCTTGGGTAACCGCTTTTCCAGTCGTGGCAAGAGCAGGTCGGAGGCGGGATTAGAGAGGAGCAAATTCTGGCGGCAGAGCCACTTGAAGAACTGGCGAACGGGGATCAGGCGTGCGTGCTGGGCACGGAAGGACAGCGGTTTCCCATCCCGCTTTTTCATGTGCAGGAGATGGCGCTGGTAGCGCTCGAGAATAGGCTTGGTAATTTCAGATGGGCGGCGTAGCGAGCGATCCTCACACCAGAGAATAAGGGCATTAAGATAGCTGATGCGGTTCTCCACGGTGCGCTCAGAGTAATTCTGGACGCGCAGGCTTTCGAGGTAAGCTTCGCGCAAGACGGCAAAGCCCTGTGGGTCGGTCGGATCGCCGACCTGGGCCTTGGGGAGGATTTCACCTTTTCGCGGCATGGCTTTTTCGTTACGTTACGACGCGAGCTGGGCGTGTACCCCCGCTTGCGCGTTTTCGACCCCGGTCGATGATTTCAAGCGAGAGTCCGCCTGGATAGAGGCTTCCATCGGATCACTAAGCGCACCCGAAACGTGCCCATTGGGGGCTCGTTGATGGCTCGAAGCAGTTCGTTCCATGCCCGAAGGGGGATTTTCGGTGCTCGAAGTCAGCGTCGTATCTATGAGTCCTTCGATTTCTATGAGCCCGCAGAGCTGTGGGCGGGCACTTTCTGCATCCCCGTTAAAGAGCAACTCGTAAACGAATGATTGTCCGCGGCCGCCGTGGTGGGGCAGAAGGTACTCAAGGGATTCGAGTTTGTTGAGATGGGTGCGGACCTGGTACTCGCTCCAGCCACTCCACTGGCGTACCTGGCGGCGGGTAAAGAGGCACTGGTCACGGCCAAGGTTCTTTTCCTTGCAATGCTCCTCGACCTTTGCGGTCAGGAGCGTCAACAGCCTGCGAGTCTGCGGTGGCAAATCGTCCAGGGAGCGTCCCAATATCTCGTGGGCGATGTGGTTGGCTGCCTCAATGTCAGAAAGTTCCACCTCGATGTAGCGGGCTCGGTCGCGCTGATGGATTTGTCGTTGATATTGGTGCAGAAGCGCGATACTGCGAATGAGGGTCAGGTACTTCAAGTGGTCGCGGCGGGTGCGAGTGCGGTCCGAGAGAAAGGTCAGACGTGGGGCGTAGGGATTGACCACGTGGAGCGGGCGCAACAGGCGCTGGGCATTGCGGTGAACTTTGAGGATATCCTCGCGTTCGAGCCTGCGTCCGAGCCCTTCCAGGGTTTCGGCATCGCGCTGGAGGCGGTGAATGGCCTGGGTCTGTTCACGGCTCTCATCGACGGTGAGCACAAGGCAGCGGTTGAGCAACTCCTCATCAAGGTCGATGGCGGTTGTGGTAAGAAATATCATGATCGGTCCCTCGACGCTGTATTCCTCGGTCTTCATGCGGCCCTTGTCATCCTTGCCGGTGGAGGCAATAGTGAGTTTACCCTCGGACTGCAGGAGCTTGAGCGCATAGCCGGCCTTTTGCGCCCCCTCCTCCTCAGCAATCGCGAGAATCTTGTGCCGGAGGTCTTTCTCACCCAGATAGTAGAGGCTCTGCCCAGTCATAGTTGAATAGTGCACCCGCTCCTCTTCGGGCATCATGGCAAGGACAGCCTCCATCAAGGCGGTTTTGCCTGCCGCGCTGTTGGACTGAACGATAACGGCGAGGGGTCGGTCCAGTTTGCGCGATACAGCAGCGAGGTAACCGGTCAGCTTATTGGTGGTCTCACCCACGATTCCGCACTGCTGAAAATCCTCGAGAATGCGCCCCAGCAGGTCAGGCGATTTGAGCAGTTCAAGGGCCGCCTTTTTGTCTGGGTCACTTATAGCCACTCTCGGGCCCTTCGAGGGACTCATGGCCTCCTGGATTTTTCTTTCCTGATAGCCTTCCAAGGCAAGAAGAACGCGACCAATGTCCCGCTTAAGCAGGTCGGGCGATAGCTGGGTCTCGGCGGCCGCAGCCTTGATGAAGCGTTCTCTTTCCTTGGCACGGTACAGGTCGAGGATATCCAGAAAGTAGCGTTCGTTGTACCAGATTCGGAGATTGACCTTGAGAATCTCAAAACTGGTGTTGCGGGCCAGCCCGCGCACCCGGTACTGACGATCCCCCACATGCAATAGGAGGTCCTTCCCGGACTCTTGGAGCATGTTCGCACCAAGACAGCTTTCCCCCTGAATTTCCGAAGGCTTCTCCTCTTCATTATTTATGCAGGGAATACCCGCTTCCTTAGCTGACTGCGGCGCGGTTACTCCCCGCCCCATCCAGCGGGCTGAATTGAGGAGCAGGGGGAGCGAATGTGAGGCCGGTTCGTGTTTTAAGGCAAATTCATTGGCGTCCTGTCCGGGCGGGAAAATGACCCGGAAGCACTCGATGCCGATTGATTGCAATCGCTCTGAATCGCGTTCGGCGGCGCGTTCGCCTTCCTGATCCCGGTCATAGGCAATGTATACGCGTTGGGTCCGCTTTTCCCTGAAGGCATTCAGGAGCTCATCCGTGAAACCGTCGGTCCCATGAATGCAGGTGACATTTCCCATTCCGTTGACCCGGAACGTCAGCGCATCGATGACGCTCTCGGTCAGAATGACTTCCGGGGAGAGAAGGCATTCGGGGTTCCAGATTCCACGAGGCGGTCCGGGCAGGTAGAGGTGGTACACCTTGTTCTTTTGCGGCCCCACCTTGCGCCCGTAAATCTGTACGACCCGGCCGTCTTCTCGGCATATGGGGAACACAAGGCAACCGTTGAAGTGCTCGTGTCCTGATTCCCTGAAGATACCCAGAGCCTGGAGGCGCTGACGGATACGGGCTCCCTCCCTTCGATTTTTGTGCGGAATCCGCAGGCCGAGCGTGCGGTCGGCAAAGCCGATTCCAACTTCAGCGATTGCCGCCTCGCATCCAATTCCGCGCGAGTTTAGATAATCCATTGCCGAAGGGTTTTGATGAAGCCGTTCCTGGTAATAGGTGAGCACCTGTTCCAACAGGGTCTGGTCGTCGGCCTCCGCGTCCAGGGGAGACTCCAGCTTCGGCACCGTTGCCTTGCTGAGTGGACCTCCCTTACCTGAGCCCGCCCGGAGGCCGAAAAGCTGCGGATTCTGCTCTTTAAGCAGGAGGACTGCATGGCGCCGGCTCACCCCGTCGTGCTTCATCAAGAAATCAATGGCACCGCCATTTCGGCCACTTCCCCGACAGTGCCACTGATTGGTCTGAGCATTAACAGTGAATGCCGGTAGCTTATCTTTGGTGAAGGGTGAATATCCCACATACGCCTTCTCTGCACACACCTCCAATCCGATGCCTTTCGAACGGATCAGAGCCACCAGATCCACCTCCTCGTCAAGCCGTTTCAGCTCTACTTCGCTAATGCGTGCCATCGGTCCTTTCTCCCCGGACACCGCCGAAGTTCACTGGCAACGTATTCGCCATGACAAATGAAATGTAGGTAAGCTGCAAACAATGCAAGTAAAATGTCAAATTGCTACTATGTAGGCACGTTGCTAATTCCTGCTATCCTCATTATGGCAACCCCGTCTTTCACACAGTAGCCACCCTACATACATCCTTCAGTCCTTTGTTGCGGTTCTGCTATCTCCCTGTTTAATGCACTCATGAAGACTGGACGCCCATCACTCCGCCCCAGGCCGCCCTTTGGAAGCCGGCTGCACTGTTTCCGAGAAGGAGCCCGCCTAACACAGGCTCAGGTCGCTGAAAAACTTGGCATCTCAACCCGCGCTTATGCTTTCTGGGAGCGAGAACCGGTTTCCATCAGGCCTGAGCAACTCGTCCTTCTCGCCGATATTTTTGACGTCTCGACCGATGAGCTTTGTGGGCGAAATACTCAGGAAATTACAGCCGCACCCATAATTCCAAGCCTTAGGAACGTCTTTAGGAGAGCATCTCTTCTTTCCTCAAAACAGCAGTCTATGATCGCAGAATTCGTGGGCGCATTTGTTACAGCTTGTGGTAAATAGTATTCATTGAAAATTACGCACGTCATTGACCGAAATACTGCTGTGGTCCCCCTCTTTCTATAGCGATGGGTTGTTAATTGGGGGGCTCAGCTGTTCTACTCCCTTCACCTGTTTTCACTTCCCGTTATCTGGCAGCATCTTGTGAAACGATGGGCCGGCACGGAAATGCAGGGAATTGCGGGAAAATGCTATGGAATTGGCAAATCGCCATCTCCTATTCAAAGAGACGATATTACAATCAGGTGATTTACGGAACTTTAAAAGATTGGTATTTTTGCATGACTGTTGAGTGATACATATCGCCGTGATTGTAAAATCCATGTGAAAGATCCACTGACGTGATGAGACCCCTATCTAGGTCTTTAGAGTTCAGGTATTCTCCTGAGTATTGTGAAAAAAGTACCTGAAATAGTGATATCAATTTTTCTTAAGTCGGTAAGTAATTTCAATGAATCTACGGCGGTTGATTTTGTGATTTGCATTGCCATCATGATGGTTGTTTTTCCTGGCTTTGCTCAAGGCTGCATTAAAGCCATCAGGGATTGGAGCGAGTTAAGAGCCTGCCGAATGCTCTCCAGGCCTCGGCCCCCCCGGGCTAAGAGAAAGCGAAGACGTTCAAAGGGTGCTGGGAAGAAACTTCGAGATCACCGGTTGAAGTGATATCGAATGGTTATAATTGAGTGTCAATATGTACTTATGACGCCTGTTTCAGGTTACAGACGTTTAGCGCCCGTTAATAGCGCTCTCTCTGCTTTAGGGTATGAGGAATTCACTGAACCGGGGTGCAATACCTAGGAGGATTGATTAATATTTATCTAAAAATTTACAAAAATTACTATTGTATTTTAAATCAGAAGAGCTAATTCTCCGCTAACGAAACGAGCGAAATTCTAATACAGGAAATACGAAAGGTGGAAATAGTTATGATGTTAAATTGTACGAAACTGTCCCGACTAGGGGTCTGTCTGTTACTTGGAGGGCTGTCATCACATTTATGCGCGGCTGAGGTAGCGGAACCTGTTGTCGAGGAATTGACGGTTGAAGAGGCGAAGGAAATTTTAATTGCCGAGAAGCTCGCCTTACACACCGAATTGAGGAATGCATTACTCGCATCTGACGCAAAGACCTCGGATCTGGCAAAACCCATTACGGAAAAGCATCGCTCTGATAATGCTGAGGCAATAATTCAGGCAAAGTTACTGCAGTTTGAGATTGCATCCGTGGAGAAGGAAGTCGAGGAGGCAAAAGTTTCTGTCGATACTGTTGAGGCGTACGAGCATATGGAACCTGGTTCTCAGCAGCGCCTGGAGGCCCGGATTAGGGCACAAGAGGCAAAAAAGATCTCTAAACCAACCGAATAAGTTAAGTAATGAAAACGAAAAATTATCTCACCATAGCTGCACTAACATTTCTTCTTGGGTTCAGATCAATTCAAGGTGCTGTCGACGAAACTGGCCATCTGTTCATTACGGGAAGCGATTCAGTTGCGCCACCTTCAACTACTGGGGACATTTTTCTCTGGGTTCCTTCTGAAGATGCCTTTAAAGGTGGGAATGTGAGTTCTACAACCTACCTGAGCTCATCCAGTTTGGGGTATCGATCTTTTGCATATGGTTATAACCCCACCTCATCCGGGTCATATTCAGTAGCATTTGGTTATTATCCAGTTGCATCGGGTCAATATTCATTTGCCGCAGGTGCTTATTCCGAAAGTACAGGTTATGCCAGTTCAGCTTTTGGATATGGATCTGATTCTTACGGGCTTTATTCTTTTTCAAATGGCTATTACGCAGATGCTTTGGGGAATCACTCTGTGGCCTTCGGGAATTACTCTGAAGCTTCAGGCTCATATTCAGTCTGTTTTGGATATAGTAATGATTCACTTGGCTACGGTTCATTTACTGTGGGCGAACAAAACATTGCTACCGATGATTATTCTACAGCTTTCGGCTTCACAAATCAATCCACAGGAGTGAGCTCATTTGCTATTGGACGATTTAATATTGCTTCAGGTGATGATGCCACTGCGTTGGGGTATGATACGCAAGTCTCGGGCTGGACAAGTATTGCAAGTGGATACCACAACAGGGTGACTAACATGACTGCAGCAGCGTTTGGACAGTTCTTGGATGTGACGACTTGGGATTCCACTGCTGTTGGTGTTGCTAATGACGCAAGCGTATTGGGGTCAGGGTCCTCGCGGCCTCTATTTATGGTTGGTAATGGTACTGTCGATTATCAAGGCGATCCCGATTCAAATGGGAATAACATTGGCGATTCGGACGACATCGCGAGTGAGCGGAAAAATGCCCTCGTTGTGTACGCAAACGGTTATACTGAACTGAAGGTAGAGCCAAAAGGCGGGATAGACATGGGGTCCTTCGATCAGTAATTAACCGAAAAAGGAGTTCGTACAATGCATACAATTCTATCCCCTCAAGTCAGGTGGGGCCTGTTTGTTCTGTGCTCAATCACTTTAGTTATGAGTTCTTTTACAAAAGCTCAGAGCACCCCAGACTGGTGGACCGACCCTGCTACTGCAATTTATGAGAATGCCACACCTCCCACTGAACCTGAACATTATTCCCCAGTTAATGTGGGGCAGCTTAAGTATGTGGCAACGCAGGCAAAAGCGTATTTAGATAGCATTTATACGGGGCTGGACTGGAACTGGGCTTACGAGGGAAGCGGAGTTACCAATCCATTCCCCTTTGTTTCGCAGGATAATTATTCCCCAGTTAATGTGGGCCAGATCAAGGCTGTAGCCTATGGATTTTATAAGATCCTGGATTCTCGCTTACATGGAAGCTCACAAAATATATCAGACTTCGGTGGCAGCACTAGTAGCTTGGATGGGTTCACCGTTCCATGGGATAGCATCATTACCGGTGAAAACAGTGATGTGGCGAATATTGGACAATTAAAGCTGGTATTCAGTTTCTGGCCGGATCGTGACACAATTGATGCCGATGGACTCGCAGATTATTGGGAAAAGCGGATATGGGGAAATACAACAACCGCCAGCGACCCCAATGGCGATGTTGATGGGGACGGTATAAGCAACATCGAAGAGTTCCAGACCGGGGGTGATCCAAGTGCGGATCCACTATCTGGAGTTGTGTCGCCACAATTAACACAGTCCCCAACAGGAATGATTTATTTCCGGCGCGAACCGAATGGTTCAACGGACTATCAATTTAATCCGCTCACAGGTTCAGTGACACCATAGTTTATTACCAATCAATTCAAATATGAAACGATCCTCCTTATATCTCGCTACAGTCTTCTTATTTGTGGGTGTCCTTGTTGGGGTCTTCCAAATTATCAATTGGTATGAGGCGCGTAATGCGCCGGAGCCTGATAACAGTGCGGAGCGTCTGGCTTATGTGGAAAAGGTCACCGATGAGGCCTTTGGGGAAGCCACACGTAAGAAGTTTCAGCAGGCGGTGCTTGATCCGAAGGCTTCGACACCAAGGCAAGCAGGCACTGCATCTACAGATAACCCTCCGCCGGTATTGAAGGCTATGCCAGATGGTGATCCACCTCCTTATGCCAATAGTGTGAATGAATCTCAGCTGCGTTTAAGGGAGCAGACCTTATCAGAATTTGCTGTTTTCCGAGACGCCTCTGTTCGTAATCCCATGTCTGATGAGAATACTGCCACACAGGAATCACTTATCAGAATGAGCACTGAGCGAATTAGGGCTTGGGAAGCACAACGAGCCGAGGGTCGAGAAGATATGGCCAACTGATCTGTACTGAAATTACTCAAAAAATATTTCTCATGAAACAATTCCTCCGAATTCTAACATTGGGCATTTGTGCTGGAACGACCCTTCAAGCTGTTGACCTAGCGGGGACGCTTCCGGGCGAGGTTGTGGTTGATAACCAAGGGGCCGCCACATATGCAATCCCAATTGAGGTCATCCCTGGAACAGGAGGGATGCAGCCAGATCTGAAATTCCTTTATTCGACCCAGTCTGGAAATGGCACAATGGGGGTAGGCTGGTCCATTGCAGGCCTTTCTCAAATCACACGAACGGGTAAAAACCTATTCTTTGATGGGGTGCAGAGTGGAGTCCAAGTTTCATGGGGAGATGTAGATCGTTTTACTTTGGATGGCCAACGGCTCATTGATGTTGATAGTGATAATGTATACTGGGATCCAGACGGGCAGGACGTAACAGGAGATCCACATGAGTACCGAACGGCGGTTGATAATTTTGCCCGAGTTAAGGCTATTGGGGGACTGGGATCAGGACCCTCTTACCTTGAGGTACAGACCAAGGATGGTCTTAAAATGTACTACGGGTATGATCCGGATTATCTAACTAATTCAAATAATAGCCGCGTTATCTTTTCCAATCCAGCTGGCGATCCAACTGCCTATACCTGGCTCCTCTCCCGAGTCGAAGATACGCTGGGAAATTATATGATATTCCACTATGGGACCTACTACGGAACAAATGTTCCAGTGATTCGATATATTGATTACACAGGGAATGTGAATACTGGGTTGCTTCCGGACAATCGCGTGGAATTCACTTATGTTAAAGATGTTCGCCCGGACAGGACTCCTGTATATGTTCTGGGAAACAAGATACAGCTAGATGGGCACCTTGATAAAGTCCTTGTTCAGGAAAATCTCCGTTCTGGGACCGCAACAACAAAATGGCGTTACATTCCACAGTATAAAACGATCACGGCTGGAGAAAGTCCACTTTGGAAGATGGAGTCGGTTGCTTACTCTTACTGGGGCTCCAGTGGATTAGAGGAATTGCCAGCGACAGAAGTGGAGTGGTTTGGTGATAATGCTTCCGTAACGAAATCTGATATCAATCTCACTGGAGCTTCATATGCTCCTCCATGGACTGATCCGTCGGATCGAAAGCGTCTAACGACAATGGTTGATCTCGATGCCGATGGAGTTGCTGAGTTATTGAATGTCTACGTGGATGGAAATTATCTTCACTCTGATATTTACTCCCTTAGCGATGGTGAATTGACGCTGCTAGATGCCTTCGCTGAGTACTTTACACATACTCTCTATGAAGCAGAATTTGTGCTTGGGGATTTCAATGGAGATTCAAGATTTGAACTGTATGCCAGATTAACAGATATGTATGTAAGTGGACACAGTCCAACTTATGATAATTTCTTTAGACTGATTCAATTAGATGTAGAAGGGCAGTCTGTAATTCATAGTTTGCCTTGGAAGCTTAAGAGTGGAAGTCTTGATCATAAGAGCTTTTATGCCGGTGACTGGGATGGTGACGGAAAAGATGAGATATATGGGTTTTATGGGGATGAGTCTGACAAAAAATTGGATATTCTAATATATACAGATCCCTATTCAGTAATTGATTCCGATGGGGATGGTTTCATGGATTTTGTCCAAATTCTTGATGCAGGTAATGGCGAATATCCCCCAGGTTATGACCAGGATGGCTTTGATATTCGCGATTTAAATCACGACGGAAGAGATGATGTTGTCTTGTCTGAAATTTATGGGCGAAGGGAAGTCCTTTTAATTCGAAATGAAGCGGTTTCCGGGGATCCGGACCGGTATGTAGACTACGCCAGATTTCTGCACCAAAATGGTAATCCAGTCCTCGACGACACTGAAGATGGAACGGCGTACCATGTGGATTGGAATCAGGACGGATGGGTAGACTTCATCGATTTGGAAAAATCGAACAATGAGACGTGGCTAGAAGTATACCTGAATACAGGCAAACGGATTTCAGATTTGCAAGCATCATGGCACGAAGACGGTTACGCCTTCGAAAACGATAAATATATCGATGTGAAAATTCATGATTCATTTTCCAAATATGGGAAAGCGATCTTTTTTGACTATGACGGAGATGGCTTCCAAGATGTAGGATATCTGCCGAAGGACACAGTATCTGGAAGTGACACAACTAAAATCAAAATTTATCGCAACTTAGGCAACTCAGTATCCTACGTCGGTGAATACATCTTGTATAGCACACCAAGTGATGGGGATGGCTATTACGAGTACAATCAGTTCAGTGGTTTTGATTCAAACAACGATGGGTGTAATGGAATCATTTCTTTTAGAAGGCTTAATGGAGACTTAGAGCTGGCTATTTCAGATTTTATTGGGCCTTTGCAAAATCGAGTTAAAACGATAACAAATGGCCTTGGTGAGAGAACGGAAATCAATTATGCGCCATTGACTGATTCAACGGTCTATGACTCTGGACATGAGTTAGGATATCCGTTCCAGACTGTTGTCGGTCCTGCTTTCGTGACTTCGTCTGTTCTTAAAGACACCGGCCTTCGAGATACCAATGGAGACCCAGTCTTGCATGAGTCTTGGTTTATGTACGCTGAGGGTAGAAGCCACATGCGTGGCCTCGGATTTTTAGGCTTTGAGCAGTTTATGAGTTATGATAAACAGCGGAAAATCAGCAAGATAGAAATTGTTGAGCAGGCTTTTCCCATGACGGGGCTTGTGAAGTACACAGCAACTCATTATTGGGGGAATGGACCAACGGTTCGTGATGAAAATAATCCTCCTCCTCTGTCTGAGCGGTCCGCGAGCTCATCCTACAATCGGTTCATTTTGACCGAGGTGGAAAGCACGGTGATCTGTGATGCTGTTACAGGAGGGACAATGTTCCCGATGATCACTGATTCAACTGAAAAGAGTTGGGAGTGGGATGATCAACGCCTTCCAGATGCATTTAATTCAGCTCAGACTGTTAAACGGTATGAAGCCACGGTTTCGGAAGTGAAGCAGGTAACGACTCAGACATGGTTTGACTCCCAGAGTGTGCATACAAATCCAGTCACAGTACTGCCTGGAGCAATTGCTGTGGATTCAAGCGATCTCCAGGATTGGGTAACCCAAGCAGTCGGACTGGGTGACGAGGATTATGATACTGAACAAGCCCAATTCCCATCAGAGATTCAGTATGGCAATGCGACCAAAACCTTTATTGACTATCATTCTGATGGAATGAGCACGGCAACCGTGAGCGAATACCATAATTGGACCGCAAGCGGGCAATGGCTCTTGGGACGCGTCAACAAAACAACCGCCACACATAAGAAATCGGGCTATCCTGACTCGACCAAAGTTGCAAAAGTCGGGTACAACACGACAACAGGATTGATTGAATGGGAGATGAATGCCTTCGGGGCGGATGTGAATGCGGCTACGCTGCAGACAGCGGGTGCGGACCCTTCAACAAATGGAACACAGTATGAGCGGGATGCCTTTGGGAATATTTTAAAGGAATGGAAATGGGGCCGATTTGAATTACTCAATGGTGATCCTGACACATGGGGAGCCTATTCTTCTCGTCAGGTTGTTGAACGTGAGATGGACGATTCTAATTTCCGTTTCGTGGTCAAGGAGTACGGCCCCATGTCACTGCAGAACGGAAAAGCTTTCTACACAGAGTATGCTGACTTCACACCACGTGGAAAGCCTAAGACGGTAACAGACGTCAATGGAGGGGTATCAACTATAACCTACGATGGTCTTGGGCGTGAGTTAACCGTGGACGCGCCTTTTACGGCTGCTGATTCCGCTATTGAGACAATTGATTTAACAGCAACTCCTATCATAATTAACGAATTGATGATTGGATCTGTAACCTATCCGAAGCAAACAGCGGTTATGGCGATTGTTGAGAAAGTCGCTAGCGGAACAGGAGCACAAGTAGCGGCTGTATCCTATGTGGATGTTCTGGGTCGGACAGTTTTGGAGCGAAAGGGGTTATATGGATCTTCAACCACCCCAGCTGAGGCTGCCGCCAATACAACTTCTGCTGACAGGTATGCCTTTAAAGCAAGTTTCTATAACGCTGATGGTTTGCAAATAGCGACGACTGATTGGAGCGAGGACATAAACCTCTCTGGCAACGTGGTAACGGGATTGGATTCAACATACATCATTTGGGCAAATAACTCCTATGATGAATTGGGTCGTCCGTCCATTATTGAAGCCGGAAACGGAAACCGGACAACCTATTCATACGAAGGGCTGAAAACTGTGGTGACAGTCAACGAGAATACGGGGAGTTCCGATAGCCAATACAATCAGGTAAGCAACATTGTCAAAGACGCCAAGGGGCGCGAGGTGAAAACGACGCGTGTAGACGGGGCAAAGCTTTACGATGTCATCAATCACTATGATGCGTTTGGAGAACTGGTGAAGATTGATCGGTCTTATCCAAATGCCACCACTGTTTCTACACTCTTTGAATTCGACCCTCTGGGTTTTAAAGAGAAAATGGATGATCCATCAACCGGAGAGTGGGTCTATCGTCACAATTTCCTCGGAGAATTGCTCTATCAAAAGGATGCCAAAGGGAATGAAACATGGCTTGAGTACGATAATTCAGGAAACATGATTAAGCGGAATCGCAATGGCGATATCACTGAATTCAATTACAATTGGGTAGAACGCTCTGGAGGCTTCAAACAAATTGGGGTTTTGGATAATGAAAAGCAGCTGCACGAGCCCTATGTGGAGCGATATTATTCGTATGAAGGAAATGGTCTCATGGATCTTGAGTGGGCAGCAATCGACGGGAAATGGTTCTACAAAACCTACGGATATGATAATTATCGCCGTTTAACACATGAGGGGAGTTTTTGGAAGGCAGATGGGGATGCTGACTATAGCCTCGCAGGCAATTGGCACCCCTACATTGTGCAAACAGACTATGATGCCAGTGGGTATGTAACCGCCGTTTGGGGTGAAGATACTGCGCCAGGTTATAGCGTGCTGGGGGCCACACTCTGGTGGAGTGTTCATACAGACGCGAATCCGGAAGTCTATGCCTATGACGATCGAGATCGAGTTGATGCGTTCGATCTTGGAACGGACCTGATTACCACGAAATTAACTTATGACAATTCCGATGCAACCATTCACAAGATTGATACCCAACGCAACGGGCAGATGGGTGCCGATGACCTGATTCTCCAGCAAAGTGAATTTGAATTTGATCAAATGGGTCGGCTCACGTATCGTCAGGAAAAGGAGCAGACCCTTCAGGGTGCTTTACCCATTTGGGGCGATGAGCGACGGGAGGAATTTGTTTACGATTCGCTAAACCGCGTTACTCACCACGAAATATTCATCAATAGCGTGAGTAGCAGCCTGCAGAGTGTGGCAACCTATGATGATTTTAGCAATGTGCTAACCCACGCATTCCAGCCAGAAGGTGGTACCCTCAGCTATAGTCATGGGCAAGACCCCACACGACTGACAGGATCAGGGGGATTTGGGGTGGCTCATGATGAGAATGGAAATATTAAATCACAGTACCGGAGCTCCTTGGGGGGTTGGGTCCACTATAAGTGGAATTCCTTTAATAAACTGGCGACTATCCGAGGTGAGGGAACTGGTGACCAGATTGACTTTAAATACGGGACGCAGGATAGTCGGGTAGCACAATTTCGTCAAAAAGCTGGTAGCTATTTGGAGAAGAAACTCTATCTGATGGGTTTTGAGCAATCATATGAAAATACCGGCACATCCTCGGTCGACTGGACCCTCGATTATACCCGTATCTTTATCAGTACTCCAACCGGTGTAGCAGGCGTCTACGAATGGCCAGGCGAGAATTCCGGTGCACCAACCCCGCTTGATGGTCATAGGCGATACTTCCATTATGATCATCAGGGTAGTGTGGTACTGGTAACTGATGAAATCGGAGATGTAGTCAGTCGCTTCAGTTACGATGTCTTTGGAGGATCCCGAGATGCCCTTACATGGGATCGCGACCTTAGCGACAGCGTCGTGGACCATGAGATTGCCGGTGATTCTGGCTACACAGGTCATGAAATGCTCGCAGACTTTGATCTCATTCATATGGGTGGGCGCGTATATGATCCACAGTTAGCACGCTTCCTCACGCCCGATCCAGTTGTTCAGGCTCCCACAAATATTCAGAATTACCACCGCTATAGCTATACCCTTAACAATCCACTTAGCTACACAGATCCTAGTGGGTATTGGTTCGCCTTAATTCCCGCACTGTTGAAGGCAGCCGGTGTACTTACATTGACTGAAGCCATAGTGGCTACAATTGTGGTTACATTTGCGGGAACCCTAGCAATGGGAGGATCTGCTAGTGATGCATTTAAAGCAGCTCTCATCTCAGGTGCTTCAATGGTTGTTGCCCATTTCATAGGGGGCCATTTTGATAATCTATATAATGGGGCTGAGTTATACTCTGATCCTCTGATTGAAATGGGACGAGCATTGGCACATGGAATAACCAGTGGAGGATTTTCCGAGTTGGGAGGTGGGGATTTTGAGTCTGGCTTTCTTGCTGGATTTGCTGGATCATTGGGAGGTTCAGTGATGAAGTTAAATTCGGGTAACGGTGAGATTTTCGAGTCGATGGAAGCGCGTGTTATTGGTGCAGCTATAGTTGGCGGCACTGCCTCAGAATTGGGAGGTGGCAAGTTCATAAATGGGGCCGTCACAGGTGCCATTATTCAAGTATTTAATCATGAGGAAGCTGATGGGGCCCAAGGGAGAGACGTTGAGACGGACGGCATAAGAATTAGGTTATCAACAAGTACAGAAAAGGTTGAGTTGGAAAGATATCTGGATGGCAAATGGATAACACTTGATGATAGTGATGCTGCTGTTCGAGCGCTGAATGCGTTAAGTGGTGTAGGGGATGCTGGGGATATTGGCAGTAATTTACCGAATTCGGGCGCATCAATGAGGGCTTTGTCCAAAGCTTTGTCACGTGCGGGTGGCGTTATTGGGCCCTATACCATGGCGAAGGATTTGGTGGTATACAGAAATATTGAGGTTAGGATTTATGCGGTAACAACAAAAGAAACATGGCTAACATTATCCTTAACGGATGGTATCAGTATCAATCCCGTCTATAGCACTCGAACAGTAAGGGAAACAGTTCCTGTTCGAGAATTTGCATCAAGACAATCACTTTGGAGGCAATTTGGTAATACGCCATCAACCCTTCCAGCTAACTACTTTGATTGAGGATCTTCTAATGAAGAATTTTTTATTAGTAATACTGGTGTTTTTTGCTGGGCTTGGATGCTCAAAAGAGGAGCCTTTAGTTTTCCCTTCGGAAGCTAGAATATTTGATAAAAATGGGTACATCCTTCTTCCCGAAGCAGGGACTATCCTCATAAAGGAAGGCGAATCTATTGTGGTATGCGACTATGAAGTTGATACTCCCAAGCGAATTACAATCGAGGCTTGGAAATATTATAACAATCAAAAATTGGATTCGGCACGGAAAACAATTGAATTTACTGGTGCTGGTCGCGACATACATGCTCCTGCCCAGATTTTTGGATTTCATTTAACTTTTTATGGATACAACACATTGGCTATGTTTAGCACCTATGAGTACGCCGTTTTACCTGTGGAAAATCTTCCCTTAACTGAATTAATCGGGATGATGAATGGTGGAGAGATTAGCTTTTACACGAAGAAATGAATCTTTGGCCCAAGAGGAGAAGTGGTCGAAGGAGGATTGTGATAACTTACTATCAAAGATTGCTTTCCAATCAAAGATAGGGAAAGAACAGATCGGAGATTACAAATCTATAAATGAGTTTATTCAAGATACCGAACTAATAGGCGTCACAACAATTGCTGTAGATACTGTTTTATCTGGACTGAATGCTTTTAGGGGCGCGACAAAGATGTTTGGAAAAGCCCGTAAATGGGCATCTAATCTTTGGTCAGACGCCAACATATTCACTTATTCTAAAAGTACGAATAAAGCAATTCGGGAATCGCTTACTGAAGCATATGAGGTCGCTGAAATGGGCCAGACAATTTTTGATGATACAATCAGAGGTAGTTTTACAGAGATTATCGGATTTGATCTGAACGCAAGAGCTCAGGATGCGCTATATTACAACATTGATGTATATTCACAAGAGTTAGAGTTTAACCATGGACGCACTTTGTGGCAAATTCGTCACCTCAATGAAACTTATGAAAAACATTGTGAAGAGTAGTGAAGAAAAACGTTATCCATTCTGGTTTTTTGGGCCTGAATTCTTGTTATTTTCGATAGTATTTTATTTTGCGGAGAATACTTTTTATTCAAATTATCTCCATATATTTTGATAATCGGAGGACTCTTAGCAATCTACATTACAATGAGAATTCATTCGATTATTATCGAGAAAACAAGTAGAAATAATTCTTATATAATTGGACTAACTGCTTATGCTATTTCACTTTTAGTTTTATCTTATTGGATATGGGATAGGTTTTATACTTAGAGATGGTGTATTTGAAAATTAATGATCCCCTTTTGGCCCAAAGGGGGCAGAAGGTTGAAGGTGGTTTATACTCTAGACCGACCGATGCTGCAGGAGAATTTGGACAGCATTCTGCCTTGGTCATCTACCCAACAGACCCGGAGGCTGTTGATGCGATGCTCGCTGAATATGGATACGATCCCCTCGTCGATGCTGGCGGTAAGGCACACTTGATTATCGCAGGATACAAAGAAGGGTCAAATTTGGTAGCGAAAGTTAACTATGACAGAGATTCGCCTGCGGTATACGCCGATTTGACGAAAGTTGCTGACATTAGAACCCCTGCTGGGATGAGCGAATTAACATATATATCAAATGCGCTATCGGGAGTGTCAAATTTCAATAGTGCTGGGTTTACCTATCATCCGATACCCAATTTCTTTTTAGGGCAACAGAGGTATGGAAATTGTAATTCTTTTTCTTCGGGATTGATCCGTCATTCTGGAGGTAACGGCACCATTTCCAAATGGTATGGATCCGTAAATCAATACCCTGGGTTCTTTTCCCCTGCACCAAGTAGATTCTATAAATAAAGGAATTCAAGATGAGTATTCACATGACATTTTTATCATTAATAACTCTAATTTCTTTTTTTCTTTCAGGTTGCTTTGCATCGTGCACTGATTTCGAAATTGCTGATATTTTGAAGCATGGGAAAGAAGCGGAAATTGAGAAATTTCTTCTCTCTCATTACGAAGGACTTCAACAGTACGATTCTGCCGTTGAACTGCTAGGAAGTGAATTTTCAGAGTATTCTAGCAAGATGCGATCGAATCACTACTTGAAATCACGTAAAAAGCCAATTCCTATTCAGAATAACCATGGAGAAATCACGGAATTCCACTACGAAGTTGCGATTCCACTTCTCTTGCAGCGTGCGGAAGAAGGAGAAAATGCATCAGTTCATTTAAGGGCATTCTATAACAAAGACAAGGAGTTGATACGGCTACGAATACAAACAACGCCATATTAGGATAGGATGATCCTTCAAGCACAACCCTTGGCCCAAGAGGAGGAGGATTTAGGCTATAAAGAAGTAGATAGTATTAGCGAGATAGAGGCTCTACAGGCGGATCATCAAGTCAGTTGGCACATTGAAGAAAGATTTTATGGAATGACTGCCTCCGAAGAACTTAATGAAGCGTTGGCAGGAGCGGCCAAGGCATTGTTAGGCATGCCTAAAGCAGCCAAAGATCTTGCTTTCGGTGTTGGCAAGTCTGGGCTTAAAAGCCTCATCCCTTCAACTGTAGATGAAATCTATCAGAATTGGGACTTAATTGATCAACAATCATACACGCGGACCTTGCCTCTCTCCCAGCCAATTATGGAGCACTTTAGGTTCAAAGGTTATTTAGGCCTTAAAAATCCAGTAATTCAATATAGAGCAGTTCCAACTGTCAAACCGTACGTCAAAATGGATAAAGTTATAATTGTTTACGGAGCAAGTATTTATGGTGATTAAAAAAATTTGGTTACTCACATTCACTCTGTGTTTGGCTGTCGGATCTTCGAATGCCACAAATTCTCTTGAGGAATTTCTTTCGAGAGACGTTTCTGTAGAGGAACAAGAAAGGCTTGAGAAAATTGGCAATCTACATGCTCGAGTCCTGGCGTTGAAAGATGCGTTGGATGGTGGAAATGGGGCTGAAGTTGAAGATATGGCAGATGAGAATTACAAAACAGCATTGTCACAATCGGAAAGTGCCTTCTATGTTGTCCAACTTGGAGGCTTCAAGGTATATGAAGTCCAATCAATCAAGGTTTATGGAAACACGGGTATTGTTATTATAAAGCACCTTTCAGGAAAGGATCCGATAGGCAAAGCGGAAGTTAGCGCTATGTTTTGGAGTTACCGTAAATCCAAATGGTACTTCCGAAGTTTTCCTTTTACGCCTAGCTTGCTGCCTGATTTTCCCGATCTTCCATCATGTCTGAAGGAGGGTTTTTAGGCCCAAAGTAGGGATCCTCGCTGCGATGGCATAGAGTCCCAAATGGCGACAGTCAGGGACATTGCTGCCAGAAATATGAGTATGATTGATCTGGAGTTGCAGCAATTCGAGCAGTTAGGTGGTGATACTTCAGGCTTTTTGGATCAACTCTCATCAGGTATAAGCCTTTCTGGGATTGGGGCTACGGGCATTGTGGTAGGAGACACTCTTTGGTCGATGTCCACTGGGAAGCCCCTCGTATATGGGTACAGTCAAATTACCACTGAGGGATTCCGTGGCAGTTTTTTAACTGGATCAGCAGGTAAGGTCATTAAAGCAGGGGGTACTGTGCTAAGTGTCGCAGGCGGCGTCTTAGATTCGGTTAATGCCTACGATTCATTTTCTCAGGGAGATACTGGAGGGACAATACGTTACGGAGCAAGTTCCGTGGGAAGTTTCGCTGGAGTCGTGTTTTGGCCTGCCGCAGTTGGAACAGCTCTGGGCAACGGGACTGCGATGGGTATCGAGTATTTCGGACGCAAGCATGGAGAAGCTCTTGATAGACGCGGATTGCAAGAATCTATAAGTCGCCGAATTAATGCTGACGTTACTGGAGGCGAGACATTACAGAACCTTCAAAACAAATGGGAGGAGTACGGCTGTGGGGACAACTGAAAACTCATTTCTGATACTCTTCTTTAAGCTTATCGGGATTTTTTGCGTATTAGCGTTCGCTGTAGCCTCCGTAGAATTCCTGAGGCAGTGGTTAATTGAAGGAAGAGTTGAGGTCGAGTTGATCCCCGTAGCGATTATCTTTGGCGGACTGTCTTTTGCCCTATGGCCTTTAAGGAAATGGCAAAATGTCAGACCACATAGAAAGTCATAAATCTTGCTCGGAATGGTTTGCTTGAAAATTCAGCCTGCCTCATTGGCCCAAGGGAATAAGGGCAAATTACCTTTTGGTCTGGATTGCGCTGGAATTAAGGCAGCATTGGCTGCCAACAATTTCGTTGGAGCAGTTGGTGGTTTTTTTCTAGACGTCTTGGGCATTGACGACGGTGCAGCCTCAGGATCGTTCTCAGTGGATGGACTATTTGGTATTCCATTAGCCAAGAATATGTCGGGTAAGGGAGTGAGTGTGGACGTTGCAGTTACCGCTAGCATAAATTGGCGAGATCCCCTAAATTTCGCCGTTTCCGTGCAGGATAGTGTAAGTGTTTTGGATACTATCGGGATGGGAGGATTCGTGACAACGGGTCCAGCTGTCGGTTCTTCAACTATGCCTAATCAGGGTTTTTCTGAATCACTCTACGTCACTGGAAGAGCCGCTGTCGGATTCGGCGGTGCAGTATCTACAAGTCTAGATTTCTTTGGAAACCCCCAGACAGGTGAATTGACTGGAAGTTCAGGTTCTGCTGGTGGTGGGCTCGGCTTCGGCCTGGGCGCCCTATCTGGAGTGACTGACCCTTCTTCGGGAATGGAGGTTCCATCCTATTCTTTTTCGACCGGTACCTTGAATGGAAAAGCTGCACTTGAAGCATACTATAAGGAGAACTGCGAATGAGCGAATTGCTAGCAGTACTATTTCTGAGTTTGCTGGTCGCTTCTTCAGGTACGATGCTTTTTAAACGGAAGCAATTTCTACCATGGACCCAAGAAGTAGACTTTCTCCCCTTTATCATAATCCTGCGGATTTTCGATGTGCTAACTGCTATAGTATTTGTGGTAGGGACGATATACCTTATTCTGGCTTCCTTTTTATTGATTCTACATTGGGTTGGATGAATTGTAATGGGTTTGATTATCAAAATGTTCTCAGCTCCCTCATTGGCCCAAAGGAAGGATCGGTACACGGAGGATGATTGTAATAATCTAAAGGCACGAATCAATGCACTGTCGGCACACGCGTGGAATATAATCAATGAGCAGATGCCCAGTGAGGCTCGGGATTACATGAATGCTGCAGGCACCGCCCAAAGGCAGGTTATCATGAGTACGGTAGTTGGCTTATATGGTCTGGCCGAGTCTTTATTCAAAAGCGCAGGTAAAGCAGCCGCTCAAGCCTTTTCGAGAAGTCGGGCTCCTTTTGCAGCAAGGGGAGATTATATAGTCCCCAGGCATCCTGTTTCAACTGACGTGGCACTTGTTAATGCAAGATCGGCTGGTGATGCAGCAAGACGATCCTCGCTAGGATCTGAAGCAGTTGTCGATGCTGTTCAATATGGCGGCACTGCTGCAGGTCTTTTATGGGCCCTAGATTCTCCTGGCTGGTTGAATGATGCCTTTACGGAGCTTGATACTGCATTCGGGATGACCGACCTGAACCTGAAGACGTTTCAGAGACAACAAGCGAACCTTCAGAATGAATACGATGAAAATTGCCCACCGAGTAATTGAGGTACAGGTTGCCGTAGATCAAACGGGATTCCTTATCTCAAGCGGGCTTCCGATGCTAATTATATTTACGTTGTATTGGTGGAATACAACGCCTGAACGAATTATCGGATTTTCAATTTATGGAGTGATCTCGATATTCTGCCTAGCCTTCGGTGGTTTTTTCTTGCTGCTTCTATTATCTCCAACGGCACGCAGGCATCTGAAATTGATTGGATCCATCTCTTGGGTTCTTGCTATATTAGTTATCGCGAGCGATTACATCATCTAACTGGCTTCGATAATGAGTCAACGAAGTGCCTGCTTGATTAAAGTTGATCCCTCCTCGGCCCAAGGGGAGCAGTGGAAACCAAATAAAGAGGATTGCGACCAGTTGGCTAAGCGGTGGAATAACTATTATAATTCCCAGCCTGGACGGACTACTTACGACACTGATAATCAAGCGTTGGTTGCGGCGGGAATTGAAACTGCTGTGCGCGCAGAGGCGGATGACTGGAACGGAGAATATGGAGGATCGGTTTATCAAGTAGGTGAAGGATACTCATTTACTAAACCTACAGGTGGATTTGGTGGTAGCTGGTCGATAGTCCTGCATGGATACCGTACTTGGTTTAAGGATAACATAGCTTTTTATCACAATCATCCACTTGGTAAAGGTATCGCCAGTGAAAATTTTTCAATGGGTGAGCGCAGAAGTGACAACGCGTTTGTGCACAATAAAGAAATGCCGCTCCTCTTAGTGACTCCGGCTCTTGACATGCGAATTCTTGGGCCGAACGACGATAATGGCTTCACCAAGTACTTTGATCCAATAGGACGGGATTTGGGAAATATAGAAGGTGCTCCTTCGGGTGAAGAAGTTAACAAAATCATCCAATGTCGAAATGAAGGATTCTAAAAACAGCTTTTGGTTGGCATTCTGCGCGATTGTATTTCTCCTTTTTCCCAGCTGTCGGGAATCTTACAACACCAAGGAGGAATCGGCAAAACTATTCGCAGAACACTCGCTGAGTAAACCTTTGCTCGAGTTCAAGATAGACGTGGGAAGGTACCCTTCTCAAATGGAAGGCATAGGCATTCTCGTGAATAGGCCGGATAGCGAGACTCACATTAATTGGAAAGGGCCGTATGTCATTGAGATCCCCTTAGATCCGTGGGGTAATCGGTATCAATACGTCTCTCCTGGAATCCATAATCCTAATTCATATGATCTCTGGTCTCTTGGTCCGGACGGAGTTCCCAGTGATGATGACATCGGCAACTGGTGAAACCTATGCTTACGACGTCATTCGAAAAACCTTTGGCCCAGGGGGGACAGACAAGGCAGGAAACAAAAGAGGAAGTCCTATTCTTTACAACCGACGAATACTACCCCGTGAACGACACGGTTCTTGCCAGATTTGGGGGTGCGGCCAAATTATTGGAGAAGTTCAGCACCTTCCTCAGCGATCTTGATTACATCGATTCTAGAACTCGGAATCAAATAAAGCAGTTCCTTGGAATTGATGATACAATAACGCCGGTTCTGCGGTACAGCAGGGAAACCTTCTTTGTGAATTCAGATTACGTTTTTGGTGGGACCGAGTATCTGGGTTCTTCCGTGATGACAATTTATGGACCGCAAGACATTGCGAGTAGCCCAACGCTTCAAAGTTTCATGGAATTAATGGGGGTTAGTGACCCACTGCAGTACAATAGAATCGTGAATGTCCGTCATTACACCGAAACTATCTGGAGGAAACCAGGAGAATGAGAACTATACTTACAATGCTTGTAGCAATTTTGCTGTTCGGTTGTGACTCCTCAGGACAGACGGAATCAAAGGCAACAACTCCTGACCAGGAGGCAACGAATGAGGCAATCGCTATTGAGGGAAAGTCAGAATACCCCATGGATTCAATTGAACTGCTTAAGTACTCTCAAATGCTGCTAATGGAAGAGATTCGATCGCGCAATCTTGAGGGATTAACGATCGATTCAACTACTATCGAGAAAACCGAAAATCCTGATTGCTTGTATTCAGTGAGTGCAACACTCAGTAATGGTCAGAAAGTCGTTATTTGCTGGGATCTTTATGTTCAGAGTCACCTGAGGTGGTAGAAGATCTTTGGGCAAATCCCTCATTGGCCCAATGAAGGTATCCCCTACCCTCAAACCTCGAAGTGAAACCAAATCAGGCATCTGGATTTGCCAATTATTTGCCAATCTCCGGACATTTTCCCGCATTTCCCTGCATCTCCATTCCGGTCCATCGTTTCACAAGATGCTGTCAGATAACGGGAAGTGAAAACAGATGCAGGGAGCGGAACAACTCAGCCGGGTTCAAGTCCCGCCCTGAGTACCACGCTTCGCTCTCCGCCGCGCCCGCCGAAGACGGCAGTCGCAGGCGGGAGCTTCGCGTGGCGCAGCCACGCAGAGGCGAGGCTAAGACGAAGCGTGCCCTGCGAAACGAAGTGTAGCATGGGCTGTTTTTGCTACTCTCAGATTGCAATCCGTTACAATAAAGGGCACAGGCCGATTACATAAATGAAGCAGGATACCTAAATCTGGCTGATCTACGTTCTAGCCAAAAGTTAATGAAGCCAAAATATGAGGAAATGAATGAATCAACCTCCAAGTTTCATTATGTCTACATCCTCCGAAGCATTCCCTTTCCAACACAGACTTATATTGGCTACACAAATGACCTTAACAGAAGGTTGAGAAGACACAATTCGGGTAAAACGTTTCATACTGGGAAATTTTGCCCCTGGAAAATTGAAACGGCAATCGCACTTACAGATAAACACACCGCTCTCGCCTTTGAACGATACCTGAAATCCCATTCGGGCAAGGCTTTTGCCAGGAAACGGTTGATGGCGTAGCCACTCGTCACTTCCAGAGCAGGCTTATGGGTATGGCAAACAGCTGACCTCCAAACGGTATAACCGTTTCCCCGTCATAAAGGACAATGCCGCATTTGAATCGCTTGCCGAGAGCCTGCTGTAGTTTTCTCAGCCCGTAGAAGTCGGAGGATTTGGCTGTTGCCGAAGCTTTCACCTCAATCCCAGCAATCTCCCTGCCCTTCCTTTCCAGGACGAAATCAACCTCCATTCCATCTTTCCCTCTCAGGTGGAAGAAGTCCAATCGCTCTTCATGCCAACTCGCCAGTTTTCGCAACTCCTGATAAACGAACGATTCAAGAAGTTGGCCAAACATCGACCTTTCTTCCATCAGCGAGTCGGCATCCAAACCAAGAAGGGAACAGGCAAGGCCGGTGTCACCGAGATGGATCTTCGGGGATTTAACCAGTCGACTCATCCGGTTACTGAACCAGGGTTGTAATTCATCAACAAGGAACAGCCGCTTTAATAAGGTCACATATTCCTTAATCGTCGGGTTAGAGATTTCGAATGGCGATGCAAGTTTTGAAATGTTCAACAGTTGAGCGGACTGACCTGCCAGCAGCTGCACAAGTTTAGGTAACGCCTCCAAATGTTGAATCCGTGCGAGGTCCTGGATGTCTCGCTGGATGAGCGTGTCTGTGTAGTCCCTGTACCAGTTTTCCCGTCGGCGTTCCGTTTGTCGCGCCAGCGCTGCAGGAAATCCGCCACCCACAATTTTTTCAGCGAGTTCAATTCCCATCCGTTTGGTTGATTCAATCTTAAAGTCGGCTGTAAAGAGTTTTTCGATAAAGCCCGGCTTTGATCCCAGCATCTCCGATTGGGAGAGTGGCCACAGTCTCAGAATCTCCATCCTGCCTGCGAGGGAATCCGATAACTTTGGAATCGTCAGGATGTTGGCTGATCCCGTCAGGATAAAACGTCCTGGTTTTCTGTCCCGGTCAACCAGTAGCTTTATCGCTGAAAAAAGCTCAGGTGTTCGTTGGACTTCGTCCAAAATGACTTTTTCAGGCAAGTTCCCGACGAAGCCCTGGGGATCCTCAGCTGCAGCCTCCTTGAGTCCATCATCATCAAAACTAAAGTAGTCATACCCCAGCTCCGCACCCTGCATCTTGGCAAGGGTTGTTTTCCCGCATTGTCTCGGTCCGTGAATGAGTACGACCGGTGTGTCCTTTAGAGCTTCCTCCAGGCGATCTTTCAGGAAACGGGGATAGAGAGCGTTTTCCGGCATACGGCTAATCTAAAATAAAATATCAGCCAATTTAAAGTTTTTTTTCAGCCAATTCAAAATTTAACACCGGCCAATTTAAAGAATTAAACCCAGACCTGAGCGAGTCCTGCCCAAAAATGGTGAGCCAGATTTGCCAATTATTTGCCAATCTCCCGACCTTTTCCCGCATTTCCCTGCACCTCTATTCCGGGTATTGACCAAATTGGCGGACTGGCGTTTACTCACACCCGGAGCGAATGCATGGATAGGAGACAATACATCCTCGCCCTTGATCAGGGAACGACTTCCTCCCGGGCAATTGTCTTTGACCGCTCCGGCAAGGCGGTGAGTACTGTCCAGAAGGAGTTCAAGCAGCATTACCCACAACCGGGATGGGTCGAGCACGATCCGGAGGAGATCTGGGAAAGCCAATGCATGGCCGCTGCCCGAGCAATTGAGGCCGCCGGATTAGGTGCTCAGGATATCGCTGCCATCGGCATCACCAACCAGCGTGAAACCGTTGTGGTCTGGGATAAGGCAACCGGCAAGCCGATCCATCCGGCAATTGTCTGGCAGGACCGCCGGACCGCTGATCTCTGTGGCCGGCTGAAAGAGGAAGGCTGCTCCAAAGTGATCCGCAAGAAGACGGGTCTGTTGCTTGATCCTTATTTTTCCGGGACAAAGATCCATTGGATTCTTGAGAATATCGGAGGAATCCGGGAGCGGGCTGAGCGCGGAGAAGTCCTTTTTGGCACGATTGATTCATGGCTCATCTGGAAACTGACCGGCGGAAAGGCACATGTGACAGATGTCTCGAACGCGAGCCGGACCCTCCTCTTCAATATCCATTCCCTTGAGTGGGATCGGGAGCTCCTAGGCCTGCTTTACATTCCCGAGGCAATGCTTCCAATAGTGAAATCCTCGTCAGAGATTTTTGGATACACAGAGGAAGGCCCTCTGCCACATGGCATCCCCATCGCGGGAGTGGCCGGGGACCAGCAGGCCGCCTTGTTTGGACAGGCATGCTTCAAGAAAGGGATGGCGAAGAACACCTATGGCACCGGGTGCTTCCTGCTCATGAATACCGGGGCCCTTCCCATCCAGTCGCAGCACAAGCTGCTCACGACAATTGCCTGGAGAATCGGGAACCGCACAGAGTATGCCCTCGAGGGTTCCGTCTTCATTGGCGGCGCCGTCATACAGTGGCTGCGGGATGAACTGCAGATCATCTCTTCGGCACAGGAATGTAATGAGTTGGCCACTACAGTAAAAGACAGCAACGGCCTGTTCCTTGTCCCGGCCTTCACCGGGCTGGGCGCTCCCCATTGGGATCCCCAAGCCCGCGGAACGGCTATCGGGATCACCCGCGGGACCAACCGGGCCCACCTGTGCCGGGCAGCGCTTGAGTCAATAGGCTTTCAGGTGGCTGACCTCGTTCGCGCCCAAATGGAAGACTCAGGGCTTCCCCTGGCGCAACTGCGCGTGGACGGAGGCGCCAGCCGCAGTGATCCCCTGCTCCAATTCCAGGCAGATCTCCTTCAAAGTGAGGTTGTCCGGCCCAAATGCGTTGAGACAACCGCCCTCGGGGCAGCCTACCTCGCCGGTCTTG